>NZ_JBMDXM010000036.1:0-61212 GCF_048594345.1 Longimicrobium sp.
TGTGAGGGTGTGAGGGTGTGAGGGTGTGAGGGTGTGAGGGTGTGAGGGTGTGAGGGTGTGAGGGTGTGAGGGTGTGAGGGTGTGAGGGTGTGAGGGTGTGAGGGTGTGAGGGTGTGAGGGTGTGGAATGCTCTCCAAACCCGTCCGCGAAGGCGGACATCACGTTTTCACAGCCGCGGAGATGCCCATTGAGAATCTGAACCGGCAACGTGCCGTCCGCCTGCAGGAGCGAATGAAGAATTGCTCCACAAAGTCCACCTTCGTGGACTCGGCGGCCCGACCGTGTGCGGCATCCCATGCACCGGCGCGTCCGCAACCGCGAGATCACGGGATTAGGTCCGCAATCAGCATCATTCGACCGGCGGCCGGCGCGCGATGGCCTTAGCTCAACGCGCCCCGCACTTTCGCACTTTCGCACTTTCGCACTTTCGTACTTTCGTACTTTCGTACTTTCGTACTTTCGCACTCACGCACTCACGCACTTCCCCGCCGCTTGCGGTCACCCGGCGGCCGGAGCATCTTTCATCCACCTTCCCACCCTTCCGCGCGCCCGGGACCGGGCGCTCCCCAACCGCTCCGCCGCGGCGCGCGGCGGACCGTGTGTGCGCATGGTCTGGCAGCCCACGCCCGTCTTCATCCCGCTCCTGGCGAGCGCGCTGGTGTGCGCGGCGCTGGCGCTGTTCGCGTGGCGGCACCGGCGCGTGCCCGCCGCCACCGGGTTCGTGCTGCTGATGGCCTCGTCGTCCGCGTGGGCGCTGTTCTACGCGCTCTACCGGGCCAGCGCCGACTTTCACAGCAAGCTCGCGCTGGGGCAGGCCACGCAGGTGGGCGCCATCATCGTCCCCCTGGCCTGGGCCGTGTTCGCGCTGCAGTACACGCGGCGCGAAGCGTGGCTCACCCCCCGTGCCCTCACCCTGCTGGGCGCCATCCCCCTGCTCACGCTGGTGATGGCGCTCACCAACCCGCTGCACCACGCCTTCTGGACCCGCTTTGCCCTGGTGGAGCGCGACGGACGCGCCGCCATCGACTCCCTGAACGGCTGGGGGTTCTGGCTGCACGTGGCCTACTCGTGGGCGCTGCTCTCCCTCGCCGTGGCCATCGTCGCGCTGCGGGCGCTGCGCTCCACTCACCTGTACCGCCGCCAGGCCGCCGCCATCGTGACGGCCGCGGCGGTTCCGTGGATCGGCAACGTGCTGCACCTGTCGCAGACGGTGCGGTTCCCGGCCAATCCCGGCCCGTTTCTGTTCGCGCTGAGCGGCGCCGTCTTTTTCTGGGCGATCTTTCGCCTGCGGCTGCTGGACCTGGTGCCCGTGGCGCGCGAGGCGCTGGTGGAGGAGATGCCGGACGGCGTGGTCGTGGTCGATGAGACCGGGCGCGTACTGGACCTGAACCCCGCCGCGCGGCAGATCCTGGGGATCCGGGGCGAGGTGGTGGGGCGCCCCGCCGCGCAGGTGCTGGCGCCGATCGCCGCGGCGCTTTTGGCGGAGCGGATCCCGGACGGCGCCGCGGGGGCCATCCGGCTAACGCTGGGGGAGGGGCGCGCGGCGCGGCAGGTGGACGTGCGGGTGCGCCCGCTGGCCGCCGCGGGGGCCGACATGGGGCGGCTGCTGGTGATCCGCGACATCACCGAGGCGGAGCGGCGCGAGGGAACGCTCACCCTGCAGCGCGCCTACCTGGACCAGCTGTTCGAGGCCGCGCCCGAAGGGCTGGTGCTGCTGGATGGCGAGGACCGGGTGCTGGACGTGAACGGCGAGTGGGTGCGCCTGTTCGGCTGGCAGCCCGGCGAGGCGGCGGGGCGCAGCATCAACGAGCTCATCGTCCCTCCCGCCCTGCTGGCGGAGGGGATGGCGCTTACCCGGCAGGTGCTGGCGGGGGAAAAGGCGGAGCTGGAGACGGTGCGGCAGGGGCGCGACGGCCGGCAGGTGGACGTGCACGTGACGGGGACGCCCGTGTTCGCGGACGGGCAGCGGGTGGGGACGTGGGGGATCTACCGCGACATCTCGCGGCGCAAGGCGGCGGACCGCATGCGCGCCGAACTGCTGGAGCGCGAGCGCAGCGCCCGCGAGGCTTCCGAGGCGGCGGAGCGGCGCACGGCGTTCCTGGCCGAGGTGGGGACGCTGCTGAGCGCCTCGTTCGACTACGCCAGCGGCTTTCGGCAGCTGGCGCGGCTGGCCATCCCCGAGCTGGGCGACTACTGCCTGATCGACGAGGTAGAGCCGGACGGCGGCACGCGGCGCGTAGCCGTGGCGCATCGGGATCCGGAGGCCGAGGCGCGGCTGCTGGCCGACGTGCGCAACCCGCCCGACGCGGACCCCGAGCGGCGCCCCGTGCTGCGCGTGGTGCAGACCGGCGAGCCCATGCTGGTGCCCCAGGTGACGCCGGAGCTGGTGGAAAAGCTGGCCCATGACGAACACCACCGGGAGCGGTGGATGAACAACCCGGCGCGTCCCCGGTCGTTCATCATCGCCCCGCTCACGGCGCGCGGCCGCACGCTGGGCACCATCACCCTGGTGAGCACCGACCCGCGGCGGCGCTTTGGGCCCGAGGAGCTGGCGGTGGCGCAGGAGGTGGCCCGCCGCGCGGCGCTCACCATCGACAACGCGCGCCTGTACCGCGAGGCGCGCGAGGCGCTGCACGCGCGCGACAGCGTGCTGGGCGTGGTGAGCCACGACCTTCGCAACCCGCTCACCGCCATCCTGCTGAACGTGGACGCGGCACTGGCCTCCGGCACGCTGCCGCGGGCGGCGCGCGAGGCCATGGACGGCGTGGTCCGCAGCGCCGAGTCCATGGACCGGATGATCCAGGACCTGCTGGACGTGGCGCGGCTGGAGGCCGGGCAGCTGCGGGTGCGGACGGCGCCCTGCGCCCCGGCGGAGCTGGTGGACGCGGCGATGGGGCTGATGCGGCGGCTGGCGGAGGAGCGGACGATCCGGCTGGTGGCCGCGGTGGACGACTGTCCGCCCGTGCGTGCGGACCGCGACCGGGTGCTGCAGGTGTTCAGCAACCTGGTGGGCAACGCGCTCAAGTTCACGCCGCCGGGCGGGGAGGTGACGGTGGGCGCGGCACCGGAGGAGGGCGCGGTGCGCTTCTGGGTGCGCGACACCGGCCCCGGCATCGCGCCCGAGGACGTGGAGCGTCTGTGGGAGCCGTTCTGGCAGGCCGAGGGCCCCACCCGCGGCGGCGGCGCCGGCCTTGGCCTCGCCATCGCCCGCGGCATCGTGGAAGCCCACGGCGGCCGCGTCTGGGTCGAAAGCCAGCTAGGCGCCGGCACCACGTTCGGGTTTACACTAGGGGCGGAGGGATGACGGTATCCGCTGCGGTTACTTCGCGAGGTCGGGGAACGCTTCGTGGATCGTTAGAGCAAGTCAGCTCCACTCATTTTCCGACGCCATCAATCGCAAATGTGCGGCGCCAGGCCACAAAAGAGCGCTGCAAGGCTAAGAGTTTTCGATAGCCGCGACGCAATCAGCGAGGTGCATGTTGTAGTCGTGTCCATCTGCACCGTAGTGGACTCGTTTGTGGCAATTCGCACACAGCGCAATCACCCACAGTGGGTGATCGGGCCCACTATCTGCGCGGCGACGGATGTGATGCGGCTCCAGGTACGGGGTGCCTTTACGGGTTAGAAAGGGTGCTGGCTCTCTACATCCTTCACAGTACCCATTCGCGCGGCGAAGTACATACACCTTGATTACATCGCTGCGGAAGTAGGCTTTGACGTTCCTCTCAGCGGCGGCTCGTTCAATGCTATCTTGTGCAAACGCTGCCCGCTTAAGATCCTCCAATGGTCGCTGCCACAATGAGCGCGGCCCAACCTCAGCATCGCTTGGGGTAAGGTCCGGCACACCAACTGCCGGGGCATCCACAGCTAGTTCGAATACGATTACTTGCCGCACATCATTATTGCGATCAGGGGCACTAGTATAGTGGTGCCTTGTATAGACGGCTTGACCCTCATACTTGACTAAGCCACGTGTCTCATACTGAAATAGATGCAGTGCTTTGCCTGTCTGCAGGTGAGTGTACATGGCACGGTTCCCGCGGATCATCTGCATATCACCAATTTGCCCCTCACCCGTATACCAGAACGAGCCGTCATCTTGAAAGCCGTCATGGTACCCATACTGCTCGCCTTGTTCACCAGAGAACAGCAGGATTATCGGGTGCCTAGATGGAGTGCTGATCCCGCCCTGTCCTTGGCCGCCAACAGCGCCATGGATATCCCGCCGACGGTAGGTCTTTCCTGAGATGAACGCAAGCATCAGGCGGTTCTGAGGTAGAAAGATGCGAAAGCGTGATCGCTGGGAGCGAGCGGATACGACAGAAGCTGAGCGGGTTCACACCACACGATTTCCGAGTGTTCTAAAGCGACGGGCTCGCCTTCGACCGTTGCGTGGAGAAAGAGGATTTCAAAGCCGCTACGCTGATCCACGCGCGAGAACAGCACTTCGCCAACTTCGGTAGTTTGAACGGCAAGTTCTTCCGCTAGCTCCCTTGATACAGCTTCGGGAATGGACTCGTCGGCGTGAACTTTCCCTCCAGGAAACTCCCATAATCCACCGTGCCGCTTGCCCTGCGGACGTTGGCAAATCAATACGCGTCGATCGCGCTCAATTACTGCGGCTACAACGGGTTGCAACATCGAATGGTTGACAGCGGCAGCGGATGAGTTGGCAGGCCTTTAGATGCAGTGGAGTTAGTGACGAGGACCCATCCGACACGTTCGACCACTTTACCCGCGACCAGGCGTAATCCGAGCGTATCACAATACGCCACGGCAAGAACGAGGGCAAGTCCTAATTTACCACTTCGGCCGGTGACGGGAGTTCGCCAGGTAAACGCAGAAAAGCTAGCCGAGAAATCTCAGCTAGCTCTTCGGGGTTCTGAACTCGTCCGGAATGTGAGCGTTTAACCTGCTACGAACTCGGTACAACGGAGCCGTCCAGGTGTCATGCCGCTGCCGTTCGCCGCCTGCGCCGGGGCGCGGTGGAGGAGGTCTGGGGGGGATCTGGAATAACGATGCGGGCAAGTTCCACGTCGAAACCACACCGCACCAGCTTGCGAGCATGCGATGCCAGGCTCGCCTGCGCGAAAAAGGGCAGGTCTTCTGGGATTCGAAAGTCTGTTGGACAGGCTATCGCGTATACTACCTTTAGGCCGGCCAGCCGGGCGGTTTGTGCAGTGAACGAGGGTTGGAACACACCGTTGATCTTATCAAGGACGAATTGCCGGTACTCCGGTACATCCACTAAGAGTTCGGCTGAAACCAATCCCTGTGCATAGAGGTGACTCAAGTCGGATGAACCTTCGTACTTCTTAACACAGTAGAACCGACCATCTGGACCGAGAAGGTCACAAACCTCGATTCGACTATTACCACCTAAGTTCTGACGGAAGAGAACCTTGTCAAAAAGGACAAGCCCATGGGCTGTGGAAACACGAGCGTTATACTCGTCCTCTCGCTCGCGTCTGTAAGTTGCGCTGGCACCAGATGTGGATGGGAGCCAATTCATTGGAGGTAAAACAGCCCAGTTTTCCAACACTGGAATTGCCGCTATGCGCTGACGGATTTTAGCTACGTGCCCGTGAGCCACCTCATACCAACCACCGTCGGACAGAACGAAATACCTCTGCCGACCGTTAGGATCTAGAAGTCTTATCTCAAATACAAGGTGCTTAAAAAGGGACTTTCTATCACGAAGTGCTCCGTCTGCATCATAGTGATAGAGAGTTAAGTTTTTGGGCTCAACGTCGAGCACCTGGGCTTCATCAAGCACGTTGAAGAGGGTACCCACCCCGAAAGGTGCGAGTTGAACGCGCCGACCACGCGTAGGAATGTGCAACTCTGTTTCTACGACGTGTTCGGCCAGATCCATTGGCAAGATCATCGAGAGGCGGTCGCCTCTTCTATCGCGTAGCGCATCCCTCAGATGATCTTCAAGAATGCTGATGATTTTTTTGTTCCGGAGACGACGTTTGTTCGCTGCAAACTTAAAGCGACTCTCATACTCTCGAGAAGAGTATTTCTCCAACAGCAAGGAACAAAGCGCTTCGAACTGATGCCATTGGATTTGACGGAATAAGGCTACGGACTCCGATCCCGAAATCTGGTCTGCGAAATCAGTCTCACTCGGAACTCCAACCATGCCGCCCACGACCTCGAGTTCGGGATCAAAATCCAACTCCCATACTTCACCTTCGAAATTTGTGCGGAGTCGCTTCTGTTGGGTGCGTGTGCCTAAATCGCGTGCATCAACACCACGAACCTTGTCAGGATTGATAGAGTTGAGGCTTACAGTTAAACCAAAATCGTCCTCCACGCGGCTGTGATCCACAGCCAGGTGACCCATACCCTGAGTTAGCGCAAGAAAGCGTTCACCTAATTGCGGATGCGAAACTCGAAATATTACAACTAGCGAGTTGTACTGGTTCGCCAGAAAGTCACCATCCCAATCTTCCGCAGCGGCTCGTGGAAATGCTGCACGGAAATCGCAATGTGCATCAAAGAAAGCAATCCAGGCAGGCACACCTCGTTTATTACGTTGCAAATACACCTGCACATTCGCATTTTCTTGACGAAGCGGTATCTGGACGTAAGGATCTTCAATAGAGGTCAGCTTCCCCTCAAGGAAGACTTCTTCGAAATTCTCCACAGTGTCATCAAAAAGCGAAAAGACAAGCTTCATGGGGGTTCTCGCGGGAACAAAGGACCTTCGAAGTACAGACTCCGACCAAGGAGCTGCAGTGGGAAGAGACGCTGAGTTCCGCTGGAGAAGCGTTGGCGACAACTCTGCGCATATTTACAGTAACATCGTAGGGCTAGTCCATCAATGGCGCCTTACAGGCGAATCTCACCCGGAATGCGCCAACGGTCACTAGAAATGACCAGGCAGCCCCGCACTCGCCACTGGAGCGTAGGAGAGTCCCTGATCGAAAGGCAGAAAGAAAGGCTCGGACGGTCTGCTGCACGCGCAGCCAGTCGTACACATAGCCGGCGGGCTTTGCCCAACTGAGCCCAGATCATAGGAACGCAGTGCGGGGCGATACTTTCGGGGCTGATGAACTCCGGCTCCGATCAGATCTCCACCACGCGCGCCTGGCGATGGCTGTTAACGAGGCCCGCCAACTCCGCCACTTCGCCGGCGGCGGGGCCGCGGCGGTGCTCGGGGCGAAGGTCGTTGAAGGCGCGGACGGTCTGCTGCACGCGCAGCCAGTCCTGCGCCTGGCTGGCGGCTTTGCCCAGGTGGGCCAGGGCGGCGGGAACGTGGGGGGCGGTGCCGGGGCGGTCCTTCAGGGTCCAGGCTTCCTTCCAGCTCATCTCGTAGGTGCGCGCGTCGCCCAGGGCGGCGCTGGCGTGGGCCAGCAGCGCGTGGCAAACCATGCGCATCGTCGGGTCGGTGAACACCGAAAGCTGCCGCCGCAGAAGGGGCACGGCGCGCTCCCATTCGCCGCGGCGCACCAGCAGGTGCGTCATGTCGTGCAGCAGCTCCGGGGCGCGGGGGTGGGCGCGGCCGTACGCACGCTGGGCCAGCGCCCCGAACCGCTCCGCCTGCTCCAGGTCTTCGCCGGCGGCCATGCGCACGCGCATCAGCCCGTGCATGGACTCGGCGCGCACGGTGCGCAGCTGCTGCCGGCGGGCCACGCGCGCCGCGTACAGGTAAAAGCGCTCCGCCGGCTGCAGCCGCTCGGCGCGCAGGTAGCGGTCGCCCAGCAGCACGCAGGCCGCGCCGTAGCTTTCCCACTCCTTTGCGCGCCGCGCCAGCCCGATCGAGCGCCGCAGCCAGGTCTCGGCCCGTGCCGGCCGCCCCCACTCCAGCGCCAGCCGCCCCACCTCCAGGGCGGGAGCCGGGTCTTCCGGTGAAGCCAGCGCCGCCGCCTGCGCAAACGAAACGGCCGTCCCCATCCCCCCCTTGGCGCGCGCCCAGCGCGACACCTCAAGGCACATCAGCGTAACCACCGCCGCGCTGGCCTGGGCGCTGTGCGAAACCACCGTGGCCAGCGTGCTCAGCGCCAGGTCCAGCTCGGGCTGCAGCCGCGTCTGCGACGTGTACTCGCGGCGCCGGGCCTCGGCATTGGGCGAGAACAGCGCCGTCCGCCGTTCTTCGGGGGTGGCGGCCCACAGCGACACGTCACGCAGCGCCGTCCACAGCGCCAGCGACAGCTCCGCGGGGAACTCGTCCAGCACGTGCACCCCCTCCAGCGTCTCACCCGGTTCGCGGGTCACCGCCGGCGGAAGGCACCACGGGCGGTGCGATCCGCGCCTGGAGCCCGCACCCCGGCGTGCATTTCTTCCCTTCTTTGGCTGCTCCATTGTCCACCGCTCCTTGATGCCGTGCGCCTTTTTTCGGACCAAATGCACAACGTGAACGCCCAAGGTGCCCGCGGCTCCGGGAGCGGAAAAGTCGTGAGGAGAGGCGTATTCGGTATGGGTGGGGTGATGTGATCCGTCGGTGCAGTGCCACGGCTTCCTCATGCACTGCAACCGGACCCGCGTATCCCCTGCTACCGCATCGATACGGGGTCGTGATGATGGGATCGCGGATGACCAGCAACCGGACCGTGGAGCCGGGACAGGTTGCGTTCCGAATGAGTCAAGTGTTCACAAGGTGGCGATTTTGTACTGTATGGTTCGTATATAGCCGCGTGGAGTGGCGGGACAGGTGTGTAACAATGTACAATATAAACAGCCGGGCGGTTGCCCGGCTTCACGCGACCATCCCACACCAGACGGGTCCTCATGATGAGCCATCGCATTCTCCCCGCCGCGCTCCTGCTGTGCGCCCTTGCCGCCGCCTGCGGCGAAAACCCCGCCGGCAGCGACACGCACGCGCAGCCCGCCGGCCCCGCCTACGACGGAGGATTTACGATGGGCTCCGGGAACAGCGCCACGCAATCAAGCGGCTACACGATCGGTTCGGGGAACAACGAAGTCGAAGGCGGCTTCACCATCGGCTCCGTGAATGAGGCTACCGAAGATGATGGCCTTGCGCCGTCCACCGCCCCCATCTCTGACGACGCCGCGGGCCGGGGCGGCTTTACGATGGGCTCGGGCAACTAAGCAGTTACACGGTCCCGAGCCGATCAGGGCCATACTGCCGCCGTCGCTTCCAGGTAGGACCGCGCCACGCAGCCAGGCTGGCAGCAATTTCCCGCGCCAGTTGAAGCACCTGACTTGACCGCACATCGTCTGGCGGAGGGGCAGGGCCCCTTCGCCGCACGTCCACATTTGCCAGAACCGCGCGTGCTACGCGGCCGGCTTCGGCCTCCGTGCGTTTCTCCGCGATCTCGAGGGCTCGTGACGCGTACTGCTCGGCTTCTTCCCATTCCCCCAGCAGCCACGCACCCCAACCAAGATTCGCGAACGCGGGGGCCGCATGCAGATCGAACAACCCCACACGCCGCAGCACTTCGTCCACCGCGGCGCGGTATCCGGCCGCGTCGTTCATCCCGGCTGTAGCTCGCGCCAGGGTGCTCCATCCGATCACCTGGTCAGGCGGCGGAATCCGTGTACTCATCACCGCCTTGAGCAGCGGTACGGCGGCGGAATACAAGTCCATCCGTACGAGGAGAAAGCCCACATCGTGCGCCAGCGCCGGGAATCGGGCGTGGTGCCGCGGATACCAGTCCAGCGCCTGCCGTGCGTGCAGTAGCGCTTCTTCAAAGTCTCCGCTTTCCGCAGCCAGAGCCATCAGGTCGTGCTTGGTCTGCGCCGCGAGCCACTTCTCCCCGGAAAGGCTGCGTGCGGCCCGTGCGGCGGTAAAGTAATGGGCACGGGCCGCGGCCATGTCGCCGTACCCCTTCTTGATGTGGCCGAGCCCCAGGTGCGCACGGACGTAGGTGCGCCACTTCCGCCGGATGCGCGCCAGCGTCACCGCGCGTTCATAGAAGAGCGCCGCCCGCATCGCCTCGCTGAAGATGCGGTTGGCGCGGCCGGCGGCGAGGGCGAGGCGGCCGCTCTCCGGCACCAGGGCGGCGGCGGCCTCGGCGCACTGGATGGCGGGCTCGGCGGCGCCGCGCTCCAGGGCCCAATCGCTGATGCGCAGCAGGGCATCGGCCGCGTCCCTGCGCGAGCCGATGCCGTGCAGATACTCGGCGACGGCGCGCAACGCGTCGTCCAGCGGCGGCACGGCCCCGTACGCCGCGTGAAAGCGGTCCAGCCACTCGCCGGGACCGGACGCTTCGCCATCGTCTTCTCCGCGTACGCGCCACACGGCGTACCACACGGCCCAGGCAAAGTCGTCGCCCGCGTCGCGCAGGGCGGGGAGCAGGGCCAGCGACGGCCGCGGGTCGGGCGCGCGTGGAACCAGCCGCGGGTGGATTCCTCTCAGGCGGTTCATCATTCGGCGGGACAGGCAGAGCAGAATATACGGATCGTACACACGCCCAACATTAGGCCGTCAACCCGTTAGGCGCCATAGTGTGTCTGACCCGCACAAGCATTTTACGGGCAGAGAGCGCGCTTCGCCTGCATTTGGGAGGACCGGTTGGGCGGCAAAGGAGCCGCCTGTCCGCGTGGCGTCTGGAGCAGGGCAGCCGGGTCGCGCGTTCCGGCAGCCCCGCGGGACGCACCATGTTACGCCGGTTCGCATCTTGCCACAGATCCGGGTTCTGGCCGGCACCCGCCGGCGCGGGACAAGATGCACGGGCAACGGCACATGGCTCAGGGACTCGAAAGTCTGCTCACCGGCCACACGCTGGTGAAGCGGTACCAGATCGAAGAGGTGATCGGCCGGGGCGGCTTTGCCGTGGTGTACCGCGCCATGGACACGCGCCTCAGCCGCCCCGTGGCGGTAAAAGTCATCACCCTTACCGCCACCGATCCGGAGCACCGCGAGACCTTGCGCCAGCGGCTGCACAAGGAGGCGCAGGCCGCCGCCAGCCTGCCGCACCACCCCAACCTGGTCACCGTGCACGACGTGGGCACCGACCCGGAGCTGGGGCTGGATTTTCTGGTGATGGAGATGCTGCGCGGCGAAAACCTGTCGCAGGCGCTCTCCACCGGGGGAAAGCCGCCGCTGGACCGCGCCCTGTGCATTCTGCGCGACACCGCCCAGGGGCTGGCCGTGGGGCACCGCGCCGGCCTCATCCACCGGGACGTAAAGCCGGGGAACATCTTCCTGGCCGAAGGGATCGAGGGGAATCACGACGACGTGCGGGTGTGCCTGCTGGACTATGGCATCGCGCAGGCCATCGAGGACGACCAGACCGTCACCCGGGGGATGGGCGCCAACCCGCTGTCGCCCGCGTTCGCCTCGCCCGAGCAGGTGCGCGGCGACCGCAACCTGTCCGCGGCCACCGACGTCTTCAGCCTGGGCGTGGTGGGATACCAGCTGCTCACCGGCGAGCGGCCGTTCACCAGCGAGCCGGGGCAGCTCCCCACCGGGTGGACCGTCCGCAAGCCGATCCGCGAGCTGAACCCCGAGGTTCCGCCGCAGGTGGAGCAGGTGGTGATGAAGGCGATGTCGGTGGAGCCGGGCGACCGCTACCCCGACGCCGACCACTTTGGGCAGGCGCTGGCCGCGGCCACGCACCAGCCGCTGCAGAGCCGGGTGCACGCCGCCCTGGCGCACGTCGCCGTCCCGCCGCCGGTGATCGACTCCGAAGAGGACGACGGCACCGTCATCTCGCCGGCACCCGCCGCCCTCCACGTGGTCCCGCCGGCCGTTGAAGACGACGACGGCACCGTGATCGCCCCCGCGCCCGCGCATCCGCGTCCGGCCGCGCACGCGAGCACCCGGGCGCATACGGTTCCCTCCACCGCAGCCACGCGCCCCAAGCGCCGCTGGCCGGTGGTGCTGGTGGTGGCGCTGCTGCTGGTGGCGGCCGCCGCGTGGGCGGCCATGTCGGGCGGCGGCGGGCGCGAAGATCCCAACGTGAACGCCGTGCTCCCCGGCGACGAGTCCGGCGAGGCGCCGTCCGCGAGCGAGGGCGGCGTGGTGGCTCCGCAGCCGCAGCCGGACGCGCCGCTGAGCCGCGAGGGCACAGGGCTGGGCGGTGACCAGCCTTCATCGCCCGCGGAAGGCGGCGGCGTCCCCGCGTTCGAAGGCCAGCCGTCCGGATCGCGGCCGTCCGGTGGCGCGCAGCCGCAGCCGTCCGGCGGCCAGCCCCGGGTCAGCCAGCCGTCGGCGGGGCAGCCGCAGCAGCCTCAGCCGCAGCGGCCCACCGTCACGCAGCCGCAGCGTCCGGCCGTCACGCAGCCGCAGCCTCAGCAGCCGCAGAGGCCGCCGGTTCAGCAGCAGCCGCCGGTCAGCCGGCCGCAGCCCCAGCCGCAGAATCCGCCGGCGCAGCAGCCGCCCGTGCAGCAGCCCCCGGTGCAGCAGCAGCCGCCCGCGCAGCAGCAGCCGACGCAGCCGCAGCCGCGCCCGGATCCGCCGCTCCTGGGCCGCCCCGTGGAGCCCACGCCGGCGCCGACCCCGCCGCCGGCGCCCAACCCCAACGCGCCGCGCGACACCATCCGCATCGGCAACCCGCCGCGCTGAACGCGCGGCTCAACGACTGGGAATCCAGCCGCAAAAAATCGAGCGGCGGGCTCGGGGGACACGTGCCCCCCAAGCCCGCCACGAGTGAAACTGCCGCGCACTTACTCCTCTTCGTGCTCCGTCCCTGGCCACGGCGGCGGCTCATCCCCCACCGGGTCGCCTGCCTGCCGCCGCCGCACCCATTCCCCAAGCGCAGCACAACCCTGCTCCCAATCCGCCACGTACCCCGCAATCTCTTCGTCTCCCGCGCGACGTGCGGACTCCGTGGGCTCAGCGCCGGGCGGAAGCCCTTCGCGCCTTAAAGCGGTGCGGACCGCCATCCACCGCATGCCTTCCCACCGTGCGGCCATGTACGCGTTTACGCGCTCCCGCAGGTCTTCGGACAGCAGGGCAAGCGCCGCAAAACCCTCGTCACCGATGGACCACCCCCCCTCGTACGTGCCGCTCGACAGTAGTTCTGCCAGCATGTGCGCGGCGTCTCGCGCGACCTGCTCATCGTCCGTCAGGGCAAAGGCACGAAACAACTCGTCTTCGGTGAAGGGTAGATCCCTCTCGTCGATGTAGCGCGATTGGTCCACGGTACTTGCCTTCGCGTCAGAAGTCCGGGTGTCCGGGTCCCATCACCATATGCAGGTCACTATCCACGACGGTCAAGGTTCCCACCCAGTGCCGTCGGGTGATCCACGCACCCCGGCACCACACTGTGATGGTGCCAGCTTGTGCGATCCACCAGGCGTCCTTGCTGGCCGTGGGCAAGCCGATCTCATAGGTGGCCGGTGACCTGCCCCCCGTCAGACGCTTGAACGGGTACGTAAAGGTGCTCGTAAAGCTAAATTCATGGTTTCGCCCTGCGACCGTGATCAGTGTCGGTTGCACGTTTCCAAGGAAGGGCGACGGGCAGATGGTGGACTCCTTCTCGGGCGGATTGCAGTCCTCACATTCCGGCGCGCACGGCTCCGAGTACGATTCGATGCAGATCGCGCCGGGGTCGCCGGGGCCGGTGCCGCCGGGCGGCGGAGTGTACCCGCCCCAGCTGCCGCCGTCCCCGCCGCCAGGGCACGACTGAACGCCTGCCGCCTCCTCCGGATCAGTCGGCGCCCCTATCGACTCCTCGCACTCTCCACCACCCTCGTCGCAGTCCCAATCCAGTTCCATCCATGGTTCGCACCATCCCCCGCTGATCGGCGGAAGCACGCACAGCCCCTCGCTTACGCATCCCTGCGGCGTCGCCGTCTGTTCGTCCTGGACGGGAGCGGCAAGGTCCGGCGCGTGATCTGATTGAGTGGGGGTGTCAGCACACGCTCCGAGCGTGAGCACAACACTCGCGAGCATCAGGAGCCGTAACAGCAACTTTCGCATGTGAGCCTCTCTCTATCGAAAGGGTTTGCAGGATGTTGGAGCGATTTGAACCGAACAGATGATTGCAATTTTCTCATTCGAACCCAATCTGCCTAAAACGCAAGAGCACAAAACAAGCGCAATGGTAGGCGCATTACCGCAGGCCGTCAACAATCGCCTTGCCGGTAGCTTCCAACCTTGCTTGACCTTCCCGCCCGGTCCGATGCTCTGGCGCCCTGGCGCCGAGTGGAATCTACTGTCAGGTTTCTCGTGACGTGGCCGTGGGGGATCCCCGCAGCCTCGTGCAGTTGAAGCCCCGGTCGGCGAGCGTAACAAGCCGCACGGGGCTTATCGCTTTTCCAGCAGCGGGTTTACCCGCTCATCCCACCCGCCCGTCCACGCCCGCTCAACCAACACCCGCCTTCCGCTCACCCATACGCTCGCCCACCTCAACAGAACATCGGCGCGGCCAACTCGGCCTCGCCGCTGGTCCAGACGAGCTTGAGCGGGTCGGGCGAGGTGCGGACGAAGTAGTTCTGCACGTAGCGCACACCGTCGATCACCTGGTCCGAGGGGATGTGGGTGTGGCCAAAGACGTGCACGCGGGGCTGGATGCGGCGGATCTGCGCCTCGATGCCGGCGGACCCGGCCACCAGCGCCAGCCCCTTGAACGACAGTCGGTGCACCGACGGCACCAGGTCCGGCCGCGGCACAAAGTGCGAAAAGGTGATGACCGGCGCGTCGTAGGCGTGCACGCGCGGCTCGTTCATCCGCAAGAACGCTTCGTCCACCCGCCTGATCGCCGGCGGCCATTTGCAGAAGTAGCGGTCCGACCACGCCTCCAGCTCCTCCTCCACCGCCTCGCCGCGCACGTCGAACTCCTCGTGGTACCACGAGAACAGTGGCACCACCCACGCCCCGCCCACGCGCGCCGGCTCCGTGCGCACACCCGCCTGGTCGCACACGCGCAGCACCGAGCGAAACTTCTCCATGCTGTCGCGCTGCTCGCCGCGCACCCACAGTTCGTGGTTGCCGGGCACAAAAAAGACTTCCGCGAAGCGTCCCGCCAGCCATTCCAGCGTGTCGCGCAGCACCGCCTCGTTGTCGGCCACGTCGCCCGCCACGATCAGCGCGTCGTCGCGGTGCCCGGCCAGCCCCGCGCGCTCCAGCGCCGCGCGGTTCTCGCGAAAGTCGGTGTGCAGGTCAGAGATCGCGTAAATGCGCATGGGATAATGCCGCCGCCGTCCGCGGGTTCTTCAGCGGACGGCGGTGAGTGGATGAGCGAAGCGAGCGGGCGCGGCTGACCGTCATCGATCGAAGGCGCCCTCTCACACCTGCACGTTGAACGTCCGCAGCACGTCGTTCAGCGAGGTCTTTTTGTCCGTCGATTCAGTGCGCCGCCCGATGATCAGCGCGCACGGCACGCCAAAGGTCCCCGCCGGGAACTCCTTGGGCATGGTTCCGGGGATGACGACGGAGCGCGCCGGCACCCGCCCCCTGGTGATCACCGGCTCGGCCCCGGTCACGTCGATGATGGACGTCGATGCCGTCAGCACCACGTTGGCCCCCAGCACCGCCTCTTCCTCCACCACGCATCCCTCGACCACGATGCAGCGCGACCCGATGAACGCGCCGTCCTCGATGATCACGGGCGACGCGCTGGGTGGCTCCAGCACACCGCCCAGGCCCACGCCGCCGGACAGGTGCACGCCCTTCCCCACCTGCGCGCACGAGCCCACCGTGGCCCAGGTATCCACCATGGTCCCCGCGCCCACGTACGCGCCGATGTTCACGTAGCCGGGCATTACCACGCAGCCGGGCTCCAGAAAGCTTCCGTAGCGCGCCACGCCGGGCGGCACCACGCGGATTCCCTGCGCCTGCAGGTCCGTCTTCGTGCGGATCTTGTCATAGAAACGCAGGTCGCCGGCGTCCATGGGCTCCAGCGGCCGCAGGGCGAAGTAGAGGAGGATGGCTTCCTTGACCCACGCATTCACCCGCCACTCGCCATCCGTCTTTTCCGCCACGCGCACCTGGCCGCGGTCCAGCAGGGCGATGGTTTCCTCCACCGCCTGCGCCACTTCGCGCTCCTTCAGCCGCTCGCGGTCCTGAAAGGCCTGCGAGATCAGGGTCTGCAACTGCTCCATCGGGTTCCGTCCTGGTGATGATTCCGCCGTTCCGCCGCCCCGTGTTTTCCGGCGCGGAACCTAGCCCGGCGCCCTCGATGCGACAAGCGGACCGCTGGGAGGTGAACGGGTGAACGGGTGAGCGGGTGATGCGGAGCGCTTCGGACGGGCCTGCGCGGGCGCCCCCTCCGGGCGAGCACCACTCGCCCACCTCCCCCGAACCTGCCGGGGGAGGTTGGGTGTGGGGCTAGGATCGCGGCGTTGCTGACGGGTTTGAGCGGGATGATGGGCGCCTCCCTCCCCGACCCTCTCCCGCAAACTGCGCGGGGGAGGGAGGTGCGACGCACCTCGTCGAAACGAGATCGACTTCTCCCCTCTCCGTGAGGAACGAACGGGGAGGGGCCGGGGGAGGGGCACCCCGTCGGCGCCAGCCCGATGCCCGTCGTCCAACCTGAATCCCCTCTTTCACCCGTTCACCCGTTCACCCCTTCACCCCTTCACCTCCGCCCCCCGTGATCCAAACGCCTGAGTGTATTACATTTCCGCCGCCGCGTACGCCGCGGCGGCGAAGCACCCTTACTCGGCTGGACGATGGACGACTCGCAGAAGACGGCTCCCGCGCCGCGGCTGGCGCTCTGGACGTGCGTGGTGGTGATGGTGGCGATCGTGGTGGTAGCGGCCATCGCCGCGGCGCCGCGGCCCACGCCGCGCTTTCACGGCACCACCTACACCGAGGTGCTTCCCGCCGGGGATTTCGCGCTCACCGACCATGAAGGGCGGCCGGTTTCGCTGCGCAGCTACCGCGGCGCCCCGGTGCTGCTGTTCTTTGGCTACACCAACTGCCCGGACGTCTGCCCGCTCACGCTCGACAAGCTCACCCGCGCCCTGCGCACCGCCGGCCGCCGCACGGAGGACGTCCGCATTCTGCTCGTCACGCTGGATCCCGCGCGCGACACGCCCGCCGCGCTCAAAGCGTACGCCGCGCGCTTCGGCCCGGCGGTCACCGGCCTGACCGGCGACAGCGCAAGCCTGGCAAAAGCGGCTGAGGGCTACGGCGCCTACATCACCCGTGCGCCCGCCCAGCCCGCCGTCCACGCGCACGGCGCCCACGCGGCACCTCCCGCGGCCGTCGCCGCGGCGATAAAGACCGTCCACCCGGGCGCCGTGTACGGCATCGACCGAAACGGAAACCTGCAGGTGGTCATCTCCGACGGCGCCACCCTCGAGCAGGTGGTGGACGACGTACGCACCCTTGCGCGCCTTTGACGGGAAGCAAGTTTTCCCGCACATCGTAGTCCGCCACTCCGCCGCCCCCCTCCGGCGGCCAGCCGCCGCGCGCCCCATCCACCCCCGCCGCTCCGTCCGCTCGTGATCTACTACCTTGCCGTCGTGGCCGGCGTGTACGCGGTGTTCCTGGTCGCGCGCAACGCGGACCGCCGCAGCCGCCGCGATTGCGCCACGCGGCTGGGCGCCCTGTACCGCCTGCGCTCGGAGTTCTGGCGTCTGCGCGTGTGGGCCGCCGATGCCGGGGCGCGGGGCGACAGGGAGGCCGCCGCCGGGCTCAACGTCCAGGCCGCCGAAAAGCTGCCGGAGATCAACCGCCAGACGCTTTCACTGCGGCGCGACTACAACGAATACGTGGCGGAGATCGGCTGGCTCCCCGGCACGCCGGACGAGGAATTGCGCGACATGGCCGAGGCGGTGACGGTCTCGTCGCTGGTGGGATACGACCGGTGGATCACGGGCAAGGGCCGCACGCCGGTGGAGTCCGTCATCAACCCGAAGGCGACGATCGAGGAGGACGCCCTCTCCGCCCGCCTGCACGGGGCGTTCGGGATCGTCGTCGGCGTGGCGATCGGGTTCTTCGTGTACCTGCACACCTACTCCGGCCGGGCTGATGGGACCATGGGGATGATGATCTTCTACATGGCTCTCAGCGCCGCGGTGCTGGGTTACGTGGCCTCCCAGGTCAAGGACTCGCTCTGGCACGCCCTTAGCCGCTCCACCCGCTTCGCCCGCTGGACTCCCTGACCGACCTGCGCGCGCGAGTGCCCATGAAGTTGAAGCCCTGTCCGGCTCGCTTGCGAGCCGGACAGGGCTTATCGCTTTCCCAGCAGCGGATTCATCCGCTCATCCCACGCCGCTCATCCTCGCCGCGCCACCCTCACACCCTCACACCCTCACACCCTCACACCCTCACACCCTCACACCCCGCCCTCCTCCGGCAGCGCGCGGAAGGCGTCCTCCAGCTCGCGGCGGGTGCGGTCGTCCAGGCGCAGGGACGCGGCGCGGACGCTGCTTTCGATGCTCTCGATGCGCTTGGCGCCGGGGATGGGCACCAGCGACGGCGAAACGCCGAGCATCCACGCCAGCACCAGCTCCTCCGGCGTGGCACCGCCGTGCCGCTGGCCAATGGCGCGAAGATCCTCGCTCTCACGCAGCACCGGTACGCGCCGACGCCCGCCCACCGGCGAGTAGGGGAGAAAGGTGATGGAGTTCTGGTCGCAGTAGCGGATGATGCCGTCCAGCTCCGCCGACCGGTCCCACGGGTTGAAGCGGTTCTGCACCGAGGTCACGGGGACGATGGCCAGCGCCGCCTGCAGCTGCATCAGCGACACGTTGCTCAACCCCACCGCCGCCACCTTTCCCTCCTCGTACAGCCGCGCCATCTCGCTTACGCTGTCGGCGAACGGCACCCTGGGGTCGGGCGCGTGCAGCTGGTACAGGCCAATGCGGTCGGTGTTCAGCATCCGCAGGCTGTGCTCGCAGGCGCGGCGCAGCTGCTCCGGCCGGCCGTCGCGCTCCCAGCGTCCCTCCGGCCGCACCAGGCCGCCCTTGGTGGCCACCAGCACGTCGTCGCGCACGCCCAGCTCGTCCAGCGCCTCCGCGATCAGGGCTTCATTGTGGCCGACGTCGTCCTGGCCCATGCAGTAGGCGTCGGCCGTATCGATAAAGTTGACGCCCAGCTCCACCGCGCGGCGGATCACCTGCTTGGCATCTTCGCGCTCCGGCCGGCCTGGAATGGAAAGTGGCATGGCCCCCAGCCCGATGCGCCCCACCCGCCGCCCCGTCCGCCCCACCTGCACCTGCTGCATGTCCGTCTCCCCGTTCCGTGTTACGCGACCTGCCAGACGTTCAAACTGCGGATGAAGCGTGTCCCCGGGCAACCGTCCGACCAGAGTGCGGCTCCGGCACCGCGCAAGTACCCAGGCGCCGTGCGTCCGCACCCGACACCGCGCCCGAACGGCCCCGCCTTAGCGGTTGAAACCGCGGCTGGAACGTCACAAAGTCCGCTTTCGCGGACTGCACCCGCGGGCTCCGCGTCGTCAATCATCGGACGCAGCGAGATGCCCTTCGAAGCGCCCGAACCCTGGCGGCATCCCAACCTCCCCCAGTCTTTTTTGGGGGAGGTGGGCGAGGTTTACGAGCCCGGAGGGGGCGCCGCGGGCGCAGTTCGATACCGTTCGCCGAGCCTCATCACCCCGTTCACCCGTTCACCCCTTCACCCGTTCACCGCCTCACTCCTCCAGATCCGCCCACCGCACCAGCTCGCGCAGCGGCGAACGCCCGTCGTGGTGCCACCAGGGCGGCGGCCACGCCATCTTGCCCAGCGGCGTGAACCGGCTGGCGCCCACGCGGGCCAGCGCCGTCGCCAGCGCGCGCGTTTCGTCCGCGTCCGCGGCGATGCCGACGGTCTGCAGCACGGGCGCATACCGTTCCACCAGCCCCGGCACGTCGGCCAGCGAGGCCACCGGCTTCACCCGCACCACCCGGTTCAGGCATGACGCCGTAAAGTCCGGCCGCGGATCGTACAGCACCGTCCACGCCGTTCCCTCGCCGCTGGCGTGCAGCCGCGTGCCGCCGCCTCCGGCCTCGGCAAACTCCGCCTCCGCGCGCAGCTGCCGGATGGCGGACGACTCACCGGGGGCCAGCGTGCCGCGCGGCAGCTCGCCCTCCACCAGCGCCATCTCCTCCGCCAGCATCGCGGACCACGCTTCGGGGGATACGGCGCCGCCCTCCTCGGCGTAGAACAGGTGCGGCGACACGCACCCCTGCTGATCGAACGTGGACGCGTCCAGCGCCGCCCCGCGCGCCGCCGCCCGCGCCGAATCCCCCGAGAGCGCCCCCCGTCCCACGACACCGAACGAAACTTTGGGCCCGTAGCCCAGGAACTGTCCCGTGGGCGGCGTGCGGGCGCGGATGGACGCCACCGCCTCCGCGCCGCCGTAGACGACCACCGCGTCCGCGTCCGCCAGCGCCGCGCGCTCCATGATCTCGTCGCCGCCGGCCCAGTACGTTACCGCCAGGCACTCGCCGATCCGCGCGTCCGCCTCCGCCACGCCGCGGGCAAAGAGCGCCGCCAGCAGAGGCTCGCCCACCGCCGCCTTGCCGAGCGTGGCCGCCTTGACCAGCAGCGAGCGGATGATGGAGGTCACCGCCACCCCGGGCACGTTGCCGCTGAACACGTGCACCGCCAGCCGCGGGCCGAACGCCGCCTGCTGCCCGTGCGCGCGCGGCGCGGGATGAAATCCGTCCAGCACCCGCGGGTCGCCGAACTCCGCGCGCAGCAGCTCGCGCAGTCGGGGCGCACGCCAGTCCGCGGCCATGCGGTCCAGCACCAGCCGGATCATGGGCGCGCTGTACGCCGTCACCGCGGGGAGCGCGCGCTCGGCCGCGCGGCGCAGCGGGTCCGCCGGGTCCTGGAAACGTGCCGCCACGCGGTCGATCACCCCCACGATCTCCGCCACCGGCCGGTGCGCCAGGTAGCGGTCGCGCGCCGTGCCCAGCGCCTCAACCTGCCGCTTGAGGTCCACCGGCGACACGCGGGGCAGCCGCACCTCGAACGCATCCTCCCCGCGCCCGTACGCCCACGTGCTGGTGCGCGGGTGTTCGATCGCGGGGAGGTGAAAGGCGTCGATGACGTCGGACCGCATCAACGGAAGTTCACAGAAAGTCCCAGAACGACGGGTTGGCCTCCACGATCACCTCCCACACCCCGTTCTCCCCCAGCCCGCGCGCCACGTCCACGCGGATGATGTCGAACAGCAGCCCCACCCCGGCACCCACGGAGAACAGGCTTCCCGTGCGCAGCGGCCGCGGCTCGGGCACCACGCTGGTGAACGGCACAAAGCCGACCGCGCCCTTGCGGCGGTCCGCCCACCCCGCCGCCGCGAATACGCGGCCGCGCACGAAGGGGCGAAACAGCTCCGCCGCGTACCCGGCCCGCGCGAAGGCGAAGGTGTGGCCGCCGTACGAGCGGAACCCGTAGCCCGGCACCGTCCCCCGGCCGCCCAGCAGAAACTCGCCCTGCGGCGGCACGTCACCGAACGCCGCGCCCGCGGCCGCGTCCAGCGTGAGCTCCGATCCGCCCGACCCGCGCGAGATCCAGCCCGCATCCACCCGCGGCCGCCAGTGGCCGTAGCGGACGAACTCGGACGCCAGCACGCCGGCATCCACCGTCACCCCCACCCCCAGCCCGCGCGCCCGCTCCGCCGGCACCACGCGGCGCACGGCCACCGAGCCGCCGTAGAACTCGCCCTCCGCGATCGGGCGCACGGGGCGAAAGTGCGATCCGCCGCCCAGGAGGGAGAAGTCCGTCTCCAGCCCCGCCTGGCGGTGCAGCTCCGCGCGCAGGCGGAACGCGCCGTTCCAGCCGCGTCCCACCGGCCGGTCCGCCCGCAGCTCCGCGCCCGTGGCAAAGTACGGGTCCGTAAAGTCGTAGCCGGCCACCAGCGCCGTGACGGAGTTCATCGCCCCCGAAATCACCTGCGTGCCCACGCCGATGTCGCGCAGCTGGTTGGCGTACACGCCCATCCCCAGCCGGTCCGGCAGCGCACCGCGCCACAGGTCCACCTCGCCAAACCCGTGCTCCGCCGCCGTCGCGTAGCCGCCACGTATCCCCAGCGACCAGCGCTCGCCCGGCGTAAAGCGGGCGCCGGGGGCGATCGCCAGCCCCTCTGCGCGGTTGTAGCGCACGGTGCCGGTGGCGCTGGACAGGTCGATGCGCGTCCCCGGCAGCCCGCTCAGCAGCCGCCGGCCGACCAGCTCCGCGGCCTCGCGGCGGATGTCGCCCAGCTCGCCCGTGGCGCTCAGTCCCGCCTCGCGCAGCTCCGCGTCCATCGGCTGCTCAAAGGCGAACGCCTCGCGCTGCGCCACGGGGACGGAAACCACGCGCCGCCCCGCGAACTGCGCCAGGTCCAGCCCCTGGTTGAAGCGGTAGTTGCCGATCCGCATGGTTCCGCGGATCATCCCGCCCGCCGGCAGCCCCAGCTCCGGCACCTGCCGGCGCAGCTCCACCTGCTGGCGGTTGGGGAGCCAGAAGCGTCCCTTGTACAGCCCGTTCTCCAGCAGGACGTTGATGTAGTCCAGCTGCTCGTCGACGTACGAGACCGGCGTAAAGGTGAACTCCATCCGCACGATGTCGCCGCCGCGGCGGTCCACGAACACCGAGCCCACCAGCGCCGGCCGCGACGCGTCCTTCGGCCGCACCTGCACCTTGTAGACGCGCACCGGCTCGTCCGCGCCGGGCAGGCGGATGGTGGTCGAATCCGCCAGCCGGTAGTCGTACGCCGACGGGCCGGCGCTCGACGCGGGGTGCAGCACGTCGGCCACCTCGTCGCCGTCGCCCAGGCGGATGAGGTCGCCAAAGTTGTCCTGCACCACCGTCAGGTGGTCTTCGTGGTAGCGGATGTTGGTGGGCAGGTTGCGCTCATCGCGCAGCCCGATGATGCGCTGCCTGGACAGGTTGGGCGCCTTCCAGAACACGTCCAGCGCCACCTGGTCCGTCTTGACCAGCGTGCGCTCGCCCGTGTCGCGGCGGTCCAGGTAAAAGTAGATGTAGCCGCGCGCATCGGCCTGGTAGTCCACCATGCCGGTGTCGCTGAGCGCCACCTGCCGGCGCTCCTGGGCACGCTGGATGAGCTCCAGCGCGCGGCCGGAGTTCCACGCGCCGTCGTCCTGCGCGGCGGCGGCGGCCGGCGCGCCCAGCAGCGCCGCCAGGGCCAGCGCCGCGCGCGTCACTGTGCGTCGCAAACGGATCATTCCCGAATCCTGATGATGACGGCGCGGGCCCGCGCAACCTTCGCGCCGGGCCCGCCCGGGTTCAGCCTCGTGGTAATTGTAGCGAACGGACCGCGTTCGCGCCTCTTTCAGCACCCGTCCAGGTCGAACGCCACCTGCAGCGTGCCGTTGATGGAGGCCTGCAGCCCCTCCTGGCTGATCCCCGCCGCGGCAGCGTAGTCGGCGCGCGCCACGGGGTACGCGAACCCCCCCGCGTCGCCCGTAAAGCGGTGGCCGGCCGCGTCGTAGTTCAGCAGCAGCGTCTTGGGAAACAGCAGCGCCGCGGCGTTGCCGGTGGACGGCAGCGAAAGGCTGATCTGGTCTTCGCGGTACCCGATGGAGCCGCGCACCTGCTCCAGGAACTGCGTCTGCTGCGCCGTATACGCCAGGTCGTACGAGCCGTTGACCGCCAGGGCGATGGACGGCATGGGACGGTTGGCCGGCGGCGTGGTGTCGATCACGCTGGTCAGCAGGTTGGCCGCGGGGAGCGCCGTGTTGCTGGGCTGAAAGCGCAGCGTGCACAGCGCGTACACGCCCTGCACCTCCTGCGGCGTGAGCGGATTCGAGCGGGTTCCGCCTCCGCTGTCGCAGGCGGCCAGCAGGGCGAGCGCGGGAACGATGACAAAGGGACTGCGCATGGGCACGGCTTCTCCGTTGGAGATTGTCAGATTGTCTGCTGTGGATCGGGCTCGCGGACCGGCGCGCATCGTCCGCCGGCGCGGTACGTACCCGCGAAGGGTCCCGATCGGTTCCGTCGGGGGTGGTAACAGGCCGGTGGATGAGCATTGAACTGCGTCCGCAGTGTGCCCCTCCCCCGGCCCCTCCCCGTTCGTTCCAAACGGAGAGGGGAGAACGAGCAGAGAGAGCGAGGCTCGACGACGGGCATCGAACTGGCGCCCGCGGGCGCCCCCCTCTCCCGGCCTCTCCCCCCCGAACTGCAGGGGGAGAGGAGAACTTCAATCCCGTTTCCGAAGGTGCGTCGCACCTCCCTTCCCCGCGCAGTTTGCGGGGGAGGGCCGGGGAGGGGGGCGGCCCACCATCCCGCACCCGACCTTCCGAAGCGCCGCGATCCCTACCCTACGCAACCTCCCCCGGCGGTTTCGGGGGAGGTGGGCGAGTGGTGCTCGCCCGGGAGGGGCCTGCGCCGGGGCCCGTGGAAACACAAGGTATCATCCGCCACGCGAGCCCGGTAGCCGCCACGCTCGCACGCTCGCACTCTCGCACTTCCCTACCCCTGCCCCGCCAGCACCAGGAACACGTCGTACAGCGCGTGGGTCCACGCCGCCACGCCAAAACCGCGCACCATGTACAGCCCGCTGAACGCCAGCCCCGCGATAAAGCGGAAGGTAAAGCTGTTCAGCTCCAGCGGATACGCGTAGGGCCCGATGTAGTGAAAGGCGGAGAAGATGAAGGCGGATACCACCACCGCCAGGACCCCGGACGTCGTCCGCCGCACGCCCACCGCCACCAGCAGGGCGAACAGGCCGCCCGTCAGCAGCACGCGAAAAAGCAGTTCCTCGTAGATGCCGGCTCCCAGCGAAAGCACCACGCCATCCAGCAGCGGCAGCCTGGTGATCGACCCGCCGTCCGCCGCCATGCGTACCATCCCGCCCAGCAGCACCTGCGTGGCCGCGGCGATCAGCCCGCCAAAGAGCACGGCGTAGGCGGCGCTCTCCGCAAGCATCCCGGCGAAGTAGCCGGGGCGCACGGGAACGCGCTTTCGCTTTTGCTCCAGCCCCACCATCACCGCCGCGCCCACGGCCAGCACGGCGGTAAACGCAAGGGTGCCGCTCAGCCCGCCGGCGGCCAGCAGGGTGCGCAGCAGCACGTCGGCGCCGTTGCGCATGCCGCCGCCGCGCCCCGAGATCATCATCGCCCCGATCTCGTACAGCACGAGCAGCGGAAGCGCGAAGAGCAGCGAATAGGTATGCGTGCGCGTGTTCTCGAAGTATCTTCGCATTGCCGATTGGGTGCTACGCGGTCCGCCCACGGGCGGCGGCTGGCCTGCCGATTGCGAAATCCATGCGTTCCAGAGGCCCCTGTCTCCTGTTCAAACGGAGGCGGCGGGCGAAAAGTTTCCCCACACGTGGTGAGTGGATGCGCGAAGTCCGTCTGGGTACGGGTCGGTCGATGATGATCCTGGCGCTGGCGTCGGTGCTCGTCCAGGGGTGCGCCCTGCTGGGTGGCGGCCGGCCCGCGGAGACGCCCGCGCAGGCGCAGGAGCGGCAGACACAGGAGGCGGCCATCCGCCGCGAAGTGGAGGCGCGCCTGGCCGCGGAGCCCTCCATTGGCGCCGGGCGGCTGCGCGCGGAGGTGAACGGGCGCGACGTGCACCTGCACGGCGCGGCGCCCGGCTTTGGCGCGCTGCAGTGCGCGCTGGCCAACGCGGGCCTCGTCCCCGGCGTGCGGCTGGTGGTCGACTTCATGGTCCTGGAGCCCGGGCCCCGCACCGTCACCTGCCTGGCCCCGCGCGTCTTCGCCGCGTCACCGCGGGCTTAGCCGTCCGGCTAAGGCCGGGTCGCGTTCTCCGCGCGCCGGCACGCGGGCCGCACCGCAATCTCGCCGCAGCACGCCCCGTCCGCATCCCCCGCAGGGCGTTCATCATGCTAGGATTCGCATCCGCCGCCCGTTCGCCGCAACGTCGAACAGTGCGACCACCTGTGGGCGCTGGCGCCGCGGGGGGAGCGGGCTGCGCAACTCCGACACGCCGCAGTTCTCCCTCCCCACCGCGCAGAACGCCGACGCCGACAGCGTCCGCCGCGACATCGCCCTTCGCGCGCCGTGAAGCTCGCGGCAGCCGAACATCGCAACCCGTCATCCTGAGGGAGCGCACCACGCGGAATCCGAATCTGCACAAGACTTTGCGTGCGACCGAAGGACCTTCTCTCCGCCACCGGGAAGCCAGAGGGCGGGGCATGAAGTCAGCCTCACGCTTCTGCCGGCAAGGTCCTTCGGTCGGCGCCAGGGTGTTGTGTATGAGCAGGGTATGGAGCGGCGCCTCCCTCAGGATGACTGGCACAATTCGAGGTTTCTCGACACCCTCTCAGCCTCAGGATGACTGATAGCGCGATCGAGCGTCAAACGAGTCGGCCGGGGACGGGAATAACGCCGTACCTGCTTGTGATTTCATGCCAGGCGGAGACACGGCCGTTCCGCCGGGAAGCGCATTCGTGTAGTTTACGGGCATCCACGGACACCTGAGCGACCCGATCTACCCGATGTCCAAGCCTCCGCGCAGACGCGTAAACGCCCAACGCCGCAGCCCTCGTCGGGCCCGCGCGCGCGTCCGGCCGATGGGCCGGCCGTCGCGCGGACGCGTGGCTGCGGCCGCGGCGCTGGTGCTGCTGCTGGCGCTGCTGCCGCCCATGCGCGCCGTGGCCGCGGGCGTGTGGTCGCGCGTGGAGCAGGCCGTCGCCGCCACCCGCGCCGCCGAGGCGCGCGGGCGGGTGATCGCGCAGTACGCGCGCCGGTACGGCATCTCCACGGAGCTGGCGGCGGCGATCGAACAGGCGGCGCGGGCGGAGGGGATCGAGACGGAGCTGGCGTTTCGCCTGGTGCGGGTGGAGAGCGCGTTCAAGCCCGACGCGGAGAGCTACGCGGGCGCGCTGGGGCTCACGCAGGTAATGCCGGCGACGGCCAACTACCTGCAGCCCGGCATCACGCGCGCGCAGTTGCTGGAGCGCGACACCAACCTGCGCCTGGGCTTTCGCTACCTCAAGGACCTGCTCGCCGTGTACGACGGCGACGCCGAAGAGGCGCTGACGGCGTACAACCGGGGCCCGGGCACCGTAGCGCGCATTCGCCGTGGCGGCGGCGACCCGGCCAACGGCTACTCGGACCTGGTGCTGGGCCCGCGCGGCGGATCACCCGTGAACCACGTGCGCCACGACTCCGCCACCGCCACCACGCCCCCGCCCGCCCACGAGCTCGCCCCCGCCCGCCTTCCCGCGGATTTCTGATCACCCGCTCGCCCTCCCCGCTGACGGAAAGTCGCTGGGGTGGATGGGAATCGCAGCGGCGGGAAACGGATGTAGTGCGGCGGGGTACGGAGAGGTTGCCGGAGGCGGGCGGATTCGCGATACTTGGATCACGGCCCCGATCTTGCCCTCCCGCGACTGACTACCGGAAATCACGTAAGTCGCGTATCCTCAGCAGGTTGTAAACAATGCGCCAGCGGCCCGTCATCGGCATTGCCACCCAGACGCTGCAGTCCATCGACCGGATTCCGGAAGACCTTCCGGCGTCGTGGGTAATGAACCAGCGGTACTTTCACGCCTGCACCAGCGTGGGCGCGATCCCCTGGATGGTGCCGCTGCTGGACGACGATCTCGAGACGCTGCGCGCCATCTACGACCGCCTGGACGGCGTGTTCATCGCCGGGGGCGTGGACATGGACCCGCAGTCGTACGGGGCCGAGCGCCACGAGCTGTGCGGCCGCACGGACCCGCCGCGCGACTTTGTGGAACTGCAGTTCGCGCGCTGGGCGCTGGCGGACGGCAAGCCGGTCTTTGGCGTGTGCCGCGGTCTGCAGGTGATCAACGTGGCGGCGGGCGGCTCGCTTATCCAGGACTGCGACGGCCTGTTCGAGGGCTCCATCAAGCACGACTACTTTCCCGGCGCGGGATGGGCGCGCGACTACCTGGCGCACGGGATTCGCGTGGCGCCCGGCTCGCGGCTGCACGCCGCGCTGGGCGAGGACGAGGTGATGGTGAACTCCATGCACCACCAGGCGGTGGAGCGCATCGGCGAGGGGCTGGTGGCCACGGCGTGGGCACCGGACGGGCTGATCGAGGCGCTGGAGGGAACGCGCGAGGGGCAGTTTCTGGTCGGCGTGCAGTGGCATCCGGAGATGCTGCTGGACAACGACGAGGGCACGCACCGGCTGTTCGAGGACTTTATCGACGCCGCCAACCAGTACCACAGCGCCGGCACCCTCGCCTTTGCCTGATCCAGGCGACGCGGTACGGAAGATGGCAAAGCCCCGGCTCTCCTGCAGAGCCGGGGTTTTTTCGTGAGGTGCATCCCGCGCGAGCCGCTTGCGTGGAATGCATCCGGCGAAGCAGTGTTGATGATCCTCCCCTGCACCCTCTCCATCGAACACGAGCCGCCATGCACCCGCCGTCCCGCTGGCTCAGCCTTGCCGCCGCGCTGTGCTATGCGATCGCGCTTCTGCACGCGGTCATCATCTTCCTGGATCCACACGCCTACGGGTACGTCGGCGCGCCGCAGCTGGGGCGGGCAAAGGCGGCGGGTTACGCGTACCCCGACCTGATGAGCGCCGGATTGGCGCTGGTGTTCGCGGTGTTCGGCGCGTACGCACTGTCGGGCGCGGGACGCATCCGGCGGCTGCCGCTGCTGGCCGTGGCACTGGTGCTGATCGGCGCCGTGTTCACGCTCCGCGGGCTGGTCCTGTTCCCTCAGCTTGCGCAGCTCGCGGCGGGGACCGGTGCGCCGCCGCGCATGGCGGTGTTTTCATTTGTTTCGCTGGTGACGGGGGTGGCATTCCTGGCGGGAGTGCGTTCGCGCCGGTCAGCCTGAGGGCGTGAGCAAGCCGCTGGATGAACGCCGCGAAAGCCCGCTTCTCCGTCGAGAAGCGGGCTTTTGGGTGTTGGAGCAGGTGAGTCGGCCGGGGCGTAAGGGCGAATGAATTCGCTGCAACAACTACACGAATTCCGCCTTCGCGGAATGGCGGGTTCGCGGCAGTTCACGGTACCGTGCGCGTGGAGGGGCCGAAGTGTGGCCCGGCGGGTCGGCAACATCCCGGAGAGCGATTAAAATCGCGGCAACAACCTCACGCTGTCCGCCTTCGCGGACACGGCAGCCAGGCTGTCTGCGACGTCCCACGCACCTGCGCGTCCGCAGCAGGATCGTCGCCGCGAATCCATCCCAATCGCCAAAGTGCCGCGGCCACATCGCCCCGATGCATCGGCAACACGCAACCTCCCCCAGGTTTTTTTGGGGGAGGTGGGCGAGGTTTACGAGCCCGGAGGGGGCGCCGCGGGCGCAGTGCGATGCCCGCCACACCCTCACACCCTCACACCCTCACACCCTCACACCCTCACACCCTCACACCCTCACACCCTCACACCCTCACACCCTCACACCCTCACAGCGGTTCCGACCTCCGCACCACGCGCTTCGCGCGCTCGGGGACGCCCAGGAGAAAGTGCAACTCGCGGCGCAGGCGGCGGGCCCAGGCGCGCTCGTTGTGCTGGCCGCCCATCTCCACCACGTACAGCAGGTCGCGGCCCTCGCGATAGCCCTTCTGGGTGAGGATGTCCTTCAGGCGCCGCACGTCGTGCAGCTCGTCGCTTCCCTCGCTGGTGCCCACGTCCAGGTAGATGCGCCCGGGGACGAACGGCCGCTCCTTGACGAACGGGTAGATGGAGCGGCCGCCAAACCAGAGCGCCGGGCTCATCACCCCCGCAAAGCCAAAGACCTTGGGGTGCTTGAAAAAGGCGTACAGGCTGATCAGCCCGCCCATGGAGGACCCCGCGATGCCCGTGCTCTCGCGCCCGGGCATGGTGCGGAAGTCGCGGTCGATGATGGGCTTGAGCGTATGGACGATGAACTCCAGGTACGCCTCGCCACTGCCGCCCTGCTGGTGGCGGCGGTCGTGCCAGGGGCTGTACTCGTTCAGCCGCTCCTTCCCCAGGTTGGGGATGCCGACCACGATGGCCTCCAGCCCCTGCTCGCTGGCGGCCTCGAGCGTCTGGTCAACCTCCCACTCTTCGCCAAAGCTGGTGGCCCGGTCGAAAAGGTTCTGCCCGTCGTGCATGTAGACGACGGGGTAGCGGCGATTGCTCCGGCCGTACGAGGGCGGCAGATAGACCAAGATGTCGCGCCGGTTGCCCAGTTGCGGGCTTTCCAGCTGCTCCAGCACCTTCATGGTGCCCACGACGGTGTGGAACGCGCCGTCGTCCGGCGCCGGGTAGTCCATCCACACCGTACCGCCCGATTCCGTCCCGCCCTCCGCCGTCTGCTGATGCTCCGGCTGAGTCTCCGGTGCCTGCTGCTCCGCGTCCACCGTCTCCGTGATATCTTCCGTCATCGTCCGTCGAGGTTATCTCATTGGGCGTGTTGATCTTCCATCCGGGGCCTGCATCTTCACGAACCGTTCCGCGCACGTGCCCTGCCCGCAACACAAAGGCGCGGCTCCAGAGAGCCGCGCCGGGTGCCGTGCGGAAACTAACGCTGCCCGCCCGCGTCCACCACCTCGCGACACCGGGTAGCCGGGAGCGCCACCCGGCGGCATATCGACCGTTCGCGCAGGCGAATGAATGAAAACGCGGCGGGCCGACAGGCTCGGTCCGCCGCGTTCTTTCTGCCTGCCCTGCCGGTTACGGGCAGATGGGGCACGGGGAGCGCTGGCACCACACGCGATCGTCGCACGCGCATTGGATCGTCCCCGGCTGACAGGCGAGTGCGGCTTGGCGGTCCGGAGCCGGCTCCGCCATGGCGCTGCGCACACCAAACCCTGTCGTCGCCAGGATCGCGGCGCCAAATGCCAGGCGCACGCCTCGTGAAACAATCCGGTCCATGGCACATCCCTCCGCTGAAGATGGAGCATACGTACCCGGCGCGAAGTCGCCAGAGCACCCCATTCGGCGCAAAAAGTGTGCTTAGCGACTTCAACGCGACGTCGCGTCAGATCTCGCGAGGCGCGGGAATGGTGTGCGAAGCGGAGCTTCAGGATGCACGACGCATGTGTGCCGACGGGGCACCCATGCTCCGGTCTTGGACAGCGCGCGCCGTAACCCGTTATCATCCCCTCCGCACATTTCAGGGGAGATGAAAGGGATGGTTGAAGATCGGGCAAAGGTCGTGGACGGCGTGATCCGCGAGCGGCGGACGTCGAAGGTGATGGCGGACGCGCCGCTGCCTGCGGTGGATGCGCGCGCGATGGTCGAGGCGCTGGCGGCCACGGCGGGGTGGGCGCCGTTTCACCGGGTGGCGGCGCGGGTGCACCAGGAGTCGGGAGCGCTCACGTCCATCGTGCCCTGGCGCTTTTACCTGCTTGATGCGGACGGCTGCCGCGCGCTGCGCCAGGCGCTGCTGGAGCGTGGCAACACCAGCAAGATCCCACGGATGCTGGCGGCCGCGTCGGCGCTGGTACAGGCCACCTGGCTTCCCAACCCGCCCAAGGGGCCGGTGACGGGGCTGTTCGAGGCCACGGAAGAGAACATGGAGCACGTGGCCGCGGCGGGTGCGGCCGTGCAGAATCTGCTCCTTGCCGCCACGGCACGCGGCATCCGCAGCTACTGGTCGTCGGGCGCTGCGCTGCGGGGGCCGGAGGCGTTCGGGTGGATGGGGATTCCCTCGGGCGAAATCCTGCTCGGCTCCCTCTTCCTCTTTCCCGCCGATACGGGTGAGGCCGAGGTAAGCCCCGGCAGCCATCGCGACCGCCGGGGCGCGCCGGCGGACTGGGCGCGGTGGGTGGATCTGGATTTCGATCGGGGTGTTGCGGCCGCCGGCGGCGCGTAGGTCACCGCGCTCTGCAGTGCTTCCTGGGCACTGCCGCTCTGTCGAACCCTTTCGATTCAACAAAGCGGCCGGTCGGAACATCCGACCGGCCGCTGGTTGCGTTTACGGAAAAAATCTTTCTAGTAGCTGAACGTCCCGGCTACGTCTCCTCCGGGGATCCCGGGGCCGGTGAGCAGCGTAAGGTCCTTGAGCGCGGGCAGATCGGTGATCTCCGGTGCAATCCACGCAAGGCGAGCGGCCGGCTGGTTCAACGCAGAGGACATCAGGTTTTTCGTGCTCGGGTGGGGAGGAAAGCGCAAGTTCGTACGGAATGCAACAGCCGCAAACATACGCATTCATCATGCCATCACAAGACACGTTTTGCGAAATTGCCACGCTGGCCGTCCGTTCCGGGCAGCGCACTTCCGCGCGCTTCGGTCACATCTGCTGCACGGGCAACGGTTTCCACGCGCTTACCTGGCCGGCGTCCATTGGGCGTCCGAACAGAAAGCCCTGCGCGTCGTGGCAGCCCAGGCGCTGAAGCACGCTGCGCTGGGCGACGGTTTCAACGCCCTCGGCGGTGAGCGTGAGGTTAAGCGCCTCGGCCAGCGCCACGATGCTGCGGACGATGGCTTCGTCGGCGGCGCTGTCGCCGATGCGCTGGATGAACGTGCGGTCGATCTTGAGCCGGTCGAAGCCGAACTGCCGCAGGTAGCCCAGCGACGAGTACCCGGTGCCAAAGTCGTCCAGGCAAATGCCCACGCCGTGCTCGCGCAGCGCCGCCAGCACCGAGGCCGCGGTCTGGAAATCTTCGACGAACGAGGTTTCGGTGACCTCGATGATCAGCCGGCCGGGTGCCACGCCCGCCTCCGCCAGCGCGCGCTTGACGTCCTCCACCGCGCGCGAATGCACCACGTGCCGCCCGCTGAAGTTCACGCTCACCGGCACGCCGCGCAGCACGCGATGGTTCTCCCACGCCTTGAGCTGGCGGACGGCCGCCGACAGCACCCAGCGGTCCAGCTGCACGATGGCTCCCGTGGCCTCGGCCACCGGCAAAAACGCCTGCGGACCCAGCAGCCCGCGCTCCGGATGGTTCCACCGCACCAGCGCCTCCAGCCCCTGCAGGGTGCCGCTCTCCAGGCAGACGATGGGCTGAAAGCGCAGGGTGAGCTCGTTGTTGGCGATGGCCCGCCGCAGGTCCTGCTCCACCTGCAGCACGGCGGCCTCGTGCTCCAGCACGCCGGGCTCGCTGAAGCCGTGGTGCCCCGCGCCAAGGGTTTTGGCCTGGTACATGGCGCGGTCGGCCATGGCCAGGATCCCCTCGGGCGAGTTGGCGCTCCCGCCCAGCGCCACACCAATGCTGGCCGACGCGTTCATCTCGGCGTCACCGATGGTCACGGGCTCCGCCAGCAGCCGCTGGATACGCTGCACCACGCTCAGCGCGTCCTGCTCCCGCTCCACCCCCCGCAGCAGCGCGGCGAACTCGTCCCCGCCAATGCGCGCCACCAGGTCCGTGGGGCGCACCGACGCCGCCAGCCGCTCGCCCACGATGGCCAGGACGGCGTCGCCGGCGGCGTGGCCCAGCCGGTCGTTGATGGCCTTGAAGCGGTCCAGATCCACAAAAAGGACGGCAAACCCGCCGCACCCCTTTTCCCCCCGCCCCGCGCACGCCTCCTCCAGCGCGCGCAGAAAGGCGGTGCGGCTCAGCAGCCCGGTAAGCGGATCGCGCTCGCCCTCGTGCGCGGGCGACACGGCGTCCCGCTGCACGCTCAGGTCCTCGCTCCACGTCACCAGCCCCAGCGGCCGGTCATCGTCCGTGGCCACCACGTCGGACCACAGGCGCACGGGAAAGCGGGTGCCGTCGCTGCGCACGTTCACGCGCTCCCGCATCCACCGGTGCACCGGCCGCGCGGGAACCGCCATGTCGGCGCTCCACAGCTCCGGCGGCGCGAGCGAGCGGGCCGGGCGGCCGTACATCTCCTCCAGCCGGTAGCCGTGCATCTGCGCCTCGGCCGGGTTGGTAAAGACGATGCGCCCGCTGGCGTCGGTGATGGTGACACCCAGGTCCACGGCGTACAGCGCCCGCTCCAGCAGCGCCAGCCGCTCCTCGGCGGTGCGCAGCGCGTCGCCGGCGCGCAGCAGCCGCAGCTCGGCCAGCGCCACGTAGACCAGGCTTTCCACCCCCGTGCTCTCCGCGGCGGTCCACGGGCCGCGGTGCAGCACCAGCAGGCTGCCCAGCGGCTCCCCGTCCCCCGCGGCCAGGCGCACGACGGCGAAGGAGGCGTCGGCGAGTCCCGCGTCCAGCCCCTGCGGCGGGCTAAGCACGTGCGCCCTGCCCACGGCCCCCGCGCGCAGGCTGGTGCCGTGGTGCAGAACGACCCTCAGCAGCACCTGCTGCAGCTCGGGGGCGCCGGCGGTGTGCAGGGGCGCGCCGCCCGCCTCGGGCACCAGCGCGGCCGCGGCCAGCTGCAGGCGCGCCACGGCGTCTGCGGGAAGGCGGGAAAGGATTTCCCCAGCGGCGGAAAAGGCGCCGGGGGTGAGTTCTGGGGTCTGGGGCAGCGTGCGCATGGATAGCACCTGTTCGGCAACCCGACCGGCATGGCCGCATCGGTGCGGCGGTAGCCTCGTAGGCTTTGCGTCCCCGCCTTTCAGCGGGTTTGCCGTTGTCGTAGGTGCCCGGCGCGGAAGGCGTCCAGGCGAATCGAGATTTTCCCGACGGGGCATGATGGCTCCGCCCGCCCCGCGCCGCAAGGAGCATTCCTCGATCCGCGTGCGGCGGGTCTGGAATCCCGGCGTGGCCGCCGGTGCACCTTGCCCTTGTTTCGGCACACCACTATTTCCCTTTGCGACGCCAAAGGCAAGACTCGCCGCCCTCAGTGCGGTGCAAGTGCGTCGGGCGAAATCGCCTCGTGCCGCTGGTTCACATCCAGAAAGGGATCCACATGAAGAAGATGCGTCTGAATCCGGACCAACTGGCGGTGGAGTCGTTCTCCACGGACACGCGGGATCGGCGTGTACGAGGGACGGTACAGGCTCGGCAACTCTTCTCCGACCAATGCGCCAGTGCGAATTGCGAGTCGACGGGCTGTGAGGACGACACGATGGCGAACTGCACCGAGGGATGCTACTTCCCGTTTTTGAGCCGGGATGCCGCGGCGTGCGACAACCGTGACGTTCAGCCGACCATGCAGCCGGGCTGCGTCGCGTAACGTGAACGCGGCCGGTGCACGAAAGGATCGCTGATCCGCGGTCTGAGCCGGTGACCAGACACGCGGCGCCGCTCCGCTGAGCCGCGTTCCTGGCTCGTGTGACGGTTTCCCCTGCACGCCTGCCGGCTGATTGCGGGGGCGTCCGTTGACGAAACAACGGATTGGCGTAGATTTGTGGAGCAACGGGAGTCGCGTCCCTGGAAGCCGTCCTCCTCCGCCCGCGGAGAAGGACGGCCCGGGCCGCGGCTCCTTTTTTCGTGTCCCACATCCGCCATGTCTCCTTCCCGGAGACCGGCGGGTCCCGATTTTCACGCAGTCACCGCGAGGTGCAACATGGACCAGCACGCGCGCCGCTGAGCGCCGCCGCCCCAGGGCGTCGCGCCGGCGGAGACGATGATCATCCACCCATGGCAACGACGACCGGAGAGACATCCATGAGCACCACGGGACGCTACTACGTGCGCGACCGGCAGAGCGGCCGGCTGTTCTGCGTAGAACCCATCAACCGGCGGGACCAGAAGCTCGACGACCTGAACTGGACCAACGGCGGCATCGACACCGTGCGCGGCGGAGCCGTCCGCGAGGAGGACTCCATCATCACGGCGAAGAACGGGTTCCGCGCCATCACGTACCTGCCGCCCGGCACCAGCCCCGACGGGTACATCGAGATGCTGGTGAAGGGCAGCCCCTCGGCCACACAGGGCTGACGAACAAAACCGGCGCCGTGGAGAGGATTTCCACGGCGCCGGTTCCCCCTGCGCATCATCCCCGGCCGAAGGGCATTGTTGCTGCATGCGGCCATGCACGCCCAGGCGGGCCGCACAAGACGGCGGTCTCCAGGATCCATCCACCGCTGGGGAAAGACGGCAGATGGCGGACGAAACCATGCCAAATGCGCCCCGGCGTACCGCGATGCACGAGGCGCTGGCGGTGTTCCTGGGCGAGTGGAAGGCGCAGGGCACCTCCTACGGCGGCACGGATCAATCGGGCGATGATCCGCGCGCCAACGGCGTGGAGTGGATCAGCGAGCACCGCGGCTACTGGCACACGGGAGCGTTCTTCCTGGTGCAGGAGGAGCGCGCGCGGCCCGGCGGAATGGTGTTCGACACGCTTTCCGTCATGGGCGTGGACCCGGAGCGCGGCGGCTACTTTGCCCGCAGCTTTGAGAACCACGGCTTCTACCGCGACTACCCGGTCACGCGCGAGGGCAAGGTGTGGACGTTCTCCGGCCAGACCGAACGCGCCACCATCACCTTCAGCGACGACGATCGCACGCAGACCATCGCGTGGGAATGGAAGCCCGAGGGCGCGTGGCTGCCGCTGTGCGACCGCGTGGCCACACGCACAGACCCATGACCGGAGATCCCCCCATGGCTGGCCCGCTGGAGACGGTGAAGCGCGCCCTGCAGGCCTACGTGAACAAGGACCGCGCCGCCATCGAGGAGGTGATCGCGGACGAGTACCGCTTTACCTCGCCCGTGGACAACGCGCTGGACCGCGCCACCTACTTTGCGCGCTGCTGGCCCGGGAGCGAGGTGATGACGGGGGTGGATGTTCTCCATGGCACGGAAGACGGCGATCTCGCCTGGATCGCCTACGAGAGCACGATGGCCGGCAAGCGCTTTCGCAACGCGGAACTGCACCGCGTCCGCGACGGACGGATCGTGGAGACGCAGGTCTTTTTCGGCTGGACGCTGCCGCACCCCGCGCCGGCCGGCGGTTTCATCGAGAACGAGGGCCAGGACCAGGGCTGAGGCGACTCGTCATCCGACCGATCAGGACCCACCCAAGCGGCGCCGTGGAACTCTCTCCGCGGCGCCGCTTTCGTCGCGCGGTGAGCCGCCGCACCCTGCTCCAGGTTCGGGCGGAATCTCGTCCCCGGGGCGCAACGGGGCTGCCGCTCACGGGTGCCACGGGCAGTTCGCCGCCGCGTGCGGGCAGCTTGCCGGATGGCGGTTGCGACGGGGGGAGGGACGATGGATCGTTCGGGGACGGCGCTCACCCCAGGGCGGGTGCGGCGCCGGTCCGGAGCCGCCGCGATGGATGGATCTCCGCCTTATTCCCCGACGCTGAATGCGTATGCCGCGCCTGTTCCTGATCCTGGCGGGATTGCTCGCCTGCGCCTGCGGCCGCTCCGCCGCGACCCACCCCGCGCCCGAGCCGGGCATCACCCTGGCGATCGTCGGCGTGAACGTCGTCCCCATGATCCGCGACACGGTGTGGCGGGGCCAGACGGTGCTGATCGGTGGCGGACGGATCGCGCGGATCGGGCCGGCCGGGGCCATCGCCGTTCCCGCGGGTGTGCGAACGATCGACGCGGGAGGCGGATACCTGGTCCCCGGGCTGTGGGACATGCACGTGCACACGCTTTCCCAAAGCGATGCGTTCCTTCCGCTCTTCATCGCGCACGGCGTAACCGGCGTGCGCGACATGGGAGGCTACCTCGACAGCCTGCGGGTCGTCCGCGCGCGGCTGGCCCAGGGACTCACCCCCGCGCCGCGCCTGTTCGCCCCCGGGCCCCTGCTGGACGGACCACGGCAGCGCTGGAGCCACGCCATCGCCTGGCACCTGGAAACGCCGGAGCAGGCGCGGGCGGCCGTGGACTCGCTGGCGCGGGCGGGGGTGGATTTCGTCAAGGTGTACGCGTCGCTCTCGCCAACGGTGTACGAGGCCGTCGCCGAGGCGGCCCGGGTGCAGCGGCTGCCGTTTGCCGGACACGTGCCGCTGTCCGTCAGCGCGGCGGCCGCATCCGACGCGGGACAGGCCACCCTGGAGCATGGCGGGCTGGACATCACCGTGGGGGATTGTGCCGCTGACGCGCGGACTCGCTCCATGGGCCTGCTGGGCGTGTGGGGCCGCGACGGCTACGGCCCGTACCTGCAGGGCAAGCTCGCGCTGCTCGCGGATCGCGACCCGGCCTGCGCCGCCGACCTGTACGCGCGCTACCGGCGCAACGGCACCCACGTGGTGCCGACGATGGTGAACGAGCTCAAGGACAGCGCCACGGTGGACTGGCCGGCGCTGCAGTACGCCGATTCCGCGAGCCAGGCCGCCTGCCGCGGCACGGTGGAGACGTTTCACCAGGCAGACGCGCACACGCGCCGCGACTACTACGCCGTCTTTGTGCAGGACGTGGGCGCGCTGCACCGCGCGGGTGTTCCGCTGCTGGCGGGCACCGACGTGCCCAACCCATGCGTGGTCGCCGGCGCAAGCCTTCACGGGGAGCTGGAGCGCCTGGTACAGGCCGGACTCACCCCGTACCAGGCGCTGCGCGCAGCAACGGCGGACGCGGCGCGGTTCCTGGGCGTCGGCGACTCGCTGGGCATCGTGGCGGAGGGCGCCGCCGCGGACCTGGTGCTGCTGGACGCGAATCCGCTCGCGGACATCCGCAACACCCGCCGCATCCGGCTGGTGATGCGCGGCGGCACCGTGTACGACCGCGCCACGCTGGATTCCCTGCTGAGCCGCGCCCACGCCCGGTAAGCGGGGCAGCAGCAGCGGGGGCTGCGGCAGGGGCAACACGCGTGTGGTGGATGAGAACGGAAGCGGCGCGGCCTTCGGGAGCCGCGCCGCTTCGCCGTTCTCACGGCGAGCCGCCGCACCACCGCCACGTCCCAGGCTTGTGGAGGTAACGCACAACAGCTCACTGTCGGGTTTTCCGCGCGTACCCGTTGCGTCCGTGCCGGCCCCTGTGTAAGCCTCCACCACCGTTCTTCGCGAGACTGGCGGATGGGGCTGGCATGGACAATCTTGTGGTAAATCGCAGGCGCAATCGGCGCATTGCCGTAAGTTCTTTCTGCGTGCTGGCCGGCACCGTACAGGAGCGCGGTTTCTGATGCTGAAGCAACTCGGACTGGAAAACTTCAAATCCTGGCGTTCCATCGGCGGCCTGGGTTTGGCACCCATCACGGGCCTTTTCGGCACCAACAGCTCCGGGAAGACCAGCATCATTCAGGCGCTGCTGATGATGAAGCAGACCGTGGAATCATCCGACCGCAAGCAGGTGCTTAACCTGGGCGACGATTCGGACCCTGTGCGCCTGGGTACGTTTCGCGAGATGCTGCACCAGGGGAAAGGACCATTTGAGTTCAACCTGCACTGGACACTTCCCCAAGAACTCACCATCCCCGACCCCGCCCGTCCCGATGCCACAATGTTCTCCGGGACGGAGATGAACTTCTGCACACGCATCCACGCTGCCGGAAACAAAGGCCGGATGCGGGTGGAGCGGCTGGAATACCGCTTCGCGGATCGGACCTTTGCCATGCGCCGCAAAGAACGGCAGGAGCACAGCTACGAACTGGAGGCAACCGGAAGCGGATTCGGCTTCAAGCGCCTCCGCGGGCGCGCATGGGATCTTCCCGATCCCGTGAAGAGCTACGGCTTTCCCGATCAGGTAAAGGCGTACTATCAGAACGCCAGCTTTCTTTCGGACCTTGCGCTCGCGTTCGAAGAGCAGATGAACCGTGTGTACTACCTGGGACCGCTTCGCGACTATCCCAAGCGGGAGTACACATGGGCCGGCGCCGAGCCAGCCGACATGGGACAGCGCGGCGAGCGGGTGGTGGACGCGTTGATGGCATCGCAGGAGCAGCCCAGGATCTCGCGCGGTAAAGGGACCAAGGCGTTCACGGTGCAGGAGTACGTAGGCTACTGGCTCAAGGAACTCGGCCTGGTGCACAGTTTCAGCGTGGAACCAATCACTCCTGAGAGCAACCTGTACCGCGTGTGGATTACGCGTAGCGCGGGTGCGCCGCCGGTCCTGATCACGGATGTGGGATTTGGCATTTCGCAAATCCTCCCCGTGCTGACGATTTGCTATTACGTCCCCGAAGGCTCCACGATCTTGCTGGAACAGCCGGAAATCCACCTGCACCCCGCCGTGCAGTCGGGACTGGCCGACGTATTCATCGACGCTATGAAACGGCGCCGGGTACAACTGGTGCTGGAGAGTCACAGCGAACACCTGCTGCGACGGCTTCAACGCCGCATGGCTGAAGAACAGATTTCGCCTGAGCAGGTGGCGCTGTACTTCGCCCATGATGAACAAGGCATGTCGCGGCTGAACCCGCTGGAGGTTGACGAGTTTGGCAACATTCGCAACTGGCCACCCAACTTCTTTGGCGACGAGATGGGAGACCTGGCCGCGATGGCCGAAGCCGCCATGCGCCGGCAGATGGCAAGGCGAGGCACTGCATGACGCACTGGGCGGTGGACACCAACGTCGCACGCGTTGCCAACTACCCGCACGATCCCACGCATGCCTCGCCGGAGTGCGTGCTGGAATGCGTGCGCCGCATCCGCGAGGTTACGGCACGGGGCGGTCTGCTGCTGGACGACGGCTGGCGCATTATCCGCGAGTACCAGAACCAGCTGCGCAGTACAGGCCAGCCGGGCGTGGGCGATGCCTTTTTGCGCACGGTGCTCACGCGCCATGCGGACCCCTCGTGGTGCACGCTCGTGCCAATCACGCCGCAGGCGGAGCGTGGCTTCAAGGAGTACCCGGATGACCCGGCCCTCACCGCCTTTGATCCATCCGACCGCAAGTTTGTCGCGGTCGCACTGGCCGGCCCGCAGCCGGCCGTAGTCCTCAACGCGGTGGACCGTGACTGGTGGGAGCACCACCCGGCACTTCAGCGGAACGGCGTGCGCGTCGAATTCCTTTGTCCGGGTGAAATGGAGATCTGAAGCACGAACCCAGGCACGATAGAGAGCAGCGGCGCGGCCCCCTCGGGAGCCGCGCCGCTTCGTCTTGCATCCAGCCGATCCACGTGTCTCGAACTCGCGACCGGCGCCGCGGCTCACCCCGGCAGCCGGGCCAGGATGGCGGGGCCCCAGTAGATCTTGGTGAAGTAGTACGTGCCCAGCAACAGAAAGCCCGTCGCGACCACCAGCACGCCGGCGGCGGCCAGGCGCACGGCCGGCCGCGTGGCCGCGCGGCGCCCACGGATGAACGCTTCCGCTACCAGCAGGTTGGGCAGGTAGAACCAGAACGCCATCACCCGGTCAAACACGCCCGTGAAGTTGTCGGCGTGCCCGACGCCGCCCGTCAGCAGGACCCAGAAGCCGTAGTCCATCCGGTACAGCCACGAGCCAATGGCCAGCGCGAACAGGCGCAGCGCCCACGCGCGGTGCGCCTCCATCCGCCCGGCGCGCGCGTGGCGGATGGTCTGTACCGCCGCCAGCACCGTCAGCACGCCGTACAGGCCAAAGCCCACGTCCATCACCGCGCCGCCGATGGTGCCCTTGGTGACGATGAACGTCAGCCCGCCAATGCCGGCCAGCATGGACGCCAGCACGTACACGCGCCCGCTCCAGCGGTGCACGGCGGGAAAGCGGTCGCGCACGGCGCCGATCAGTTGAATGCACCCCAGCGCCAGGATTACGCCGCCCGCGAAAAAGTGCAGGCCAATGCCGGCCGTGGCGGCTGGCGTCTCCGGATCGTGCAGGCCCGGCAGCACACGGTTCCACGCCGCCATCTCGCCCTCGGCCAGGGCGCCGGCGTAGAAAGCCAGGATGTACAGGCCAAACAGCGTCGCGCTGATCCACACCGTCGCCACCAGCGCCGTCGCGCTCCAGCGCAGCACCTTCTCGCTGGCCGTGCGGCGCGGTGCGTGACGGTAGATGGACGGAACGGCGACGGCGGGATCCACCGTGGTCATGCGCTTACCTTCGGAGGGGATGTGACGCGGGCCGCGAGCGCGGCCGAATGCAGGACGCGTCCGCCGTGCAGGCGGGACGCGGGTAGGCTGGGTAGCCGAAAGGTAACGAATCTGCCGCGCGTCTCCAAGCCGGAATGATCGTGACCCGCGATTCCTTGCGTCGAAGCGCGGGACAGCCTGGCCGCGGAGTTCGTTCGATCGGCTGCAGTCCGGAATGGCTACGCGTTGCCGTCCGATGCGCGATATCGTCTGATAAGGATATCCGGTTCATATTTACGGTTGAACGAAGTGCGATCCAGCGGGGGCTGATCAACAAGCAACCATCATCATTCCAGTGCACAATTATCCGTGTGAAGGGTGAGAGAAAGTTCTTGACCGGCGGAGAGATTAGGTATATGGTAGGTCTTGAAAAGAACTGTACTGCGGGGTGGCGCCTACGTGCCGCCCGGGTTGGTTCCTCCCACACCTCTTCCTGGAGGACGTGATGAACGGAACGCTGGCACGCATCAGTCGCACCGTCGCCGCCGGCCTCGCGCTGGCTATCGCAGCCGCCTGCTCCGACGCCGGCGGTGGCAACCCCGCAAGCCCGGACGGCGCCCAGCCGCGCTTGCTGACCGCGGGCGGCTATCAGCTGCTTTCGTCGAGCACCACGCTCCATCCCACATCGGGGCTCACCGCCGTCAGCTACACGATCGGCATGCCGTCGTCGGGGCCCATCCGCCTGAGCTTCAGCGGGCGCATCAACTGGAGCAGCACGGCCGGCAACAGCAACGTGCTGGAGATCCTGGTGAACGGGAATCCGGTCACGCTGAGCAACAAGTTCATTCCCCAGACGTACTGGTACAGCAACCAGAGCTTTGGCGAGGACTACTACGACGATCGCGGAGCGGCGTGGGGCCAGCCGGGTTACCTGTGGGGCCTGTTCTGGAGCCCCGACTTTACCGCCAACGACATCCCCAGCGACCCGTACGCCGTCTGGCACGGCGACGCGTACTCGTACGACCTCGACATCACCAACCTGGTCAACCTGGGGGCCAGCAACACCATCACGCTCACCAACCGGGGCGGCTGGGTGATCTCGGCCACCGGCAACACGCCCAACGTGGTCCTGCAGACCCTCGCCATACGCAACTTCTGACGTTGCAGACGGCTGACGACGAACGGGCGGGGGATCATCCCTCGCCCGTTCGTCTCATTCTGCGCCGCTCCGCCACCGAACGAGGAAAGCGGCGCGGCCCCCTCGGGGAGCCGCGCCGCTTCGTCCTGCATCCAGATCCGCCGACAGCCGTCAGTCCGCCGCCACCGGCTCCGGATCGCGCACCGCGGGGGCGGCGTGCACTACGCGCGGGGCGTGGCTGGCGCGGCCGCGGCGCAGGCGGTTGGTAAAGCCTTCCAGCGTGTAGACGACGGGGATCACGAACAGCGTCAGCGGGGTGCTGGTGATCAGCTCCGGAGCGCGGCCGGGCCCGGGGTTTCTCGTGCACGAAAGCCACCTGTTCGACGGAGGCGATTCGCGACAGATTGCCCAAGCGTTTGAAGCAGCGCGCAGAGCGTCATGCGCGCGCCGCCGCCCCCAGGCCCGTCCCCGAACACGTCGCATCCCATGCTGATCGCCCTGCTCTCGCTCGCCCTGCAGACGCCCGTGCCCGCGCCCGCCCAAGCGCAGCCGGCGCAGTACGTGGTCCTGAACCACGGCCGCCCAGCCGGCGACATGCGCGTCACCCGCGACGCGGACTCCGTGGTCGTGCGCTTTATCTACCAGGACCGCCAGCGCGGCCCGCGCGTGGAGACGCGCTACTGGCTGGCGCCGGACGGCGGCCTGGTCAGGATGGAGTCGCGCAACCTTCCCGCCGGCGCGCCGCCTTCATCGGTGTGGGACCGCTTCGAGGTCGTTGGGCAGCGGGTGCGGTTCGGTTCGCCGAGCGACTCCGCCGGCGTACCGCGCGAGCCGGGCACGTACTACAACCCCCGCGCCGGCACGCCGTACGACCAGGCGCGGCTCGCGGCGCACCTGCTGCGCCAGCCCAACCGCACCACCCGCATCATCCCCGTCGGCACCGCCACGGCCGAGGTCGCGGGCGAGGCGAGCGTGGCGGTGAACGGCACGCCCCAGCGCGTGCGCCTGGTGATGGTCAGCGGGCTGGGCCTGTCGCCGGACGGCGTGTGGCTGGACGAAGCGGGCGAGCTGTTCGCCAGCCAGGCCGGCTGGTTCATCACCGTGCGCCGCGGCGCCGAGGACGCGCTGCCCACGCTGCGCGCCATCGAGCGCGAGTACCACGCCCGGCGGGCAGAGGCGGTGGCGCGCCGCTTCGCGGACCATCGCACGGGCCCGCTCGTCATCCGCAACGGCGACGTGTTCGACAGCGAGCGCGGCACCATCCGTCCCCGCACCACCGTCGTCATCCAGGGCGACCGCATCACCGCCGTGGGTCCCGCGGACTCCGTGCGCATCCCCGCCGGCGCCCGCGTGATCGACGCGACCGGCAAGACGGTGCTGCCGGGGATGTGGGACATGCACACCCACCATCACTTCATCGGCGAAGAGGCCAACGGGCTGCTGTTCCTGGCCGCGGGCATCACCACCGTGCGCGACGTGGCCGCGGACATCGACGGGGCGCTCTCCGAGCGGGAGCGGGAAAAGGCGGGCACCTACCTGGCGCCGCGCCCGATCCTGGCCGGCTTCATCGAGGGCCCGGGGCACTGGGCGGGGCCGTCGGACGTGCTGGTGCGCACGGAAGCGGAGGCGCGCGCCTGGGTGGCCCGCTACGACTCGATGGGGTACCGCCAGATCAAGCTCTACAACCTGGTGCACCCGGACCTGGTGCCCACCATCGCGGAAGAGGCGCACAGGCGCGGCATGCGGCTGAGCGGGCACGTGCCGCGGGGGCTCACCGTCCAGGGCGCCGTCACGCTGGGCTTCGACGAGATCAACCACTCCGCGTTCCTGTTCTCCACCTTCTTTCAGGACTCGCTGTACCTGCCGCGCATGCGGGCCTACAGCCAGGTGGCCACCGGCGTGGCGCCCACGTTCAACGTGGACTCGCCGGAGATGACGCAGCTGATCCTGTTCCTGCGCGACAAGGGGACGGTGGTGGACGGCACCTTCAACCTGTGGCAGGACCGCTCGCCGCTGCCGGACGGAACGGATCCCGTGTTCGGCCCCACGATCGCGTGGCTGCCGGAGGTGCTGCGCCGCAACATGACGGTGGGCGGCACGGGCAACCCGCAGGAGGCGGCGCGGGCGCAGGCCGCGAGCGCCAACTACCGCCGCCTGCTCAAGCGCCTGTTCGACGCGGGCGTCACGCTGGTGGCGGGCACGGACAACTTCCCCGGCCTCTCCTTTCACGGCGAGCTGGAGATCTACGAGCGCGCGGGCATCCCCGCGGCCAGGGTGCTGCAGATCGCCACGATCGTTCCCGCGCGCGTGATGAAGGAGGACACGGACTACGGCAGCATCACCACCGGCAAGGTGGCTGACCTGGTGATCGTGGACGGCCGTCCCGCCGAGCGCATTACCGACATCCGCCACACCACGCACGTGGTGCGCGCCGGCAAGCTGTACGACACGCGCGCGCTGTACGAGGCCGCCGGCCTGACCCAGCGCTTCGAGCGCCGCTGACCCCGGCGGCTCCCACGGGCCTTCCGGCCAACCCGCAGCCCCCTAGACCGCGCTGAAGCGGGGCCGTGTTCCAAGGCACTCAGCGTTGCGAGAGCACCCCCACAATGAGGAAAGCGGCGCGGCCTCCTTGGGAGCCGCGCCGCTTCGTCCTCAGGCCGCCAGCCGCCGCACCACTTCGACCGCGCCCTTCTTGTAGACGGTGATGCACACCAACTGGCCCGCGGGGTCGATTACCATCCAGTTGCGGTCCTTCTTGCGGATCGTGTAGCCAGTCTGCTGCGATGCGGAAGCGGCGCTCTTCTGCGTCCTGGTCATCGTGCACCTCCAGTGGGCTTGACCCTCGGCGCCCGGCAGGGCTACTCTTGGTGAGCGGGCGGCCTTCGGGTCGGTTCGCGGTAAGGCTGTCGGTCAGCATCTTCTCAGGATGATCCGGCAGCCTTGCTTTTCGCCCTGCTGTATATATTATAATCGACAAGTGAAATTTTGTCAACCTCAACATCGACACAGATGGACTTCAAAACGGCTACGGACCGTGTGGCCGGCTGCATCACCCACGCAGAGATCGCCGACGCGTGCGGGGTGTCGATCCAGACGATTCGGCAGGCGCGGATGGATCCAACCTCTTCGAGCTACAGGAATCCACCTGCAGGATGGGCATCGGTACTGGCCCATCTAACCAGAAAGCGTTCTGAAGAGCTACGAAAATTTGCCGACCATCTTGACCAAACGCAAATTGACTAAGAAAATACAGGAAGCGATTGCGAAAGTCTGCAGCGCGCTGAGTCTCTCTCGTGCTCCACAGCTCGCTCTGGCTCGGATCAGTGAATTGATCGCTGTTTATAGCAGGGTCGCATAGCCGCAGGTGAAAGGACAGTTCGCGGCAACCTCTACATGGGCAAAGGCGCAGTGCAGCATACCCTTGAAGAAGTTCAGAGCGCGCTCGGGCACCGATACGCCGTAGCCGGACAAATCGGTGAAGGTGCCCAAGGCTTTGTTTATCGAGCAACAAGGTTGAGAGCGGTTGATGAATCCCCTGCCGATGATGATGTTGCAGTAAAGATCTATCTTGGTGACGGTCAAGACGAGAGAGTGCGTCGCGAAATCAGTGCGATGAGCCGAATCCGCCATCGTTCACTCGCCACGTTGGTGGAGGCCGGCGAACTCACTCTAGCTGATGAGCGTCTACAGTATTGCGCTTGGGAACATATCCGCGGGACAGCATTAGATCAACGACTCCAAAGCGGTCCTCTCGCGTTACGGGCGCTAGCGGCTGTGGGGCGGGATGTCGCCGGCGCAATCGGTACGATCTGGGTTGATCGAATTGTTCATCGGGACATTAGCCCCAAAAACGTGATGCTGCGTACGGGTGAACGAGAGGCGGTTCTAATCGATTTGGGTGTTGCCCGTCATCTGGGCAGCCCTTCCCTGACCGAGTATGGTTTTTCCTGGGGCACTCCAGGATATCTTTCCCCGGAGCAGTGCAATGGAGTGCGAGATCTGACGTGCAAGTCGGATATCTTTGCTCTTGGCGTGGTTTTGCTTGAATGTGCGTCTGGGAGACACCCTACGAGGCGACTGCAGCAGCCGTTGATCACCTCACCGCCTCGGGCCGCGTCAGTGATGCCGACTATGCCCGTAGTCCTAGCCGAGATGATTGACGCCATGCTCAGCGTCCGTGCGGTTTCTCGCCCGCGACCTGACGAGGTCGCTGCAACTATGGCCAGTTACTTGGAAGCGACTGCGAATGTTTTATCGTAATACTCGATACGCCTTCAAATTGCCCGTGGGAGCGCCGAGCGGCATCGCCGGGGCAATCATCAATGCCGCCGCGGTGCCTCGCTATCAACTTATCCGCAAGGGTCGCACGAAGATGCTCCGCGCAAGCGGCTATCTTCAGCACCGGCTGTTCGATCCGCAGTTGTATCTTGCCGGGCTTGATCGTGGCCGTGCTTCCGAGCAAGCGGCCCTCCTCGCAAGCTATCCTTGGTTTGCCAACCCAGACGTACCCGAGTTCGACACTAAGGTGCATCGCCGGTTGAAGGACTGGGAGGCGAAGTACTTGGACACGTTGCTTGGATCTTGGGAAGGAAAGCCTGCAGAAGACAACGCGACCATTGCTGAACGAGCTTCGGCCGCCGTTGAGTTCCAATTAAAGCTCGAATGTGAAGGGCTGATCTTAGCCGCGCCTTTAACGCGTACGGCGTCCGGGGGCCTCGACGTAGAGATGCGGTGGCTGGATGCCGGGATCGAGGCTGCCCAAAAACATCGTGCTGCTGTTCCTGTTTTTGCCACAGTCGCGCTTACACAAGATCTATTGTCCAGTGCGGAACCAGAACAAAATCAGTTACTCTCCGCATTAGCTGATCAACTTACGGCCCGAGAGGTTGCCGGTGTATATTTGACGATGGAACAGACGGTAGAGACAGATTATGTGTGCCGCGACGAGAGAACTTTGAAATCTTTGCTGGGATTCGCTGACGACATAGTTCGGATCGGGCGCCTGCGTCTGGTTGTTAACAGTCTTGGCAGTTTTGGTGCAGTGATGTCGGCAGCGGGAGCAGAGATTTTTGCGAGTGATTTCTACCGCTCTGCCAGAAGTTTACGCTTAGCAGAACTGATCGACAAGTCGGGCGGAACTCAGATGCCGCGTTACTTTTCACCTGCACTTTTGGGGGACATCGGCCTTGAGAACGATCTCGCTAACATTTCGAAAGCGAAGATGTTGAAGCGTGTGCGGCTAGATACTGTCGCCGCGCAAGGGCTTCATGACGGCTTGGAAGATTCGCATGAGATCGTCTTCGAATGGCAGCATGAACGTCAGCGCGTGGCGAACGCTAAAGCTCACTATTTAGAAGCGATGGTGCGAATCGGAAAGACGCTTTCTGCTATGGAGACGGCCGAGCGTGTCGCGTTCGTTCACAAGTGGTTGAAGAAGACGGTCAAGCTCGCGAATGACCTTCGGGGTATAGGTATCTCGAGCGGGTATTACACGGAGTTGAGCCATCAGCAGGTTTGGCTTAACGCCTACGAATGGTGGATGCGCCGCGCTGGTTATCTCCCGGCTTGATCTTCCATCTGTAGTCGTTGTGCTCTTCTGAGCTTTGAGGCAGCGAGCCATCGAGCACCCGAAATGGGAAGATGATCTCGCGGTGTAGATACGACCTGAACGACTGGCCCGCAGAGTAATGCCAATCCGATCCCATCCTCCTGGAACTCTGCTTGGATCATCGGAGTGATCTTACATTGATTGCGGTCGAGCACGACCCAAGCGCTGTTTGCGAACGCGAGGTAGCTTCGTGCTTGTTTCAACGCCACGCGCCATCGCGCCAACTTTGCTTCGAGCGCAACGATCTGCATGTTCTTAGTTGTTGCACCGCTCGCTAATTCGAATGCCCCATTTGTGCTATGGAGGAAACCCTTCCGCAAAAGTTGCCCTAGTGTTTCGTTCGCACGGCCACTACGCAGGCGAAAGGCGTCTTGTACAGCGGTGGCAGTAGCTACTCCTCTTTCTTCAATTAGCGCCAGCACGTGGCAGTCGAGCGCTGTCAATCGGTGCTCAAACTGGGCTGTCCGCTCGCCTTCCCATAATGCCACTAGCAGATCGGGGATCACCCGACCGATACTCGGCTCGCGCGCAACAAAGGACTTGGTTTCGGGTCCGAGTCCCAAAAGTGTCCGACAGGAAGCCATCATTGGCTCAAGCATCTCTTGCTCTAGCCTGAATGGCTGGGCGAATTGAATCATCTGTAAACTAGGCTCGGGGCTTCGTAGCTCTGGTAAGCGGCGTACGCTAGTCGTGAAACTCTTCCAGGGCAATGCTCATCGGAACTAAAGCGGCGCGGTCCTCGGGAGCCGCGCCGCTTCGTCTGCATCCGACGATCTGCCGCCGCGCTATCGCGCGACTCGCCGCCCTCAATCCGCCGCCACCGGCTCCGGGTCGCGCACCGCGGGGCCGGCGTGCACCACGCGCGGGGCGTGGCTGGCGCGGCCGCGGCGCAGGCGGTTGGTAAAGTCGTCCAGCAGCGTGTAGACCACTGGCACCACGAACAGCGTCAGCAGCGTGGACGTAATCAGGCCACCGATCACCGCGCGGCCCATGGGGGCGCGCTGCTCGGCGCCTTCGCCCAGCGCCATGGCCAGCGGCACCATGCCAAAGATCATCGCCACCGTGGTCATGATGATGGGCCGCAGCCGCACCCGCGCCGCCGTGAGCAGCGCCTCGCGCCGGCCCATCCCCTCCTCGCGCTGCTGGTTGGTAAAGTCCACCAGCAGAATGCCGTTCTTGGTCACCAGGCCCATCAGCATGATGATGCCGATCATGGTGAACACGTTCAGGTTGCCGCCCGTCAGCAGCAGCGCCAGGCCGACGCCGATAAAGGAGAGCGGCAGCGCCAGCATGATGGCCAGCGGCTGAACAAAGCTGCCGAACAGCGACGCCAGGATGATGTAGATGAACACCACCGCCATCCCCAGCGCCGCCAGCACGTAGCCCTTGGTTTCCTCCAGGTTCTGCACGTCGCCGCGGAAGACGGTGCGGTAGCCGGTGGGCAGGTTGGCCGCGTCCAGCGCCGCGCGCGCCTCGTTGGCCACGTCGCCCATGGCGTAGCCGGGCAGCACGCCGGCGCTGATGCTGATCTGCCGCTCCAGCGACGACCGCTCGATCTGCTGCGGGCCCATGCCGCCGCGCACCGTGGCCACCTGCGACAGCGGGATCATCGCCGTGCGCCCCGTCGTGGGGTCGGTCGAGCTGCTGGGCACCACGATCCCCGCCACGTCGCCCGCGCCCGTGCGCACGCTGTCGGGGTAGATGACGACCACGTCGTGCGAGTAGCCCTGCTCGTCTTCCCACTGGGTGGCACGCTGGCCGGTGAACAGCGGCTGCAGCGTCTGGGCAATGCTGCTGATGCCCACGCCCGCCGCCCACGCCTGCTCGCGGTCCACGTCCACGTCAAGCTGCGGGATCTCGCCTTCCTGGCTGCTGGTGGGCTCGGCCATGCCGGGCACACTCTGCAGCACCTCCATCACCTGCTCCGCCGCCAGCTTCAGCCGTTCCTGCTCCGGCCCCTGCACGTTCACCTGGATCGGCTGGCGAAATCCACCGAAAATCGTTGGCGTGCCGGTGATGTTGGCGCGCACCCCGGGCACCCCCATCAGCCGCCCGCGCAGCGCGTCGCTGATCTCCGCCTGCGACCGCTCGCGCTCTCCCTTTTCCTTGAGCTTTACGAAGATGCGGCCGCTGTTGGGCGTTCCGCGAAAGCCGCCGCCGATGGACATGTAGGTAAAGTCCACCTCGGGCATCTGCCGCAGCATCGACGCCACCTGGTGCCCGCGGTCTACCGTGTACTCCAGCCGGCTGCCGGGCGCCACCCGGAAGTTCACGTTGAACTCGCCGCCGTCAAAGTCCGGCACCCAGGTAAAGCCCAGGGTGGGAATGATGAGCATGGACGCGACGATGCACGTGCCGGCGAACCCCACCACCGTCTTGCGGTGGTCCAGCGCCCACGCCAGCCAGCGCGGATAGCGGTCGGCCACCCGCTCGAACCAGTCGTTGAAGCCGCGGGCCGCGCGCTGGATAAAGTTCCCCCGCTTGCGCCCCGGCCCGTGGTTCTCCACCTCGGGGTCCGGCCACACGCTGGAGAGCATGGGATCCAGCGTGAAGGAGACGAACAGCGACACCATCACCGCGAACGCCACCACCACGCCGAACTGAAAGAAGATCAGGCCGATCTGCCCACCCATGAAGGCCACGGGGATGAACACCGCGATCACCGCCAGCGTGGTGGAAAGCACCGCCAGGCCGATCTCGCTGGTGCCCTCGCGCGCCGCCCGGTGGTGGTCCTTCCCCATCTCCACGTGCCGCACGATGTTCTCGCGCACCACGATGGCGTCGTCGATCAGCAGTCCGATGGCCAGCGACAGCGCCAGCAGCGTCATCGTGTTGATGGTGAACCCGAACATCCACATCCCGAAGTACGCCGAGATGATGGAGATGGGCAGCGCCAGCCCCGTGATGATGGTCGACCGCCAGCTGTTCAGGAAAAAGTAGATGATGGCGATGCACAGGATGGCGCCTAGGATCAGCTCGTGCTGCACCGACTCAAGGCTGGCGCGGATGCGGCGCGAGTCGTCGCTCACCACCGTCATCTTTACGTCCGAGGGAAGCGACTCCTGCAGCTCCGCCACCTCGGCGCGCACGCGGTCTGCCACCTCGACCGTGTTGCTGCCGCTGATCTTGAGGATTTCGACCGAAAGCGCGCGGCCGTCGTTGAGAAAGCTGGCGCTGCGCGCTTCGGCCGTGCCGTCCACCACCGTGGCCACGTCGCCCAGGCGCACGGGTACGCCGTTGCGCACCGCCACGGTCACGTCGCGAAACGCCCGCGGGTCTTCCACGCGGCCGGTGATGCGCACCAGCCGCTCCTGGTCGCCGCGGCGCACGCGGCCGGCGGGCACCTCCTGGTTTTCGCGCTGCAGCGCCTGCATCACCTGCTGCGGCGAGATGGCGTAGGCGGCCATGGCCGAGGGGTTCAGCTGCACCTGGATCTGCCGGTCGCTGCCGCCGATCAGGTTTACGCCGCCCACGCCGGGAATGGCTTCCAGCCGGGTGCTGATCACCTCGTCCGCCAGCTCCGTCAGCTCGCGCAGGGGCCGGTCGCCGCTCTGCACCGCGATGGACATGATGGCGCGCTCGTTGGGATCGAAGCGGATGATGACCGGGTCTTCGATGTCCTCGGGGAGCTGGCGGCGCATCCGGGCGATCTTGGACTGCACCTCCTGCTGGGCCTCCATCACGTTCACGCCCAGCTGCAGCTGCACGCGCACCAGCGAGCTGCCCTCCTGCGAGGTGCTGGTGATCTCCTGGATCCCCTGCACGGTGTTCAGCGCCTCTTCGATGGGGCGCGTGACCTCGCGCTCCATCACCTCGGGGCTGGCCCCGGGGTAGGAGGTCTGCGCCACCACCACGGGGTAGCTGACGTCGGGGTATTCGTCGATGGCCAGCCGCTTGTAGCCGGCGATGCCCAGCACCACCAGCGTCACCATCATCATGGTGGCGAACACCGGCCGCTTGATGGATACGTCGGAGAGGAACATCCCGCGTCTCCCGATGATCGGATTCAGAAAAGAAGAACCACCGTCACGCGATTCCTCTCCGGAGCGAAGCCTCAGGCCCCGCCGGAGCGATTGAAATCGCGGCTACAACCTCACACCGACCCGTTTGAACGAGCATCGAACTGCGTCCGCGAGGCGCCCCCTTACTCGCTTAGGCTCGCACCTCCCCCAAAAAACCCTGGGGGAGGTGGACTTCGATCCCGCTCCGACGGGCATCGAGCTGGCGCCAGACGGCGCCCCCTTACTCGCTTAGGCTCGCACCTCCCCCAAAAAACCCTGGGGGAGGTGGACTTCGATCCCGCTTCGACAAGGTGCGTCGCACCTCCCTCCCCCGCGCAGTTTGCGGGGGAGGGCCGGGGAGGGGGGCGGCTGGCTCACCATCCCGCACCACCCTGTCCGAAGCTCACCGCCGGCTGCCCTGCAATCAACCTCCCCCAGTCTTTTTTGGGGGAGGTGGGCCGGTGGTGCCGGCCCGGAGGGGGCGCTCGGCCGACGCAGCCCGATGCCCGTCGTCGAGCCCCTACTTCCCCTTCTCCGCCCCGCCCTTGGCCGCGCCGCCACCTTCGCCGCCGCGGCCGCCCTGGCCAGCCATGCGCACCGCCATCCCCTTCCCCAGCACGCCCACGTTGCCCACGATCACCTGGTCGGCCTCGGACACGCCGTCGGTCACCTGCACCAGCCCCTGCGCCTCGTCCTTCAGGCCAAGGGTCACGGGGACCACGTCCACCTTGCCGTCAACGACGCGGTAGACCACCTCGGGCCCGCCCTCGCGGCCTTCGCGGATGGCGGAGGCGGGGACCACCAGCGCCCCGTCCACCACCCGGCTCACGATACGGCCGCTGGCAAAGGTGCCGGCGCGCAGGCGGCCGTCGGGGTTGGGCACCTGCACGTACACCGTCACGGAGCGCGACCCCGGATCCACCGACGGGCTGATGCGCGCCACGCGGCCGGTGAACTCCGTCCCATCCGCCGTGAACCGCACCGACTGCCCGGCCTGCACCGCCGCCGCCGCACGCTCGGGGACGGCGGCCGCCAGCTCCAGCACGTCGCCGCGCACCAGCGTAAACAGGGCGGCGTTGCGGTTGATGTGCTCGCCCGGGTTTACCGTGCGCCGCTCGATCACACCGCTTACGGGGGCCACCACGCGGGTGTCGCCCACCTCGCGCCGGCTGGTGCCGCTGCGCGCCTGCGCGGCGGCCAGCCGGGCGCGCGCCGCGGCGACCGCCTGCTGGGCCACGCGCACGTCGCGCTCGGGGATGGCGCCCTCGCGGTGCAGCTCCTGGTTCTGCTCCAGCGTCCACTCCGCCGTGGAAAGCTCGCTGCGCGCGGCGGCCACGTCGGCGGCGGCGCTGCGGGCGTTGCCGGCCTGGTCGCCGCCGTCGAACACCGCGAGAAGCTGGCCCGCGCGCACCGCCTCACCCTCGCGCACGTAAACGGCGTCCACGTCGCCCTCCAGCCGGGCGCGCACCTCGGCGCGCTCCAGCGGCTCCAGCGTGCCGGTGATGGGGATGGCGTCTTCAAGCGGGGCCAACCGCGGCTGCGCCACGTCGGTGGCCGCCAGCGTCACGCTGGGCCCGCCCCGCCCGCCCGCGCCACCCGGCGCCCCCTCGGCCTTTTTGGAGCACGCCGCCGCGCCGACGGCCAGGGTGGCCACCACCGCCGCGCGAAGAGAAACACGCAGAGTCGTCTGCATCGATCGATCAGAAGAAAGGGATTGGGTGCGAAAGTACGAGAGTACGAAAGTACGTTGCCTGATCGCACGCGCGTTGCCTCTCATCGAGCACTCTCGCAGTTCCGTACTCTCGTACTCCGTACTTTCGTACTTCATGGCGTGGGCAGCGGGCGGCCCAGCGCACGCGCCAGCTCCGCCGTGGCCAGGTACAGGTCGAACGTGGCGCGCGCCTCGTTGGTGCGCGCGGTAAGCAGCGCCAGCTGCGCGTCGCTCACCTCCAGCTGCGTACCCAGCCCGCGAGAATAGCGCAGCGCGGCCAGGCGAAACGCCTCCTCGGCCTCGGCCACGGTCTGGCGCACGGCGTCAAAGGTGGCGCGCGCGGCGTCCATGCGGGTGCGGGCGCGGGCCGCGTCGGCGCGGGCGTTCTCCGCCGCCTGCACCGCCTGCAGGTCGGCGATGGCGGCTTGGGCGCGCACCTGGCGCAGGTCGTTGCGCGCGCGGTTTCCGTCCCACACCGGCCAGCTTACCGCGACCTGCAGGGACCGGTCCGAAAACCAGCCGCCGTTCTGCTGCGTGCACACGCGCCCCGGCTCGCTGCCGTCGGGGCAATCCACCGTGTCCAGGCCGCCGGGACGCACCGGCAGGCTCCAGTTGAGCGGGAACGCCTGGTAGCCCTGCACCAGGTTCACGGAAACGGTGGGGAGGAGCGCGGCGTTGGCCGCCCGCAGCGAGGCGTCGCCCGCCTGGGCGCGCAGCCGCGCCGCGCGGACGGCGGGCAGCGCGTCCAGCGCGGCGGAATCCACCAGCGCGGCGCCGGCCAGTGCCTCGGCCGAGGCGCGGACAGCGGCGGCGTCCAGCTCCGTGCTCAGCCGCAGCGGCTGCTCCGGCGGCAGGTTGGTCAGCCGCCGCAGCTCCTGCAGCGCCACGTCGCGATCGCCGCGGGCCTGGATGAGCGCGGGGACCAGGTTGCTGCGCTCCACCCGCGCCCGCAGCACGTCGTAGCGCGATCCGCGCCCGCCCTCCTCGAACTGCTCCGCCTGGCGCACCCGCTCCTCGGCCAGCAGCAGGTTCCTTTCCTGGATCCCCACCAGCCGCACGGCCAGCTGCGCCGCCAGGTAGGCGTCCAGCGTCTGCAGGCTCACGTCCAGCTCCGCGCCCGTCACTTCGGCCGTAGCCGCGTCGCGCAGATTCGCCGCGGCGCGGGTGGCGTTGCGCACGCGGCCGCCCTGAAACAGGGGGACGCTGAGCGTGGCGTTGGTGTTGTAGGTGTTGGGCTGGTTGAAGATCTGCCCCACCGCTTGGGCCCGGGCGTTCTCGTACACGTGGCTGAAGGTGCTGCTCAGCCGCACCGTGGGCAGGCCGCCCGCCTTGGCGCTCCCCACCGCGGCGGTGGCGGCGTCCAGGCGGCGCGTGGCCAGCCCCACCTCTTCGCCGCCGCGCGCCAGCTGCAGCGCCTGCGCCAGCGGCAGGTCAAGCGTGTCGCCGCCCTGCGCGGCCAGCGGCGCCGCCGCCAGGGCCGCAAACACGAACGCGGCCCCGCGGAGTGCGCGGCGGCCTGCGTCGAAAGGTGCCCTGGAGGGCCGGATGATGTGCATCTATGTCGTGCTCCGGGTCCGCCACGGGGCGGACGGGGGTGCTTCGGATAAGGCAGAACCGGCCGGATCTGTATCCAAGCCGTTGAAGCCTGCTAATTTAGCCGCAGAGGTGGACGGATTCAACCCGCGCGTTCCACGGCTCAGCAGGTTGGACACCGCAGGGAGCCGGAGCGTTGGATGAGGGATGGATTAGGGGGGAGGGCGTCGATGGAGCCGTGGGAGCACTTCGAGAAACCTGCGGTGGCAACCGGCGGCGTGGTCACCGGGGTGGGCCCACCCCGGGTGGGCTAAAGCCCACGGCTGGAAAGGCCATAAGCCCTGTCCCGGCTCGCTGGCGCTCGCCGAACGGGGCTTCACCTGCTCGTGTGGGCCACGCCCGTCGCGCGTGAAGCGTAAAGCGGCAGCCCAGAGCCGTCCACGCGCACTCCACCTTCGGGTTTCACGGCACCCGCCAATCCGCGAAGGCGGATTTCGTGTAGTTGTTGCAGCGAATTCATTCGCCCTTGCCGGCCGCCACACCCAATCCGGCCTCCTCAGCACCACGTCGCGAACGCGCGCGTGACGTCGGAGGGGCGGCCAAAGATCCAGTCGGGGTTCATCGCCGCGATCTTGCGAACGAACTCCTCTGCCTCGCCGGGCTCGGTCTTGGCCCACAGCGCGGCACCGATGCGCATCCCGGCGTTGCGGCCGGCCTTCATGTCCACCGGGCTGTCGCCGATGTAGACCGCCTGCTGCGGCGTGATCCCCAGCGCCTCCACCGCCGCCAGCAGGCCGCCCGGGTCGGGCTTGGCGGCGTGCACGTCGTCGTCCGTGATCACCACGTCCCAGTTGCCTACGTCCGAGTACACGCGCGTCACGTCCCACGCGTCGCGCCCTTTGCCCGTTACAATCCCCAGCCCCAGCCCGGCGGTGTGGAGCGCCGTCAGCATCTCGTGCACGCCGGGGTAGATGTCCTCCGACATCATCATGAACAGCTCGCCGTATAGCTGGGTCATCTGGGCGTGGCACTCCAGGCCGCGCCGCTCGCCCAGCCAGTCGGTCAGGAAGCGGCGCTCGGAGGCGGGGCGGCGGGCGGCGGTCTCCTTGTCGGTGGGTGCGTAGCCCAGGTGCGGCTCCAGCGCGCGCCGGTAGCACTCCAGGTACAGGCGATAGGTGTCGATGAGAGTGCCGTCCAGGTCAAACAGGATGGCGGCGGGCGGCGCGAGGCGATGTGCAGACACGGGATGGCGGATGGGGGCGCGGGCCGGTGCGGACGATCAGCCCGGCCCGTGGTGCTTGGCGATGCGCCAGCCGACCAGAAAGAGCAGCGCGATGGACGAGATCAGCACCAGCACGGTGGACGGCTTTGCGGCCTCCGGCTGCGCCGCCGTGGGGCGGCTCGCCTCACCGACGCGCGGGGCGGCGGGGGCGGAGGGCTGCTCCGGCATCCGCTTTGGCCGCAGCACCGTGGGCGAGGCGGACGGGCGCTCTTCCGCGGGCTTGTTGCGCGCGGCGAAGGCACGGTAGGCGTCGGGAAAGACGGCCACGTGGTAGTGGGGCGGATTGCGCTCGCGAGTGGCGTCGAGCACGGCCTTTTCCTCGAACGCCAGCAGCGCCTTCTCGAACCACTTCTGGCACTTGCTGTTGCGGCTGATGCGGAAGTCCACCGCCATCCCGGCCGGGTGCACCGACAGCTTGTGCGCGTTTCCCGGCTGCTCCGCCCGCGGCCGGGTAAGGCTGGTGACGACCAACTGCTCGCCGCAGCCTTTCCGATACTCGGCGGACACGTCCTCCACGAACGCCTTTACCTCCGGGCGCGTGTAGGGGTAGCTCACCTTGGCCAGCGTGTAGTCCGCCCCGCCCGGCAGCCGCACCAGGCGCTCCTTGCTCACCAGATCCGCCACCGCGGCGGGCGTTTCGGCGAAGGTAAAGTCTTCCGAAACCGCCACCGCGTACTGCCGCTCCATCGAGGCCGGCGAGCCGCGCATGGTGACCGACGCCTTGGCCGGCGCCGACATCGACACGCCCACCGCCACGGCCGCCAGCACCATCGCGGGCAAGGCCGCCTGCGCCATCTTCTGCCGGATCGTACTACGCGCCACTGCCTGCTCCCTCCATCATGCGCCCGCCGTCCCGCCGAGGGCGAAAGCGTGATGCAGGATGGGGTCCACCAGATCGGCAGCATCCGCCGTATCTGGTTGCCTGTAAACGCGTTCGCCGGGATTCGCCTGTTCCCGGGCGACTCCGCGGGCGGCATGCGAGGCAAAAAGATGGGCCTCACACGGAGTTAACGGAGTCAACGGAGTTTGATCTCGGTGCTCCGGAGAGTTCATGCCGAGTCCCGTTCGAGATCGCGCATCCGCTGTCTTCCTCGCAAATGGAGAAGTAGAGGGTGTGGGTGGATGGAATCAGACGGCCAGGGATGAGGATCACACGTAGCGGCCGATGGCCATGCAGGCCACGGCGGTCACCAGCAGCAGCATGGCGATGCGCGTGGCCCAGCGCGCCCGCGTCTGCAGCCGCGCCATCCGCCCGGCTTCCTCCGTGCTGGGCGCACGGGCTTCGGCGCGCAGCCGGCCGCCCAGCGTCCCCAGCGCGCGGCTGGCGGGGCCGCCAACCAGGGCGCCGGTGAGCAGCGCCGCCACGCCGGCCACCCCGCCTACGCCGAAGGCCATCCCCTGGTCCGTCCGCGAAAAGGCGCCGCCCGTCAACGCCTGCATCCGCGCAAAAAGGGCGACGCCGGACACGACGGTGAGCACCGCCGTCCCCATCAGATACCCCTGCGCGCGCCGGCCCACCATCAGCCGCTGCATGAAGCCGCCGGCGTCCGGCCCCTGCGCCGCGGGGACCACGAAGCCCGCCAGCATGACCGCCGCCCCCACCCACATCGCCCCGCCCACCACGTGCGCCACCCGCAGCCCCAGCAGCATCGCGTAGTCCATCGTCCCCGCCTCCGTCCAGAGAATGCCCCCGCCCCGACCGCCGCGGGAGCGTTGTGGATCGGGTTGACTGTGCGTACAGTACAACCAATTCACAACGGGAGAGATGCGGATGAGCCCACGCCCCTACAACAGTTCCCAGCGCCGCGAGGCCGCCGAAGCCACGCGCGAGCGCATCGTTGCGGCCGCCCACGCGCTGCTGGCAGACCCCGTGGGCGTGAGCGCGTTTACGGTAGAAGCGGTGGCGCGGCGGGCGGGGGTGGCGCGGATGACGGTGTACAACCAATTCGGCTCCAAGGCCGCCGTGCTGGAGGCGCTGTTCGACTGGCTGGCCGCGCACGGCGGCATCCACGGTCCGCGGGGACTGCCCCAGGCCGTGCGCGAGCCCGACCCGCTGGACGGACTGCGGATGATGTTCGAGGCGATGGCGCGCTACTACTCCGTGGACCGCACGGTCAAGCGGCGGGTGCACGCGCTGGCCGCCCTGCAGCCGGACGTGGGCGATGCGCTGGCCCTGCGCGAGGCACGCCGCCGCCCCGCCATCCGCGCGCTGCTGGAGCGCATCGCCGCGGCGCGCGCGCCCTGGCCGCCGGGGCCACGGGAGGAGCTGGAGCAGCTTCTGTTCACGCTGACGAGCTTTGATGCCTTCGACGTGCTGGCGGGGCCCAGCCGCACGTTCCCCGAAGTGGCGCCGCTGCTGGCTTTCGCCGCGCGGACACTGGTCGCGGCGGAGTGATCCCGGCGTCGTCCACGGCCGTTCCTCGCCGCCGGCGGCCTGCCCCCGCGTCCGCCGGTGACGCGGCGAAACCGCCGGTCGTCAACGGGGTTAGATAGGGGATCGCAACAAAGGGGTTGCGCTAAACGCCGTGTTGCGGAACATTCCACCGTTGGGCGCGTTTACAGTCGTAAACCGTTGCACCATCTTCCGTTCGTTTGGCGACATAGCCCTTGATTCCCTCCACGCGCTCTGCCCATCCGCCGGCCCGCCGGCGCACGCGCATTCCCCCCGCACTCACCCGCGGCGCCGAAAGCATGCCCGCCATCGGCATCCTGGACGAAGTCCCGGGTGACCTGGGGGTGCTGCTGTGGCGATCCGTACGCAACGTGAACCTGTGGGCCGCCACGCCGCCCGCCGCCCGCGGCGCCCTGTTTGACGGGGGCGCCGCCGACGTTCGCGAGGCGGATCTGTCGCGCCTGGAGGTGGAGGCAGAGATCGCCGCCCCCCTTTCGGTGATGGTGCGGCTGCTGGAGTCGCCGGCGGGGATGGACGTGGGGCGGGTGGTGAACGCCTGCCGCCGCGTAAGCGTGTGGGCAGAGCAGCGGGGCGCGCTGGCCACGGCGCTGGAGTTCATGCAGACCGCCGCGCTGTGCGCGCCGCAGGTGGCGGCGCTGGCGTACGCCGTGGGCCGCCTGGCCCGCCGCCGCGCCGAGTACGACCGCGCCGAAAGCTGGTTTGGACGCGCCGTGGTGCAGGCGCGCCGCACGCGCGACTGGCGCAGCTACGCCCTGGCGTTCTCGGGGCTGGGCAACCTGAACGTGCAGAAGGGCAACTTTCCCACGGCCAAGCGCGCGCACGTGCGCTGCCTGCGCGCGGCCCTGCGCCACGACCTTGTCGACCTGCAGGGCAGCGCGTACCACGACCTGTTCGTCACCGAGATCGAGACGGGCGCAGGCGCCGGCGCCGACGCGTTCGCCGAGCAGGCGTTCCGCGCGTACGGCGAGGGCCATCCCAAGGTGCCGCGCCTGGCGTACGACGTGGCGTACCACTGGATGCTGGAAGGCTTTTTTGGCGATGCGCTGCGGCTTGCGCAGGCGCTTGGGCCGCACTTTGAAGCCCCCGCGGAGCAGGCGCTGGTGGTGGCCCTGGTCACCCGCTCGGCGGGTGGCGCGGGCGACCGCGGGGCGTTCGAACGGGGACGGCGGGAGCTGGAGGGGCTGCTGGCCGGCGTCGGCGAGGACGCGGCCGCCCGCGCGCTGCTGGGCGTTGCGTACGGGGCCGCCAGCCTGCACGACTGGCAGACCGCACGGACGTATGCGACCCGGGCCCTCGACCTGGCGACGGAGCGCCGGGAGGGCCGGGTCGTGCTGGCCGCCGAGGCGGCCCTGGAATCCGTTTCAGCGCGGTTGAGCGCCCAGGCCAGCACGCCACGTCCGTCCGCCACGCGCCTGGCGGATGCGTTCGTCCAGGCGCTGACCCGGCCTGCCGGCGGGGCGCTGGTAGGCGCCTAGTTGCCTGAGCCCATCGCCCCGCCGCCACGGTTGGTGGTGTCGGGCGGCGGCGCATCGTCAAACGCGGCGGCCGGGGGGGTGTGGATCTCGGGGGCGGTGGCGGAGCTGGTGCAGCCGGTCAGGGCGGCGGCCACCAGCAGGCCCGCGAGCAGGCCGCGGATCTTCATAGGGGTGCTTCTCCAACGAGGGGACGTAAAAAAGGGCGTGGGGTTCACGCCTGGGCAGAAACTAGGGAAATCCCGTCCCCACCAGCTTACCTCAGCCGACACATACCGCATCTTTCCCGACAGATCGGGCCGGAAACACCGTTCAGGTGCACTATCCCATAAAATGTCGTAAGTCGTTGCTACCGCCTACGTTGCAAAGCGGCCGCTCCCATCGGACCGTAACGCACGGCTGACGGAGGGGCTTGAAAAAATTGCAAACCGCGGTTTGCAGTGCAGATTGCGGTGGGTGATACGATCCAATGTAACAGTTCCTGATGCAGAGCGCACACCTTTCCCGAGGTGTGCGCTATTCGTTTTCGCCGCCTCGGGAAAGCATCTGCCGTATTCGCTCTACGGGACAAGGGTGGCCTCACGCAGAGTTGCCAGAGTCGGCAGAGTTGAGTCCAGTCTAAAAAGCCTCTTGGGTTTCTGCAGATTCTTCTTGGATATTGCCTAAGTCAATGATATATTGTGATTTAGACATCGTTCCCCCTCTCCCCGCCGCCCCTGCACCTACCGTGTTTCGTCCGAACG
>NZ_JBMDXM010000037.1:0-58440 GCF_048594345.1 Longimicrobium sp.
CGCCTCGTTCGGACGAAACACGGTAGGTGCAGGGGCGGCGGGGAGAGGGGGAACGATGTCTAAATCACAATATATCATTGACTTAGGCAATATCCAAGAAGAATCTGCAGAAACCCAAGAGGCTTTTTAGACTGGACTCAGAGTTTGTTCGAGGCAGCCGAGAGTCAGTGCCTCCATCATCCCCCCCATGCATTGCGGGTGGGAAAGGAGTCGGAAGCACTCTCGCGGCCCGTACTCTGTTGACTCTGTTAACTCTGTGTGAGGTCAAGCCGTTTGCGGGTCTGCGTAGATGACAGGGGCCGCCGCGGCGCGTTATCGTTCCCGGACCACCACGCGCCCGGAGAACGATGAGCGGTCCCCATCCATCCACGTCCCCCACCCTCTGCTTTGCCTTTCGCGGCAACGAGATCCTGATCGCCGACACGGACGACGGGCGCGGGCGCATTCCCTCCATCAACCGCGTCCGGGTGGATCCCGAGCGGCTGCTGGAGGTGGGGGAGCTGGGCGGGATGCGGTGCGTGGCCGTCGGCGTGGGCGCGGAGTTGCCGGCGCCGCACGGGTGCGCGTGGATGCCGCTGCGGTCCTCGTACGGCGTGCTGGGCGCGGACGCGTTCCGGATGGCGGGACGCGCGTCGGAGATCGTGGAATGGGAGCGCGCGCACCGCTTCTGCGGGCGGTGCGGCGGACGCACGGAGGCGTGCGGCGAGCCGCTGGCGCGGCGGTGCACGGAGTGCGGATCGCTGCACTTTCCGCGGCTTAGCCCCGCCGTGCTCGTCTCCGTCACGCGCGGCGACCGCATTCTGCTGGCCCGGTCGCCGCACTTTGCGCCGGGGATGTTCAGCACGCTGGCGGGGTTCGTGGATCCCGGCGAATCGCTGGAAGAGACCGTCGTCCGCGAGGTGCGCGAAGAGGTGGGGATCGAGATCGCCAACGTGCGCTACTTCGGCAGCCAGCCATGGCCCTTTCCCAGCTCGCTGATGGTCGCCTTTACCGCGGAGCACGCGGGGGGCGAGCTGGCGCCGGACCCGGCGGAGATCGAGGCCGCGGCGTGGTACGCGGTGGACCAGATCCCCATCGTCCCGCCGACCATCAGCCTGGCCCGCGCGCTCATCGACCACTTTGTCCGCGCGCACGGCGGCGACCCGTCATCCCTGCGGACCTCGGCATGACAATTCCCATGCGTGCAGCCCGCGCGGCACTCCGGGGACATGGACACGGGATGAGGCGGATGCGGACGACGTGGGGGATTCTGCTCGCGATGCTGCTGGCGGCTGCCTGCGGGCGCGCGCCGGAGCGGGGGGCGCCGCGGGCCGGGGGCATCCAGCCGCTGGGGCCGGCGGGGATGCCGGCCGATTCGTTCGCGGAGCCGTCGCGGCCGGTGGCGTCCATCGTCACCGACACGTGGAGCAACGAGGCCGTGCGCGACACCGCCCGCGAGGCCGCCCGCGTGATGGACCTGCTGAACGTGCGCCCCGGGATGACCGTCGCCGACGTGGGCGCGGGGAGCGGATACTACACCGTACGCCTGTCGCCGCAGGTGGGGCCGCGGGGCCGGGTGATCGCGCAGGACATCATGCCGCGCTACCTGGAGGGGCTGGGCGACCGCGTCCGCCGCGCCGGGCTGAGCAACGTTACCCTGGCGCTGGGCGAGCCGCACGACCCGCGGCTGGCCCCCGCCTCCGCCGACCTGGTGCTGCTGGTGCACATGTACCACGAGGTGGAGCAGCCGTACGCGTTCCTGTACAACCTGCGCCCGGCGCTCCGCGAGGGCGGGCGGGTGGCCGTGGTGGACCTGGACCGGCCTACCAGCCGCCACGGCACACCCGGCCCCCTCCTGCGCTGCGAGATGGCGGCCGCCGGCTACGAACCGGCCGGCTTTCACGACCTGGGCGGCGGATCGGGATACCTGGCGATCTTCAAGCCCACGGCGGGGGCAGGGCCACGCCCCGGCGCCATCCGCCCCTGCCCCGCCGCGGGCGACGGAGCGGCGCGCCGATGAGCGAGCGTCCCGCGCACCACGGTCCGGACGGAAAGTACCGCACCCCCTGGCCGCTGGAGACCAGCGACCAGCGCGGCGGCGGCGGCGTGCTCCGCTGGCAGATGGAGCGGCTACGGACGAAGCTGCCGCCCACGCCGCCCGCCTCCGCCTTTCCCCTGGTGGCCGGCGACGTCGCGCGGCCGCACGCCGACCCGGGCGAGATCCGCATCACCTGGATCGGCCACGCCAGCTTTCTGCTGCAGATCGGCAGGCGCAACGTGCTGCTGGACCCGCACTTTGGCTCGCGCGCGTCGCCGTTCCGCTTCATGGGCCCCAAACGGTTCGGCCCGCCCGGGCTGGCGCTGGACGCGCTGCCGCCCATCGACGCCGTCCTCCTGTCGCACGACCACTACGACCATCTGGACGAGTGGAGCGTGCGCCAGCTTCACCGGCGCTTCGGCGATGCCATACGGTGGATCGCGCCGCTGGGGCACGAGGCGTGGCTGCGCGCGCGGGGGATCCGCAACGTGGCGGACGTGGACTGGTGGGATGCGGTCGATCTCCCCGGCGCGGACGGCGCGCTGACGGTGACCTGCGCGCCCGCGCAGCACTGGACGCGCCGCAAGCTGCGGGAGTTCAACGACCGGCTGTGGGGATCGTTCGCGCTGCGGACGGCGGGCGGGCGAAGCGTCTACTTTGGGGGCGACAGCGGATACTTTCGCGGCTACGCGGAGATCGGGGAGCGGCTGGGGCCCTTCGACGCGGTGCTGATGCCGATCGGCGCGTACGAGCCGCGCTGGTTCATGGCCCCCGCGCACATGAACCCGGAAGAGGCGGTGCGCGCCTACCGCGAGCTTGGCGGCCGCGGCGCGTTTGTCCCCATGCACTGGGGCACCTTTCGCCTGACGGACGAGGACCCGCTGGAGCCCCCCGTCCGCATCCGCGGCGCCTGGACCGACGCCGGCCTGCCGCCGGACGACCTGCACGTCCTGAAGCACGGCGAAACGCTCATCATCCAGTGAATCCTGGATAAAGAAGCCCTCACACCGGGCCAGCGGAATCAGCGGGAGCGAACTCCGTTGACTCCGGTGTGAGGCTTTCTTTCCCGGCCGATCAGTCCGAAGAATCCGAAGCGACGCCCGACTGCACGGCGTCCGCGGGGTTCGGCGAGCCGGGGGTGGCGCCCTGCGACGGGCCCACCGCCGCCGGCGACGCGCTGTCGGGATAGCTGCCGGTGCCGGCGGGCGCGGCGGGGTTCACCGTCCCCTCGGGCGGCAGCGTGCCGGGCACGGCGGTGCCGGCGGAGAGGGAGTCCGAGCCCGTCGTTTCACCGGATTCGTCCGGGGTGTTGTGCTCGCCAGAGCCGTCGCAAGACGCCACAGCGAGTGCGGCACTGATGAACACAAGGGAAAGCAGACGCAGCCTGAGCATCGTCGATTCGCGGGGATCACGGTTTGGGGGGTACGGCACGGACGCGGGCCCCTCCGCATCCCTCGTACCACCTTTGTCCCAGGCCTGGCGGCGAATTTCACGATCTGTCCCGAATCGGGCCCGAAACACTTGCGGACAGGGCTGCAACCTTCCATCGTTCCAATCCCATTTCTCCGCGCACCGCGTCCGACCGGACCCGCGCACGCATCCTCATCCACCGCGCCGTATGCAGCACCGCGGCCGCACCGCCCAGCCATGGCCAAGCACGTTCCGCTGACCGACCGCGAGCTGTTCGAGATCGAGTCCCTTGCCTGCGACGCCACTCCGGGTCCCTGGGAGCCGCAGGTGGTGCTCGATTACCTCACCGGCGAAAGCGCGCGCGTGGTGGTACACGGGCAGGCCGACGAGATGCAGTACGTGGTGGAGCGCGAGCACGAGATGGCCGAGGCGGACCAGGCGTACATCGCGGCCATGCACCCCGACGCGGCGCTGCGGCTGGTGCGCGAGATCCGGCGGCTGAGGCGGGTGGAGGAGCGGCATGAGATGGTGTGCGCCGTGCTGCAGCACCTGAACGCGTTTCTGGAGCGGCGCGGGCTGGTGGCGCAGGCGCAGCGGTTCGTGGAGGTGCGCGCGCAGCTGGAGCGCATTCATCCGGACGGCATCGATACCGCGGCCGAGACCGCCGGAACCGCGCGCCGCAAGGCCGCGGCTTCACTGGCCTGACCCCGGGGGGCGCCGAGCGGCGCCCCTTTTTTTCGGCTCGCAACCTTCCCCGGCCGGGCAGTGCCCCGGCGGAACCGAACGCGGCATGCAGACCATGGCAGCGCGCCAGATCCGACTACCGGACCGCTTTTACCTCTCCCGCACCGATGGCAGCGGCCGCGAGGTGCACGACGTGATGCCGTGGGAGGATGCCGTGGCCTACGCCACGGACGGCGAGCGCGTGGGCATTCAGTACGCCGACGGCCGCGTCGTCTGGCTGGGCGACGCATCACCCGCGGGTGATGGCGCGGCGGCCGGGATGGGCAGCTTTGCGGAGGATTTCGAGGGGGTGAACCTGGACGCGCTGGTCTCAGGCCTGCGCGCGTACGTGGACCGGCACCCCGTGCTCAAGTCCGTGTGGGCAGAAGACCTGCAGCAGCTGGACTCGCTGCGCGCCCACGGCCCGCAGGCGGACGACCAGCTGTCCTGATCCACGGAACCCATCGGCCGACGTCGAAGAGGGGCGGTCCCATCGCGGGCCGCCCCTCCGCGTTTGCCCTCCAGCGTCCGGAATCTGCACACTGTCGCGATCCCGGGCGGAAAAATCGGCTTTCCCGCGGATTTCAAAATCACCTAACTACATCATCCACAACAGGATAGAGCAAATCACACAGCGAGCACCGCGCTTGCCTTGGGGTGGATGCCGGACTCATCCACAAAGGAGCCGCCATGATCGCCACGTCTCACATGTTCACCGCCGGCGCGCGCGCTCGCCCAGCGGAGCCGCTCAGCGCCCGGACGCGCGCGGCGCAGCTCTCCGCGCGGCAGGCGCTGCGGCCGGACGAGCTGGTCGACGTCATCAACCGGATGCTTGCGGGGCGCCCGGAGTGCGAAGGCCTGGAGTTCTGCATCGGCACGCTGGCGCCGGCGCTTCCGGACATGGACGGCTGCAACTGGCGTCCAAACGGCCTGCAGCTGCGCGTGGCGCACGGCCCCAGCACCCGCGCCCTGGGCTGCGCACGGCAGGCTGTGGAGCTCGCCCGCCTGCGCTACGACCTCGCCGAATCCGACGACGCCTGACCGGGCGGGATCTTGGCGGACGAGCTGCCTCTCGGCCGGCGGACGCGGCAGCCCGCGTGATGTCTCGGCAACCCGCCCGCCGGACAAAGCCAGCCGTAGAAGCGGGTCAGACGAGAAATCGTCTGGCCCGCTTCGCGTTTCCGCCGCTGGGGTGCGCTTTCACGGAGGCACTGCCTGGCGCCGTCGTCGTCGCCACCCACCGGGCGGGCTGCCGCGTCGCGTTCGAGCAACCCGAAAGTCGACTCCTCGGCCTGCGACTTATCGAGTGCACTGAAGGTGCGGGTGTGCGGGCCAGGAGGTGACAGGCTCTCGCGCGCGTCAGACTTCCGCTCGTCGGTCTTCCGATGCGTCAGGCGCGCGTCAGACGGTGATGATCTCCGTGCGCGGTCCGTCCGTTCCATTCGCGCCGACGGCGCGGGCGATGACACGGGCGATCTTGGCGCCACCCTGCACCGACGGTTCGATGGGGTTGGCGTAATCGCCCGGGTCGCTGCACACCAGGCGCAGCTCGATCACGGAAAGGCCGGCGCGGACGGCGTGGCGCAGGATGGCGTCGTTGAACACGATGAGCGCCGTCGCGGCCAGCCGCTGCATCCGCGCGTCGGGAAAGTTGCCTTCGTAGATGGTGCACACCGTCAGTGGCAGGCCGTGCTCCATCAGTTCACGCAGCACGCCCTCGTAGCGCGCGGCGAACGCGTCGCGGATGTCCGCCAGCATCCCGATCGCCTCCCCCGCCGACGAGGCGCGGCGGTCCAGGATGTCGACGTTCATCAGCGCGTCGTTGCCGCCGATGCTCAGCACCAGGTGTGTGGCGTCGGCGGGAATGCGGCCGTACTGAATGGGCAGATCCTCCGTCGTCGCGCCGTCCATGGCGGCGAGCGTCGCCTGCCAGCCGCTCGGCAGCTCGCCGCGAAGGTGCGCCACCACGTCCGGCCCGCCCGCCACGTACGACGCGTTGTCGAAGATGCTGTCCCCCAGAAGAACAACGTGCGGCATGATGAAATCGGCGCGGGGTGTCGGTTGAAGTGTCGAAGCGCGGGGGTGCAAAGGGTGATCCGGTGTGTGATACAGGCAAGCGCGATGGCGAGGGCCGGCGCGGGGCCCCGAGTGAATATCCCCCGCGGAATCGATTTCGGAGTTGACAGCTCACCCCTCACGATGCGATTACTAGAGCCGTTCACTCTGTCCCCTTACGCCTGCCTTCCGGTGCCGGAGTTCAGCGACTTCATCGTCTTTTCGGACGAAAGCGGCGACCACGGCCTCGTCAGCATCGACCGGGAGTATCCCGTGTTCGTGCTGGGCTTCTGCCTGTTCCGCAAAGCCGACTACGCGGCACACGCCGTTCCCGAAGTTCTTCGGTTCAAGTTCAAGCACTTTGGGCACGATCAAGTCATCCTGCACGAGCTCGACATCCGCAGATCGCGCGGCGCGTTCTCGATTCTGCAGAACCGCGAGCGGCGCGGTCCGTTCTACGAGGACCTGAACGCCCTCATGGCCGGCGCGCCCATGACGATCGTCGCCAGCGTGATCGACAAGGAAAAGCACCGGGCGCGGTACCAGGTGCCAAACAACCCTTATCACATCAGCATGAGCTTTGGGCTGGAGCGGATTTATCGCGAGCTGGTGGGCCTTGGCTGCCGCACCGGAACGACGTACGTGCTGTTCGAGCGGCGCGGGCCCAAGGAAGACGCGGAGGCCGAGGCGGAGTTCCGCCGCATCTGCGATGGGCACAACTCGATGGGGAGAAAGCTGCCGTTCGAGATCGTGATGGCGGGCAAGACCTGCAACTCGTCGGGACTGCAGCTGGCCGACCTGATCGCTCGGCCGATCGGGCGCAAGGTGATCAAGCCCGACCAGGAGAACCGCGCCTACGACATCCTGGAAACCAAGCTCCGGCGGAACCCGGCGACCGGACTGGTGAAGGGGTGGGGGCTGAAGGTCTTTCCCTGATGACACAAAGCGAAAGGCCCCGGCAGATTGCCGAGGCCTGACGCCGACCGAGCATTCCCAGTCCATTTGTACCGGGAAGATACTTCACCGTGAGCACCGTGTCAAGAGGATGTTCGCCGTCTCTTCGGTCCGCCCCACTCACGCACTCACGCACTCACGCACTCACGCACTCACGCACTCTCCGCCGTTTGCATCGTCTTGAGTGCCTCGCGTGTGGCCCGGTAGCCTTCTTCGAGAAAGTACTGCGTGCGGGTAAAGTCCCACGCGCCCAGGTGGCCGATGCGCGGGCGCACGTGCGTCACCGGCAGGTCCTTCCACGCCTCCAGGCTGCGCTGCCGCTGGCCGGCGATGTTCATCGTGAGCACGCGGTCGTGGATGGCGATCATCCCGCGGTCAAAGTAGTCGGGCGCGGGCGGCTGGATCTCGGAGCCCACGTCCACCGCGATCACGCGCTCGGCGCCCCACGCCAGCGCCTGGTCCACCGGCACCACGTTCAGCACGCCGCCGTCCACCAGAAAGTCGCCCTTCCAGCGCAGCGGCGGATAGTAGATGGGGATGGCGCACGACGCGTAGACGGCGTCCACCGGGTCTACGTCCTCGATGGCCCCGGTGCCGAACCACACCTCGCCGCAGCCGACGAGCGACACGGCGTTCACGCGCACGGGGATCTGCGCGTCGGCGAAGTTCGTGAGCGGCAGGTTGCGGCGGATCCACCCCTTGTAGTGCTCGCCGTTGAAGACGGCCTCTTCGCGCACGCCGCCCAACCACACCGCGCGGCGGTTGATCTGCACGATGTCTTCGCGGGTGAGCTTGCGGGCGATCTCGGCCAGCTCGCGCCACCCCATTCCCCCGGCGACGGCGGTGCCGATGAGCGCGCCGATGCTGCAGGCCACGATGGCGTCGGGTCGAATGCCCGCCTCTTCCAGCGCCTTCCACACGCCCACGTGCGCGGTGCCCTTCATCCCCCCGCCCCCCAGCACCAGCACGGTGCGCGGACGAGCGTCGGGGGCGCGGGACGGCATTTCGGCGGTGGCGTTCAACGGGCGCGCGGGGTGCGGGATGGAGAAAACGGGCGATCCGGGCACCGCACGGAATTTGCGGGCCCGCCGCGCCTCACGCGCGGCGCACAGCCTTGACGCGAGGGCCGGCAAAGCCTACGTTGCCGGTTGATACGGAGAATCATTCTTGGTGACCCGCCCACCGTTTGCGGTGTATGGAGGGAACACCGTGACCGACGAACGAAGCACGCCGGCCGTCACGCGCCGGACGACCCCAGGAGACTGACAGGATGGCGGAACCGCTGCTCAAGATCACCAACCTGCACGCCGAGATCGCCGAAGACGGCACCGAGATCCTCAAGGGCCTGGACCTGGAGCTGAACGCGGGCGAGATCCACGCCATCATGGGCCCCAACGGCTCCGGCAAGAGCACGCTCAGCAAGGTGATCAGCGGCCACCCGGCGTACGAGGTGACCGACGGCGACATCCTGCTGCGCGGCGAAAGCGTTCTGGACATGCAGCCGGACGAGCGCGCGCGCGCCGGCGTGTTCCTGGCCTTTCAGTACCCGGTAGAGATCCCCGGCGTCTCCGTCGCCAACTTCATGCGCACGGCGCTGAACGCCAAGCGCGGCGAAGAGGTCGACATCTTTGACTTCCAGGAAGAACTCGAGTCCCGCATGGCCATGCTGGAGATGGACCCGGCGTTTGCCATGCGCTCCGTGAACGACGGCTTCAGCGGCGGCGAAAAGAAGCGCAACGAGATCCTTCAGCTGGCCATGCTGGAGCCCACGCTGGCGGTGATGGACGAAACCGACAGCGGCCTGGACATCGACGCCCTGAAGATCGTAACGGCGGGGATCAACAAGATCAAGGCCGAGCGCGGCGACATGGCGGTGCTGCTCATCACGCACTACCAGCGCATGCTCAACTACATCACGCCCGACCGCGTGCACGTGATGGTGGAAGGCCGCATCATCCGCTCCGGCGGCGCCGAGCTGGCGCTGGAGCTGGAAGAGCGCGGATACGACTGGGTGAAGGAAGAGGTCGGTGCGTGAGTGCGGAAGTGCGTGAGTGCGTGATTGGTTCTGTTCCGCACTAACGCACTCACGTTCGAACGCACTGCCCGCGACGGGACTGCCGCCGCGGTACAACGACAGAAGGGGGCAAGGATGCCTTACAACGAAGATGTAGCCGCACTCGGCCTCGACGAGTACAAGTACGGCTTCAAGGACGAGGTGGATTACGTCTTCAAGAGCCGCAAGGGGCTCGACGAGGACATCGTTCGCGAGATCAGCGCGCAAAAGGGCGAGCCGGAGTGGATGCTCCAGACCCGCCTCAAGGCGCTCAAGCACGCCCAGGCGCGGCCGTGGCCCACCTGGGGCGGCGACCTGTCGGGGCTCAACTTCGACGAGATCTACTTCTACATCCGCCCCAACGAAAAGACGGGGCGCACGTGGGACGAGGTCCCCGAGAACATCAAGAACACCTTCGAGCGGCTGGGCATTCCGGACCAGGAGCGCCGCATTCTGGCCGGCGTGGGCGCCCAGTACGAGAGCGAGGTCGTCTACCACTCGCTCAAGAAGGAGTGGGAGGAGCAGGGCGTCATCTTCAAGGGGATGGACGACGGCCTGCGCGAGCACGAGGACCTGGTGCGGCAGTACTTCGGCACCGTGGTTCCCTTCCGCGACAACCTGTTCGCGGCGGTGAACACGGCGGTATGGTCGGGCGGATCGTTCGTCTACATCCCCAAGGGGGTAAAGCTGGACATGCCGCTGCAGGCGTACTTCCGCATCAACGCCGAGGCGATGGGCCAGTTCGAGCGCACGCTGATCATTGTGGAGGAAGGCGCCCAGGTGCAGTACATCGAGGGGTGCACCGCCCCCTCGTACAGCCAGGACAGCTTCCACAGCGGCGTGATCGAGATCGTGGTGAAGGAAGGCGCGCGGATGCGCTACACCACCATCCAGAACTGGTCGCACAACGTGTACAACCTGGTGACGCAGCGCGCCCGGGTCGAGCGCGAGGGCACCATGGAGTGGGTGGACGGCAACCTGGGGAGCAAGCTGACGATGAAGTATCCCAGCTGCTACCTGGTGGGCGAGCGCGCGCGCGGCGAGATCCTGTCCATTGCCTACGCGGGGAACGGGCAGCACCAGGACGCGGGCGGCAAGGTGATCCACGCGGCGCCGTACACGTCGTCGCGCATCGTCTCCAAGTCCATCTCGCGCGGCAGCGGCCGGTCCAGCTACCGCGGCCTGCTGCACGTGCAGCCGGGCGCGCACCACGCGCGCAGCAACGTGGAGTGCGACGCGCTGCTGCTGGACGAAGAGGCGCGCACGGACACGTATCCGTACATCAACATCGAGGACCAGCACGCGCAGATCGGCCACGAGGCCACGGTAAGCAAGATCGGCGACGAGCAGCTGTTCTACCTGATGTCGCGCGGGCTTAGCGAGGACGAGGCGGCCACCATGGTGGTGCGCGGCTTTATCGAGCCCATCGCCAAGGAGCTTCCGCTGGAGTACGCGGTGGAGCTCAACCGGCTGATCGAACTGGAGATGGAAGGCTCGGTAGGATAACGGCAGGAACTGAAGGGAATAGGGAACAGGGAATAGGGAATAGCAAACAACGACGACTGCTCGGTAGCCTGGGGATCCGGGCGCAGTTGCTCGCTATTCCCTATTCCCTATTACCTATTCCCTCAAGGCCAGCGCGACTGAACCCTGACGGAACCGAAAGACAGTGTCCGATACACAAACCGCCATCACCCCCGCCGACGTCGGCGTCTTTACGCGCGACCAGGTGGAGATGCTCACGGCGCGCAAGCTGGAGACGGACTGGCTGCGTGACCAGCGCATGCGCGCGCACGCCGTGTTCGCCGGCACCCCCATGCCGACGACCCGGCTTGAGGACTGGCGCTACACCGACATCAAGAAGCTGCTGAAGCTGGACGCCTTTTCGTTCGCCGAAGAGCGCGGTCCGGCGGCGGCGGACGCGCTGCCGGCGGGGCTGCGCGCGCGGATGGACGAGGCGGGCGAAGCGTCCGCGCGCATGGTGCAGGTGGACGCGTCCGTGGTGCTGCGCGAGCTGCCCCAGGAGCTGGCGGCGCAGGGGGTGATCTTTACCTCGCTGGAAACGGCGGCGCGCGAGCACCCGGAACTGGTGCAGAAGCACTTTGGCACGGCCATCACGCCCGACGACGGCAAGTTCGCGGCGCTGAACGCGGCGTTCTGGACCGGCGGCGCGTTTCTGTACGTGCCCAAGAACGTGCAGGTGGAGATCCCCATGCGCGTCTACCGCTGGATCAGCGAGGGCGGCACCACGGCGCTGGGCCGGGTGCTGGTGATCGCCGAGGCGGGCGCGCGCGTGGCGGTGGTGGAGGAGCTGGGCTCTGACGACGTGGCGAAGATGGCGCTTTCGGTGGGCGCGGCGGAGATCTTCGCCGACGACTCGGCCGTCGTCATCTACACGCAGGTGCAGCGGTACGGGCGCGGCGTGGTCCATCTGGCGACGGACCGGCTGGTGGCGGGGCGCGACGCCAAGATCACCACGCTGTACACCAGCTTTGGCGCGGACGTGTCGCGGGCGGACGTGCAGTGCCGGCTGGTGGCGCCGGGAAGCCACGTGGACATGCTGGGGCTGTACATCGCCGACGGCAAGCAGCACTTCGACAACCAGACGCTGCAGGACCACATCGCGCCGCACGCCAGCAGCAACCTGCTGTTCAAGGGCGCGCTGAACGATACGGGCCGCTCGGTGTTCCGCGGGCTGATCCGCGTCCACGCCAAGGCGCAGCGCACCGACGCGTACCAGACCAACCGCAACCTGATCCTGAGCGACGGGGCGCGCGCGGACTCGCTCCCCAACCTGGAGATCCAGGCGGACGACGTGCGCTGCTCGCACGCGGCCACGGTGGGGCAGCTGGACGAGGAAGAGGTGTTCTACCTGCTCAGCCGCGGCATCCCCAAGCCCGAGGCGGTGCGCCTCGTCGTCTTCGGCTTCTTTAGCGAGGTGCTGGACCAGTTGCCGCTGGAGGGGGTGCGCGCGGAGCTGCTGCGCGTGGTGGAGCGCAAGCTGGCGCCCGCGCTCTGACGTTGGGCTGGGTGAAAGCGGCCGCCCTCTCCGACCTTCCGGAGGAGGGGGCGGTGCTGGGGACGGAGGTGGAGGGGCGGCGGGTGGCGCTGGCGCGGGTGGACGGCGAGGTGTACGCCTTTGCCGACAACTGCTCGCACCGCGACTTTCCCCTCTCCGTGGGCGAGGTGGATCCGGTAAGCTGCACGGTCACCTGCGAGTGGCACGGCGCCGCCTTCGACATCCGCACCGGCGAACCCACCTGCCCGCCCGCCTTCCGGCCGATCGCCGTCTACGCGGTGAAGGTGGAGGACAGCGAGGTCTGGGTGGAGCTGGCGTAGGCGTCCGCGACAAACCGCAACACGAAAGCATCCACCCATGCGAAGCTCTCCGCTGATCCACGATCTTCTGGAGCTCGCATGGGTGGTTCTGTTCCTGAACCTGATCACGCTTCTTACCGGCGTGCTGGTGAGCGGCTACGTGGGCCGGCCCGCGCTTCTGCTGGCGGTGGCGTTCGCGGCGCTGATCACGCTCACCATGGCCACCGCCGCCGCCGCCAACCTGCTGATGATCGGCGTGCTGCGCCTGCGGGACCGCCGGCGGCGCGCCGAAGCAAGCCTTAGCAAGACATCGCCATGAGCAGCCTGAGCCTTCCCGAAGCGCCCGCGACGCCGCTGGACGTGGAGCGCATCCGCCAGGACTTTCCCATCCTGCGCGAGACCACGGCGCAGGGAACGCCGATCGTCTACCTGGACAACGCGGCCAGCACGCAAAAGCCGCGGCAGGTGATCGACGCCATCAGCGGGCACTACGAGCGCAACAACGCCAACGTGCACCGCGGCATCCACGAGCTCAGCAACCGCGCCACGGACGCGTACGACCACGCGCGGCAGCGGGTGGCGGCGCTGCTGGGGATCACCGACACGGCGGAGCTCATCTGGACGCGCGGTACCACCGAGGGATTGAACCTGGTGGCGTACGCGTACGGCATGAACAACCTGCGCCAGGGCGACGAGATCCTGCTTTCGGTGCTGGAGCACCACTCGAATCTCGTCCCCTGGCAGCTGGTGGCGCAGCGGACCGGCGCGCGGCTGCGGTTCCTGGAGATCGACGACCAGGGGCGGCTGGACCTGTCGATGCTGGACCACCTGCTGACGGAGCGGACGAAGATCGTCTCCTTGACGCACGTATCCAACGCGCTGGGAACGGTGAACCCGATCCGGGAGATCGCGGCGAAGGCAAAGGCGGCGGGGGCGCTGATGGTGGTGGACGGCGCGCAGTCCGCCCCGCACCTTCCGGTCGACGTGCCTTCGCTGGGCGCCGACTTCTACGCGTTCAGCGGCCACAAGATGTGCGGGCCCACGGGAAGCGGCGGGCTGTGGGGCCGGCGCGAGGTGCTGGAGGCCATGCCCCCCTTCCACGGCGGCGGCGACATGATCGAGTGGGTGGAGCTGGAATCGTCCACCTACGCCCCGATCCCGGCGAAGTTCGAGGCGGGGACGCCCAACGTGGCGGGCGCGGTCGGCCTGGGCGCGGCGGCGGACTACCTGGCGGGGCTGGGACGCGACGCCATCCTGGCGCACGAGCGGGCGCTGGTGGCGTACGCGGTGCAGCGGCTGGGCGAGATCGAGGACCTGACCATCCTCGGCCCGCGCAATCTGGAGGAGCGCTCGGGCGTCGTCTCGTTCACCCTGGCCGACATCCACCCGCACGACCTGGCGACCATCCTGGACAGCGAGGGCGTCGCCATTCGCGCCGGCCACCACTGCACCCAGCCGCTGATGAAGTGCCTGGGCGTGGGATCCACCGCGCGCGCCTCGTTCTACCTGTACAACACGCCGGCCGAGGTGGACACGCTGGTGGACGCGCTGCACAAGGCGCGCGGGCTGTTCGGGTACTGAGGGATCCACTGGCTCTGCGAGAGCGATTGAAATCGCGGCAACAACGTCACGCTGTCCGCCTGCGCGGACAAAAACCGGGCGCCGGGATCGAACGCGGTGGAAACAGAACGGCTCAGGATTGCGCTGGGATATACGGGTGTGATCAGTCAGCGCGGCGGGTGGTGGATCGGATGGATCGATGAGATCGCGGGGGTCAACTCGCAGGCAAAGACGCGCGGCGAGCTGATCGAAAACCTCGGCTCTGCCTTGGACGAGGCACTGGAGATGCGATAATGGAGCGGTCTGCGCTGGACTCGGTGTACCAGGAGCTGATCCTGAAGCACTACCGAAGCTCGAAGTTCCGCGGCGAGCTTGCGGAGCCGGACGCGGTGGTGCCCATGCGCAACCCCGTGTGCGGCGACGACATCCTGCTGCAGGTGCAGGTGCGCGAGGGAAAGATCGAGGCGATCCGCTTCAGCGGCCACGGCTGCGCCATCTCGCAAGCCGCCGCGTCGATGATGAGCGAGCACGCCGTCGGCAAGTCGTGGGACGAGGTGCACGCCATCTCCGCCCGCTTCCGCGACATGATTCACGGCGACGAGGCGGCCGCGCGCGACAAGGCGCTGGGCGACATGCGCGCTCTCTCCGGCGTGGCCAAGCTGCCGCGCCGCGTGAAGTGCGCCATGCTGGGCTGGGACGCGCTTGAAGAAGCGGAGAAAAAGCTGGCGGCCGAGTAGAGCACGGGGCCAAGCATCCCTTCCCTCCTGCCTCAATCACACCGAATCCGAGAACAAAAGAGGAAGGGTACAGAGAAACAGGGAACAGCCAGAGGAACAGAGGAAGACCGGTTGTCCTCTGTATCTCTTGCTGTTCTCTGTTCCTCTGTACCCCCCGATGTAGTTTTCGAACCTCGCGATCACGCTAGCTCGTTTGCCGGATCCGTCTTACCCCACCGCCGGCGGGTCCAGCTTCCAGATGCGGTCGGCGTATTCCTTGACGGAGCGGTCGCTGCTGAACCAGCCGCAGCGCGCCACGTTCAGGATCGCCTTGCGCGTCCACTCTTCCTGGTCCGCCCACGCCGTGTCCACCAGCGCCTGCGCCTCCAGGTACGCGTCAAAGTCCGCCAGCACCATGTACGGGTCGTGGTGCAGCAGCGACTCCACCAGGGGCCGGAACAGGCCCGGCTCCTCGGGCGACAGCGTGCCGCTGGCCACGAAGTCCAGCACCCGGCGCAGCCGCGGGCTGCGCTCGTACTCGGCGCGGGGGTTGTAGCCCGACGCGCGGCTGGCCTCCACCTCTTCCGCCGTCAGGCCAAAGATGAACATGTTCTCGCGCCCCACGTGCTCCGCGATCTCCACGTTGGCGCCGTCCAGCGTTCCGATGGTCAGCGCCCCGTTCAGCGCGAACTTCATGTTCCCCGTCCCCGACGCCTCGAAGCCCGCCGTGCTGATCTGCTCCGACAGGTCGCTGCCGGGAAAGATCCGCTCCGCCAGCGACACCCGGTAGTCGGGGATAAAGGCCACGCGCAGCGACCTGCCCGCCGCCGCGTCGCCGTTCACCTCGCGCGCAATGCGGCCGATGAGCTGGATGATGAGCTTGGCCGTCCAGTACGTGGGCGCCGCCTTGCCGCCAAAGAGCACCGCGCGCGGCGGCATCGACCCACCCGGCGCGTCCTTGAGCTCCAGATACCGGTCCACGCAGTGCATCGCGTTCAGCAGCTGGCGCTTGTACTCGTGCATGCGCTTTACCTGCACGTCCATCAGGCTGCGCGGGTCCACCTGCACCCCGGCCTCTGACCGGACCAGCTGCGCCAGGCGGCGGCGGTTGTCCGCCTTGACCTTGCGCCACTGCTCCCGGAACGCCGCGTCGTCCGCAAAGGATTCCAGCCCGGCCAGCTGCTCCAGGTTGGTGATCCACTCCGGGCCGATGGCGTCGGTGATCAGGTTCGCCAGCCCCGGGTTGGACTTGAGCATCCACCGCCGCTGCGTGACGCCGTTGGTCACGGACGTCAGCCGCTCGGGCCACAGCTCGTTGAAGTCGCGGAAGATACGGTCCTTGAGAATCTGCGTGTGCAGCGCCGCCACGCCGTTGGTGTGGTGGCTGCCCACGATGGCCAGGTGCGCCATCCGCACCTTGCCCCCGCCAATGATGGCCATGCGCTCCTCGCGCGCCGCGTCGCCGGGAAACTTCTCCTGCACGCGGGCGCGGAAGCGGCGGTCGATCTCGCGGATCAATTCCAGGTGGCGCGGCAGCAGCCGGCCAAAGCGCTCCACCTCCCACTCCTCCAGCGCCTCCGGCAGCACCGTGTGGTTGGTGTAGGCAAAGGTGCGGCGGGCGATGTCGAAGCTGGTGTCCCACTCCAGCCCGTGCTCGTCCATCAGCAGCCGCATCAGCTCGGGGATGGCGACGGCGGGGTGGGTGTCGTTCAGCTGGATCTGCACCTTGTCGGCGAAGTCCGTGAACGTGGTGCGCTCCGTCTTGTAGCGGCGGATGATGTCCTGCAGCGTGGCGCTGACGAAAAAATACTGCTGCTTGAGCCGCAGCTCCTTGCCCGCGCCCGTGTCGTCGGGCGGATACAGCACCTTGCTGATGGTTTCCGTCTGCGACTTGGCCTCGACGGCGGCGATGTAGTTGCCCTTGATGAAGCCTTCGAGGTCGAACTCTTCCGTGGCCTTGGCGGCCCACAGGCGCAGCGTGTTGACCGTGTTGTTGCGGTAGCCGGGGACGGGCGTGTCGTACGCCATGGCCAGCACGTCGTTCGTATCCACCCAGTCAAAGTGGATGCGGCCGGTCTCGTCGGGCCGGGGCTGCACGCGGCCGTAGAACTTTACCTTGAAGGTGCGGTCGGGCCGGGCGATCTCCCAGGGATTGACGTCGTGCAGCCAGTTGTCGGGCTTTTCGATCTGCCGCGCCTGCTCGTCCACGGCCTGGCGAAAGATGCCGTGCTCGTAGCGGATGCCGTACCCGGTCCCCGGCAGCTCCAGGGTGGCCATGGAATCCAGGTAGCAGGCGGCCAGGCGCCCCAGGCCGCCGTTGCCCAGCCCCGCGTCGGGCTCGCGCGCCTCCAGCTCCTCAAGCCGGTAGCCCAGCTCCTGCAGCGCCTCGGCGGTTGCGCCCTCCACGTCCAGGTTAAGCAGCGCGTTGCCCAGCGTGCGGCCGATCAGAAACTCCAGCGACAGGTAGTAGACGCGCTTTACGTCGCGGTGCTGGTAGCGCGCGTTGGTGGCCGCCCAGCGGTCGGCCAGGCGGTCGCGCACGGCCATGGCCGTGCTGATGTACACGTCGCGCTCGGTGGCCGCCGCGCCGTCGCGCGCCAGCGTGTGGCGCACGTGCGATTCGATGCCGTGCTTCAGGGCCTCCACGCGCGTCACGCGCCGCCCCGCGTCGATGATGCTCATTCGATTTGATCTGCTGATGCCGGTCCGGAACGGTCAGGAGAACGGGAACCCGGTGCCGGCGTCTACAACGTGGTGACGCGGAATCCGTCCCGTTTCCATTCGCCCCCTACGGGATGGATGACGGGTCACGGCCCCGCCGGAGCGAGCGCGGCGTGTCGCCACGGCTTCCGCCGAAACGGCGTTATCACGGGAAAACAAGTGTTTTGGACGCTGGATCGTACCTCGGGCGGGACAGCCGGGTTCCCATGGGTCGGATCAGGAATGTTAGCCCGACGAACAGACATGGCGAAAGGCTGTCCGCTCATCCGGGCCCGGCGCCCTCTGCTTGCGCGGGCGTGCCGCCGCGGCGTTCCCGGTCGGCGGAGCGGCGGCAGGGAAGCGCGAGAAGAAAGCGCGAGCCCTCCACCCCGTCGAACTCTGCCCAGGCGCGCCCTCCCTGCCCTTCTACCGTGTCGCGCACGATGCTGAGCCCCAGCCCCGTCCCCTCCACCCCCGTCACCGTGCCGTGCGCGCGAAAAAAACGCGAGAACAGCTTGTCGCGCGCGTCCTCGGGCACGCCCAGGCCGTTGTCCTCCACCGCGATCACCAGCTCGCACCCCCCTTCGCCCGCCTCGGTGCGGCTCCACAGGCGCACCCAGCGGTCCTCACGGGCGGGGTTGGCGTACTTGATGGCGTTGGACACGTAGTTGGTCAGGCACAGCTCCACGGCGCCGGCGTTCACCTCCACGTCCGGCAGCTCGTCGATCTGCACCCGCACCCCGGCCGACTGCGCCATCTCGCGCAGCTGGCGGCACACCTCCGAGGCGGCCCGCGGCAGCGGCACGTTGCGCTGCTGCCGCGCGTCGGTGTCCATCCGCGTCAGCTCCAGCAGGTTCTGCAGCACCTCCTGCATGGCGTCCGCGTTCTGCGTCACCATCTTCGCGAAGCGGGCGCGGCGGGCGGGGTCGGACGAGATCTCGGGATCTTCCAGCAGCTGCCCCGCGCCCAGCACGGAGCCGATGCGGTTCTTGAGCTCGTGCGTGACCATGCGGTTGAAGCTGCGCAGCCGCTCTTCGCGCTCGCGCACCTGCTCGGCGGCCAGCCGCAGGTACTGCTGGGTGCTGTACTGCTGGATGACGGCGACGGCGCGGAACAGCCGGTGCGCGCACGCCAGCAGCTCCGAGCGCGAGCACGGCTCGTCGATCTCGTCGGCCTCGCGGACCAGAAAGTTGAAGAGGACGCCGCCCAGCAGCTCGTACTCCTTGAGGATCTGGTGCGCGTCGAACCCCTGCGAGTGGCGCAGCTCACCCAGTTCCAGGGCTTTGCCGATGACGGGCGCGTCGGCGGTGATCTCGTCCGCCGGGTCTTCCAGGTAGTCGGCGATGTGGTCCATGAGCAGCGGGACGTGGTCCAGCAGCTCGTCGGTGGGAAACACCGCGTTGGGGTGCAGATTCACGCGGGCGGCGATCCGCTCCAGCCAGCGGCGCGCAAGCTCTGCGCGCGCGTCGCGCATTCTGCTCGCGAGCGAGGTGGCCAGCCGGCAGTTGATGGTGATCTCCATCCCCGTGAATCCCGTCGGTTGCGGTGGGTGCGGCGCCCGGGAAAGCACGTTGCGGGCCATCCGTCCGGGGCCGCGGCGCAGCACGGGCAACATCCGCCGCGTTTGCCAAACCGCGGAAGGGCGCTTAACGTACCCAGGTGCGCGGGGGGCCGGCGGCCGCGCGCCGGCGTTGCCTTCGTCCCGCCGCTTCGCGCCACCGCCCCACTGCACCTCGAGACCCTCGTGAACGACGCCGACCCTACGCCCGACGCTCCGGCCGCCGAGGAGCACAGCCGTCCCCGGATCACCGACCGCACCGTTTCGGAAGTGGTGGAGCGCACGCGCGACGTGATCCGCAAGACGCGCGAGATGCTGGAGTCGTCACGCGACCTGCTGGACCGCGTGCGCCACCGTGAAGGCGGCTCCACGGCCGGTGAGGACGATGCGGACGAGTCGTCGGACAAGAGCGATGCGCGCGACGCACGGCCGGTGGACGGGCGCGTCTGAGGGGGTTTCCGTCAGGCAGCAAGGGCGAATGAATTCGCGGCAACAACCACACGAAGTCCACCTTCGTGGACTGGAAGCCTCGACGAGGTGAGCAGGTGTGGTGAACGTGGCCAGTTGGTCTGAAACGCCGAACGGGCGGGGATCAGTCCCCGCCCGTTCCGTTTTCCATGGCCACCGGCTCGCCGATCCGCGGCACGCGTGGCGCTTCCGGTTCCGGCGCGGGGATGAAGATCGCCAGGCGCGGCGCGTCCGCCTCCCACACGGCGTCGAAGCGTTCGGCCGCCCATCGCGCGACGGCATCCACCTCGTCTTCGTAGCGGAACAGCGCCTCGGCGTAGCGCGTGGCGGTCCCGTCGTCGTGCAGTGGGACCGGGGAGCGCTCCAGGGAGAACGTCCAGTCCGCGCCGTCCACCCCCTCGCCAGCCGGCGCGCGCACCACCGCCAGCACGCGCACGAAGGCCGGCACGCCGCGCCGGTACAGCTCGGCGTTCATGGCGGCCGCAAGCGCCTGCGCCGTGAGCGGGATGCGCGGCATGCGAGGAGAATCCGGATTGTGGGGACGCAGGAGATTCGGCTGAAATCAATCTGCTACTCTGACGACACCCGCGTCCAGAGTTCCGTTTGGACACACGCTTGCGCTCGGCCTCGCGTGAGCGGGTAAACCCGCCGCTGGGACAGCGACAAGCCCCGCCCGGCCGCTGGCGCGTCCGTGCGGGGCTTCACCTGCTCCTGCGGGCAGGGCACGTGCCTCGTGGAGGGGCCGTCGTGGTTCGGGCGAGATCCTTCAGCCGCGCGCAGGTGGTTGCGATCTTTACGCTTTACCGTGGCGCTCCCTCAGGCAGTCGCCGACGGTTGATCGTCGGGATGCCGATTTGTCATCCTTCCAGCAGCGCCCACACTTCCGGAGCGCGGCGGCGGCTGACGTGGACGACCGAGCCGTCGGAGAGGCCCAGGGTGGCGCTGCCGTCGCCGTTGCGGGTAACGCGGGCGACGGCGTCCACGCGCACCAGGTCCGCGCGGCTCACGCGCACAAAGCCGTCGCCGGCGCGCGTTTCCAACTCGGCGAGGGTGTAGTCGGTAAGGTGCTTCGTCCCGGCGGTTAGGTGGGCGTGGCTCAGGCCCTCCTCGGCGGAAAAGCGGACGACCTCGTCCAGGGCGACCAGGCGGTGGCCGCGGCCCTCGCGCACCAGCAGGCGGCGACGCTGGGCGCCGCCGCCCACGCCCGCGGCGGAGCGCAGCGCCTGCGCCACCTGCTCGTCCAAGGTCGGCAGCACGGGCGCGGCCAGGCGCTCACGGGCGCGGGCCAGGGCGCGCTCCAGCCCGGCGCGCGTGACCGGCTTGACCAGGTAGTCCAGCGCCGCGTGCTCAAACGCGCGCAGGGCGTACTCGTCGTACGCGGTCTGGAATACGACCAGCGGGCGCGGCTCGCCGATGTGGCGCAGCACGTCGAAGCCGTCTACCTCGGGCATCTCCACGTCCAGCAGCAGCAGCTCGGGGCGCCGCTCGGCCACCATCTGCAGCGCCTCCATGCCGTTGGCTGCCTGGCCCACCACCTCTTCGTCCAGCTCTTCCAGCATCAGCGCCAGCCGCCGCCGCGCCGCCGGCTCGTCGTCCACGATCAGAACCCGCATCGTATCCCCATCAACGGAAGAGGCAGAGTACCAGGCAACCGCATGCTTTCAAAGACGGGGTCTCACGCAGAGTTACCAGAGTTAGCAGAGGGAAGATTCGTCATGTCGTTCCTGATCCCCTGCAACCTTTGACCAGGGAAAGGAGTGGATCTGGGTCACCCGGCTTCCGCGCGCCTCGTAAAACTCTGCTCACTCTGGTGACTCTGCGTGAGACCTTGTTTGTTTGGCCCTACGCGAAGATGCAGCGACTCACGCACCTTCCACGGGCAGAAGCACGGTCGCCAGGGTGCCTCGGGCGAGTGGTTCGACGTCGAGCGACGCGCGGTCACCGTAGAGGGTGGCCAGGCGCGCGCGCAGGTTGCCCAGCCCCGTGCCCTCGCGCGCGCCGCGGACGAAGCCGGCACCATCGTCCTGCACCTCCAGCCGCAGCACGCCGTCCATCCGCCGCGCGGCGATGCGGATGCGGCCGCCCTCCAGTCGCCCGCCAATGCCGTGCTTCAACGCGTTCTCCGCCAGCGGCTGCAGCGTCATCGGCGGAATGCTGACCGGGAGCGCGGCGGGGTCAATCTGCCACTCCACCGACAGCCGGTCGCCAAAGCGCTCCTGCTCGATGGCCAGGTAGGCGCGCAGGTAGTCCGCCTCGTCCTCCACGGTCGACATCGTGGACCGGGAGCGGTCGAGCGTGCGGCGCAGGATGGCGGCGAGATTTTCCGTGGTCGCCTCCGCCGCGCGCGCGTCGGTACGCACCAGGGAGGCGATGGTGTTGAGCGCGTTGAACAGAAAGTGCGGATTCATCTGCGCCTGCAGCGCCGCCAGCCGCGCGTCCGCAGCCTCCGCCTGCGCGCGCTCCGCCGCGGCCGCCTGCTCGCGCGCGTGCAGGTACAGAAAGCGCGTGCTGTCCGCCGTCAGCCGCACGGCGAAGATGATGACGGCCGCCATCGACACCAGGCCGCCCACCAGGTACCACTCGCGCCAGACCAGCGGAAAGATCATCGCCGCGCCGATGGTCGCCAGCACGGCGGCAACGAGCGCGAGCGTGGGCACCGCCAGCAGCATGTCGTTCATCCGCGTGGGAACGATGCGCCACTGCCAGCGCATGGACCAGCGGCCGTCCTGCGCCAGCGAGTACAGCGCGCCCGTCCAGCCCAGCAGCAGCCCGCTCAGCCCGCCGCAGAAGCCGCCCCACATGTACGGCCCCGTGAACGCCTCGCGCGGGCCGAAGGCGACGACCATCCACAGCATCATGCCGATAAAGTAGACGACGGCCACCACGCCCATGATGCGCGCGCGGCGGGGGACGCGCGCGAACGCGCCCCCCAGCACCCCCGGGATGGTCTCCGCGACCGCGCCGCTCACGGCAGGCGGCTCCGGGCCACGCTGCGCATGCCGAAGGCCGCGATCTCCGTCGCCACCAGCCATCGCGGCTCCGCCTCGCTGATCCACAGAACCTGCGCGAACGCGCCCGCCTTGACCTGCACCTTGAAGGCGCGCACCGGCCCCGTGCCGGTCTGCACCGTCTCCACCGCGCCCACTTCCACGCGGTACGGCGCCACCGCGCGAACATAGGTGGTGTAGACCGGGAGCGTCCAGACAGCCCCTTCGCGCAGCGGCAGCGCGGCGATCACCTGCGGCACGGCGGCGGACTCGTACACCGGGCCCTCGAACGGCGTGTCCAGCGCCGTCTCGCCGCCGAACGCGGGCGGCATCTTCATCGTCCCCGTTACCCGGCCGGCGCCGTACTGCAGCTGCACCTGGATGCGGTTGCCGCCCATCTCCTGCGTCACGTCCGACGTCAGCGGCGTCATTGCCGGCGCGGACATCTCCGCCCGGACGTCCATGGTGAACGCGGGCGTCCGCGACGTCTCGGTGAGCAGCAACCGGCCGCCCTGCGACTCCAGCGTCATCGTGTCGGTCCCCGTCGTGTCCGCGCCCACGACAATGCCGTAGACGATGCGGCCCAGCGCCAGCTTCGACGCATCCGGCACCGGCGCGGGGTCCGCGGCGGGGGCGGCGGGGCGCGAGCCGCGGACGGGCGGTGCGGCGGCAAGCAGCGTTTCCATCGGCAGCACGCGGCCGTTGTGAATGACGACGCGCACGTCGCGGGTCGCGCGCACGTCCGCCGCCGGGTTGCCGCCGACCACGATCACGTCCGCCGCCCGCCCCGCCGCCAGCACGCCCAGGTCGGCGCGCCCCAGGATGTCCGCCGCGCCGCCGGTGGCCGCGCGGATCGCCTGCAGCGGCGTCAGTCCGGCGCCCACGAGCAGCTCCAGCTCCTGGTGCAGCGCGCCGCCGGGTGTCACGTACGGGTTCGGCAGATCGGAGCCGACGCCCACGCGGCCGCCCAGCGCGGCGACTCGGCGGGTAAGGTGCGTGGCGAACTGCTCGTGCACGTCGAACACGTGCTTGAAGCTGGCCGGCGCCGCGTCGCCGCGGGCCCAGAAGGCGTGCACGTGGTCCGGCACCCGGTCCGCCAGCGGCACGCCCGCCAGCGACGGCCGCGTTTCCGCCGCGTACTGGTGTGCCACGATCAGCGTGGGGACGATGTACGCGTTCCGCCGCACCACCGCGCGCGCCAGGCTGTCCATCCGCACCGAGTCCAGCGGAAACGACTCCGGATCGCCGCCCATCCTGCGGTACGCCTGGGCAAAGCCGCCCGCGTGCTCAAAGCCCTGCACACCTGCCTCCAGCGCCTGCAGCGCGTCAACCTCGCTCGCCAGCAGGTCCGCCGTCACCGGCTTGCCCAGCCGCCGCGCCTCCGCAGACGCGGCCGTCACCTGCGCCAGCGACAGCCCGCTGTACAGCTTGACGAAGTCCACACCGTGGGCCGCGACGGTGTCCACCGCGCGCACCGCGGCGGGGACGTCGGCGGCCACCATGGCGCCGGGCCAGCTCTGGCGCCCGTCGATCAGCGGACCGGCGCGGAACAGCCGAGGCGCGGGCCCGGTGCCGGCGTCCAGGACCGCCAGGTTCTCGAACGTGTTGTGCAGGTCGCGCACGGTGGTCACGCCGGCGGGAAGGAACATCGACAGCATCCCCGCATCCCACACGTGCGCGTGCAGGTCGATCAGGCCCGGCAGGATGGTGCCGCCGGCCGCATCGATGACCTCCGCGCCCGCGGGAATCCGGCAGCTCGATGCGGCGCCCGCGCAGGTGATCCGCTCGGCCTGGATCACCACCACGCCGTTCTCCACCGGCGCGGCGCCGGTGCCGTCGATCAGCCGCCCGCGCAGCACCGTCGCGGGCTCCGCCGAGACCTCCGCCGTCCGCGCCGCCTGCGCCGCGCATCCCGCCAGCGCCACCAGGGTGAGCAGCATCGCGCTCTTCATCGTCCGTATCTCCCTCAAATCCGTGTGGATGACGTTTGTCGCTTACGGGAGGAAGGATGCGGGTCAAGAGGCGGCGGATGAACGGCGCGGCAGGCGAACGGCGGATCGGGGGATGCGAACGGAGGGATTCCGCCCCCGACCGGCGGCGGCTACGTTGCGGCGGATGCTGATGGTGATTCTGATTCGATAACGTGCCGCCCGGCCACGTGAACGAATGGTATCTTTTGAGAATCTGATATGAGCGGGCAGCGTGCCGTCCCGCCTGCAGGAGCGAATAAATTCGCCGCTACAACTGCACAAAGTCCACCTTCGTGGACTCGGCGGCCCGACTGTGTGCGGCGTCCCATGCACCGGTACGTCCGCTACCGGAAGATCGTGGGATCAGATCCGCGACCGGCCATAATTCCTCTACCCTCGCCGCCAAGCCATCCGATGAGACCGATCCTCGTCCTGCCGCTGATGCTGGCCGCCTGCGCCCCCGCCGCGCCGTCCACGGCCTCGCCCGCGCCAACGAGTCAGATGGCTGGATTAGAGGCGGAGGTGCGGCGGATCATCCGCGCGGCGGCGGGCGACACGGCGGAGGTGTCCGTGGCGTTCATGGACCTGCAGACGGGCGATTCGCTGCTGGTGGATGCGCACGTGCGGATGCACGCCGCCAGCACGATGAAGGTGCCGGTGATGATGGAACTCTTCCGCCGCGCGGGCGCCGGCGAGCTGTCGTTCGACGCGCCAATCCCGGTGCGCAACGAGTTCGTCAGCATCGCCGACGGCGGCCGCTACCAGCTGAGCCCCCGCGACGACAGCGACACCCGGCTGTACGGCGCCATCGGCGGCGAGGTGCCGATGCGCGAGCTGGTGGAGCGGATGATCACGCGCAGCAGCAACCTGGCCACCAACATACTGATCGCCGAAGCGCGCCCCGCCCGCATCGCCGAGACGATGGAGCGCATCGGCGCGCGCGACATGCACGTGCTGCGCGGTGTGGAGGACCAGGCGGCGTACGACGCGGGGATGAACAACACGACGACGGCGTACGCGCTGATGCGGGTGATGCGCGCCGTGCAGGACCCCGCCGTCGTCGGCGAGCCCGCCGCGCGGGAGATGCAGGCCATCCTGGAGCGGCAGGAGTTCACGGAGATGATCCCGGCGGGGCTGCCGGAGGGAACGCGCGTGGCGAACAAGACCGGCAGCATCACTCGCATCAACCACGACGCCGCCATCGTCTATCCGCCGGGCCGCGCCCCCTACGTGCTCGTCGTCTTCACCCGCGGCTTCGCCGACTCCGACGCCGCAGCGCGCGCAGGCGCCGACGTCTCTCGCGCGGTGTGGGCGCACGTGACGCGTTAGATTGTCTGCTGGAAGCGTTGAGCGTGGTGGAATAGCAGAATAGATTCTACCATGGAACCCGCCGCTGGAGAAACGATGGCACTGAACATCAAGAACCGTGAAGCCGGGCAGTTGGCGCGCGAGATCGCTGATTTGACCGGTGAGAGCCTTACAGACGTGGTCACCACCGCCCTTCGAGACCGGCTCAGCGTCATTCGCCGACAAACCGAGCGTATGGGACTGATGTCTGACATCCGCCAGATCCAGGCGTTCGTTGCATCGCTCCCAGACGTCGACCACCGGACGCCTGAAGAGATCATCGGCTACGATGAACTCGGCCTCCCGGGCTGAACGCCATGGTCATCGATGCGTCGGCGCTGATTGCGATACTGCTTGCCGAGCCGGAAGCTGCGCGCATGGCCAGCGCGATCGCGGCTGATCCCAATCGTCTCGTCGGGGCTGCCACACTCGTCGAGGCTGCCGCAGACATGCTTGGGTGAAAAGGTCCGCAAGGTGAGATCGCCTTGGATGCTTTGCTACATCGGCTCGATATTCGGATCGTTCCCTTCAGCGCTGACGCGGCAAATCATGCCCGCTCTGCTTATCGGCAGTATGGCAAAGGCGTGGGCTCGCCATCGGTGTTGAACTACGGCGACTGCTTGTCCTATGGGACTGCCATTGCGCTCGGCGAGCCGCTTCTCTTCAAAGGAGATGACTTTCCGCAGACCGACGTTTCCGCGGCTGCATACTGACGACGGAAGCGTTGGCAGGTAACCGTGAGGGCGGGCCGCTGGGTCCGCCCTTTCATTCAGGGTACTGGGCGCCAACCCGGCGATTACGCTCCCGCCTTAGCTGGCCTGAGCCTCCGCCTCGTGCAGCAGAGCGGACGCCGTCATCCCCACCGCCTCCGCAATCGCTCGCAGAACTCGCACAGTCGGTGATTTCAAGCCGCGCTCCAGCTGGCTGATGTACGTCGGGTGGAGCTTGCATCGAAACGCCAGCGCCTCCTGTGAGAGGCCGGCGCCCCGTCTCCGCTCCGCGATCACCCGTCCAAGCACAGCCTCAAAAGAATCCATAGCTCCCCCGATGAAGGATCAGGGGAGATTGGTCGGACTGGTACTTTTGTACTAGAGACTATAGTATCATACAAGTTGCTGAATCACCCGGGTGAGGGAGGACAGGCGGATGATCACGATGGCAGAGCAGCACCCCCAGACCTCGCCGATGCGGCTGATGGAGATGCTGTCGGATCGATTCGGTGCATTCGAAGCGATTGCAAATTCTACCATCAAGCTGGCCCGGTTTGTCTCTGAAGAAGAGCTTCCGAGGGACCCGCTCGTCGCCGAAGCCGTTCTTAAATTCGCGAATGATCTGCGCTCGGCAACCGCAGCTTCCGGAGATTGGGCGCGCGCGAAAGGACTCACACTCACAGCCAGTGCCGCGGACGAGTTCGGCTTGCCGTCATGATCCACATACAACGCGAGAGGGCGAGCCACGGCGGCCCGCCCTCTCGACATGCGATCAACCCGCTGGGTCGCAGTCAGCCCTTTGAAGATGACAGATCGCGGCCATAGCTGTGCTTGTCGCGAATCGTGCCGTTCGCGCGATGGATCACGAGTTCCGCACCCTGCTTGCGAGCAATCTCCCGGGCAGCGCTTATCGCCTCACGTTGCGTAGCGAAAATGCGCGTCGCCCTGCTGTTCCCCGCCCCACGAACAGCCCACCGGCCGTCCCGGGGAACGACATGCTGGTTCATAGATCACCTCACGCGAGAACCGGACATGATCAACATAATGGAGTCTCCGATGTCGGATCAACGCCGTCGGCGCCGCAGAGAGCCGCGGCATCATCGGTGCGAAAAAATTCGCATGTGGGGCTACCGGAGTGCGCGAAATGCACGTAGGTTGAACCCGCGCAACCACCTCCACGGCGACCCGGTTTGACACTACCGCTGCTGCTCGCGCTTCCCTGGCTGCTGCTGCCCGTGCTGGCCGCCGTGTTCGTGCGGCGGCGGCCGGCGCTGGAGGAGTGCAATGCGGCGGCGGACGGCGACGCGCCGCGGGTGTCGGTGATCGTCCCGGCGCGCAACGAGGCGCTGAACGTGGAGGCGTGCCTGCGGTCGCTGCGCGCCTCGTCGTATCCGCGGCTGGAGATCATCCTGGTGGACGACGGCTCCACGGACGGGACCGGCGACGTCGCGCGGCGGGCGGCGGAGGGGGATCCGCGGGTGCGCATCATCGAAAGCGATCCGCTGCCGGCGGGGTGGTTCGGCAAGGCGTGGGCGTGCGAGCAGGGCGTCCGCGCGGCGAACGGCGAGCTGCTGGCGTTCGCGGATGCCGACGTGATCGCCGCGCCGGAGCTGGTGGGGCGCAGCGTCGGCGTGATGCGGGCGCGCGGCGCGGCGCTGCTCTCCGCCATGCCGCACCAGGTGCTGGGCGGCTTTTGGGAGCGGGTGGTGATGGCGCAGGTGGGGATGCTGTTCCTGGCGCGCTACCCGGACCCGGAGCGCGTGAACCGCTCCCCCCGCACCCGCGACAAGATCGCGCTCGGCGGCTACATTCTGATCCGGCGCGACGCGTACGAAGCTGCCGGCGGGCACCGCGCGGTGCGGCACGAGGTGTCGGAAGACATGGCGCTGGCGCAACGCTTCCACGCGCTGGGGCATCGCACCCTGCTGGTGAGCGCCGACCGCTTTCTGCGCGTGCGGATGTACCGTTCGCTGGCGGAGATCGTGGAGGGGTGGAGCAAGAACCTGGCGCTCTCGTCCCGGCGCACGGCGGCGGGGGCGCTGGCGGGCGCGGTGCCCTGGCTGCTGCTGGCGGGCATCTTTTTCTTCTGGCTGCTGCCGCCGCTGGTCCTGCTGCGCGGCGCGCTGGGGATGGTGGGCTGGCCGTGGGTGCCCGCGGCGGCCGTGGCGCAGGCGGCGGCGACGGCGTTCTGGGCGGCCATGTACCGGCGCGACGGGCACAATCCGTTCTACGCGCTGCTCGTCCCGCTGGGCGCGCTGGTGATGTGCGGGATCGTGATGCGCAGCCTGGCACGCGGCGGGCGGGTGCGGTGGAAGGGGCGCGAATACGGCGCGATGGAGCCCACCGGGTGAGGAGAAGGGGACGATGAAGCTGAACGTGCTGGAGCGGATGATCCGCCTGCCGATTTCCATCGAGCAGGCGTGGGACTTCGTGAGCGATCCGCGCAACCTGGCGCGCATCACCCCGCCGGAGATGGGGTTCAAGATCACCTCGCCGCTGCCGGAGCGGATGTACGCGGGGATGATCATCACCTACAAGATCCGCCCGCTGTTCAAGATTTCCGTGGACTGGGTCACGGAGATCACGCACGTGGACGAGCCGCACATGTTCGTCGACGAGCAGCGCTTTGGGCCGTACCGCTTCTGGCACCACCAGCACCTGTTCCGCGAGATCCCCGGCGGCGTGGCCATGCGTGACATCGTGCACTGGGCGCTGCCCAAACGGGCGCGGGCCGTGTCGCCTTTTCTGGTCGCGCCGCGGCTGCAGGTGATCTTTGACCACCGCCGCCGCGTGCTCGAGGAAATGTTCGGCGTGTACAAAGAGCCGAACCTCATCCCCTGATCCTAACCGATGTCCACCGGAGAGCACCGCTTCTTCGACCTGCTGTACCATCCCCACGAGCTTCCCGCGCAGCCGCACCCCATGCTCACGCGCGGGGCGCTGGTGTGCGGCGTGCTGAGCCTGGGCCTGATCGCCGGCGACCTGGGGCTGCGCGCGTTCGGGCTGGGCTTTCTGGTGGCCATCGTCCCCGTTCCCGTCTACATCATCCTTGTCCTGTGGCTGGACCGCTTTGAGCCGGAGCCGCCCCTGACGCTGGTGCAGACGTTTGCGTGGGGCGCCAGCGTGGCGGTGTTCGTGGCGCTGATGGTCAACATGCTCAGCACCGACATCCTGGGCGCCTTGGCCGGGCCCCGGGCGGGCGAGCTGTTCGCCGGGCTGGTGACGGCGCCGGTGGTGGAGGAGCTGGCGAAAGGCTTTGCCCTCTTCGTCCTTTTCCGCGAGCTCAAGGACGAGTTCGACGGCGTGGTGGACGGCGTGGTGTACGCGGCCATGGTGGGCCTGGGCTTCGCCATGATCGAGAACGTGCAGTACTACGGCGAAGCGATCGCCGACGGGGGCGACAGCTCCACGGTGACGTTCTTCTTTCGCGGGATGATGTCGCCGTTCGCGCACCCGCTGTTCACCAGCATGTTCGGCATCGGGCTGGGGCTGGTGCGCGAGCGCCACGGCGAGGCGCGCAGCTGGGTGGCACCGTTCGTGGGGTTGACGGTGGCCATTGCGCTGCACTCGCTGTGGAACCTGGCGGCCACGTTCGAAGGGTGGTTCTTCGCGCTGTACCTGCTGGTGATGCTGCCGGCGTTCATCGGCGTGCTGGCGCTGATCTACTTCAGCCTGCGCCGCGAGAGCCGCGTGCTGCGCGAGCACCTGTCGCCGCTGGTGGGCGACGGCGTGCTGTCGCACAGCGAGCTGGAGTGCCTGTGCGAGGTGCGGAGGCGAATGCGCGCCAGCGCGCAAGCGTGGAAGCGCGGCGGCGTAGCGCGGTGGCGCGCGCGGCGGGAGCTGCACCGCGTGGCCAGCGAGCTGGCGTTCCACCGCTGGCGCGTGCTGCGCGGCCTGAGCCACGGCCCCGAGGCGGACGCCCAGCGCGAGGCGGAGTACGTGCGTCGGCTTTGCGAGCTGTACGAGCACGGACGGGTGGGGTGAACGGGTGAACGGGTGATGGGCATCGAACTGGCGTCCGACAGCGCCCCCTTACTCGCTTAGGCTCGCACCTCCCCCAAAAACCCCTGGGGGAGGTGGACTTCGGTCCCGCTTCGGAGAGGTGCGACGCACCTCCCTCCCCCGCGCAGTTTGCGGGGGAGGGCTGGGGAGGGGGGCGGGCCCTCCATCCCGCGCGACCCCATCCGCAGCTTACCGCCGCTTGCCTCACACCCAACCTCCCCCGGCAGTTTCGGCGGAGGTGGGCCGGTGGTGCCGGCCCGGAGGGGGCCTGCTCGGGCCCATCCGGAGCGCACCGTCGCCTGCCCCACACCCAACCTCCCCCAGTCTTTTTTGGGGGAGGTGGGCGAGTGGTGCGAGCCCGGAGGGGGCGCTGGGGGGCCAGTCGGAGCGCTCGTCCCGTTCTTCTGGCCTAACTCCATCCGCCGCGCTACCTTCGCCCGCTGACGGCCGCGTCGCCGTCCCCCGTCCGCCGCAATCCGGGAAGTGAAGTGCCGATGTTCCGTACCCACGCCGCAGGTCTGCTGCTGCTTGCGCTGAGCGCCGCGTGCTCGCCCGGCCGCCAGCCCGTCGCGTCCGCCCCCGCGCCCGCGCAGCGGACCGGGGAAGCGCCAACCGCGCCCGTGCTGGAGACGGTGACGCCCGTGGACGAGGGGCTGGTGCTGCGCGGCGCGCCCGCACCCGTGGGCGCGGACCTGCTGGGAGACAAGCAGTACGACCTGCCGGTGGTGCCCAACGAGTGGGTGCGCACGGAGCTGGAGTTCCTGGTGGGTCAGCGGCACGCGGTGGTGGGCGGATGGCTGCGCGCGGCGGACCGCTACGACGAGTGGGTGCGCGACGTCTTTGCCTCGTACGGCATCCCCCGCGACCTGCACCACCTGGGGATGATCGAAAGCGGCTACCGCGCCACGGTGCGCAGCCACGCGGGCGCCGTGGGGATGTGGCAGTTCATGCCGGCGACGGGGCGGCAGATGGGGCTGCGCATCGACACGCTGGTGGACGAGCGGATGGACCCCATCCGCGCCACGCACGCCGCCGCGCGCCACCTGCGCTACCTGCACCGCCAGATGCGCGGCGACTGGGCGCTTGCGGCGGCCGCGTACAACGCCGGCGAGGGGCGCATCAACCGGGCGATGGGGCGGTACGGCGCCACGGACTTCTGGGACGTGGCGGCGCGGGGCAACCTGGCGCAGGAGACGCGGCGCTACGTGCCGCGGCTGTACGCGGTCACCATCATCGCCAAGGACCCGGTGCGATTCGGCTATCCGGCGCCGGAGCCGGCGGGACGGCGGTTCGCGTTCGACAGCATGCGGGTGGACCTGGCCACGCCGCTTTCGGTGCTGGCGCAGATGGGCAACCTGCCGGTGAACGAGTTGCTGGACCTGAACCCGCACCTGTTCCGGCAGATTGCGCCGCGCAACTACCAGGTGTGGGTGCCGCTGGGGCAGGGCGCGCCGCTGCAGCAGGCGTTCGCCACCTCGGAGTTCCGGCAGCGCGGGGGATTCGGCGTGTACCGCGTGCGCGAAGGCGAGTCGCTGTCGCGCCTGGCGGAGCTTTCCGGCGTTCCGGCGGACCGCATCCGCGCCATGAACCTGTCCACCAACCTTGACAACCTGCGCGCCGGCGACCGCCTGCGCCTGTACGCCGACGCCGTCCGCGTGCTCGACGCGCGCCCTTCCCCGCGCGTCGCCAGTTCCTCCCGCCGCGGCCCCCGTGTGCTGGGTGATCCCACGCCCGGCAGCGAAGCCGAATCCGCCTCGTCGACGGAGGCGCGCCGGAACGAGTCGTCGTCGTCGCGGCGGAGCGAGAGCGCGTCATCCAGCGAGCGGCGCAACGGGTCGAGTGCGTCTGAGCGGAGCAGCGGCTCGTCGTCGTCCCGGTCGAGCGAGGCGTCGTCCAGCGAGCGCCGCAGCGGCGAATCCGCCTCCTCGTCCGAGCGGCGCAGCGGGTCGAGCGCGTCGTCGAGCACCAGCGGATCGTCGGAGCGGCGGAGCGGGACGACGGCGGCGAGCACGCGTCGCGACACGGCGTCGGCTTCCACGCGGCGCAGCGGATCGAGCACGTCGGAGCGGAGCGGGACGTCGGAAGGCAGCACGTCGGAGCGGCGGAGCGGATCGGCATCGTCGTCCTCATCGCGCACGTCTTCGGCGGCGCGGGAGGAGAGCGGGGCGAGCCGGGCGACGGAGCGCGCGTCTTCATCGTCCTCCACCTCCGCTTCGTCGGCGCGGCGGAGTGGGACGGCGAGCGGCGGGGCGGCGGGGCGCACGCACACGGTGGAGGACGGCGAGACGCTGTGGGGGATCGCGCGGCGCTTCGACGTGACGGTGGTCGCCGTGCGCGAGGCCAACGGGCTGGATGAGGACGACACCATCCAGCCCGGCCAGGCGCTGCGTATCCCCCGCGCCTCGTCCGCATCATCCACCGCGTCGGCATCGGCCACCACGCGGGAATCCGGTAATCGTGCATCGTCGGGATCAACCGCATCGTCCAGCACCGCGCGGGAGTCGGGCAGCCGCGCATCGACGGGATCGACCGCATCATCCAGCACCGCGCGGGAGTCGGGCAGCCGTGCATCGTCCGGATCGACCGGCGAGCGGCGAGCATCGACCGAAACGGCGTCCGGACAGCGGCGCGGCAGCACGGCGTCGGAGTCGCGGCCGGCGCTGTCGACCGTCAACCGCATGCCCGCACGCCGCGAGCACACGGTGGCGGACGGCGAGACGCTGTGGGGGATCGCGCGGCGCTACGAGACGACGGTCGAGAACCTGCGCCGCGCCAACGACCTGGCCGAGGACGCCCAGATCCGCCCCGGGCAAAAGCTGCGCATCCCGAACTGACGCTTCGCCGATCCTGATGTGCGAACGACCCTTCCCCGGTCACCGGGGAGGGTCGTTCTCGTTATCCGGGGAAAAATGCTGATTTCCCGGAACGGTGCCGCCAGACTCACCTGAGGTCAGGCGTCATCTTGAGGGAGCGCACACCCGCAACTATCGTTACCACCAAAGCTTGCGCGCGACCGAAGGATCTTTGTCGGGTCGCGCAAAGCCCAGCCCTCAGGAGCCGTTCACGTCCCTTCGTCGGGCAGACGAGATCCTTCGGTCGGCGCCCTGGCTTCCGGGTTACGGCCAGCCGCAGTGCAGCGCCTCTCTCAGGAAATCACACTGTTTTCGGATTCGGGGATTACCCGGAGAGCCCCCGGTATCGGCGGCGGTGGTAGACGAGCGGCGCATCCTCCTCACCCGCGACGGCGCGCTCCACGCGGCCGACGACGATGCGGTGGTCGCCGCCGGGATACGCCTCCCACAGCGTGCAGATCAGCGCGGCAACCGAGCCGTGGAGCACCGGGTCGCCCTCCGCGAACAAATCATCGGCGGCGGGAAGCTTGTCCGCGAAGCTGGCGGCCAGGCGCTTCTGGGCTTCGCCGAGCAGGCTGACGGTGAAGCGGCGCTCGGCCAGCATCGAGGGGAGGATGTGCCCGTTCTCGTCGATGCACACCAGCACCAGCGGCGGATACATCGACACCGAGGCAAAGGCGCTCACCGTCATCGCCACCACCTCGTCATCCTCGCGCACGGCGACCACCGCCACACCGCTGGCCCATCCCGACAGCGCCTCGCGGAACGCGTCCCGCAGCGCCGCGTCGTCGTCGTCCGGACCGTGGGCGTGGGTGTGGATGGTAGGCTGGATGGGACGCGGGCTCATCGGGAGCGGCGCGGGGCGCGGGTCACACCGGCGCTTCCGCCGCCTCTTCGCCGCCCGCGGCCGGCTGCTCCTCGGACGCGTCTTCCACCTCGTTCTCCGAAAAGCCGACCACGGTACCGTCGTCGAACTGCACCATGAAGCCGTCGCGCCCCTCCTGGTTGTTGTCGGCGCCCCAGTGGCCGATCACCTCCCCCACCCTGCCGACGAACGGCTCCGACTGGTCGTAGAACGACCGCACCACGCGCACCCTGTGCATCAGGCAATCTCCCGGTTACGTCCCCGTCCACCCGTTTCCGCGTCGCCACGGATGCATGGAGTGCGCCGGTCCTGATCAGCGTCCACGGGGAGAGGTGGCGTGACCGAATGATGGGAGCGATCCGGCAGCTCTTCGAAGTGTCACCCGCTCCGACGGGCCCTCTCCCCCGACGGACCTTTTGCTCGTTCCTCGCAACGGCCGTCGACCCCTCCCCCAACTTCGGGGGAGGGGTGGTCTGGTGCGATTCGAAGCAGGTCGAAGCGGGATCGAAGTTCTCCCCTCTCCGTGAGGAACGAACGGGGAGGGGCCGGGGGAGGGGCACCCCGCCGGACGCAGTTCGATGCCAGCCGAAACGCCCCAAACGCAAACCGCCCTCCCGGCTTCGCGGAGAGGGCGGCGTTCCTCGGCCAGGGCCGAAAGCGATCAGACGCCGGTGTTGCGCTGCGCCTGCTGCGCGGCCGCCTTGCGCAGGTTGGCTTCCTGCAGCGCCTCTTCGGCGCGGGCGGCGTCCTGCTCCGCCACGCCTTCAGCCTGCTCCAGCCGCCCTTCCGTCTTCAGCTCCCGGTCGCCCAGCAGGTCGCCCAGTCCTTCCTTGAGCTTGCCGCCCAGGTGGGTGGCCTTGCCGGTCAGGTCATCCGCCATTGCTGCCTCCTTGGTTGCGTACAGGTTGCCCGCGTTAGGGCAGTGCTGACACGGTGGCAAACAATATGCCCTGCAACAGATTGCGTCTTATCGACACGGACCCGGACCCGCAGAGAGGGGTGGATGGTGAAGGAGCGGCGGCCGCGGCCGTGGCAGGTGATGCGCGAAGAGCAAAAGGGTGAGTTCGACATCTTCACCGTACGTTCCATGCACGCCCGCTCGCCCGAGGACGGCTCGGTGCACGAGTTCAACGTGGCGTGCGCGCCGGACGGCGTGGCCGTGATCGCCGTTACCCCTGGCGACCAGCTGGTGATGGTGGAGCAGTGGCGCCATCCGCTGCAGCGCGTGACCCTGGAGCTTCCCGCGGGCACGATGGATGAAGGAGAACGGCCGGAAGACGCGGGCACCCCGGAGCTGCGCGAGGAAACGGGGTACGAGGGAAGCGAGCCGGAGTGGATCGGCGCCGCCGCGCTCAACCCGTCGTGGCAGAACACGCGCGTGCACGCCGTGGTCGTGCGCGGCGTGAGGCGTGCAGGGGAAAAGGAGCTGGACGAGGGCGAGGAGACCGGCGTGCGCTGCGTGCCCGTCGCGGACGTCAAGCGGATGGTGGCTGGGGGAGAGATCGACTCGGCCACCACCGTGGCCGCGCTGGCCGCCTTTTTCTGGCGGCGCGAGGCGGAGCTGGACGGATGAGGGGAGCGGTGGCGGCGCCGGAATTCCTTGCCAAGGGCGCCGCCATGCGCTTATTTGTGCTGAATTGCCCCGGAAGTGCGTGCAAGCGAGCCGATGTTCGTGTTCATCTCCCACCTGACCGTACCCCAGGCCGACGGGCCGGAGCTGGAGCGCCACTTTCGCGAACGCTCGCGGCTGGTGGACGGCTTTCCCGGCTTTCTGTACCTGCAGCTGCTGCGGCCGCAGGCGGGTGCCGCCACGCACACCTTTCTGACCGCGTGGGAGAGCCGCGAGGCCTTTCGGGAGTACATGGGAAGCCAGGAACACGCAACCTCGCACGGCCGCGAGCCGGGCGAGATCATGGCCCGAACGGCCGTGCGCCACGAGGCGTTCGAGGTGCTGATGGACTCGCGCGCGGCGCCCGAATGGCGGGGTTGAGCCCGGGCGCGCGCGCCGCCGTGGCGCTGCTGGAGCAAAAGGAAGCCATCGCCCGCTCCGTCACCGGGCTGCTGTACGCCGAGATGCCCTGGCTGGTGGACAAGTACGGCGAGCGCGGCCGCCTGAAGTGCCTTCAGGACATGCGGTACAACCTGGAGTACCTGGCGCCCGCGGTGGAGATGGACGATCCGGCCCTCTTCGTCCGCTACGCCCGCTGGGTGGACGGCGTGCTGCGCGCCCGCAACGTGCCCACCGGCGAGCTGGCCCGCTCCTTCGAGCTGAGGGCCAGCGACGCCGCGGCGCGGATGCGGGCGGACGAGGCGGCGATCGTCGCCGCCTGCCTGGAGGCAGGCGTGGTCGCGCTGCGCGAGTCGGCGGGCGGATGACGGCGGGCGAGGCGCACGACCTGTACCTGGCGGCCATCCGCGCCGGCAACCGACGCCAGGCGCTGGGCGTGGTGGACCTGGCCCTGGCCGGCGGCATGGACGCGCGCACGCTGTACCTGCAGGTGTTTCAGCCGGCCATGCACGAGATTGGCCGGCTGTGGCAGGAGAACCTGATCACGGTGGCGGACGAGCACCTGGCCACGGCCGTCACCCAGCTGGCCATGTCGCGGCTGTACGAGCAGCTGTTCGGCGACCGCGCGGACGCCGGCCCCCTCCTCGTCGCCGCCTGCGCGCAGGACGAGCGGCACGAGCTGGGGCTGCGGATGATCTGCGACCTGCTGGAGCTGGACGGCTGGGACACCGTGTTCCTGGGCGCCAGCGTGCCCGTGGAAGACCTGGTGCGGATGGTGGTGGAGCGCCGGCCCGAGGTGGTGGCGCTTTCCGCCTCCATCACCCCGCACCTGGCGCGGGTGCGCGAGGCGGTGCAGGCGATTCGCGAGGCCATGCCCGAGGGCGCGCCCGTGATCGCCATCGGCGGGCGGGCGTTCGCCGGCGACGAGGCGCTGGCGGAGCGGATGGGCGCGGACCTCACCGCGAAGGACGCGGTCGAGGTGGCGGAGCGACTGAAGGAAAGGTTCGCGGCATGAAGGACGTGGCGGCCCTGGGGATACACCCGCTGCTGCGCGGCTTTCCCGGCTTTGTGCTGGAGCTGGCGCGCGACGGCACCGTCCTGGAGTCCAACGGGCGCCTGGAGCGCGCGCTGGAGCGCCAGGTGGTGGGCGCTCCGTTCGCCCGCGTGCTGGACGAGGCGTCGTCGCGCAAGCTGGACACCATCCTGAGCCGCGCCCCCTTCTTTCCCGGCGTGGACCCGGACGAGGGCGGCTGCGGCGGCGCGTGGGAGCTCATGCTGGAGGGGCGCGACACCCTGCATCCGCACTCCTTCTACCCCGTCTGCGACGACGAGGGGGCGCGCATGTGGCTGGTGGAGGCGCCGCGCGACCCCCGCTTTGACCAGATGCTGGAGGAGCTGGCCAGCGCCAACACCGAGCAGGCCAACACGCAGCGGCAGCTGGCCAAGGAAAAGGCGCGGCTGGCGCGGGCGCTGGACGAGCTGGAGCGCGAGTTTCGCGAGAACGAGCGCCTGTCGCGCCAGCTGCAGGGGCAGAACGAGGAGGTGCAGGCGCAGAACGAGGAGCTCCTGGCCATGACGGAGGAGCTGCACGCCGGCCAGGACCACCTGCTCACCGCCAACCAGCAGCTGGAGCGCCGCACCCGCGAGCTGCAGATTGCCCTGGGCGCGCGCAACCGCTTCTACGCGTCCATGAGCCACGAGCTGCGCACGCCGATCAACGCGGTGATGGGCTACAACGACCTGCTGCTGGCGGAGGTGTACGGCTCGCTGAACGAGCAGCAGGAGCTGGCCATCGAGCGCTCGCAGCGGGCCGCGCGCCACCTGCGCGAGCTGGTGAACGACGTGCTCGACATCTCGCGCCTGGAAACCGGCCGCCCCGAGGTGCAGACGGAGGAGGTGCGCGGGACGGAGCTGGTGGAGGAGCTGTTCGAGAACCTGCGCCCCTTGGCCGAGGGAACGCGCACGGAGCTGCGCCTCATCCGCCACGGCGACATCCCCGTCATTCGCACGGACGCACGGCGGCTGCGGCAGATCCTGATTAACCTGATCTCCAACGCCATCAAGTTCGGCGCGGGGTCGCCCGTGTGGGTGCACCTGTCCGACGGGCGCGCCGGAGGGATGGTGATCGAGGTCACCGACGGCGGCCCCGGCATTCCCGAAGAAGACCAGGCGCGCATCTGGGATGAGTTCGTGCAGCTGGGCCACGGCGACAACCTGGCCACCGGGCGCGAGGGCACCGGCCTGGGACTGCCCATCTCCCGGCGCCTGGCGGCGGTCCTGGGTGGCTCGCTGGACATGAGCTCCGCCGTGGGTGTGGGGACCACGTTCCGGCTCACGCTGCCGGCGCGTCCGCCGGCGTCGATGGGGGAGTAGAGGGTACGAAGGTACGAAGGTACGGGAGTACGGGAGTACGGGAGTACGGAAGGATGACGGGGAGGGTGGGGGGCGGTCTTCCTGGTTTCCTCCGCGGACACAACCAAGCCCGCGTGGCGGGCATCCAACGCAGACCAGCGGCCGGGCGTCTCCACGGGACCCGGCCGTTTCTCCCGAATACACACAGCACCGGGCACCGCATGTCGCAGCAGACCGAAGAGGGGCCGCAGCACCCGCCGCGCGCGGGCGACCGCCGCGGCAACGACCGCAGGCGGGTGGAGCGCCGCGCGCCGGTGCCGCCCTGGCGCAGGCCGTGGGCGCTGGTAGCCTACGGCGTGGTGGGCACGCTGGCGCTGGTGCTGCTGCTGAACGGCCTGGGCGGCGACGACGACCCCGCGCCCCGCGACGAAACGCTGGTGGAGCGCCCGGCCGAGGGGACCACGCAGGTGGATCCCACCGATCCGCGGGTGGCCGCGGCCGGGCCGGAGGACGCGTACGGCACCGCCGGCTTCGAGCGGCTGGTGGTGGAGGGCGAGGCGGCCGTGGGCAAGACGGTGCGCACCGAGCTGTTCTGCGCCACCCCGCAGAACTTCACCATCGTGTCCGGCCACCGGGCGCCGGCCTCGGTGACGACGCTCATCCAGGGCGGCCAGGTTCCCGCCGCGGTGTGCAAGTGGGGCCCCAGCGGCGAGCCGCGCCGCGAAGACCTGCTGCTGCTGGTGCCCCCCGCGCAGGCCGACGAGTTCGCCGCCGCGCCGGTGGTGAACGACAACTTCGTGGAGCGGCGCCGCGTGGTGGCCGAGGTGGAGTGGGTGGGCCGCTCCGAGACGCTGGCCCTGCGCACCGGCGCCGTGTTCCTCCGCATGATCCAGCGTTGACGTCCCTTCGCTCCCGACACCATCGCATGAAGCACCGGATGATCGTGGCCGCCGCACTTCCGGCGGCCCTCGCCGCCGTTCACCCCGCGGCCGCGCAGGACGACGCGCTGCTGGAGCGGGCGCGCCGCATCCACGCCAGCGCGCCCCTCATCGACGGGCACAACGACCTGCCGTGGGAGATCCGCGAAAAGGCGCAGGGCAACCTGTCCGTCATGGACCCCAACGGGGCGCTGCCGCAGCAGCACACCGACGTGCCGCGCCTCAGGGCGGGCGGAGTGGGCGGCGTGTTCTGGGCGGCGTACGTCCCCGTCGACCGCATCGGCAACGGGGCGGCGGCGTTCGCGCTGGCGCAGATCGGGCTGATCAAGCGGATGACGGACGCGTCGCCCGAGCTGGAGTTCGCGCGCACCGCCGACGACATCGTCCGCATCCACCGCTCCGGCAAGGTGGCCTCGCTCATCGGCATCGAGGGCGGGCACGCCATGGAGAACTCGCTGGACGTGCTGCGCCAGTTTCACGAGCTGGGCGTGCGCTACATGACGCTCACCCACGCCAACACCCTGGATTGGGTGGACGCGGCCACCGACAGCGCACGCCACGGCGGGCTGACGAAGTTCGGCGAAGAGGTGGTGCGGGAGATGAACCGGCTGGGGATGCTGGTGGACCTGTCGCACGTTTCCGCCGAGTCGATGAAGGACGCCATCAACGCCTCGGCGGCGCCCGTCATCTTTTCCCACTCGTCCGCGCGCGCGCTGGCGGACCATCCGCGCAACGTCCCCGACGACGTGCTGGCCATGCTGCGGGACAACGGCGGCGTGGTGATGATCAACTTCTACTCCGGCTTCGTGGAGCCCGCGGCCGCGCGGCAGATGCGGGGGATGTTCGACGTGCAGCGCCGCTTCCGCGAGCAGCACCCGGACGATCCGCAGGCCGCCCAGCGCGCCTACGACGAGTGGCGCAGCGCCAACCCCGTCCCGCGCGGCACCACGGCCACGCTGGCGGACCACATCGACCACGTGGTGAAGGTCGCGGGGATCGACCACGTGGGGCTGGGCTCCGACTACGACGGCGTGACGTCGCTTCCGGTGGGGATGGAGGACGTGTCGCGCTACCCCAACCTTACGGCGGAGCTGCTGCGCCGCGGCTACAGCGACGACGACGTACGCAAGGTGCTGGGCGGCAACCTGATCCGCGCCATGCGCCAGGCCGAGCAGGTGGCCGAGCGTCTGCGGCGGGAGCGCGGACCCTCGCAGGCCGTCATCGACGTGATGGACGGCTGGCTGGTGCGCCCGGGCCGGTAACGCACGGCGGATTTCACGCGGAGGCGCGGAGAAAAAGGCGAGGCGCGGAGGAGTATCTCCGCGCCTCGTCTTTTCGTCGCCCAGGCGGCGAGAATGGAGCCACGATGCGTTGCGTTTATTTCGATTATCAGCTACTTTTCGAGAGACGTAACCGAGTGCCGAAGCAAACCACCAGTGAGGAAGCCATGGCCGCCGCGACGGAAACCCTGATGACGCCGGTACGGCCCGATGAACAGGACGTGCGCCTGGCGCGGCGAAGCGCATCGCAGCTCCGGCGCTTCAAGAACGGCCGCCGCGTCTTCAAGCTGACGGTGGGGGCGGGGGAAGTGGAAGAAGAGCTGAAGATCCCGGCGATCGCGTATCACATGCTGGAGATGATCCTTAGCGAACTGGCGCAGGGGCATGCCGTCGCCCTGTCGCCGGTCGATCGTGAGATCACGACGCAGCAGGCCGCGGATCTCCTCAACGTGTCGCGTCCGCACCTGATCAAGCTGCTGGAGTCGGGTCGCATCCCGTTCAGGAAGATCGGCTCGCACCGGCGCGTACGGGTTGCCGACGTGCTGGAATACAAGGCGCGGATGGACGCAGAAGCCGAGCGCGCGTTCGCCGAGCTCGTGGAGCAGGCGCAGGAACTGGGGATGGGCTACGAGTGACGGTCTCCGCACCGATCATCGCCGTCTACGACGCCAACGTTCTCTACCCCGCCTCGCTCCGCGACTTTCTGGTCCGGATCGCCAGGTCAGGGCTGGTGGGTGCGCGATGGTCGGACCGGATTCATGATGAATGGATCCGCAACCTGCTGGTGAATCGCCCCGATCTGACCGCGGAGCAACTGGAGCGAACCCGGCGTTTGATGGATGCGGCCGTTCCCAGCGCGGTCGTGGAAGGGTTCGAGCGGCACGTCGCCAGTCTCGATCTGCCCGATCCCGATGACCGGCACGTGCTCGCCGCGGCAATCGAGGCAAAGGCGCACGTGATCGTCACCTTCAACATAAAGGACTTTCCGCCCCGAGCCGTCGCCCGGCACGGGATCCAGATCCGCGATCCCGATGCGTTCGTCGTGGAACTGCTGGCGCGCGATTCGGAGGCACTTTACGCGGCCGTGCGCGCGCACCGGTCGGCGCTGCGCAAGCCGCCCCTGACGGTGGACGAATACCTCGAACAGCTCGACCGGACCGGGTTGAAGAAGACGGTGGCGCATCTTCGGCAGGCCGGCGTGGCCCTGTAGCCCGCATCGATTGGGAGAAAAAGCGAGGACGTAGCGGGTTGGCTCCCACTGCGTCCTCGTTCTCTTCTTCCCGCGTCGCCGCGCTGACTTCAATTGGTGCCGTTCAGACTACGCCGGCGGCGGTCTTGGCGAGTTCCAGGCGGCGGCGCAGTTCCTTCTCGCTCATCGTGCGGATGGCGAAGGCGGCTGCGTCCATGCTGTTGAAGTCGATGGGCGCGGTCACCACGGCGGCCGCATCGCCGCCGGGGTGAAAGCCGAGTTGCGCGCCGTCGCGCAGGTGCGCCACCTTGGTGGGGATGGCGACGGCCTCCCAGGGGCGGCCATGGTCGTCGTTGATGGTGCGCATCGTCCGTATCCTCAGGTCCTGTTGATCGCCGTCCACCGGCGCATCGGTTCTTCGATGATAGTGGCGAGCTGCTTCCGAGGCTGGATTCCTCGGCCCGCAACGGGCGGAGCAACGGGGCAGGGATCTTCGCGGCCAAGCCTCGGAATCACACGGTGCGTGGAATCCGTCGCCGCCTCGCCGTGCCCGCTATCCCCTGCCCCTACTTCCTCCGCGCCGCCTTGAGCAGCGCCTCGCCGGCGGCTTCAACCTGCCAGCGGCGCACACCGGGCACCGCCTCCAGCTCCTCGGGCGTCTTCGGCTGCGCCTTGCCGATCTCTTCAAGCGTGGCGCGGGAGATCAGGAAGCCGGGGTCCAGCCCCAGCTGCTCCGCCACGCGGGTGCGCGCGTCCTTGAGCGACTCCACGCGCGCCTCCAATTCCAGGTCGCGCTCCCAGCGCTGCGAGCGGGGCCAGCGCGGCAGTTCCTCTTCGGGCACCGCCAGACCGCGCTTGACGGCGGCCATGATCTCGCGCCCGCGCCGCTGCGCCATCCCCTCCGACAGGCCGGTCACGCGCGGCAGGTCGCGCACGTCCGCGGGCGGCGACGCGCTCATCTCCAGCAGCGCCTGGTTGCCCAGGATGCGGAAGGTGGCCTGGTCGCGCTCCCTGGCCACGCCCTCGCGCCACTCGTGCAGCTCGCGCAGAATGGCCAGGCCGCGCGGGGCGAGGTCGCGCGCGCCCTTGGTGCGCATGTACGCCTCGCGCCCGTCCTCCGACTCCGTCCAGCGGGTCTGCTCGCGGCGCAGGAACTCTTCCTCCGCCCAGTGCATCCGCCCCTTGGCCTCCAGCTCCTGCTTGAGCCGGTCGCGCAGGGCGGGAAGGTGGGCGGTGTCGGTGGCGGCGTACTCCATCATCCCCGCCGACAGCGGGCGCTCGGCCCAGTCGGCGCGCTGAAACTCCTTGGGAAGCTTCAGGCCCAGGTACTTTTCGGCGATGTTGCCCAGCCCCAGCTGCCGCTCGCCCAGGAACGCCGCCGCGATCTGCGTGTCGAACAGCCCGCTGATGTGCAGCCCCGCGTCGCGGTCCAGAATGCGGACGTCGTAGTCCGCGTCATGGAAGATCTTTTCGATCCCGGGGTCCGCGAACAGCTCGCCCAGCGGCGCCAGCTCGCCAACGGAGAACGGGTCTACCAGGTAGTTGCGCGTACGCGAGGAAAGCTGCAGGAGGCTCAGCTTGTCGAAGTAGCGGTGGTAGCCCGCCGCCTCGGTGTCCACCCCCAGCAGCGGCTCTCCCCGCAGCTCGTCCACCAGCGCGATCAGCCGGTCTGGACGTTCGATGTATTCGTGATCCATGCTTTCGGCGTCGAAGAAGCCGCAAAATCGCCGCGCGACGCGGCAGTCGCAAGGTCCGGGCTCGTTTCGCGGACTTGTCCATCCCCTCGCGCCCGGCGCCAGGGGATGCGCCGAGTTCCCGGACGACCAGTCATCCTGAGGCCGGCGCCGCTTCGCGGCCTGCCTGTACACGAGAGCTGGGCGCCGGCCGAAGGACCTTGCCCGCAGAACCAGGAATCTTGAACGGCTCCCGAGGGCTGGGTCCCGCGCGACCCGACAGAGATCCTTTGGTCGCGCGCAAGCTCCCGTGGTTGCGCAAGTTGCGGATGTGCGCCCCCTCGGGATGACACCGCGCTTCCGTGGGGACCTCCAGGGGTTTTCAACACTCTCTCAGGATGACTGGCTTTACGGAGCTTCAGCAACGCACCCTTTGAGCGTGAGGATGTGGGCACCGCCACCGGATTCAGGATGACTCCGCTCGGGCTTCAGGACCTTGCGGATGGACCGGCTTCCGGGCGGCGCGCGACGTACAGGCCGCGGCCGATGAGGCCGTGCGGATCGTACTCCACCACCTCCAGCCCCGCGGCCGCAAACGCGTCCAGCATCTGCTGATGGGTGAACAGGCCCAGCAGGTGCCGGTCCTCCCAGTGCTCGATGCCGCCAGGGCGGCCCACCATGTACACGTAGACGATGACGGACAGGTCGCCCTCCCAGTCGGCGCGCCCCATCCGTGCCACCTTCAGCTCCGCGGATTCCGTGACGTCCAGCCGCGGCATCCCGGGCTTGAACACCTCCGGCGTGAGCCATGGCTCCACCACCGCTACGCCGCCGGGCTGCAGGTGCCGCGCAAAGTTTGCGATCGTGCGGCGCAGCGCATCCTCCGTACGCACGTAGCCGATGGCGCTGAACAGGCAGACCAGCGCGTCGAAGCGGCGCCCCAGGTCAAACTTCGCCATGTCGCCCTGGTGGAACGTGGCGTCGGGAATGCTCTCGGAGGCCACGCGCAGCAGCCGCTCGTCCAGGTCCACCCCGGTAACGCGGTAGTGCCGGCGCAGGTGGGCCACGTGGTTGCCGGTGCCGCACGCCACGTCCAGTAGCGCGTTGCCGCCCGACCGCACGTGCGCCTGGATGTGCGCGTGCACCGTCGCCGCCTCGTCCGCGTACGGCTTGCCCGCGTGGATCACGTTGTAGAACTCCGCCGACCGTGTGTAGAACGACTCGCTCATCCTTTCCTTTCCGCGGGGGCTGTCCGGAAGCACGGGTCTGCCCCAAGGTGTGCGCTGGTCTGCGCGCTGTCCATCCTCAGTTGCAGCGAGAACACGCGTCCGCCGTTGTTTCCCACACACAACGGCCCGGTGATGCGCCGTTTCCACATCGCATTCATCGCCGTTCGAGTACGCCGGAGTTCGGCAGACCGTGAAGTGCGGGCCAGGCGCGGGCGCGGCCCCAGAGGGTGTTGAAGAGTCCGCCCTTCAGATGACCCCAATCTCGATTTCCTGAGGATTCCGGCGCAGTTCGACGGCGTGGTCCGCTCGCTACGCGTGGATGTGATCGCGCCTCCGGGGCCGGAGGCACGGCACGGGGCGGCCGAGGAGGATCTGCGGAGAGGGCGTGGAGAACAGATTCTCCCCGCCCTCTTTGTCATCTGCTGCGCCACTGGCTGTAAAACGAGGCGGATTTGGGAAAAGGCCGTGGCGTGGCGCGGCGGTTGCCGTGCATGACGGCACTGCTACCCTGACAGGTGGCAGCGTTTCGCCATGGCCCAACTCCCCACTCGGACGCACCCCTCCATGCCTGCTCCGTGGATCCACCGCCTCTTGGCGGCCTCCCTGCTCCTCCTTGCCGCCTGCGCCGACGACGTCCCGTCCGCCACGCCGCCGGACGACGCGCTCGCCGCCCGGCAGACCGGCGTGCAGCTGGTGCTGGTGAGCGGCGGCGCGCAGGTGGGCGTGCCCGGCCACGCGCTGGCCGAGCCCGTGGTGGTGCGCGTGCTGGACCGGCGCGGCACCCCCGTCGCCGGCGCGCGCGTCAACTTTCTGGCCGAGGCGGGCGGGCTGGCGGAGCCGCGGCAGACCGACACGGACGCGGACGGCTACGCCCGCACCACGTGGACGCTGCTGGCTCGCGGCGCGCAGAAGCTGCGCGCGTCCGGCGTGGGCGGCACGGTGCCGGTGACGGCGACGGCGCAGCCGGGGAACGGGAGCACCCTCACGCTGGTCCGGATGGCTGGCGACGGGCAACGGGGCACGGCGGGGATGCGGCTGCCGGAGGACCTGCAGGTGCGACTGCTGCGCGACGACGGCACCGCCGTGGCCCGGGCGCCGGTAACGTGGCGGGTGACGGCCGGCGGCGGCCGCGTGAACAGCGCGCTCACCGCCACCACCGGCGCGGGCGATGCGCGGGTGCGGTGGACGCTGGGCGCGGAGCCGGGGGTGCACACCGTGGTGGCGTCCACGCCGGGCGCCGACTCCGTGGTGTTCACCGCCACGGTTCCCGGAACGCCGGTGCCCAAGCCCGCGACGCTGCACCTGGAGCCGGACTCGCTGGTGCTGGACGTGGGGCAGACGGACCGCTTCACGGCGGTGGTGCGCGACCAGAACGGCGCAAAGCTGCCGGGGCACACGCCGCAGTGGTCCACCTCCGACTGCGTCGTGGCCGCCGTGGACGCGGAGGGCAACGTCCGGGGCATCGCCATCGGAACGGCGGCGGTGACGGCGCGGGTGGGCGCGCTCACCGCTTCCGCCACGGTGCGGGTGCGCGGCAGGTTCCCCAGCCTGGAGATCTCGCCGGACTCGCTGGTGCTGGACATCGGCGTCTGGGGGCGGCTGTTCCCCGTGGCGCGCGACGCGTCCGGGGAGGCGATCGTGGACTACCGCGTGGAATGGTCGAGCCTGGCCGACGGGGTGGTGCTCGTGGATGGAGGTGGGAACCTGCTCCCCGTGGCGGCGGGCACGGCCCGGATCGTGGCGCGGTGGGGCACGCTCGCCGACACCACGACCGTGCGGGTGCGGCCGGCGCGAGGGGCGCTCACCATCCCGCAGGTGCAAAAGCGGGTGGCGTCGTACGGCGGCAGCATCGACCCATCCAGAGGCAGCGTGGAGCTCAACTGGTGGCTGCACGTCTCTCAGTACCAGGTCAGCACCATGTCCATGCGCGTCCGCAGCCCGCTGGGACGGACGATCGACTGCACCAACATGGACGCGGAGAGCTGGTCCCGCAACGAGTTCCGCTGCCGCCTGACCCTTCCCCGGGGATCGGAGCCGGGAACGTGGCGCGTGGACCGGGTAACGGTCACCCGCGACGGGCAGACCACCGTGTTCGAAGACGCGGACCTGGTGGCGATGGGCACGCTGGGCCGCCAGTTCGACGTGCTGGGCACCGGCGCCGACACGCAGCCGCCGCTGGTGCGCGTGCTGTGGCCCAACCAGGGTACGCGCTACCCGGACCGCTACTACCTGGACGTCGGGACCGTCGACCACGTCTCCGGCGTGCGCGCCACGCGGATCACGGTGCGCGGCCCGGGCGGGGTAACGCACAGCTGCCAGGCGACCCATTCGTACGGCGCGCTGGCCAAGGTGGGTGGAGGGGTGTGCCTTCTGCCGCTGCGGCCCGGAAGCGGCACGTGGGACGTGGTGTCGGTGGAGGTGGAGGACGGCGCCGGCAACCGGGCCACCTACACGCCGGAGCAGATCGCCCAGTCCAGGGCCGCCAGCGAAGCGCCGTTCCTGGTGTTCTCCTTCACGCCCTGACTTCGCGGCGGGCCCGGTCGCCTGACGGGGATTGACGGCGGACGGATCGACAACGCCGTGACGGACAACGTGAAGGACGCAGGGGACGATTCCGGTCTCCTGCGTCCTTCTTGTTTCCGTCGCGGGTTGCACGCCGCGGGGGCGCGGGCACATCTTCGGCGGACTCGACGGAGCCTCCGCATCCAACCGATCCCGATCCGCATGCCTTCGCACGCCGCGACCGACCTGGTCCTGACCGCCCGCCGCATCCACCTGCTGGGCGACCGCGCGCCCGTGCAGGCGCTGCTCATCCGCGCCGGGCGCATCGCCGCGGCGGGGACGGCGGACGAGGTGCGCGCGGCGGCGCTCCCCGGCGCGCGTACGGAGCACGTGGACGGCATCGTGACGCCCGGGCTCACGGACGCGCACGTGCACCTGACCACCTGGGCGCTCGCCCGGCGGCAGGTGGACCTGAACGCCGCCGCCACGCTGGACGACGGCGTGGCGGCGGTGGCGCGGGCGGCGCGGGAGGGCGAGGGATGGATCCGCGGACTGGGATGGGACCAGCACCGCTGGGGCGGGCTGCCCAGCAAGGAGCCGCTGGACCGCGTCTGTCCGGACCGCCCCGCGTACCTGCTGAGCCACGACATCCACGCCGCGTGGGTGAACACCGCGACGCTGCGCCGCTGCGGCATCACCCGCGACACGCCCGACCCCGCCGGCGGCGAGATCGTCCGCGACGCGCGGGGCGAGCCGACGGGGGTGCTGCTGGAAAAGGCGGTGCGGCTGGTGGAAGTGCACCTGCCCAATCCGTCCGCCGAGGAGGTGCGCGCGGCGCTGCTGGAGGCGCAGGCCGAGGCGCACCAGTTGGGGCTTACCGGCGTGCACTCGGTAGAGGTCACGGGGCTGGAGGACTTTGCCGCGATGGAGCAGGACGACGTGCTGCGGCTGCGCGTGCTGCAGTCCATCCCCCTCCCCCGGCTGGACCACGCCATCGCCGTGGGCCTGCGCAGCGGCTTTGGGAGCGAGTGGCTGCGCATCGGCGGGGTAAAGATGTTCACGGACGGCGCGCTGGGCTCGCGCACCGCGTGGATGCGGCAGCCGTACGAGGGCGCCGTGGGCGACGTGGGGATCCGCACGCTGGAGCCGGAGGACTTTCGCGAGCACGTGGCCCGCGCCGCCGCCGCGGGGATCGCCTCGACGGTGCACGCCATCGGCGACGCGGCGGTGGAGATGACGATCGACGTGCTGGGCTCCACGCCGCGGCCCCGCGCCATGCCGCACCGCATCGAGCACGTGCAGCTGTGCCCGCCGGACCTGTGGGAGCGCGCCGGCCGCTCCGGCGTCATCGGGTCGATGCAGCCGATCCACCTGATGACCGACATCCCCGCCGCGGAGCGCCACTGGGGCCGGGACCGCACCCGCGGTGCCTACGCCTTTGAGCCGCTGCGGCGCGCGGGGATGACGCTGGCGTTTGGCAGCGACGTGCCGGTGGAATCGTGCGATCCGCGCCTGGGCCTTTTCGCCGCCGTGCGCCGCGTGGGGTGGGACGGGGCGCCGGCGGAGGGATGGTGGATGGAGAACGCCATCACCGCCGAGCAGGCGCTGCGCGCGTACACCGAGGGCCCCGCCGTCGCCGCCGGGCTGGAGCATCGCCAGGGCCGCCTGCTCCCCGGCTTCGACGCCGACCTGGTCGCCTGGGACGTCGATCCCCTGGAAGCGGAGCCGGACGCCGTGCGCGAGATGCGCTGTGTGCTGACGATGGTGGGCGGCGAGGTAGTGCAGAGGGTGTGATGCCCCCTGATGCGACCCGCAAACCAGTCTCTGGATAAGATCAGCATACTGACCTTAGTCTTCAGACGTGGCGTTATCGATTGTCACACGGGCACTTAGCTCCGCATCAAGCCACCGGACAGCGATGTTTCGCGCTCCGATCAGATAGCAGTAGATGCTGGCCGGGATGAAGGTCAGGTCAACGCCCCGCACGTTCGTGTGGGCGCTCTTTGTCCGCGAGGTGACCGTGGCGTCGGTCAGCCCGTTCGCCTCGCAGAAGGCAAGCAGGCTGCGAAGGTCTCCGGGTTTCCGTGCGTATTGGTCCGACCACTTCACCTCCACCGCGAGTTCGGGCTTCTGCTTCTGGCCCAGCAGCACGATGTCAACCTCCCCTCCCTGCCAGCGTGCGTAGTGCAACGCCTGGTTGGAGTGAAACCACTGCGCGAAGATGGCGGTTTCGGCCAGTGCGCCAATCATCTCGTCGTCGGCTGAGATGGGAGAGAACAGCGCCGCTCGCATGGAGGGATTGGTAAGATATACCTTGAAGAAGTTGGCACGGTGAAACCGCTTCGCGCTTCGATCCACTCTGTGGACCACGCGAATGAGAAAGGCTGCCTCCAGGTATTCGATGTACCGCTTGATGGTGTTCTTTGCCACACCGGAGCGTTTGGCGAGTTCGTCCAGCGAAATCTCGTTGGCGGTGTTGAAAGCCAGCGTGGTGAACAGGTAGTTGAGTTCCTGGATGTCGCGAATACCGTACAGGCCCGGCAGGTCACGGAGCAGAACCTTGTCGATGATGTCGTTCTTGATGAAGCGCCCCGGATCTGCCTGGATTTCCTTTGAGAACACGACCTCCGGGTACCCACCGAAGTTCAGGTAGTCCATGAACCTGGCGTTGAGTCCCTGAATGTCGTCCGTGCGCATCTCACCGGCCTCGACCTTCACGCGGTCGGCCTCACCCAGGAGGTCCAGATACTCGTAGAAGGTGAGTGGTGGAAGCAGAAAATCCGTGAAGCGACCGGCGCCCGACTCGCCACTCTTCAGGCGGAGGGCTGCCGCGGCCGAGCCAGATGCGACCAGTTTGAGTGGGGAGTAGGTATCCACCAGGCTCTTAAGGTGAATCTCCCAGTCCCGGAGGTACTGAACCTCATCAAAGAACACGAAGCTCGGTTCGGTCGCGTAGTCAGTTCCGGTGGCGTCGCGGAAAAACTCCAGGAGTTCCTCCAGGCCAAGCCCGTTGTAAATAGGGTGGTCGACGGAGAAGTAGCAGATGCTGCGCGGGGGAATGCCGTCCGCGATCAGGCGCTGGATGGAATGGTGGATCATCACCGTCTTACCGACTCGGCGCGGACCCATCAACACAACGGCGCGGCGGATCTCGGTGCGCGTCACCAGGGGCATGAAAAGGTCGAAGTACGCCCGCGGCTTCCACTCGCGTGCCGGCAGCGATGCCGTGCGCCTGGCATCCCACCAGGGGTTTTCGGCCTTGAGCCGCTTCACGACCTGCTCACGCGAGATGGTACGCATCTCCACAGCTCCAGAATAAGGTCACCATGCTGATCTTAGGCAACATAGAAGACTTTGTCTCTAAGGTCAACATTCTGATCGTACAACAAACGATCGATCTTCACACCCGAATAAGATCAGCATGCTGATCCTATCTATTTAACCTCATAGAAGTGCTTGTGGCAGAATGATGAACGACGCATCCGAAACCACGATTCTCTGGCGTCCGGTGGGTCAGGCGGAGCTGGATCTGATCGAGCAGAGCGGCTGGCGTGCCTTCCCGCCGCGGCTGGCGCATCAGCCGATCTTCTATCCCGTCCTTAACGAGGAGTACGCGGTGCAGATCGCGCGCGACTGGAACGCAAAGGACGCGGCTTCGGGCTTTGTGGGATACGTCACGCGCTTCGAGGTGCGCAGCGACTTCCTGGCGCGCTATCCAATCGAGACGGCAGGCGCCCGGAAGCACCAGGAGTACTGGATTCCGGCGGAGGAGATGGACGCCTTCAACGACGCCATCGTGGGCATGATCGAGGTGGTGGCGGAGTTCCGCGGGGAGGGAGCATGACGCCGGAGGGGATGGAGCGCGCGGCGCGGATCCTGGCGGGCGCGCACCGCGTGGTCGTCAGCAGCGGCGCGGGGATGAGCAAGGAAAGCGGCATCCCCACCTTCCGCGACGCCATGGACGGCCTGTGGGCCAACTACGACCCGCAGCAGCTGGCCACCGAAGCCGGCTTTCGCGCCGACCCGCGCCGCGTGTGGACGTGGTACGCGTGGCGCCGCGAGCGCATCGCCCAGGCGAGTCCCAATCCCGGCCACCACGCGCTGGTCCGGCTGCAGGACATCGTCCCCCGCCTCACCGTCGTCACGCAGAACATCGACGGGCTGCACGCGCGGGCGGGATCGGCGGACGTGGTAGAGCTGCACGGCAGCATCCATCGCGTAAAGTGCCTGGACCGCGGCCACCCCTTCGACGGCCCCCTGCCGCCGTACGCGGACGACCAGGATCCCCAGCCCTGCCCCATCTGCGACTCGCCGCTGCGGCCGGACGTGGTGTGGTTCGGCGAGATGCTGCCGAAGCAGGCGACGGAGCGGGCGTGGTCGCTGGCGGAGCGGTGCGACGCCATGCTGCTCATCGGCACGTCGGGGACGGTGTGGCCGGCCGCCGAGCTGCCGCTGGTGGCCCGCCGCCACGGCGCCCGCGTCATCGAGGTCAACCCCGAGCCCTCCGAGCTCACCCACGCCGCCGACGTGTTTCTGCAAGGCCCGTCCGGCGAAGTGCTTCCCGCCCTGGTGGAAGCGGTCGCGCGGGCCCGGAGCGCCGGAGCATCCCCGCGTTGATGCTCGAATCGCGGCTGGGTCCTCTGGACATCGAAACCGTCGTGAGCGGCTATCTGCGCTACAGCCGCCGCCCTCGGGACGACGACGACGCATACGATTACGATCATCCAGACACGATCGCTGACGATGCGGTGCGCAACGCCATCGTCAGCGCCCCTGCGCCGGTGGTCTGGGAGCTGGTCCGCACCCTTCTGCGCCAGGTGGAGGACGACGAGCTCAGCTTTCATGCAGCCGGGCCCCTGGAAGACCTGGTCGCCCTTCGGGGCGCGGAACTGGTCGATGAGATCGAAGCCGAGGCACGGCAAGACGCGCGGTTCCGCTGGGCGCTCGGCTGCATCTGGCTATCTTATGGCGCGCTTCCCGACGCGGTGCTGGAACGCGCGGTCCGTGCGAGCGGCGGCCAGATCAAGCCGCTGCCTCCCCGCACGGAGCGGCGCAACTTGCCGAGCAAGCGAGAGACATAGGATCGCCCGATCAACCCGCGCCCGCCCGTGTGCAGAGGAAACGGCACGAACAAACTGTGTTGACTTGACTCTGGTAACTCTGCGTGAGGCCACTCTTTTGCGGGATTCTGAGGTTCGCACCGGCACAGGCGGATGCGGATCGAACAAACTCCGTTGACTCCGTTGACTCCGTGTGAGCCATCGTTTTTGTCAGTGGTTCTGACGAAATCGTGCCGGGTGTCCGGCCGCGCCCTTGCGTGGCGGAACAGAAGGGGCAAGTTGTCGGGCTCGCACGTACGCACGCGCACGGTCAGCGGTCCGGTCCTTGCCGCCACAGGCCCAGAAAAAGAAACGGACGTCCGTTCACGCAATGCATAGACGCACCAAGATCGTTTGCACGCTGGGCCCCGCCAGCTGGTCGCCCGAGCGGATCGACTCGCTCATCGCGGCCGGCATGGACGTGGCCCGCATCAACTTTTCGCACGGCGACCTGGAGCGCCACGCGGAAACCATCCGCAACGTGCGCGAGGCCTCCGCGCGCGCCGGACGCCCCATCGCGGTGCTGGGCGACCTGCAGGGCCCCAAGATCCGCGTGGGCGTGCTGCCGGCGCCGGTGGAGCTGCATCCCGGCGACCGCCTGACGTTTGCCCCCGAGGGCGAGCACGTGGGCGACGAGCTGCCCACCACCTTCGTGGGGCTGTCGCAGGACGTGGAGGTGGGCGACGTGGTGCTGCTGGCCGACGGGCTGATGGAGCTGATCGTGGAAGACGTGCAGCCGCCGCGGGTGGCCATGCGCGTCATTCACGGCGGCACCCTGACCAGCAACAAGGGGATCAACCTTCCCGGCACCGCCGTCAGCATCCCCTCGCTCACCGAAAAGGACCTGCGCGACCTGGAGTTCGCCCTGGAGCAGCAGGTGGACTACGTGGCCCTTTCCTTTGTCCGCTCCGCCGAGGACGTAAAGGACCTGGTGAGCCGCATCCCCCCCGGCGGGCCGCTGGTGGTGGTGAAGGTGGAGAAGGGGATGGCGCTGGAGAACCTGGAGGCCATCCTGCAGGTTTCCTCCGCGGCCATGGTGGCGCGCGGCGACCTGGGCGTGGAGCTGCCGTTCGAGCGGGTGCCGCTGGCGCAGAAGCGGATGATCCAGATGGCCAACATCGCCAGCCGCCCGGTGATCACGGCCACGCAGATGCTGGAGTCGATGATCGAGAACCCGCGCCCTACCCGCGCCGAGGCCAGCGACGTGGCCAACGCCATCATCGACGGCACCGACGCGGTGATGCTTTCGGCCGAGACGGCCACGGGCAAGTTCCCCGTGCAGGCGGTGCAGGCCATGGCGCGCATTGCCCAGGAGATCGAGGACTCGCACATCCTGGAAAGCGGTCCGCACTACGACGTCGCCATCGTCCCCGATGAGGACGGCACCACGCCCACGGAGCGCGCCATCGCGGGTGCCACGGTCGAGGCGGTGCGCCGCCTCAAGGCGCCGCTCATCCTGACCTTTACCACCAGCGGCAGCACGGCGCGGGTGGTGTCGTCGTTCCGCCCGCCCGTCCCCATCCTGGCCATCACCGACAACGAGCCCACGTACCGGCAGCTGGCGATGGTGTGGGGCGTCATCCCCATCATCTGCTCGGTGGAAGCGAGCTTTACCGAGATGCTGGCCTGCGGGCGCGACGAGGCCATCAAGCGCGGCCTGGCCAGGCCCGGCGACCGCGTGGTGGTGACCGCCGGCCTGCCCATGCACCAGCCGGGGACGACGAACCTGATTCAGGTGTCGGTGGTGTGAGGAGGCACGTGCGAAGGTACGACAGTACGAAGGTACGAAGGTACGAAGGTACGGGCCGCGTGGTGGCGGCCTGCACCGTTCCGCACTTTCGTACTCTCGTACCCTCGTACCGCCGTTTCGCCGTACGGCCGTGAAGCTCACGTTCCTGGGCACCGGCACCAGCTTTGGCGTGCCGGTGATCGGCTGCGGGTGCGCCACCTGCACCAGCGCGGACCCGCGCGACAAGCGCACGCGGCACGGCGCGCTGGTCACGGAAGGCGATCGGCGGATGCTGGTGGACACGCCGCCGGAGCTGCGGCTGCAGCTGGTGGCGGCGCGGGTACCGATGGTGGACGCCATCTGGTTCACGCACTGCCACGCGGACCACATCCACGGGCTGGACGACGTGCGCGTGTTCTCCGAGCGCACCGGCGCGCCCATGCGCGTGTACGCCGAGGCGGACTGCGCGGCCACGCTGCGCCAGCGCTTTGCGTACGTGTTCGATCCGCACGTCCGTCCGCTGGAAGGCACCTCCAAGCCCGAGGCGGAGCTCACCGAGGTGCGCGCCTACGAGCCGGTGGACGTGGCCGGCTTTTCGGTCACGCCGCTGCCGGTGCCGCACGGGCCGCTGAGCGTGTACGGCTTTCGCGTGGGTGACCTGGGCTACGTAACGGACGGAAAGCGCCTTCCGGAGCGCACCGCGCAGGCGCTGCGGGGCGTGCGGGTGCTGGTGCTGAACGCGCTCTGGTTCGGCCCGCCGCACCCCACGCACTTCAGCGTGGAAGAAGCCGTCGAAGCCGCGCGCTCCGTGGGCGCCGAGCGCACGTACCTGACCCACCTGAGCCACCGCGTCTCGCACGCCGAGCTGGACGCGCGCCTGCCGAAAGGCGTGTTCGCTGCGTACGACGGGCTGGAGGTGGAGGTGTGAACGGCAGGGACAGGGAATAGGGAATAGGGAATAGCCTGCAACGGCGAGCGCTTCGGACGGCACCCCGAGCTAAGGCCCGGGGCTATGAATGCCATAAGCCCCGCCGTGGGCTCGCGGAACTCGCCAAGCGGGGCTTCACCTGCTCGGGTCAGCAGGGGCCGGCGCGCATGGGGGAGTTGAGGCGCGGCAACGGGTACCGACTAGCGGAAACGCGGCGTGGCCCGACTCTCGCCCGACCCGCTTTCGTACTTTCGTACTTTCGTACTTTCGTACTTTCGTACTTTCGTACTTTCGTACTTTCGTACTTTCGTACCTTCGTACCTTCGTTCCTTCGTACTTTCGCACTCTCGCACTCTTCCGACATGTCGATCGTCCTGGACTACAACAACATGCTCGCCACGCGGCTGGGCGGGCGCGGAATCGACCCGGCGCGGCTGGACGCGATGGCGGAGCGCTTTCGCGCGGCCCACGCCGACGCCGCGCAGCGCCGCGACGCCGGTGAGCTGGGCTTTTACGCGCTGGCCGACGGCGGCGAGACGGTGGATTCCATCCGCACCTTTGCCGAAGGCGGCGGGCAGGCGTTCAGCAACCTGGTGGTGCTGGGGATCGGCGGGTCGGCGCTGGGCACGGTGGCGCTGCGGACGGCGCTGCTGCACCCCTACTGGAACGAGCTGGACGATGAGGGGCGCGACTTCTTTCCCCGCCTGTACGTCCTCGACAACGTCGATCCGGCCACGTTCGGTGCGTTCCTGGACCGCATCGACCTGGGGCGCACGCTTTTCAACGTGATCTCCAAGAGCGGCGGCACCGCCGAAACCATGAGCCAGTACCTGGTGATCCGCGAGCGGCTGCGGGAAAAGCTGGGGGATGGATATCGACGCCACCTGCTCTTCACCACCGATCCGGAGAAGGGTGTGCTGCGCGCACTGGCGAAGGAAGAAGACGTCGCCACCCTCCCCGTTCCGCCCAACGTGGGCGGCCGCTTTTCCGTCCTCTCCGCCGTGGGCCTGCTTCCCGCGGCGATGGTGGGGATCGACATTGGCGAACTGCTGGCGGGGGCAAAGGAGATGGTGGAGCGGTGCGAGACGGCGGAGCTGCGGTCCAATCCCGCCGGCCTCTTTGCCGCGCTTCAGTACCTGGCCGCCACGGAGCTGGACGCGCCGATCCACGTGATGATGCCGTACAGCGACCGCCTGCGCGACGTGGCGGACTGGTTCCGGCAGCTGTGGGCCGAAAGCCTGGGCAAGCAGCGCACGCGCGCCGGCGACGAGGTGTTCGCCGGGCCCACGCCGGTCAAGTCGCTGGGCGCCACCGACCAGCACTCGCAGGTGCAGCTGTACGTCGAGGGTCCGTTCGACAAGACCATCACCTTCCTGGCCGAGCGCGAGGGCGCGGACGACATCCCGATCCCCTCCGCACACCCCGAGCACGCGGAGCTGGCGTACCTGGGCGGGCACAGCATGGGCGAGCTGCTGCGCACGGAGATGCTGGCCACGGAGGCCGCGCTGGCGCAGCGGGGGCGGATGAGCATGACGCTGGAGGTGCCGCGGGTGGACGCGCGGTCGCTGGGCGGGCTGATGATGATGCTGCAGATCGCCACCGTGTACGCGGGCCATTTCTACGGCATCGACCCCATGGACCAGCCGGGGGTGGAGCTGGGCAAGCAGCTGACGTACGGCATCATGGGGCGCCCCGGCTTTGACGAGGCCCGCGCCGAGTGGGAAGGCCGCACGCCCAAGGACGATGCCTTTGTGGTGAGGTGATCCCGGACGGGCCGCGGCGCCAACCCGCGGCCCGGGTCTCGCAACACGTCTTCCCACGTTCGCACTTTCGCACTCCCGCACTTTCGCACTTGACCGCCAAGCCCCTCGTCCCCGCGTCCGACAAGCCCGCCATCCAGCCGGGCTCGCGGACGCTCATCATCATCAACCCCGCGGCGGGGCAGGCCGACACGGAAAAGGTGCTGCGCCTGCTGGCCGGCGCCTTTGCCGTGCGCGGCGCCAGCTTTGACGTGATGCACACCGCCGGCGCCGGCGACGCCCAGCGCGCCGCGAAGGAAGCGGTGGCGCACGGCTACCGCGCCGTCGTGGCCGTTGGCGGCGACGGCACGGTGGGCGAGGTGATCACGGGGCTGGCGGGGACCGACGTGCCGGTGGGGATCGTGGCCAAGGGGACCGCCAATCAGGTGGCGTCCAACCTGGGCATTCCCCGCGACATCGAGGCGGCGGTGGAGGTGGCGGTGAACGGCGTTCCCGCGCCCATCGACCTGGGGCAGCTGGACGACGGGCGCTACTTTGCCCTGGCCGCCGGCGCGGGGTGGGACGCGGCGGTGATGGCCACCGCCACCCGCGAGATGAAGGACCGCTGGGGCTTTGGCGCGTACATCTACGCCGGGCTGCAGGTGGGGGTCAAGCCGCCGCGCCACCGCTACCGCATCGTCGCGGACGGGCGCGAGCTCAAGGTGCGCGCGGCCATGGTGCTGCTGGCCAACATGGGGCAGTTCGTGGCCAACACCATCCCCCCCGTGCAGGTGACCGTTGCGCCCGACGTAAGCTACCAGGACGGCAAGCTGGACGTGTGCATCTTTGCGCCGCGCACCGTGGCCGACGTGGCCGCGCTGGCGCTGCGCGTGCTGCGCGGCCGCTTTTCCGGCGACGAGAAGCTCATCTACTTCCAGGCCTCGGAGGTCACCGTCAACGCCGATCCCCCCGCCGTCACCGAGATCGACGGCGAGCCCGTCGGCCACACCCCCCTGAGCGCCCGCGCCGTTCAGGGGGGCGTCACGGTGCTCATCCCCCGGGTGGGAAGAAGTGCGTGAGTGCGGAAGTGCGTGAGTGCGGAAGTGTATGATCCAGGCATCGGCGCGTGGCGGGGGCCCTCACCCGCTCGCTCAGGCTCGCACCCTCTCCCGCAAGCGGGAGAGGGTAGAAACGTCGCACATGCCTGGGGTGCGGGTCCGCTGTTGCAATGCCTGTCGCCGCCTCCTCACCCAACCCGTCGCGCCGGCCTCGCGGACTCGAGCAGGTGAAGCCCCGCTGGTGAGCTTTGCGAACCTTGGCGGGGCTTGTGGCCGTTCTAGCCGCGGGCTTTAGCCCGTGGTGCCGGGGCGAGGAACAACCTCCAACGGTGGCTGAGTGAGGGCGGGCGAGAAGATCCCGGACACACGAAGAAGCGGGGGGGTGCCGAGTTGCACCGCCCCCCGGTTGATGCTGCGGCCGGCGCCAGGCGTAAAGGCCCACGGCGGCGGG
>NZ_JBMDXM010000038.1:0-41561 GCF_048594345.1 Longimicrobium sp.
GGCGCACGGAGACGCTGGAGGCGCACGGTACGGGCGACGCGGCCGAGGCGGACCTCATCCTGCGGCTGGCGGAGACGGTGCGGGCGGCGGACCCGGACGTGATCGAGAACCACAACCTGCACGGGTTCGACCTGCCGTTCCTGGCCCAGCGCGCGCGCCGGCTGCGCATCCCTCTCGTCCTGGGGCGGCTGGAGGGCCGGGCCCTGCGCGAGCGCGCCGCCCGCCGCGGCGTGGCCAAGGACGACGACGGCGACCGCCGCGTGCGCTTCGTGGCGCCGGGCCGCGAGCTCATCGACACCATGGACGCCGTGGCCCGCTACGACTTCGCCACGCGCGAGCTGCCGGGGCCCGGGCTCAAGGTGGTGGCGCGGCACCTGGGCGTGGCAGCGCCGGACCGCGAGTACGTGCCGGGCCACCTCATCCACACCGTCTACCGCACGGACCCCGAGCGCATCCGCCGCTACGCCGTGGACGACGTGGAGGAGGTGGCGGCCATCGCGCGGCTGCTGGGGGGCGCGGCGTTCGCGCTGGCGCGGATGGCCCCGCGGCGGTACGAGCGCCTGGCGGACGCGGGCCCGGCCACGGGCGTCATCGACCCGCTGCTGGTGCGCGCGTACCGGCGCTCGGGCGCGGCGCTCCCCGCGCACCGCCTGCCGGACGGCACGCCCCACAGCGGCGCCGCGCTGCACCTGTTCGCCACGGGGGTGGCGTGGCGCGTGGTCAAGGCCGACGTGGCCAGCCTGTATCCCTCGCTCATGCGCGCCTTTCGCATTGGCCCGGCGCGCGACCACCTGGGCGCGCTGCTGGCGCTGGTGGACCGGCTGGTGGAGCAGCGGCTGGCCGCCAAGGCGCGCGGGCGCGAGGCACCCCCCGGTTCCGCCCAGCGCCACACCCACGAGGCCATGTCGGCGGCGATGAAGCTGGTGGTCAACTCCGCGTACGGCTACCTGGCCGCGGGGGGCGAGCTTACCCGCTTCGCCGACGTGCACGCCGCCAACGAGGTGACGCGCCGCGGCCGCGAGACGCTGTCGTTCATGTGCCGCGAGCTGGCGGCGCGCGGCGTAACGCTGTTGGAGGCGGATACGGACGGCGTGTACTTCGCCGTGCCGGAGTCGTGGACGGAGGACGACGAGCGGCGCGTGGTTTCCGAAGTGGCCGCGCTGCTGCCGCCGCTGGTTCAGCTGGAGTTCGAGGGACGCTACGCGGCGATGCTCTCGCACGAGCCCAAGAACTATGCGCTGCTGGGGTACGACGGCACGCTGATGCTCAAGGGTGTCGCCTTTCGCTCCAGCCGCGCGGAGCCGTACGGCGAGGCGTTTCTGCGCGCCGCGCTGCACCGCCTGTTCGCCGCCGACGTCACCGGCGTGCGCGACACCTACCTGGCCACGCTCGATGCCCTGCGCCGCCGCGAGCTGGCCACGTACGACGTCTCTTCCCGCGTACGGCTTACCAAGACGCCGGACAAGTACGCCGAGACGCGCGAGTCGCGGCGCGAGCTTGCGTACGAGGCGCTGCTGGCCAGCGGGCGCACCGCGTGGCGGGTGGGCGAGCGCGTCCGCGTGTACCGCACGCAGTCTGGCGGCGGCGCCGTGGTGCCCTCTGAAGAAGCGGACGCCGCCGGCCGTGCCGCCGACCCGCGCGACTACGACGTGGACCACTACGCCCGCGTGCTGCGCGACAACTACGCCACCCGGCTGGCCCGCGCCCTTACGCCCACCGACTTTGCCGCCGTCTTCGCCGACCCTGACCAGCTCTCCCTCTTTGCCCCGTCTACGGCCGCGATGCGCCCCATCCTGGACACACGCCCCGGCATCCACGTCTCGTCCATCCCCGTCGCCGCAGCGGCCGGTGAGATGGAGAATGGCATCGAAGCGGAGCCGCTGGATGACGTCTGATGTGGGGCGGGAGCCGGCGCTGGCGGTCGATACGCACGCGAAACCTTCCTCCTCCGCGCGCTTGTGATGAAAGCCGCGACCCCAAACCGGTCGCGGCGACGAAGGAGATCCTTTCGATGCGCCGCCGATCCTCCACGACCGAAGCCGATCTGGGTCGTGCGATCGATGCGTGCAGGGACACACTCCGTCGGAACCTTGCAATAAATCCCATCTGACATGGAGTGATTCCGCTGTCGGCATTGCTCGTTTGCGAGCGGTGCGAACGTACGCGAATGAATCACGAGTTCGCCCTCCATCCCTCCCCGCGTCCTCAGCGGCGCATCCTTTCGCGATGTGTACGCGACCGCCTGAAAGTGGCTGGCGTGCTCGGTTATACCGCTTCTCGCGGTACGTTGTGCATTCGGCAAATCCGGGTGAGCACCAAACACACCTCCAGAACCGAACATTTCATACCCAATTCGCAAAAAGACTTTGCACGCAGAGGGAGCAGAGGAAGCAGAGGACTGCCCGAAGGATCCCGGTTTTTCTCTGCTTCCTCTGCTCCCTCTGCGTGCAAACCTGCAGTTGGGAATAACGATCGAATGTGAGACTCGTCTTTTCCATGAGCCGGGATGGGTGCGCAATGAACAGCGGGATTTCGGTATTACGCACTCGAAACGCCACTGGGAGCGGGACGTTTCGACCCCCAGGTTCCAAACGGCGCTGACGGGGGCATCGGCGCCAGCAATCGCACACCGTATGCCTTGCGCCAGGGTCGATCTGTCACGTTATTCGATCAAGGTTCGTCCTCTCAGTGTCGTATTCCTCCCTCCTCTTCCATTCATCGGTATCCCATGCCGTCATTCCGTCCCGACGTCCCGCCTCGCGTGCTTGCGGCCACGATCCTTGTGCTCCTTGCGTTGCTCGGAATTTCGTTCGCCGCGCGGGCGGAGGCCATCGGCCCGGGGAAGGAGCCATTCGCGTCGCTGAGCCCGCAGCCGCTCCGCACCGTGGAACCGACGGCGAGGCCGCGTCGCGCCGGGAGCGCGGCCAATGCGGCCGCACCGGCCACGGGCGCCGCCACCGTGGCCATGACGGTGCAGCTGGCCGACCTGAACTCCAGCAAGACGGTAGAGCGCAGCCAGTGCGTGACGGTGGCCACCGGGGTGCGGTCGGCGTACGAGTGCGGCGACCTGCGCATGGTGCACGCGCTCCCCGCCTTTCGCACGCGCAACCAGGCCCGCGCGCCGGTGCTGCTGTACAACGCGCAGCATGCGCACCCGCGTCCCACCGTCTACGCGGACGTCACGCTCCCCGCCGGCGCCGCGGTGCCCACCCTCGTATACGCCGACGTGGTGATCGGCGGCGTGGTGGTCGCCTCGGCCAGCTACCCGGGCGGCGACTGGCAGCCGGGAGCCGCGCGGCGCGTGGCGTTGCAGTGGGACGGGCTGAACACGGCGACGGGCCTGTACGCGTACACGCTGCAGGTAGTCGCGGCCTACGGCACTACGCAGGCGCCGTCCATCCCGGCCAGGGACACGATGGCGGTGGTGAACCGCAAGTCGAGCCCCTTTGGCGCGGGGTGGTGGCTGGCGGGGTGGGAGGAGCTGGTGCCCAGCGGGCCCAACTTTCTGTGGGTGGGCGGTGACGGCAGCACGCGCTTCTTTATCCCCGACACCATCGCCAACCAGTGGAAGGCGTGGAACCCCTCGGGCGCGCGGGACGAGCTGCGCCGGTTCACGGACCCGGGCAACGGCGAGATCCGCTACCGGCGCGTCCTGCGCGGCGGGGGGTCCGTGTACTTTACGTCGGGCGGCACCCACTACCGCACCGACAACCGGCTGGAGCACACCACCTGGTTCACCCTTGACGGTGCGCGGCTGGGGAGCATCTCGCTGCCGGTCGCCGGCGGTGCCGCCCCCACCTACACCTTCGGCTACGACGCCGAAGGGCGCCTGGCGCAGGTGCAGGCGGCGGCCCCGGGCGCGGACACGCGGACGACCCTCGTGGAGCGGTTCGGCGCGGGCGACCGCCGCGTGGCGAGCATCCAGGACCCGGACCAGAAGTCCGTCGCCTTTGAGTACGATCCCCAGGTGACGCGCCGGATCAGCGCGTACACCGACCGGCGGATGACGTACACTTCCTTTACCTTCGACGCCGCGGGAAAGATCTCGGGGACGCGGCTGCGGATGGGCGCCGCGCAAACGCCCTTCGACATCGTGCGCGGGTTCCAGGCGGGGGAGTCGAAGGGCGTCGCGAGCTCCGTGGCCACCTCGGACGTCTATACCCGGCTGGATGGCGCGCGGACGGACGTGGTGGACCACACCTACCTGTGGATCACCCGCTTTGGCGCACCGTCTCGCATTCGCGACGCGCTGGGCCACGAAACGCAGATCTTTCGCGAGAACGGGGTCTTCCCGGCGCTGGTCACCCGCACCGTGGCACCCAACGGCTTTACGCAGCGGGTGGAGTTCACGGGCAGGGGGATGCCGCGCCGGGTGATCTCCATCAACGCCCGCGACGACGGCAAGGCCGACACGCTGACGTACACGTACAACAACGCCAGGTGGCCTGACTTCGCCACCACCATCATCCCGCCGGAGCGTGACAGCGTAACCATCGCGTACCGCAACGACGGCAGCCGCGCCTGGCAGACGGACGCGCTGGGGCGGACGGTGTACTTTCGCTACTACGACTCCGGGCCGCACAAGGGGCTGCTGCGCGCCACCGACATGCCCGAAACGCCGCCGGACTCGGTGACCTACGACGCCACCCTGGGCAACCTTTCGGGGACACGCAGCCCCCTGGGCGTGTGGACGCAGTACGTGAACGACGGCATCGGCCAGTCCAGCGACGTCGCCACGCCGGTCGACTCGGCCGGGCAGCTGCTGCAGCACCAGTACACGTACTACGACGCCATGGGCCGCGACACGCTGGTGCGCGCCACCGGCCCGGCCCTGCCGTACTCGCTCCCCTGGGCGCCCGCGGGCGCGCCGCCGGTGCTGGCGGAGCAGACGGAGGTGCGCAAGGTGTTCGACGGCGAGGGCAACGTGCTCACCGTACTGTCCACCACCAACGCCCCCGACGGCGCCGACGTGCAAAGCAACTACACCTATGACCAGGCGGGGCGCAAGCGTACGGAGTTCGTAGGGCAGAAGCTAACCACGTGGACGTACGATCCCGCCGGAAACGTGGACACCACCTACAGCGACCGCGGCCTGCGGACGGTGATGCGGTACGACGCGGCGAACCGGATGATCTCTCGCGTGATGCCCGCGGCGGTGTACGCGGCGGAGACGTGCGCCGCGCACGGACCGCTGTTCCCCTGCACCTATCGCTTTCCGCTGTATCCCAACCACGCCTCCGGCGGTCTGACCGTCCCGGGCGACACGGCGACGTTCACCTACGACGCCGCGGGCAACCTGCTCACGGCCAACAACCGCGCCGCCCGCATTCGCCGCACGTACACGCCGGGCGGGCTGCTGGCGACCGACTCGCTGCGCATCCGCGTCTACGGCGGCGCGCAGATCTGCCCGACGATCGGGTGCATGCCCGAAACCCAGTCCATCGGGGTTGGAGGAGCCGAAGGCTTCGACACCGGCATCGCGTCCGTCACCGATCCGTATCCGGCGTCGGAGTTCACCACGCACGTCTACGGCCTGGGGTACCGCTACGACCGCAACAGCCGGCTCAGGGACCTGCTGGGCCCTGCGGCGATCTCCGCCGCCTTTGGCCGCGACAGCACGCGCTACACCTACAACCTGGCCGGCGAGCTGATCGGCGTGCGCGACCCGCTGAACAACGTGTTCGGATTCGAGTACGACAACGATGGGCGTCCCGTGCGCACCATCTACCCGGACACCGCCAACCCGGTGGTCGAAACGCGTACGTACGACGCCGACGGCCGGCTTACCCGGCGCCGGGCCGCGGGCGCGTGCCTGGTGCACGACGACAGCATCGAGTACGACGTGCGCGGCAAGGCGCTGCGGGTGAGGGAGGCGTGGGGAAGCAACATCATCCAGAACCGGTACTCCGGGCTGGGGACGCTGGTGGCCTCGTCACACGGGCAGACCACCGCCATCCCCACGGTAGAGGAGTACCGCGCCGATCCCATGGGCCACATGTACTGGAGCCGCACGCGCAACCCCGAGACGGGCAACGCGCCGGAGATGGGGTACGAGTATGCGCCCAACAGCAGCGCCGTGGTCGGCACCGTGTCCATCAACACGCAGTCGCAGACGCAGATGTGGCACCCCGACACCACCTACACCAGCCTGGACGAAGCGGGGAACGTGATCGTCTCGGGGCAGCGGTCGTACCGCACGGTCAACACCGGCTACGGGCTGATGATCAACCTGGTGTCCAGCTCCGCCACGCGGCACTACTATGGGGCGGACGAAAAGCTGCGCTTTCTGCAGAAGTACCACTGGACGGGCGAGGCCACGAAGGGCACTTTCGACGAGTACCGCTACGACGCGCGGGGGCGGCGGGTGCTGCAGCGGATGCGGCGCGACAGCCTGTGTACGGGCTCGGAGTGCACCAGCGCCATTGAGCGGTACGTGTGGTCGGGCGACCAGCTGCTGTACGAGATCCGCGCGCAGGGCGGCGACAACGCCACCGCGGCGCAGCTGGAGAGCGACATCCAGGGAGGTGACGAGTTTGGCCGCGTAGGCTACACGCACGCCGCGGGGATCGACGCGCCGCTGAGCGTAATCCGCACCGGCCACGTGTCGGGGAACGTGACGCTGATCCCGCACTCCGACTACCGCGGCGCGTACCATGCAGCCAGCACGTCCAACGGCGGCATCTACAACTGCGGGCCGAACGATCCATGCCTGTACGTGTTGTGGCCCAAGCCGTATTGGGGCAGCTACTTCAAGGGCGGTGATCCGGCGGCGGGCGACTGGGCGGGAAGCCTGATCCGGGGCCAGCAGGACATCAGCGGCCTGATGTACCGCCGCAACCGCTACTACGACCCCATGACGGGCCAGTTCACCCAGAGCGATCCCATCGGCATCGCGGGCGGGCTGAATACGTATGGGTTCGCGGAAGGGGATCCCGTGTCGTACTCGGATCCTTATGGCTTGAAAGTGGAGTTTGAGAACGACCGCGCCGAACGTCTTTGGCGAGAACTCGAGCGTGAGGTAATACGGGGCTTGAACAGCAGGGATATGGAGGTGAGGCTTAATGCTCGGTATCTTCAATCAGTAATGCAAGATATCGAAGCGTCGCCAAATACGCTGAGCCTGAACGTGGGTCGGCAGAATGTTACGGTGGACCGCTACGGCGGGGCAAAGACGTTTGCGCCAATCTGGGGCTTATTCAACGACAATGCGCGTACGATCATCGACGCGAATTTCGGTCGGCAGCGGTTCGACTTAGACTTGACGATCTCACTTGCGCACGAACTGGGGCACGCATGGGCGATTATGACGGATAATGTGGATAGAGTTGGCCCGGCAATTCAAACTGAGAATGCTGCAAGAATTCTGCACCGATGCTCGCCTTCGCGGTATTCGGACAGACAACTACCACCACGATGCCGGTGAATAGGGACATGACGATCATGTTCAGAATTCCGCTTATGGCCGCCGCGATAGTCCTCGGCATTGCCGTCTACGCGGATCCATACACGTTTTCCGCGGATACGGGCCACTTCCGTGTCGGCGCACCTTTGTGGCAAACAGCTGTAGCCCTCGCGGATCTCTCGCTGCTCGGCCTATACACAGCCGCGTTGTGGAAGCGTGAAACACGACGCGCGATTGGCTTCCTTGCGGTTGGAACTATGCTGAACATAATAGCAAATATCATTTTTATCACCCGCGATGGAGTCGATCGATTTCTGATGGCCTTTGGCACCTACGAGATCCTGACCCTGTATCTTGGCACTCTCGCCATACGGGTTGCCATGCTGAGCGTCTTGGGCTTTTTCAACGACGCCGCCAAATCGAGTGCAAGGTAGAAGTCTGCCTAACCGGCGACTCTGATCTTCTCACACCATATTCCACCGGCTTTCTGTGACTGTGGGTTGGCGGCGTATCGGAGCACGCACGTCTTCGTCTCCCAACGGGGCGCTGCGGGTGACCGTGGGATGGGGGGGGCAACATCATCCAGAACCGCTACTCCGGGCTGGGTACGCTGGTGGCCTCGTCACACGGGCAGACCACCGCCATCCCCACGGTCGAGGAGTACCGCGCCGACCCCACGGGCCACATGTACTGGAGCCGCACGCGCAACCCCGAGACGGGCAACGCGCCGGAGATGGAGTACGAGTATGCTACTACGACCCGATGACGGGCCAGTTCACCCAGAGCGACCCCATCGGCATCGCGGGGGGGCTGAATACGTACGGGTTCGCGGCGGGGGATCCGGTGTCGTATGCTGATCCGTATGGTCTTTGTCCCGAGGAGATGCGAGGAGGAAGCGGCCGGTGCCCTGGCCAGTTAACTGTGGACCAATACAATGCGATGGCTAGTGCGGCTGCAAATATGACCTCGGAAGAGGCTGCTCGCTGGTTACACAAGTTGAACAACGGATACATTGTCGCAGGGTGGCACTCCGACCAATTGGTCCGCGCCCATGCCACGGCTGATTGGGTAGGTGAGAGTTTTATCGTCATCAACATGAACCGCCCTGCTGGAACTACAATGTTTGATCAGGTGGATCCTGGGTTTATCGCAATCACTGGGAGCCATGAGATTGGCCACGTGCTGCAGCAGGAGGGCATGGCGGGTTTTTCTCGAGAGGAGTGGTGGCGGCGCTCTGCTACAGACCGATTCGGTAAGTTCGCGTTCATGATGGAACAGGATGCCGACCGTCATGCATGCGCGAACACTACCGGAACGTTCTCGGATGGCTATTGTGGAAGGAGGAAGTAGTGCTGACTCATCTGTTCTCCGGCCGGGTGGGAGTGATGGCGACAGTCGTAATGGCTGCATGCACCAACGGACGTACAGTGCAACCAGCTGCCCCTGTCAATCCTGAATCGGTCACTCAGGCGGTGGGCGATTCCACGGAGTTGTACATCCGTGGGACGTTCTGCAGTTCGGAACGCTTCATAGCGGAATCGTACAATACCACCGGGCGTACGGGATTCCACCCGATAGTTTGGAACAGGCATTCCCTCGCGCGACTCCCCGAGAGCGTGAAGCAATTTTCACGGACGCTCGACAACGCCCGCTGCGCTATCGGCGCATTGGGGATGTATATGTGCTGAGTGCAAGTGGAGTAGACGGCGTACATGGAACACAGGACGACCTCGTATGGATCGGTTTTCGTGATAGAATGGATGCGTGTGGAATTGTACGTGGAGACGGAATCGTTCGGCGGTTCGAACATTCTACTCCGGCATGTCCCGCTCTACCTGCCAATGAACAACCCGAATTTCCCGAGCAGCAACTCTGACGTACCGAGCACTCAAGCTCTTCGTTCGGACGACGCTTTTCTTAGGCGGGCGCCGTGGCCGACGGCTACTTCAGCGAGTACCGCTACGACGTGCTGGAGCGGCGGTGCCGCAGCGGAGGCGGCGCGACAGCCTGTGTACGGGCTCGGAGTGCACCAGCGCCATCGAGCGCTACGCGGGGTCGGGCGACCAACTGCTGTACGAGATCCGCGCGCAGGGCGGCGACAACGCCAGCGCGACGCAGCTGGAGAGCGACATCCAGGGGGGCGACGAGTTTGGGCGCGTAGGTTACACGCACGCCGCCGGGATCGACGCGCCGCTGAGCGTAATCCGCACCGGCCATGTATCCGGCAACGTGACGCTGATCCCGCACTCCGACTACCGCGGCGCGTACCATGCAGCCAGCACGTCCAACGGCGGCATCTACAACTGCGAGCCGAACGATCCATGCCTGTACGTATTGTGGCCCAAGCCGTATTGGGGAAGCTACTTCAAGGGCGGTGATCCGGCCGCGGGCGACTGGGCGGGAAGCCTGATCCGGGGCCAGCAGGACATCAGCGGCCTGATGTACCGCCGCAACCGCTACTACGACCCCATGACGGGCCAGTTCACCCAGAGCGACCCCATCGGCATCGCGGGGGGCCTGAATACGTACGGGTTCGGCAACGGGGACCCCATTTCATACTCTGATCCGTATGGCCTATGTGCTGAACACGAGGCTGAGCAGGACAGCACGAGAGCGCTCACGCCACAAGAGGAGCAGAGGCTACGTTGCGTTGTTGAAAACTACTCCGCTCCCAACATCAGGGCTGAACAGCTGGCTATGATTGAGGCGGGAGAGGTGGGAGTCGGCAACTATAGGGCCGGAAAGATCGACGCTTATCAACAGGGACGAAACATTTGGTTTACAGGGAACGGGGATTTTAGTTCAGTCGCAATATATAACGAGTTTTCACTAGCCAAGATCTTTGGACATGAGTTGCGGCATCGACATCAGGAGATGATAACGCGCGCACTTACCGGCGCAGCGGTTCCGCCCGATACTCCGCTCGGTCAACTGTTCGAAGCTGATGCGCGTGCGTTCGAGGCGTCTGCAGTCGTTCGCCCGGAACCCAAGTATGCAGGATGGGATGGAGTTGTTCGGTGTCCGCCTTTTTGACTTTCTTCATCCAGGAGCGCTGAAATGCACCGCTACATCGATCGAGCCGCTGTCTTGGTTCTGCTCTCATTGGCGAGTTGTTCAATACACTCTCGGAGGAGTCCAGACTGCCTGTCAAAGGGCTACCCTGCTGCCGCAGCCCGGGCTGCGCTGCCCCCGATCGTCGCCGGCACCCAAACTGTGACTGACCGAGAAGACGATGTATTTCCGGATCCGGAGGTTAGAACGTGGATACACCTCGATGCTCTACGCACACTCGTGAGGCGCTATAGAATGAACACTGGCAAGCTGCCCGAACGCCTTAAGGATGTATCATCGGAAGGTGACAACCTCCCTGTTCTCCGAGATGGGTGGGGACAATTGGTTGTCTACTCGTCGGCGCGAGGGGAGTATGAGATACGCGCTGCCGCTGCCGACGGACGCTACTGTTCGCAGGATGATGTTCTAATGACAGAGCAATACCAACCGCCGTATCCGTCGGCTCCTTAGGGCCCTCAGGTCCCATAGGGGGAATCGGGTGGGAGAGCCTGATCTGCGGCCAGCAGGACATCAGCGGCCTGATGTACCGCCGCAACCGCTACTACGACCCCATGACGGGCCAGTTCACCCAGAGCGACCCCATCGGCATCGCGGGCGGGCTGAACGCCTACGGGTTCGGGAACGGGGATCCCGTTTCATACTCTGATCCGTATGGCCTATGTGCCGATGACCAGAAGGACGGACGAGGCCTTTGTCCCGGAGGATGGGACGACACGAGGTATCGGCAGATCGAATCCTATATTCAGTTGCTCGATGCCGGCGCGCGTGATCCGCTGATGCAAATGCTGGAAGGCGGAAGAATCCGGCGCCATGGGGGTGCGCTGTGGCATAATCGTCCCGCCGGCTCGCCTAGAGGGAAAATCGTGTTAGCCGAAGAGTTCTTCAATGGCCAAGCATTAGGTTACGAGACGGCTGGTCAGCGATCATTCGTTTTGGCTCACGAGTATGGCCATCAACTCCAGCGACAGCAGCGAAGTCTGCTCTACTTGCCGATGAACGGCCGGAGCATCTCGGCTTATTTCAATGCGGGTAGAGGGTCGGCGTTAGAAACCCACTTTCAGAACGATGCGCAAGTTTACGCGTGCAGGCATAGCACGGGAGTCGCACGCGGAAATTGGCAGACGGACTGTAACAACCTGGGAGTACCGTGATGCCGTCAATCACCAGAAGCACCTCGATGCTCGCAATCCGGCTTGCATTCGCAATGATCGGCATGGCCGCATTCGCCTGCGTTCCTCAAGAACAGGGCGACGACCTTCTTCCCCTGTACACGCGGCAGGACAGCGTCCGGGTGACAATTGCGCGAATCTACGCCTTGGTACGTACCACAGATCGAATAGGTCGCAGTGCCGGTGCCCTTCCTCAGACCCTTGTCGATGATGATCCCAAGCCGGGATTCAACGGGCGAGATCCGTGGGGTCAGGTGCTTCACTATACTACAGCCGGACGCACGTTTGAAATTCGATCCGCAGGCAGTGATGGGGCGATCGGCACCACCGACGACATCGTTGCGACCGGCCGCTTGGGTCGAGCCATGCCGTGTGAAATGCGGCACGACGGTCAGACCACGACATGGGATCGGGTTGCTCCTCCGTGCGAGAGGATGACCACGAAGTGGATCTATCCTCTGTGCCCAGCACTCTCGGAGTCGGACAGGATGGATCGATCCATCCCTGCAACGCGCCGAGACTCGATCCTGGCCATGGGCCAGCGGCTGGTAAGAGTTGCTCGGGCAATCGATGGGTATGGGCGAGAAATCGGCGCTGCACCAGAAAGCCTCCGTGGGCCACGCATATGGGCTCGGACCGCCGACGGCGGGTTGCAAGACCTCTGGGGGAGTGATGTCCGGTATCAAGTGAACGGCGAGGAGTTCGAACTTACTTCCGCGGGGCCCGATCGGAACTTGGATACGGCCGACGACATCATCGTCAGGGCTGCGATTGGGAGCGGTGTAGCATGCGAATTCAGAACGGAGTGGGGCGAGCAACGATGTGTTGAGCCCACTCCGGCGTGCTAGTGCATCTCCACAAGAGGAAGTGTTTAAAGTAAACACGAACTGCTAACTTGAGTCACTGCTGTCCGGTGAAACGGGCGGAAGTTTTCTTGTAAGCTGATGCGGATGTGCGCTTTGCGCCGCTTCCGCTAGCGTGACAATTTGGATGAGCGAGGGTCCCGGCTCGAGTTCACGCGCCGCTGAGCGTGATCCGGCAGGGTACGTTTCGGTGAACGTTACGCCGGTCCCACACACGGACTACCGCGGCGCGTACCATGCGGCCAGCACGTCCAAGGCCAAGATGTACAACTGCGGGCCAAACGATCCATGCCTGTACGTGTTGTGGCCCAAGCCCTATTGGGGCAGCTACTTCAAGGGCGGTGATCCGGCGGCGGGCGACTGGGCGGGAAGCCTGATCCGTGGCCAGCAGGACATCAGCGGCCTGATGTACCGCCGCAACCGCTACTACGACCCGATAACAGGCCAGTTCACCCAGTGCGACCCCATCGGCATCGCGAGCGGGCTGAACACGTACGGGTTCGTGGCGGGGGGATCCGGTGCGTTTCCATCGAGAGCCGATTCGGACGCAGTCGAGCGTGCGAAGTGCATTGCGGCGTTTCAGAACGGGTCGCACGGCGCGCTCAGTGGTAGAGCGACGATTGCCGCCCTGTTGTTCGCTATCCTTTTGTTCGGCTGGACTGCATCGAATCAAGTTTGGGACAGCGTCACATGTGGATATGGGTGTTCAACGGCGAGGGACGCAGCTTGCCCTCGGGCGTGTTTTCAACACGCGAGCGTGCTGAAGCTTGGATCGCCCAGCATCGTCTCTCCGGATTGTTGACCGCGTATCCAGTCGATGCGGGAGCGCTGGACTGGGCGATTGCAGAAGGTCACTACTCGCCCAGGAGGGAGATCACCGCTGGATTCAGGGCCGGTTTCACTTCCGGTGCCCAGGAGCACTATCATTTCAACGATGGCCTGCGCACCGGTTGATCCACTACCGAAGTCAACGACTCTCTCCGCACCAAAGGTTCGTATCGAACCCGCCTCAAGCGTCCGACAGCAGATCTCTCAGTCGGCGCCGGAAACCGGAGTGGAAGACGGTTCGGTGCGGCGCCTCCTTCGAAATTACAGTCGGGGCGTGCGGGTGCTCCATCCTCGAGGTCGCCGCAGCCCCGGCCGCTTCAGCCCGTAGCCTGCGCGATCCGCGCCAGGGTGTCAGTTCGCGATCACGAACAGGCCGTCGTACACGCGCCGCTCGGCGCAGCCGGTGGCGGAGGGGCAGTTGACCACGCCTCCGTTCGGCTGGCCGGCGACCCACATGGTGGTGGATCCGCCCCCGTCCAGGTTCATCGCGTCGGCCGCGCCGAGGGTTACGAGGAAGTTGGCGAAGCCGGAGAGCGTGAGGCCTGGCTTGTCGACGGTCACCAGCAGCAGGTGTCCGGCGGTGTCCACGGCCACGGCGGTGCGAGGATGCGCGCTGCCGATCCACGGGAACGCCTGCGTGGTGTCCGTCAGCGCCACCGGCTGGCCACCCTGCACCAGCGTGGGCCCCGCGCCGATGGCGTAGGGCATCCCGGTCCACGGCGTGTTGGGCGAGAGTACGGTGAAGTGCGTGCCGCCCTGCAGGTCGATGCCAAAGGCGCTGCGTGGCGCCCTGCAGTTGGTGGACGACCACGTGCCGGGGATCTGCAGCAGGCTCGACGGGCGGTACGCCGGGCAGCTGCCGCTCTGGCACGCGCCGCAGATGTCGTCGCTCCCCGCGTTCAGGAAGAATCCGCCGTTCACCCCCGCCACCGCCTGCGGGGTGTTCGCGCCCATGTCGCTGACCGTGTGGTACGTGCTGTCGTCCGGCCGGACCGGGAGCACCCGCACCGCCGTGTTGGCGAGATCCACCTCCACCACGTTCACCAGCACGGTCTGCGGCGTGGAATCCGGAAGGGAGAGCGTCGCGCGGCGCCATACCACGCCCGCGGCCACCGTGTCCGCGCACCACGGGTTGCAGAGCGGCAGGGACGTCGGCGCGACGGCACCCGCGCGCGGGGCGGGGGAGCAGTTGGCGAGAACGGCGGCGAGCAGCGCAAGCGCGGCGGGATGGATGCGCATCGGGGATCTGGGAGGACGGTGGGGGACTGGGCGGAAGGACGAGCCTGATTCTATGCGCCGCGCCAGGTCTCCGCACCCGGCTCGCGGTCGGCGGCTCCAACAGCCGGCTTTGGACAAATCCGATGAAGGTGGGCAACGCGCCTCGACGGGCCGCGGCGGAGCATCCACCCCGATCCGCGCCGCTGTACGAGCCGGTAGCCCGGTCCTTGCCTGCGCCGCCCTCCGCCGAAACATTCTCGGCCCACGCAGCGTCTTCAACCGTTCCGCACACGGCGGGGACGCGAAGCACCGCATCATCCGAAACCGACAATCGTGCACGTAGACCTGATCGGCGTTCCGCTGGACTTTGGCGCCGGGCGGCGAGGGGTGGACATGGGGCCCAGCGCCATCCGCTACGCGGACCTGCAGCTGGCGCTGGAGGGCCTGGGCCTTCCCGTGTCGGACCTGGGCAACATTCCCGTGCCCGTGCGCGAAAGCTGCCCGCCGGGCGACTCGACCCTCAAGTACCTGGAGCCGATCGTCGAGGTGCAGGCGCGCCTGGCCGACCGCGTGGCGGCCAGCGTGGAGCAGGGGCACTTTCCCCTGGTCCTGGGCGGGGACCACAGCCTGTCCGCCGGCTCGGTGATGGGCGCGCTGCGGCACCGCCGGCTGGGCCTCATCTGGCTGGACGCGCACGGCGACTTCAACACGGACCAGACGTCGCTCTCCGGCAACATCCACGGAATGCCGCTGGCCGCGCTCTGTGGGCGGGGGGCGGAGCCGCTGGTTACGCTGGCCGGGCGCGAGGCGTTGGGACCCAAGCTGCAGCCGCGCAACGTGGCCGTGGTGGGCGTGCGCGACCTGGACGTGGAGGAGCGGACGCTGATGCGCGCGGCCGGCGTGAACGTGTGGTCCATGGAGGCCATCGACCGCGTGGGGATCCGCGAAGTGATGCGGCAGGCCATCGAGGCGGCGTCGCAGGGCACCGAGGGCATCTGGCTCAGCCTGGACCTGGACGTCCTGGACCCCACCTTCGCCCCCGGTGTGGGCACGCCGGTGATGGGCGGGCTGAACTACCGCGAGGCGCACCTGGCGGTGGAGCTGGTGGCGGAGACGGGGCGGCTGCGGGGGATGGACCTGGTGGAGGTGAACCCGATCATGGACCGGGAGAACGCCACGGGAAAGCTGGCCGTGCAGCTTGCCGCGTCCGCGCTGGGCAAGCGCATCTGGGACGCCCCGTGACGCGCCGCACGCTCGGCGGATGACCGACACGGACGCGCTGGATCTGCTGCGCGCCGCCGTCCCCGCGGCGGATGGCGAGGTGTGGGCTGACCTGGGCGCGGGTACGGGCGTGTTCAGCCGTGCGCTGGCGATGCTCGTAGGCCGCGCGGGGCGGGTGATCGCGGTGGATCGGGATGCGCGGGCGCTGGCGTCCCTGCTCCGCGGGCGGCGCCATCCGCCCCGCGTCCCGGCCGCGCCGGTGGAGGGACGGGTGGGGGACGTGACGGGGCCGCTGGCGCTGCCGGTGCTGGACGGGGTGGTGATGGCCAACGTGCTGCACTTTGTCGCCGACGCGCGGGGAGCGCTGCTGAACGTCGCGGGGATGCTGCGGCCGGGCGGACGGCTGGTGCTGATGGAATACGAAGGGCGGCGGCCGGGCCCGTGGACACCGTACCCGGTGGACTTCGACCGCTTCGTGGAACTCGCGCCGGCCGCCGGGTTTACCCTTCCCACCCGGGCCGCCCGGCGCCCATCTCGTTTTGGGGGAGAGATTTACGTCGCCGTGGCCGTGCGCGCGGGATAGCGGACATCGCGCCCGTCGTCGTCCGGGCGGCGGGGTGGGAGCGGAAATTCCGCGAAACGTCGGGAAAAATGCCGCCTTGCGAGGCGTTGCGGGCGAACCCATTGTTGGCGGCGCCGGCGAACGGACGAACGTTCGGCGGGCCATCGAGGAGCAGGAACAGGATGAGGCAGGGAAGCAGATCGTTTCGATGGATGCGGGCCGCCGGCCTGCTGCTCTCCGTCGCCTACGCGGCGTGCGGGGCGGGGACGGCGCAGGCGCAGGCCGTCGCGGGGCCGCGGCACGGCGAAGCGGACGTGCGGTTCGTGACGGGGATGATCGCGCACCACGGGCAGGCGCTGGAGATGGTGGCGCTGGTCCCCGGCCGCGCGACGCGCGACGACGTGCGGATGATGGCGGAGCGCATCGCCGTCTCGCAGCGGGACGAGATCGCGCTGATGGAGCGCTGGCTCACGGCTCGCGGCGAGCCGGTGCCGTCCGCGGACAGCGCGCACGCGCACCACGGCCCCGGCCACGTGATGGCGGGGATGCTCACGCCGGAGGAGATGCAGCGGCTTGCCGCGGCGTCGGGCGCGGAGTTCGACCGGCTGTTCCTGGAGTTGATGATCCGCCACCACGAGGGCGCGCTGGCCATGGTGGCGGAGCTGTTCGGCACCCCCGGCGGGGGGCAGGAGTCGGCGGTGTACCACATCGCCAGCGAGGTGGAGGCCGACCAGCGGATGGAGATCGACCGCATGCGCACCATGCTCGCCGGGCCGCTGAACGGCTCCCGTCCCCGCTGACCGGCGAAGGACGGACGCGAACGAGGTCCCGTATCAACACACTTCAAGCAGAGACCAGGATGAGAACGGAAACGGTGGCTGGACGGCCGCGTGACCGATGGACCGCCCGCGCGCCGCTGGCCGCGCTGGCGGCGGCGCTGCTCGCCACGGGCGCGCAGGCCCAGGACGCCCGCGACCCGCGCATCGGCCTGCGGGCGGGGTGGGACGACGCGGGCGTGGCGGTTCGCGGCATGGAGCTGGTGTCGCACACCAACCGGCCGGCGGGCTTCTTTAACCCCGCCGAGCGGGCCGACTTCGGGTTCGCGAACACCGACATGGCGTTCTCGGGCAGCCGCGTGTACATCGGCAGCTACAACGGCTTTCAGATCTACGACATCAGCGACCCGGCCCGTCCGCGGCTGCGGGGCTCGCTGGTCTGCCCCGGCGGCCAGGGCGACGTGTCGGTGCACGGCAACCTGCTCTTTCTGTCGGTTGAAGAAACGCGCGGGCGGCTGGACTGCGGCGCGCAGGGGGTGCAGGGGGCGGTGAGCGCGGAGCGCTTTCGCGGCGTGCGCATCTTCGACATCAGCAACCTGGACCGGCCGCGGCAGGTGGCGTCGGTGCAGACGTGCCGCGGCTCGCACACGCACACGCTGGTGCCGGACCCGCGCGACGCGTCCAGGGTCTACATCTACGTGCAGGGTACGAGCGGCGTGCGCCCGGCGGAAGAGCTGCAGGGGTGCTCGGCGCGCAACAGCACCGAAGACCCCAACACCTCGTACTTTCGCATCGAGGTGATCGAGGTGCCGCTGGCCCGTCCGCAGGCCGCGCGCGTGGTGAACGCGCCGCGCATCTTCGCCAACGCGCAGACGGGCGCCATCAACGGCCTTAACCAGGGCGGCCGGCAGGGGCCCAACGCGCAGGAGACGGCGCAGACCAACCAGTGCCACGACATCACCGTCTATCCGGAGATCGGGCTGGCGGCGGGGGCGTGCGCGGGGAACGGCATCCTGCTGGACATCAGCAACCCCGCCAACCCGGTGCGCATCGACGAGGTGGTTGACCCCAACTTTGCGTACTGGCACTCGGCCACGTTCAACAACGACGGCAGCAAGGTGCTGTTTACGGACGAGTGGGGCGGCGGCAGCGCGCCGCGGTGCCGCGCGACCGACCGGCCGGAGTGGGGCGCCGACGCCATCTTCACCCTGAACAACCGCGAGCTGCGGCAGGTGGGCTACTACAAGCTGCCGGCGGCGCAGACGGAGCAGGAGAACTGCGTGGCGCACAACGGATCGCTGATCCCGGTGCCGGGGCGCGACATCATGGTGCAGTCGTGGTACCAGGGTGGCATCTCCATCTTCGACTTCACCGACCCCGCCAAGCCGGTGGAGCTCGCCTTCTTCGACCGCGGGCCGTACAGCACCACGCAGCCGGTGCTGGGCGGGTTCTGGTCGTCGTACTGGTACAACGGCCACATCTACGGCACGGAGATCGGCCGCGGGCTGGACGTGTTCCGCCTGGTGCCCGGCCCCATGCTGACGCAGAACGAGATCGACGCGGCCAAGACGGTGCGGTGGAGCGAGTTCAATCCGCAGAACCAGCGCCGGGTGACGTGGCCGGCCAGCTTCGTGGTCGCTCGCGCGTACGTGGACCAGCTCACGCGCAGCCGCGGGCTTTCGGGCACGCGCAGCATTCGCGTGGCGCGCGACCTGGACGCGGCCGAGCGGCTGACCGGCGCCCGCCGCCGCACCGCCCTGACGACGCTTGCCACGCAGCTTGACGCCGACGCGCAGTCCTCCGGCGACGCCGCCAAGGTGCGCATGCTGGCGGGTGTGGTCCGCGACCTGGCGGCCGGCCGCCGCTGACGCGCTACAAGTCTCGCGCGGAGACACGGAGGTCGCGGAGGCGCGGAAAAAGATTCGGCACGCAGAGGGGCGGAGCAACGGAGAAGGTTCATCTCCGCTGCTCCGCCCCTCTGCTTTTTCTCCGTGAAATCCCACTCTCCATCTCCTCTCCGCGCCTCCGCGCCCTCCGCGTCTCCGCGTGAGAACACCGTTTCTTGAGGCGGGGGCAGCGAATCGGGCGAATTTCGTTTATATTGAGGGATGATCTCCGTATCCAACCTCGAAAAGTCATACGGCGACCGCGTGCTGTTCGCGGACGCATCGTTCCAGCTGAACCCGGGCGAGCGCTACGGCATCGTGGGCGCCAACGGGTGCGGCAAGACCACGCTGCTCAACATCCTCAGCGGCGACGCGCAGGCCACGAAGGGGCTGGTCTCCATCCCCAAGTCGGCCCGCCTGGGCGTGCTGCGCCAGGACCAGTTCCTGTACGAGGAGCAGCAGATTCTTGAGGTGGCGCTGATGGGCCACCCGGAGCTGTGGGACGCGATGGTGGCCAAGGAGGAGCTCTTGGCCAACGCCCACATCGAGTTCGACGTGGACCGCTTCAGCGAGCTGGAAGAAACGGTGCAGCGGCTTGACGGCTACACCGCTGAGGCGCGCGCGGCCACCATCCTGGAAGGCCTGGGCCTGCCCACGGAGGTGCACCGGCAGCCGCTCTCCACGCTATCCGGTGGCTTCAAGCTGCGCGTGCTGCTGGCCCAGGTGCTGGCGGGTTCGCCGGACGTGCTGCTGCTGGACGAGCCCACCAACCACCTGGACATCCTTTCCATCCGCTGGCTGGAGAAGTTCCTTTCGGACTTTGCCGGCCCGGTCGCCGTGGTGTCGCACGACCACCGCTTTCTGGACAACATCTCCACGGGCATTCTTGACGTGGACTACCAGACGGTGACGCTGTACCACGGCAACTACTCCGACTTCCTCGAGCAGAAGGTGGAGAACCGGGAGCGCAAGGAAAAGGAGATCGAGGGGCGGCAGAAGGAGATTGCGCACGCCCAGAAGTTCGTCGACAAGTTCAAGGCCAAGGCGAGCAAGGCCCGGCAGGCGCAGAGCAAGGCCAAGATGATCGAGCGCAAGGTGGAGGAGATGGAAGAGCTCCCCGGCAGCTCGCGCCGCTACCCCAAGTTCAAGTTCGAGCCCAAGCGGACCAGCGGAAAGGAAGTGCTCAAGATCGACGGCGTCACCAAGGCGTTCGGCGAAAAGGAGGTGCTTCCCGGCGTAAGCCTGCAGGTGAGCCGTGGCGACCGCCTGGTGATCATGGGTCCCAACGGCATCGGCAAGAGCACGCTGCTCAAGATCCTGATGGGCCAGCTTTCCGCGGACCAGGGCAAGGTGGAGTGGGGATATGAGACGCGCCCCGGCTACTTTGCCCAGGACCACCACGAGCAGCTGAGCGACCCGGAGCGCTCGGCGGAGCAGTGGCTGTGGGACTTTTGCCCCGGCGCCAACCGCGGATTCGTGCGCGGTGCGCTGGGCGCCATGCTCTTTTCCGGCGACGCGGCGGAAAAGCGCCTATCCGCCCTCTCCGGCGGCGAGGCGGCGCGGCTGGTGTTCAGCCGGCTGTCGCTTGAGCAGCCCAACGTGCTGGTGCTGGACGAGCCCACCAACCACCTGGACCTGGAGTCCATCGAGGCGCTGGTGGTGGCGCTGCAGAACTACGAGGGCACGCTCATCCTGGTGTCGCACGACCGCTGGTTCGTGGGGCAACTGGCCACGCGCATCGTGGAGATCAGCCCCGCCGGCATCCGCGACTATCTGGGCACGTACGAGGAGTACGTCCACGCCTGCGGCGACGACCACCTGGACGCCGACATGGTGGTGCTGAAGGCGAAGCGCGACGCGAAGAAGGAGCGCAAGCGCGAGCTGGTGGGGTAAAAGAAGTACGAAAGTACGAGGGTACGAAAGTACGTAAAGGACGCTTGGCGACAGCTGGGTACGATCCGGTAACATACTCTTGTCCCCGTACTTTCGTCCCTCCGCACCTTCGTACTTCCGTACTTCCGTACTCTCGTACTTTCGTACTTTCGTACCCTCCGTCTCCCCCCCATGACCGCCAATCCCACCGTGTGGGGCCGCATGGTCGCCCGGCTGCAGGGCGAGGTGCCCGCGACCACGCTGGAGGCGTACCGCCGCGCCAGCCTGCAGGTGTTCGAGCTGATGGACCAGGTAGAGGCGCGGCGCAGGGCGGGCGCGGCCGGCGGGCTGAACCCGTGGACGGTGCCGGCGGCCACGCGCGCGGAGTTCCTGTGCGCGTGGAACGCCTTTGCGCTGCAGACGCTGGGCAACGACCTGCTGGACGCGGACTACGCGGCGGTGCCCGTCACCGCCGGCTTTGTTCCGCCCATCACCGCGGACCAGGTACTGCGCTTTTTCTCGCAGGTGGAAGCGTGGGTGAACCGCGCCCAGCAGGCGCGCGCCAACCCCGGCTACGTGCTGGACGTGAGCGTGCCGGCGGACCTTCCGTCATGGAGCCGGGTGAAGCCGGTGCCCACCACGCACCTGCGCGGGCTTATCCACGCCATGCAGGCGGTGGCCGACCACGCCTCCGCCGCGCTGAGCTTTCTTCCCGCCGAGGCACCCGGCGAGGGGGAGCAGCAGGCGCAGATCAACCGCATCCATCAGCTGTACGCGTCGGCGCAGAGCAAGGCGCGCTACGCCGCCGACCTGCACGGGGCCGCCCCCACGCGCGAGCTGCACGGCCGGGTGGAGCCCCACGTCCGCGCCGCCATCGAACTGTTCTACCAGGTGGGGCAGCTGATCGCGGATCCCACGCTGGCCACGGAAACCGCCGTGGCGCGGCCGGACCCCAGGCCGGCGCCCGCCGTGGCGCCCCCGGATCCGCCGCGTTCGCCGCTGGTGCCCGCGCCCCCGGCGCCGCCGCACGCTTCCGATTCTGCCCTGGAGGCGTGGTCTGCCCTGGAAGAGTGGGCCGGCCCGCACAGGCGCAGCGCGCTGCCGGGAAAGCCCGGGTTTGACCTGTGGGCCCTTACCGACCCCGTGGCGCGCCACACGCTGGAGCGCGACCCGGAGGCCAAGCGGGCGCTGCGCAAGATGTGGAAGATGGATCCGCGCCCCGCGCGCACCCTGGCCGTGCACGACGAGATCAGGGCCGCGTTCGGGCGCGGCGACATCGCCTACGCCGGCAACGGCACCACGCGCGTGGGCCACTTTCACTGCTGTCCGTGGAGCCCCGTCTTCGTCGCCAGGCGCAAGGTCAGCATCGGCGGAACCAGGGTGCGCGCGATGGAGCAGTTCGTCTACGACGTGGGCTGGAGCCACGCCGAGGGAACGTTCCGCCGCCGCATCGTCGTCGGCGCCTTTCAGGAAACCAGCAAGGTGGAGTACGGCCCCCACCGCCTCTCCGCAAAGTAGCGGCTCCGTCCGCGGAGCGGTGGGCGATCCGGAACCCGTACGCGATGGGATTCTCAGGGGTCCGGGATATCGATCCCCTTCCGCGAAACCGCACGTGCGCGGGCGGTCGTTGCGGCCAAAATCGCCCCCACCACCCGGGAAGCTGACATCTGGCGGCCACGATCCAGCGTTCGCGTCCGTCTCGCCAACGTCCGACTAGTTACATTAGAACGAATCCCGATGATCATCGTGCACCCGATCCCGATCAGGGAAAAGACTTGTCGCACACGGGGTCAAGGGGCTCATCGGTTTTGATCTTTACCGTTGACCTCGTTGACCCCGTGTGAGATATCGATTCTGGAGGTGAAACTGGTGTTCACCTGGATTCGCCACGAGTGCACAACCAACCGCGAGAAGCGGTACTAGACAAAGCAGCGACTCGTCCCACCCCGCTAACCCGTTGCAACCAAAAGCGGTAGCAGAACCGCGCCCGGCCCGTGGATGAAACCGCGGGCCGGGCGGGTGCGTTGTGTCGCCAAGGTTGACGCGGCGGTGTTTCGGTCGTCAATATGGGTCCAGGCGCCGCGCGGACGGGGTGGCACGATCCTGGCCTTCCCTCAGGGCAAGCGCTGGATACACAACCGGTTGCAACACGGAAGAGGTGGCTGATGCGGAACAAATGGGTATGGATCGCGGCGGTGCTGGTGGCGGCCGCGCCGGCGGCGGAAGCGCAGCGGCCGCAGCGGACGGTGCCGCGCGACACCGGCCTCATCCTGGGCTCCGTGGAGGCGGCGATCCGCACCCCGGTGCGGCGCATGGAGAACATGGCCGTGGTCGTGGACCTGTCCGACCGGCGGCTGTACGTCACCAGCGGCAACACGGTAGTGCGCGAGTACATGGTGTCGGTGGGCGAGGAGGGCGAGTTCGACACCCCCGACGGGCAGTTCACCATCCAGCGGATGATCTGGAACCCGTCGTGGACGCCGCCGCCCTCGGCGTGGGCGCGCGACAAGAAGCCCGAGGCGCCCGGCTCGCCCGGCAACCCCATGGGGCGCGTGAAGATGTTCTTCCGCGAGCCGGACTACTACATTCACGGCACCGGCCTTACCAGCTCGCTGGGCAACGCGCGCTCGCACGGCTGCATCCGCATGCGCAACATCGACGCGGTGGAGCTGGCGCGCATCCTGATGATCAACGGCGGCGCCGACCGGCCGCTGGAGTGGTACGAGCAAACGCTCCAGAACGCCACCACGTCGCGCAACGTGACGCTTACGCGCCCCGTGACCATCCGGGTGCGGGCGTAAAGGACGGGGAACGAGGGATGAGACCGGCGCGGTCCGGCTCCGTCCCTTCGTCCCAGGGCGACGCGGCGACACGGAATGGCCGTGCAGGCTCCGTGTAACTCGTCCGCCGCCCGTTGCCCTTACATTACGGAGACCCTCCGGCGATGCCGGGGGGTCTCCGCGCTTCCCGCGTGGCACATGGCTCGCGTTGGTGCCGGCCGCGGCAGGCGCGCGGCGGCCGTCGGAAGTCTGTGACAACAGGGGATCGCACGCCGGTCCCGCCGGAGCTTCCGGCCACGCCTTTTTCTTCGGATTGAACCGTTGCGCCGCCATTCCCATCCGCCCGTTCCCAGCGACGCCCCCGTCCCCGACGTGGAGCGGATCCGGCAGCGCGTGGAGCAGCTGCAGCCCGCCGCGGGCGGCGCGGCGGCCGCCGCGGTGTTCGCCGAGCTGCACCGCGTGCTGGACGACCTGCACATCCAGCGCGAGCTGCTGGACAGCACCCGCCGCCGGCTGCAGGTGGAGCGTGAGCAGCTTGCGGAGCTGTTTCGCCTGGCGCCGGACGGGTACCTGGTCACCGATCCCTACGGCGTGATCCAGGAGGCCAACCGCGCCGCCTGCACCCTGCTGGGCGAGCCTGAGGGCGGGCTGGCCGGCGAGGCGCTGGCCGCCTACCTGACCCCCGCGCGGCGGCCGCAGCTGGAGCGCCGGCTGGCGGGGCTGCGCCGTGGCGAAGAGGGCGCCGCGTGGGAGATGCGCCTTTCCCCGCGCGGCGGCGCCTACGTGGACGCCGAGCTCGCCGCGGGGCCCGTGCACGAAGGCGACTCGCTGATCGGCGTGCGGTGGATGCTGCGCGACCTGACCGCCATCCGCCGCGAGGAAACCGCCGCCCGCCGCCTGTGGGAGGAGCAGGCCGCGCGCGCGCACGCCCAGGCCGCCGAGCGCCGCAACGCCTTTCTGGCCGAGGCGGGGGAGATGCTGGCCGCTTCGCTGGACTACGAGGGCACCCTGGCCAGCGTGGCGCGCCTGGCCGTTCCCCGTATCGCCGACTCGTGCATTGCGTACGTGCTGGAGGACGACGGCCGCGTGCGCCGCCTGGGGGTGGCGCACGCGGACCGCGCGCGCGAGCAGGCGCTGCGCGCCCTGCTGGAGCGCCGCCCCTTCGACACCCGCTCGCTGGTGCGCCCCGTCGCGCGCGTGTTGCGCACGGGCGAGGCGGAGCTGATCCCCGAGATCACCGGGCGGGATGGGGACGCGCCGTTCGGGGTGGACGAGGCGGAGTGGAACGAGGCGGACCTGGCGCCGCGCTCGCTCCTGGTGGTCCCGCTCCGCGTCCGCGACCGCATTCTGGGCGCGCTAAGCCTGGGGTGGAGCGAAACGGGCAGGTACACGCCGGACGACCTGTGGCTGGCCCGCAAGCTGGCCGAGCGTGCCGCGCTGGCCCTCGAGAACGCCCGGCTGCACCGCGAGGCGCGCCGCGCCAGCGAGGCCAAGTCGGCGTTCCTGGCCGCCATGTCGCACGAGTTCCGCACCCCGCTCACCGCCATCGTGGCCTTTGCCGACCTGCTGGTGGCCGGGATCCCCGAGCCCATCTCCGGCGCGCCACTCAAGCAGGCGGAGCGCATCCTGGACGCGTCGCGGCACCTGGCGGAGCTCATCGAGCAGGTGCTCACCTTTTCCCGGCTGGATTCGGAGCGCGAGCGGGCGCAGGCGGAGCCGGTGGACCTGGGCGCGCTGGCCCGCGACACCGCCGCCCTGGTGCAGCCGCTGGCCGAGCAGAAGGGGCTGCGGATGACGGTGGACGTCCCGGCGGCCGGGCCCGTGGTGACGACGGACGCCAACAAGGTGCGTCAGGTGCTGTTCAACCTGCTGGGGAACGCCGTCAAGTTCACGGAGCGGGGCGAGGTGCGGCTGGCCATCCATCCCGCCGCCGGCGGGGTGACGCTGGAGGTGCACGACACGGGCGAGGGGATCGCCCCCGCGGACCTGCACCGCATCTGGGAGCCGTTCTGGCAGGCCGCGCGGCCGGAGACGGGGCGGCCGCCGGGGACGGGACTGGGCCTGGGCATCGTGCGGCAGCTGGTGCGGGTGCTGGGCGGCGAAATCCACGCCCGCAGCGAGCCGGGGCGGGGAACGGCGTTCGTGGTGCGGCTTTCCGCCGCGCCGGCGGACGGACAGGGGGCGGCGTGAGGCGGGATCACCCGGTACGGATGGACGGAGCCATGGAGCAGGATCACAGGGAAGGCGGCGTTTCCTACGCCACGCAGATCCCCACGGGCGTGCCGGGGCTGGACCGGCTGCTGAACGGGGGGCTGCGCCGCGGCGCGCTGCACGTGGTGCTGGGCGGCCCCGGCGCGGGAAAGAGCGTGCTGGCGCACCAGGTTGGCGCGCACCTCATCCGCCAGGGCGGCCGGGTGCTGTACCTGACGGCGCTGGTGGAGACGCACCAGACCCTGCTGTCGCAGGCGCGCACCTTTCGCTTCTTCGACCCCGCGGTGGTCCCCAACGCGTTCTACTACGCCAGCCTGTACCCGGTGCTGGCGCGCGACGGGCTTACCGGCGCGCGCGAGGAGATCGGCCGGCTGGTGGCGCACCACGACCCCACCCTCGTGATCCTGGACGGGGTTCACGCGCTCAAGATTACGGCGTCGTCCAAGCTGGAGTACCAGCGCTTCATGCACGAGATGGAGGCGCAGGCCACCGTCAGCGGCGTGACCACGCTGATGCTGACGCACCCGGAAGGGTCCATGTCGTCGGACCCCACCTTCACCATCGCCGACGGCATCCTGCACCTGCGGGCGGACGAGGTGGGGATGCGCACGGTGCGGATGATGTCGGTGGAAAAGCTGCGCGGCGTACCGCACCTGGGCGGGTGGCACACCTTCGCCATCCGCCAGGAGGGGATGCACATCTACCCCCGCCTGGAAGCACTCACGCTGGGGATGGAGGCGATGGCCGGCGGCACGGAGACGGGGGACGGCTCCGATCCGCGGGTGGACTTCGCCATCGACGGGCTGGGGAAGATGCTGGGCGGCGGCGTGCCCCGCGGCTCGGCCACGGTGGTCATCGGCACGCCGGGGTCGGGAAAGACGCTGGCGGGGCTGGCGTTCCTGAGCGCCGGGGTGGACGCGGGAGAGCCGGGGCTGTTCTTTGGCTTTCACGAGGGGCCGGAGTCGCTGTGCCGCAAGGCGGACGGCGTGGGGCTTTCCTTTCGCCGCGGGGTGGAGTCGGGGGTGATCCGCGCGTACTGGCGTGCGCCCACGGAGATGCTGGCGGACGAGGTGGCCGAGCGGCTGCTGGCGATGGTCGAGGAGCACGGGATCCGGCGCGTGGTGATCGACGCCATCGAGGACATTCGCCACGCGGTGGTCCCCGCCAGCCGCGAGATGCCGTTTCTTTCCGCGCTGGCCAACCTGCTGCGCCACCGAGGGGTGACCACGGTGATGCTGCTGGACCTTACGCGCATCGCCGGCATCAACTTCGACCTGCCGCTGCCGGAGTTTGCGGCGGTGATGGACAACGTGCTGCACCTGCGCTTCGTGGAGCAAAAGTCGGAGCTGCACCGCATGGTGGCGGTCCTCAAGATGCGCGCGGGGCCGCACGACCACGCCATGCGCGAGTTCCGCATCTCGGCCAGGGGGCTGCAGGTGGGCAAGCCGTTCGATCACCGTGAGCTGGTGCTTACCGGGCTGGCGCTGCCCCGGTGACGGAGCCCACGGCGGCCTCCCCGCGCGTGCTGGTGGTGGACGACGAGCCCGCCATCACCACGCTGCTTGCCGAGATGCTGGCGTACGCCGGGTTTGGCGTGCTGCACGCGCATGGCGGCGCGGCGGCGCTCACGCTGGCGCGCACGGAGCGGCCGGACGTGATCCTGATGGACGTGATGATGCCGGACCTGGATGGCCGCGACGCCTGCCGCGCGCTCAAGATGGACCACGCGCTGCAGCACATTCCCGTCATCCTGTTCAGCTCCGCGGACGAGCGCGACGTGCACTGGCGGGGCGCGGGCGCCGACGCCTTTTTGCAGAAGCCCTTCAGCATCCGCGCCCTCCCCGCGTTTGTCCGCTCGGTGCTCGCGAACGGATCCTCCTGAAGCGGTTGTCTACGACTGAGGTGCACGCCCAATCCGCGGGAAACCACCGCTGGAAATCTTGCGGCCGGTGTCATTCTGACTCTGAGGGAGGCGCGCGCTCAACCCCTTGCGGTGTGCACCATCGCCTGTGCGCCGACCGAAGAATCTTTACGATGGGCGCACGATCCCGTCGGCTACGTAGGCCACGACGCGAGGGGCCCGCCCGTTTCCGATAGAGATTCTTCGGTCGGCGCCAAAGTCTTTCGTGCAAGCAGAGTACGGCGCGGCGCCTCCCTCAGAATGACATCGATCTTCCAGACGCAGGTTCCGGGTCCGAAAGGCGCAGCCGGCGGGTCTGGGGATAGGGGTAGAAGTCGGGGATCTCGCCCGTTTCCTGGCGGCGCTGCATGCCGCTCCAGAAATCCACCGTAAGCAGGTCGCCGTGCTCGCGCAGAAAGATCTCGCGCAAGGGGCCGGCGGGGACCAGGAACGGCAGCCACTGCTCGGGAAACACGTCCTTCTCATCCACCGAAAAGAACGGCTCCGCGCTCATCTCCTCATCCTCGTTGCGCGCGGCGGGGAGTGCGCGAAAGCGGACGTCGATGAGCAGCGCCAGCTCGTCGTAGTCGTAAAAGATCACCCGCCCGTGGCGCGACACGCCAAAGTTCTTCAGCAGCAGGTCGCCGGGAAAGATGTTGGCGCACGCCAGGTCGCGGATGGCGTTGCCGTACTCGATCACCGCCGCCTCGGCCGCTTCCGGCTCGCTCTCGCGCAGGTAGATGTCCAGCGGGCGCAGCCGCCGCTCGGTGTACAGGTGCTTGATGACGATGCGGTCGCCATCCTCGATCACGCTGGCGCGGGCGCGGGTCAGCAGCTCGTCCAGGATGTCGGGATCAAAGCGGTCGCGGGGAAACCGCAGGTGCTCGAACTCCTGCGCGTCCGCCAGCCGCCCCACGCGGTCGCGCGCGAACACCAGGCGGTATCGGTCCATCACCTGCTCGCGGTCCACGTCCTTGGGCGCGCCGAACACGTCGCGGATCACCTTGAAGACCACGTTGTAGCCGCGCAGGGTAAAGACAATCATCACCAGCCCGCGCACCCCCTCCGCTCGCATGAACCGCGCGTCGGGGTCCGTAAGGTGCTCCGCCAGCTCGCGGTACAGCTCCGTCTTGCCGTGGCGGTTGTGGCCGATGGAGGTGTACAGCTCGTGCACCGGCTTGGCGGGCATCAGCGTGCGCAGAAAGGCGACGGTGTCGCGCGGCCGCCGCGTGTCCGCGTGGAAGTACGATCGCGCGAAGCTGAACACGCGGTGCACCTCGTCCGGGTCGGTGAGCACGGCGTCCGGCCGCACGCCCTCGCGCCGGTTCTCCAGCGGCACCACCAGCGGCTTCACGTCTTCCGACGCCAGCCGTACGCGCGCCACCAGGTACGCCGCCTTGTTGCGGTAGAACAGGAACGGCAGCGCCTCCGCTGCCTGGACGCCGTCCGCCTCCGCCGCCAGCTGCTCGCGCGCCGCTTCCGCACACAACGCGGCGTCTGCCTCGACGTCCGCGAACGCGTCCAGCATACCCGTCCCGCGGAAAAGCTCGATGAACAGCGCCGCGGTCACGCCGTCCGCCTCGATCGCGCGGTGCAGCGGTCCGTCGCGGCCCTCCTTGCGCGGGTCGATGGCCTCGGCGGTGAACTCGGTGCGCGCGTCCACGCCGCGCGTCCCCAGCACCCGCCGCACCACGGAGTTGAAGAACGTTCCCGCCACTTCCGCGTCGCCCCGCCCCAGCACCAGCCGCTGAAAGCGAGTCTTAAACTCCGCGTCGTCCTCGCCCTCCGGCCGCCGCAGCCGTCCGCGCAGCCCCGCCACCGCCCGGTCGACCGCCGCGGCGTACAGCGTAAGCCGCTCCGCCGCGTCGCGCTGCCCGTCCCGCCAGTCGCGCCGCAGAAAGCGCCCCTCCGCGCGCCGGGTGACCTCCAGGAACCCGTCGAGGTACGCCTGATACGCGTCCAGGATCTCCGCCGCGGCATCGACGGAGGACGACGGCGGATCGATGGCGTCGGGCGCTTCGGCGGCGGCGGTCTGCATCAGCAAAACAAAAGCGGGGTGGATGACGACGGTCATCCACCCCAAAGCACGATCGGCGCCAGCGGGGGGCCCTCCCCGGCCCCTCCCCACTCGTTCCTCGCGGAGAGGGGAGCGTTCGTTCCCGCTTGGACGAGCCTCAAGTCGCCACCACCCCTCTCCCGCGCAGTTTGCGGGAGAGGGGTCGACCGCCGTTGCGAGGAACGAGCAAAAGGCCGGTCGGGGGTGAGGCCCTACCGCACTCGGAATCCGATGGAATCCAGCCAGCGCGACAGCTGCATGGCCGCGGGCGAGGTGTTGTGGCTCTCCCAATCACCCTGCTGGCTCAGGAACACCTCGCGATACACGCCGGCCGCGTCCGGCAGGTAGCAGCGCCGGACGGTATCGCCCATGTCGGCGCCCCGGTCTCTGCGTTCGGAGAGCGCGCCGTCGCGGGCCTGCAGCACCTGCGTGTGCCGCCGCGACATTTCCGCGGCCGGGACGGTGCCGGCGGGCGTGCGGCCGGGGGCGTACCGGGCCAGCAGCCTCTGCTCCGTCAGCGAGTCGGCGGGCACCCGCAGCAGCGCCTGGTCGCCGCTGTCGTGCCGAAAGCTGAACACCGCGCCCGCGCTGTCGACGTAGATGCCGCGGTGCTGGTAGCTCCACGCGTGGTTGGTGTGGCTGCGCTCACAGTAGAACGACGGCGCGCCGGAGGGTGTCTCCGCGGGCTCCGGCGTCCCCGCCCGCGCCGACTGGCATCCGCAGAGCAGAAGGACGATCGCAGCGTTTTGCAGGCGTGATCTGATCAAGCAATGCCTTTCGTTGGAGAAACTGATGCGCACGATACTCTGCATCGGTAACGAATCGCGCAACGATGAACTTGTGGGACGAGCCTGCGGGAATGGGCGAGTCCTTGCCCTCAGCCTCAAACGCCTCACCCGATGCGATGATTTCCCGAGGGAGCGCCACGCGGAAGGTGAACGCACACAACCCCGTGCGCGCGACTGAAGGATCTCGTCTGCCCAACACAGATATTGCCCAAACTCACCTGATCCCGTTTGAGGCCAGCTGTCATCCTGAGGGAGCGCACACCCATAACTCTCATGTATACAAAAGCTTGCGCGCGACCGAAGGATCTTCGTCGGGGCGCTCGAGGCCTAGCCCTCGCGAGCCGTTCAAGTCCCTCGGTGCTGCAGACGAGATCCTTCGGTCGGCGCCAGGCTGCATCGTATGAGAAGGTTGTGCGCGGCGCCTCCCTCAGGAGATCAACGGCTTGGTTGGCTTCTTACTCTATCTGGATGGCGGACTCTGCGGCTCAGCGGCTCGAGGAACGGTAACGAGCGGGTGGAGAGTCGATTTCCCAGTCGGCGCCGACGCGCGGGGTGGCGGATGGTCAGGTTCGGGTGCCTCCTCCGAAAGGACGGGTCGTGGTGTGGCGGCATGCATCCCAACGGGCTGACGCAGCCGCGGGTCCGATGGTGTATCCCGCGTCTCCGCACAAGATCCAATCGATTTTTCATCGGCGGGGCATCGCGGGGAGGGGGAGGGGGCGCGTAGAATGTGGCTACGCATCGCAGCAGTTTCCATCGACCGAGAAGAAGTCCGCTTGAGCTCGCATTCCGCTCCGCTTGCGGCGCCGGCCGCCGCACCGCCCGCATCCGCGCGCAGCCGCACCGCCGGGCTGCTGGCCGCGTACACGGCCGCGGTGTTCCTGAGCGCGTTTCTGCTGTTCCTGGTGCAGCCGCTATTCGGCAAGATGGTGCTGCCGCTGCTGGGCGGATCGCCCGCGGTGTGGAACACCTGCATGCTCTTTTTTCAGGCCGCGCTGCTGGGCGGCTACCTGTACGCGCACGTCAGCTCGTCGCGGCTTACGGTGCGGCGTCAGGCGATGGTGCACCTGGCGGCGCTGGCACTGGCGGCGCTGGCGCTTCCCGTAAGCCTGCGCAGCGCGGCGCCGGAAGGGGGCGCGGCGCCCATCCCCTGGCTGCTGGGGGTGATGGCGCTCACCGTGGGCGCACCGTTCCTGGTGCTGAGCGGCACCGGGCCCATCCTGCAGCGCTGGTTTTCGCGCAGCGGCCACGCGCAGGCGGCGGATCCGTATCACCTGTACGCCGCCAGCAACCTGGGAAGCGCGCTGGCCCTGATTGCGTATCCCCTGCTGATGGAGCCGCGGATGCGCCTGGCTACCCAGAGCGCCACGTGGACGGCGGGCTACGCCGTGCTGGCCCTGCTGATCGCCGGGTGCGCCGCCCTGATCTGGAGGACGGCGGACGCGCCCGCTCCGGCGCCTGCGCTTGATTCGGTTGATACAGCGGCGCCAGGCGAATCTGATGGTTCGGCCGATTCGGGCGGGGCGACGAGCGCGGTCGCCGATGCGCCGGCCGCGCGGGTGACGCTGCGGGAGCGGATGATCTGGACGGGGCTCGCCTTTATTCCGTCCAGCCTGCTGCTGGGCGTTACCACGTTCATCACCACCGACCTAAGCCCGGCGCCGCTGCTGTGGGTGCTGCCCCTGGCGCTGTACCTTCTGAGCTTCACCTTCGTCTTTGCGCGCCGCCCCCTCATTCCGCACGAGTGGATGGTGGCGGTCCACCCCTCCGCCATCGCCATCGCGGTGCTGCTGCTGACGGCCGGGTACGTAAAGAAGCCGGCGTTCGCCGTGCCGATGCACCTGCTGGCGCTGTTCATCATCGCCATGGCGGCACACGGCGAGCTGGCGCGGCGGCGTCCCCACGTGCGGCACCTGACGGAGTTCTACCTGTGGATCTCGGTGGGCGGCGTGCTGGGCGGCGTGTTCAACGCGCTGGTGGCGCCCGTGGCGTTCAACGAGATCTGGGAATATCCCATTATCCTTACGCTGGCGTGCCTGGCGCGGCCCTGGCCGGAGGCGCGGATCCCGTTGCGCGGGCATTTGATGTTTGCCGTGCGGGCGGCGGCGTTCGCGTGGGGACTGCTGTACCTGGCGGACAACCAGGAGATGCGCCCCTGGCTCTTTCTGCTGATGGCCGCGGTGCTCATCAACCTGCTGAACGCGCTGCTGGGGCGCGCGCCGCTGTGGCTGGCGGCGTGCATTGGCGTGGTGCTTCTGGTGCGCGCGTCGTCGGTGGTGAACGAGGACGGGGTTCTGCTTTCGGAGCGCACCTTCTTCGGGCGCTACAAGGTGGTGGAGTACCAGCACAACGGCGGATTTCACGTGCTGAGGCACGGCAGCACGCTGCACGGCGCGCAGAGCCTGGAGCCGTACCGCCGCCGCGAGCCGCTGACGTACTACCTGATGCACGGGCCGCTGGGCAAGGTGTTCGCCGTCACCGCCGACCGCGCCGGCCGCCGCCGCGTGGCCGTCGTAGGTCTGGGGACGGGGACGACCGCCGCCTACGCGCGCCAGGGCGAGGACTGGACGTTCTACGAGATCGATCCGGGGATCGAACGCATCGCGCGCGACACGGCGTACTTCAGCTACCTGGCCGATTCGCCGGCGCGCACGCGGGTGGTGCTGGGCGATGCGCGGCTGTCGCTGGCGCAGACGGACCGCACCTACGACCTGATCCTGCTGGACGCGTTCAGCTCCGACGCCATCCCGGTGCACCTGATGACGCGCGAGGCGCTGGACACGTACCTGGCGCGCCTGGCGCCGCGCGGGCTGATCGTCTTCCACATCAGCAACCGCTACCTGGACCTGGAGCCGGTGGTGGCCGCACTGGCAAAGGATCGCGGGCTGGTCACGCGTGCCGGCGTGGGCCCCCGCGACCGCCGCCCGTACGAGAGCACGTCCACCTGGATCGCCGTCGCCCGCAACGCCGCGGACCTGGGTCCCCTGACCGCCGACGCCAACTGGTGGGCCCCCCGCCTTCGCGCCGACGTGGAGCCGTGGACGGACGATTACTCCAGCCTGCTGACGGTGTTTGACTGGTGAGGGTGTGATGGTGTGATGGTGTGAGGGTGTGATGGTGTGATGGTGTGATGGTGTGATGGTGTGATGGTGTGATGGTGTGATGGTGTCCGTGGCCGCTTCTGCGCGGCCCGATGGACGCCGAGGTGGTACAAAGTTGGACACGCTTGACAGTCTGCGAGTCTGGCGGTATTTTCCAGCACGCGTTCGAACCCGACCAAGAGGTAGTCCCATGAGCACGAGGCCCACGCCTCCCCTGTCGCCCGAAGGTGTGGCGGAGATCGTTGCAGAGATGCAGCGACCTCCCGAGGACACGCCGGAGCGGCGGGCAACGTTCGACCGCGCGAGATCGGCGACCTTTCTGGCGCGGCAGGTACTGGAACAGAGTCGCGGTTGAGCCGTTGACGTTGGTTGCGGACGCGCCGGTGCGTGGGACGCCGCACACGGCCGGGCCGCCGAGTCCGCGCAGGCGGACTTCGTGTAGTTGTTGCCGCGAATTTATTCGCTCCTGCAGGCGGACGGCACGTCACCGATTCAGATTCTCAACGGGCATTATTCGCTCTGGCAGGGCGGATGGTACGTTTTCCGACCGACCGCACAACAAACGAGCCCCGCCGAGTGAAGCCGGCGGGGCTCGTCGTCATCCATCAACCGAAGATCAGGTGCCGGCCTGGGGCTCCACGATCTCCACGTCGCCACCGCCGCGCTTCTTGCGCAGCTTTACAGGCTGGCCCTGGCGGTAGCGCGCAAACTGGTCGGGAGTCACCTCGCGCTCGTACGTTTTGCCGTCGTCGTCCGTAAAGCGCAGCACGTAGCGCTGAATGCGCGCGCCCTCACGCTCGTTGCGGCCGATCCGCACCGCGGGCCAGGCCGGCTCCTTGGCCGCGTCTCCGCGCGCCCAGGCGGTGTCGTCCGGGAGCCACTTCTCGATCTCGTACGCGTACTTGGTATCGTAGATCGGCTCCTGGCGGTAGACCGGGTCCTGGTACGTCTCGTTGCGGTAGTTGGTGGTGTACTCAGGCTCCGTGCAGGTCACGTCCTCAAAGTACCCGTTGCCCATGTCGCGCTGGCCGCAGGTGTAGGTGCGCGTTCCCGTCTGCACGCGCTCGGAGACCTGCCGCGTTTTGGTCTCGTAGTGGTCCAGCACCTGGCGGTAGTCGCGGATCGCGCGGTAGCTGCGCTTCTGCCGCCCGCCCTGGGGCACGGACCAGTCCTCCTCCTGCACGGTGCGGTACTCCTGCACCTCGATGGCGCGCGACCAGTCCTTGGCCGCCACCGTGGCCGTGACCTCTACCGGCCCGTTCCACCACATCAGCCCGCCCACGATGGCCACCAGCGCCGCCGGCCCCTTCCACCGCCGCCCGCGCTTTGGCGGTGCGGTGGCGGCCAGGGCGCGCACCGGCTCCTTGGCCGGCTCGTCGAAGCGGTGCTCGTGCGTCTGCTGCCGGGGGCTGCTGCCGCGCTCGGCGCCGCAGCCGGGGCAGCGGTCCTGCGAGGCGCGCGCGCTCACGCCGCAGTGCTCGCAGATCCAGTCGGCGCCGGCGCGGGCTTGGGCCAGGCGCGCGGCGTCGGTCACCTCCGCCGCGTCGTCGGGAAGGTAGAAGCGTACGCCCTCGGGGCGCCGGTTGCCGCAGCCGGAGCACGCCAGATCGCGCCCGGGCAGCCCGGCGTTACCACACGTGGGGCAGTCCCAGCGGCCTTCGCGAATCGCCATCTCAGGGTCCAGCAGAGGGGGAACGGATGGATGCGCCGCGGCGGGGCGCCGCAGGCAGGGTGCAGAAACGTGAAGTTGCTGTAAGATGTTTCATCGCCGCGCGTTTGGGAAGCGGGGGGAACGCCTGTGCGCCTGCGGTGTCTCCTTTCCGCGTCCCCTCCAACCCCTCCCGCCGTCTTTCGCCCATGGCCATTCCCCGCGAAGAATACGACCGCATCGCCGCCGAGCGCATCGAGGCCGAGCTGGAGTCGCGGCGCGAGGAGCGCCGGTACTGGATCATCACCCTGCTGGTGTGCATGGCGTGGTGCGCGCTGGGCGCGCTCATCACCCGGCTGGGCTTTGCGCTGGTGCTGGACCGGGAAACGGCCGACGTGCTGATCACCTCAGGGCAGGGGATCGCGGCGGGCGGCGTGCTGCTCACCGTGTCGTACGCGGGCTACGTGCGGCAAAAGCGGGGGCTGCAGTGAGCGAGCCGGTGCGCGTGCGCGTGGCCACGGAGGGGGACCTGGCCGCCATCCGCGAGCTGATCCCGCGCTCCGTCCGCGGCCTGAGCGTGGGCTACTACACGCCGCGCGAGGTGGAGAGCAGCATTCGCTACGTCTTTGGCCCCGACACGCAGCTGATCGCGGACGGCACCTACTTTGTCGCGGAGAGCGGGGGCGAAGTGGCGGGGTGCGGCGGATGGAGCGCGCGCCGCACCCTGTACGGCGGCGACCAGGCCAAGGACGCGGACGATCCGCGGCTGGATCCCGCGACGGAGGCCGCGCGCATCCGCGCCTTCTTTGTGCACCCGGACCACGCCCGGCGCGGCATCGCTTCCGCCATCTACGAGGCCTGCGTGGCCGCCGCGCGGGCGGCCGGCTTCCGCTCGCTGGAGCTGATGGCCACCCTTCCCGGCGAGCCGCTGTACCGCACCTTTGGCTTCCATCCCGTCGAGCAGGTGGAATCTGTCCTTCCCGACGGCGTCCCCATCCGCTTCGTCCGCATGCGGCGCGACATCGAAGGGTAGAATCCGAACGCGGAGTACGCACCGCGGCACAGGGGAACGAGAAGGGCGGGGCACCGGATCGGCGCCCCGCCCTTTTTCCATCGTCCAGCTACACCGTGATCAGATCACGCCGACGGCGCGCGCCACGTTGATGCGGCCCTTGCCGTAGGCCGGGTCCGTGCCGCTCTGGCCCAGGTCGTCGGCGGTGCCCTGCAGACGCGCGCGGATCTGGCTGGGGTTGCGGCCCACGTCCTCGGCGATGAGCGCGGCCGTGCCCGCCGCGTGCGGCGAGGCCATGCTGGTGCCGTTGATGCCGACGATGTAGGCGCCGGTGCGGCACACCGGGATCTGCAGGCTGAAGGTGGAGCACGCCGCGTACACGGGCGAGAAGTTGCCGCCCGGGGCCGCCACGGTCACCGACGAACGCCCGTAGTTGCTGTAGCTGGCCAGCGCGTCGACGTTGGTCCACGGGCCGTTGGTGCCGGCCGAAGCGGTGGGGCCGGTGGCGGAGACGCAGACCACGTGCGGGGCGCTGCAGTACGCCTTGTAGCCGTTGCCGTCGTGGTCCATGTCAAGCGCGTCGTTGCCGGCCGAGACCACCACCTGGGTGCCGTTCTTGTGCGCGTAGTTGAACGCACGGCCGATGATGGCGATGAACGACGGCCCGTTGCCGCCCGCGGCGCTGGCGTCGCGGCGGTTGAAGGCGCCACCCACGCTCAGGTTGGCCACGTGCGCACCGGCGTCGGCCGCGTACACCACGCCGGCCAGCACGCCGCTGGTGGGGCAGCTGCCGTTGACGTTGCACACCTTGACGCCGATCAGCGTGGTGCCGCTGGTCACGCCGGCGGCGTTCACGGCGTTGCTGCTGACGGTGGCGCCCACGTGCGTGCCGTGGTAGTGCAGGTCGGCGATGGGGTGCGCGCCGGGGAAGTACGCGGCGACCAGCGCGTCGTCCGAAGGCACGAACGACTTGGAGGCGGCCAGGTCAACGCGGCCGGCCAGGTCGGGGTGCGTGTAGCCCAGGCCGGTGTCGAGGATGGCGACCTTGACGTTGGGCGAGCCGCGGCGGCCGGCGGCCCACGCCAGGTCGGCGCCGATGGCGCGCATGTGCCACTGGCGGGCGAAGAAGAAGGCGGTCGCCGGGGCGGCCGGGCTCTCCACACCCTGCTCAACCTCACCCGCCACGGGCGAGAGCACCGTCATGTCGTCGGCTTCCACCGCGGCCACGCCGCTGGAGGCGCCCAGCTGGGCAGCGGCCTCGGGGGTAAGCCCGGCCACCGCGCCAATGCCGGCGCCGCCGTGCGCGAACACCACCGTGCCGCCCAGCGAAGCCACCTTGCTGGCAAAGCCGGCGGGAACGCCGTTGCCCTTGAACATCACCAGGTAGCTGCCGTCGATGGGCGACGTGGTCCCGGCCGACAGCGAGGGGGCGCTGGTGGGGGCGAGGGGCGTGTCGGTGTTGATGTCGTCGCAGGCGGCCAGCCCGGTGGCGGCGACGGCGGCGAGGGTGAGCAGACGAGCGGACGCGTAATTCATCGTTCGACCTTGAAGGAAGTTCTTTCCGGCCAGCGGAAGGGACCTTCTTCGGCAACCGGGCGGTCTCCAGCGGCTGGGGGGCCGGGAGATCCCTGGCTTTGCGGACCGGCCTCGCGGCCGGGGTGCGTTTGTCGGAAGGAGCGGACTGCGGTGTGGCTACGACGGCGGACCCGCGGAACGGAGCCGCCTGCGGTGCTCCGGGCGGCAGCTTTGCCGCCGGGAAAAGGGGTGGACGTTCAGCCGAGAGTACCTGCGGCGGGGAAGGGGTGCGTCACGAAAAGGGATGCCCCACGTCCGTGACGCTGCGCATGATGCACGGGCGAGGCGCACGGGTCAAGCCCTGTGCGCCACCTTCGCGTAGCAGAATCACCCGGAACGGCGGTGATTCCACGAAGGAGTTCCTGTGAGCGCGATTCATTAATCTATCAACAAACGTTGATGTCCGCAATCGTTGCTGGTAAATCCCGCCACCGCCCGATGCGCAGCCCAAGGATCTTCTCTCCGCTCGCGACGGGCATGCTCCACGACGGAAAGCATGCCCCTCGGCTCTGCTGGCGAGATCCTTCGGCCGCGCGCAAGCGTTTGTGCAGTTTATGGTTCCGTGTGTCGCTCCCTCTGGAAATCGACGCCGTGACGCATTCACCGTGAGGACAACACCATCACCCGTTCACCCGTTCACCCGTTCACCCGTTCACCCGTTCACCCGTTCACCCCCACACCCTCACACCCTCACACCCTCACACCCTCACACCCTCACACCTACTCCTGCCCGTGCTGCACGGCGGACTCCAGCGACGTCTCCACGTCCGCGACGCTTCCCTCCATCCGCCGTGGGATGGCGTTCTCGTAGACGTGCGCCAGCTCCGAGGCGGGCGCTTCGATCGAACCGCCGCGGGTGCGGATGACGAAGGTGGCGAACGGCGCGCCGACGGTGCCGATGCGGCGCGCGGGAACGCCGTGCTCCGCCGCCCGGGCCAGCACGTCGTCCACGTCCCCATCCGCGCAGCTGATGACGACGCGCGTCTGCGCCTCGCCAAAGAGAAGCGCGTGCGGCGGCAGCGCGTCCTCCAGTTCCACCTCGATGCCGAAGGGTGCGGCGGGGTCGGTGATGGCGCTCTCGGCCAGCGCGACGGCCAGGCCGCCCTCCGCCGTGTCGTGCGCGGACTGAATCCAGCCGGAGTGGATCATCGACAGCAGCGCCGTCTGCAGCCGCACCTCGCCGTCCAGGCTGATGGCGGGGGCGTCGCCGGCCACGCGGCCGTGGATGGTCTTCAGGTACTCGCTGCCGCCGATCTCGTCCGTGTTGGTGCCCAGGAGGATGATTGCGTCGCCGGACTCGCGAAAGGCGCTGGTGGTGACGTGCGCCACGTCGTCGATCACCCCGACCATGCCGATGGTGGGGGTGGGATAGATGGCGCCGCGCGGGTTCTCGTTGTACAGCGACACGTTGCCGCCGGTGACCGGCGTCTCCAGCGCCGCGCACGCCTCGCCGATGCCGCGCAGGCTTTCCGACAGCTGGTGGTAGACCTCCGGCTTGAGCGGATTGCCAAAGTTCAGGTTGTCGGTCACCGCGCGGGGCAGGGCACCGGAGCACGCCAGGTTGCGCGCCGCCTCGGCCACGGCGATCTGGCCGCCGCGGTAGGGGTTCAGGTAGACGTAGCGCGAGTTGCAGTCCACCGTGGCGGCGATGGCCTTGCGCGTGCCGCGCAGCCGGATGACCGCCGCGTCGCTGCCGGGGCCCACGACGGTGTTCGTGCGCACGGTGCTGTCGTACTGCTCGTACACCCAGCGCTTGGAGGCGATGGTGGGTGAATCCAGCAGCTTGAGCAGCGTCCAGGTGGGGTTCGCCTCTTCGGCGCGCGGCTGGATGGACGCGACGTCGAACGCGCGCAGCGCCGCGATCTCCGCCGACTCAACGCCTTCGCGGGTATAGGTGGGGCAGGCCTCCACCAGCGGCTCGCCGGGCAGGTCCACCACCACCATCCCGTTTTCGCGCACCACGTAGCGGCCCGTGTCCGTCACGTGGCCGATGGTCTCCGCGTCCAGGTCCCAGCGGCCCAGGATGGCGCGCACGTCCTCCTCGCGCCCCTCCTTGGCGACGACGAGCATCCGCTCCTGCGTCTCGCTGAGCAGGATCTCGTACGGCGTCATCCCCTTTTCGCGGACGGGGACCAGGGTGATCTCGATGTCCACGCCCGTGCCGCCACGCGCCGCCATCTCGGTGGAGCTGGAGACGAGTCCCGCCGCGCCCATGTCCTGGATGCCGACGATGTGGCCGCTGCGGATGAGCTCCAGCGACGCTTCCAGGAGAAGCTTTTCGGTAAAGGGGTCGCCCACCTGCACCATGGGCCGCTTGGCCTCGCTCTCCTCGCTGAGCTCGGCGCTGGCGAAGGTGGCGCCGTGGATGCCGTCGCGTCCCGTCTTGCTGCCGACGGCCATGATGGGATTGCCCACGCCCGACGCCACGCCGCGGATGAGCTCTTCCTTCTTCATCAGCCCGATGGCCATGGCGTTGACCAGCGGGTTCCCCTCGTACGCGCTGTCAAAGTACACCTCGCCCGCGACGGTGGGGATGCCCACGCAGTTGCCGTAGTCGCCGATCCCCTTGACCACGCCGGCCACCAGGTAGCGCACCCGCTCTCCGTCGTCGCCGTCGATCTCGCCAAAGCGCAGGGAGTTCAGGCAGGCGATGGGGCGCGCGCCCATGGTAAACACGTCGCGCAGAATGCCGCCCACGCCGGTGGCGGCGCCCTGGTACGGCTCCACGGCGGAGGGGTGGTTGTGCGATTCGATCTTGAAGGCGACCGCCAGCCCGTCGCCCACGTCGATGACGCCGGCGTTCTCACCGGGCCCCTGCAGCACCCACGGCGCCTGCGTGGGGAGCTTTCGCAGCAGCGGCTTGCTGTTCTTGTAGCCGCAGTGCTCGCTCCACATGGCGCTGAACACGCCGAGCTCGGTGTAGGTGGGCTCGCGGCCAAGGATGTCCAGGATCAGCGAGTACTCGTGCTCGCTGATCCCGTGGTCGGCCACGAGCTCGGGTGTGATCTGCGGGTCGCCGGGACGGGGCTGGACGCACATCGCAAAAAAGTGCGAAGGTGCGAAAGTACGAAAGTGCGAAAGTGAAGAGAGTGCGTCGGTGCGTCAGTCACTTTCGCACTCTCGCACTCTCGCACCTTCGCACTGCTTTTACGGATTCTTTGCGTCGTTGCGCCGGGCCCGCTCGGTGGCCGTCGCCTCGTTGCTGCGGTCCTGCCGCACGCGGCGCGTCTTGCGGTCGATGGAGGTTTCGCCGCGCGTGTCGGCCGCCTCGGTGTTCTCCGCCGGGTCGGCCGGCCGCGGCGCGCCGGCCACGGCGTCCGCCGGCGGCGTGACGGGGAGCCGGCCGTCCACCGCGGGCGGGTTGGTGCCGGCCGTCGGGTCCGCCGCGGTGGCCGCTTCCACGTCCGCGGGCGGGGTGGTGATGACCATCGTGGCCGGCTCGCCCGGCCGGCCCTCGCGCGCCTTGTTGACCGGCACGGGCGGCGTCGCGCGCGTCGCGGGCGCGGCGTCCGGCTGGGTGATGACGATGGTGGAGGGCTCGCCCGGCTGCCCCTCGCGCGCCCGCGGCCGCGGGCGGCCCGGCTCCGGCGCGGCGAGGCCGCCGGCCGGGCCGTCCACGCG
>NZ_JBMDXM010000039.1:0-8783 GCF_048594345.1 Longimicrobium sp.
AGCGGAGGGCCGCTTCCAGATGAGAGCGCTCCTCAGCGGATAGTTCTCGCACGCACAACGGTGCTCGTTTCTTGGGTTTCATCCACCCAAGTTAGCACACTTTGTTTACTTCGAACAGTTTCTCCTGTGGAGATGCACTAGCGCCAGCCCTCCGGCAGACGCCGCACGACCACGCGCTCCACGTCGTCGTCGTCGCGCTCGATGTAGGCGGCCAGCCCGTTGCGGCTGATGGCGTCCGGGAGCGTGGTGCCCGTAATCGTCCCCAGGTACTGCCCTTCCGGCGTCACCAGGTCAATGGGGCCCGGCTCGCCGACGACGCGCCCGGTCCGCTCCACCCACAGCTTTCCGGACGGCGCCACGCGCAGCCCGCGCAGCGCGGGAATGGTGTCGGCGAACCCGATCTCGCCCAGCCGCCGCTCGATCTCCTGCCGGCTGGGCTCGCGCGGTGCAGGTCCGCCACCACCCCCGCCAATCTGCACGCGGATGGCGTTGCGGCCGCTGGCGATCCCCTCGCGCTGCAGCTCGCGCCCGCGCTCGCGATCGGCCTCCGTGGTCAAACGCGTACGCATGGGACGCTGCAGGTAGCGCACGGTCTGCCCGCTGGCGTCCAGAATGCGCACCGTGTAGCCGGTGGTAAAGCTGAGCGCCATCTGCCCGCTGGGAATTACGCCGAAGAGCACCGGCGGGCTGAACATGGGGGGTGGCGACATCCGCACCTGCACCTGGTTGGAGCCGCTGGACTGCTGCTCCACGCGGATCGGCTGCGGGATCTCGTACAGGCGCGTGGGCTCGCCGCCGGCCAGCGGCTGGTAGAGCAGCGGCATCACGTTCTGCGTGGTGGTGGACGATCCCGGCCGTGGCGGACCCATCGGCTCGCGGACGGGGGCCACGGCCCCGCCGCGCGGGTGCCACCCCAGGGCCCCGCCGCCCAGGCCGGGCATGTACCCCTCCATCACCACGTTGCGCAGGAACGTGCCGTCCGGGCGAAAGAGCGAGTACCCGCGCCGGCCCAGGTCCGAAACGATCACCGTTCCGTCACCACCGATCGCCAGCTGCAGGGGCATCATCAGCTCGCCCGGACCCTCGCCCTTTTTGCCGATCTGCCGCACGAAGCGTCCGGCGCGGTCGTAGACGAGCACGTGGGCGCTCTGGCGGTCCAGCACGTACAGGTTGTCGCTGGCGTCGAACGCGACCCCCGCCACGATGCCGAACGCCTCGTGCGCGGCGCCGTCCGCACGGCCGATGGAATAGACGGGCGCGGGGGTGCCGGTCAGCGGGCGGTCGCGCTCGGGAAGGCGTACGATGCGGCCCTGTGCGGCCGCATCCACGGACAGCAGCGCCGCGGCCAGCAGCGGCACGGCGAAGGTGGGTTTGATGTGGATCATTTTCCGTCACCCGGATTGGTGGTGTGGCGAGCCCTGGCGCATCGGGAGCGCCGCGTACGGACGGGTGTGATTCCGCAACCCAGACGTGGGTTGCCGCCGGCAGGATGAGGGATTGATGAAGAGCGGCGCGGCGGAAGCTCAGGCGAGGGTAAAGTACACGCGCCCCTCGTCCACCGAAACGCGGTCCAGCTTCACCTGCACCGCGTCGCCCGGCGCCGGCTTGCGGTCGCCTGTCTCCACGATGGAGCGCACGGGCGGGTTTTCGATCTGCACCTCCACGTCGCCCTCGCGCCTGCCCAGCACCGTGGCGGCAAAGCGCTCGCCCACACGCTCGCGCAGCACCCACGCCTCCGCCACGTCGATCGCGCGCCGCTCAAAGCGGCTCTCCCGGCGCTCCGCCTCGTCCATGGTTTCGGGCAGGCGCCGCAGCGCGTCCGTCTCCGCCGCGGAGGGGCGCCCGCCAGCGGAAAGCTGGACCAGCAGGTCCAGCACGTAGCGGTCGCACAGGCGGCGCAGCGGCGCGGTGGCGTGCGCGTACGGCATGGCCAGCGCGTGGTGCAGCGGGTCCGCGGGAAGCTCGCCGTCGAAGGCCACGTAGTCCGCGCCGCGGTTCACGCGCTTGGCCTGCCACAGCAGCGGCGTCACCCGCGGGTGGGTGATGTCGACGGTGCGGATGAACTCCGCGTACGACGTCGCCGCCGGCCAGCGAAATCCCAGCGCCCCCGCCGCGCGGCGAAAGCTCTCCACCGCCTCGGGATCCGGCGGGCCCATTACCCGCACCAGGCCCACGCGCTCCTTCAGCATCAGCAGCGCGGCCGCGTGGCCGGTGAGCAGCGACACCTGCTCGTTCCACTCCTCCGACGGCTGCGGCGCCTCGAACCCCAGCGCGTACCCCAGGGGCCGCGTGGTCAGCTGCGTCACGTGCTGCGAAACCAGGGGGATGGATACGCCGCCGCGCGCCGCCTCGACCTTTTCGCGCGCCTCGCCAAAGCGGCGCATCGCCATCAACCCGTCCGCCCACCCCCTTCCCGCGAACAGCCGCTCGCCCCCGCATACGTGCTCCACCACCTGCGCGTAGGTAAGCTGCGCCCGGCTGCGCACCAGCGCCCGGCGGACGGCCGTGGACCGCAGCTCCCCCGCCGCGTCCAGCCCGAACTCGAAGAGGATGGCGGGGCGGTCCTGGTCCGGCAGCAGGCTGGCGGCGCCCTGGCTGAGCACGGGCGGATACAGCGGCTCCTTGCGGTCCGGCCCGTACACGGTCAGCCCCCGCCGCCACGCCTCCGCCTCCAGCGCCCCGCCGCGGTCGACGAAGAAGCCCACGTCGGCGATGGCGTAGAACAGCCGGAAGCCGCCGTCCGGCAGTGCCTCGATGTGGAGCGCCTGGTCCAGGTCGCGGCTCCCCGGCGGGTCGATGGTCACCAGCGGCAGGTCGCGCCGGTCCTCGCGCTCGCCATCCGCCGTGGCCACGCGCCTGGATGCAGCTTCGGCTTCGGCCTGCACCTCCGGCGGAAAGCCGCAGCGGATGCCCAGCTCCGTGCGTGCCGCGTCGAGCGCGCGCTCCACCACGTCCTGACCGCCCGTCCGCTCTCCGGAAGCCATGCCTGCGTCGTGTAAAGGTTGGATCGCCCACCGAACCCGCGGAACGCACCCAAGCTGGCGCGGCGGCGGCGCGGAGCGCAACCGGAGCGGGGTAGACGCACATGATCGCCGTAGTGCGTCGAATGAACGCGGATGGAGCGTTCCGAATCTCCAGAAGAAATGGCCTCACACAGAGTTAACAGAGTCAACAGAGTGGTTCCGTGGCATTCCCCCCGGCACCCTGCCCCACCGGGACCATCTCATCCAGAAACCATTCATGGACGACGGGAGTCAGGGACTCGCACCACACGAACTCTGTTGACTCTGTTAACTCTGTGTGAGGCCCGGTCTGTTATCCCGCTGGCCCTACGCAGGACGAAAAAGGACGCAGAGGATAAATATCATCCCCCGCGCCCTTGCTCACTGAGCGAAGCACCGAAACTCAGGCGCCGCGCGGCGTGCTGCCGCCACCGCCGCCACCGGGCCCACGCCCGCGTCCGCCGCGGCGGCGACGGCTGCGATTGGGGCCCACGCCAGCCATCTCGCGCTGCTGCCCCTGCTGCGCACCGTCGGCGCGCGGCTGCGGACGGCTGGTGCGCTCAGTTTCCGTGCGCACGCGGCGTTCGTCCTTTTCGCGATGCAGGTGATCAACCCGCGACGACCGGTGGGACTTTTCGCGGATGCGTGCCTCCTCCTCGGCCGCCCGCTGGTTCTTGCGCTCCAGCTTTTCCTTGGCGCGAGCGCGCTCCTCCGCCTTGCGCTTGCGGATCTCCGCGATGCGCTCGGCGATGGGCACCTCAAAGCGCTCCGCCGGCTTGGCCCGGTAGTCAAAGCCGTCCACCGTGATACGCGGCAGCTTTTTGCCGATGGCCCGCTCGATCGCCGCCAGGTCCCGCTCCTCGTCCGGCGACACGAAGGTGTAGGCGTCGCCGGTGGCATCGGCGCGCGCGGTGCGGCCCACGCGGTGAATGTAGTCCTCGGGCATGTGCGGCACGTCGAAGTTCACCACGTGCTCCAGCGCCTCAACGTCGATGCCGCGCGCCACGATGTCCGTCGCCACCAGCACCTGGTAGCGCCCCGCCTTGAACCCCGCCAGCGCGTCCGTACGGGCCGTCTGGCTGCGGTTGCCGTGAATGCGGGCGTTAGGCACGCCGTGCCGGTCCAGAAAGTCGCCCAGCCGGTTGGAGCGGTGCTTGGTGCGGCAGAACACGATCACGCTGCCCACCTCGCCGCGCTTGATCAGCTCCAGGAACAGCTGCGCCTTGAGCTCCTCCGACACGGGATACAGCGCCTGCGCCACGCCGGTCGCGGGCTTGGCGCGGCGCTGCAGGTCCACCGTGACCGGCTTCTGCAGCATGTCGTTGGCCAGCGCCGCGATGGGCGCGGGCATGGTCGCGCTGAAGAACAGCGTCTGCCGCTGCGTGGGCACGTGCTTCAGCACGCGGCGGATGTCCGGCAGGAACCCCATGTCCAGCATGCGGTCCGCCTCGTCCAGCACCAGCACCTCCACGTTGTTCAGCCTGGCGTAGGGGTACTGCAGGTGGTCCAGCAGCCGCCCCGGCGTGGCGATGATCACGTCGACGCCGTCGCGGAACGCCTGCTCCTGCGGCTTCATCCCCACCCCGCCAAACACCGAGGCGCTGCGCACGCCCGTGTGCCTGCCCAGCGCCACGAACTGCTCCTGGATCTGCGCCGCCAGCTCGCGTGTGGGGCTGATTACCAGCGCCCGCGTGGTGCCGCGCGGCTTGTCCGCCAGCCGCTGGATGATGGGAAGCGCGAACGCGGCCGTCTTGCCGCTGCCGGTCATGGCGCAGGCCAGCAGGTCCGCGCCGTTCAGCGCGGGCGGGATGGACTGTTCCTGGATCGGCGTGGGGCGGGTATATCCGAGCTCCGTGACGGCGCGGAGCAGGACGGGCGACAGCCCGAGCGGTTCGAAGGACATGCGTCTGGGGAATACTGGCGGGCCGCTACGATTCTCGTTTTTTGCGGCAAAAATAGAAGACGGCGGCCCCTTGCGGGAGTCCCGCCGTCCGTTCGATGTGCCCGTATACCCCACGTTGCGCAAAAGGATCGTTCCGCGGGCCGCCCGGAGGGAAATCCCGTTCTGCCGCCTCAAAACCGCGCTGTACCACACGTGGCCGTGTTCGCACGGGCACTTCCATCCCGCCGCAAGGGTGTTGTACCCTTCGTTCACCTCTGCTGCCCGCTCAGATCACACCCGTCCAGGATTTTCCATGACCACCGTCACCATGGTCGACGTCGCGCGCCACTTCGCCGAGTACGTGGACCTGGTCGTGAGCCGGGGCGAGCGCTTCACCCTCACGCGCGACGGAAGGCCCGTCGCCGAGCTGGGCCCCGTGCTCACCCCCGTGCGCCTGGAAGACCTCCCCGCCTTCCTCGCCTCCCTCCCCTGCCTCACCCCGGCCGCGGAGCCTTTCGGCGGTGATGCCGATGAAGTGGCGAGCAAGCTTTGTCCCGACGCTGATTTCGCCGGTGCAGCCGAGGGGAGCCGATGAAGAAGATTGGGCCCGCCGATCCGTTGCTCGACGAGGTCGAGGAAGCCCAGCGCAAGCTAGAAGCGGAGTTCGACAACGACCCCGCGAAGCTGCTGGCGCACTACGAGGAGGTGCAGAAGCTCCATGCGCACAGGCTCGTCAGCAGGCATGCAACGGGGCCGATTTCCTGAACATGCCGAAGCCACGTGTCTACGTCGAAACGACCATTCCGAGCTTTTACTACGAAACGCGTACGCAGCCGAATCTCGTCGCCTGGCGTGATTTGACGCGCGAATGGTGGTCGGATGCGGCGGAGCGGTACGAGCTGGTTACCAGCTTTACGGTATTCAAGGAGCTTTCCCGTGGCAGGCCGGCTGAACTCGTGCGCTTGCGCATGGAGCTGCTGTCTGGGATCCCGCTCTTGCTCAGCCAACCGAAGATATCGGAAATTGTCCAGTCGTATCTGCGTCACAAGCTCATGCCTTCCAAACCGGTGCCGGCAGACGCGACGCACCTGGCCCTTGCTTCACATCACGACTGTGATTTCATTGTCACATGGAATTGCCGGCACCCGGCCAACCCCAACAAGGCCAGCCACATCCGGCGGATCAATTCGGCCCTGGGCTTGCACGTCCCGGAGCTGGTTACACCCGAGGATTTACTCAGGAGGAGATGATGAGCGAGCCTCGCAATGCAGTCGATGAGGTTCTCGATGAACTTCACGAGATCCGGTTGGCGATCGATGCTGAATTCGACCACGATCCGGAGAAGTTCCTCGCCTATGTCCGCGAGGGCGAGCAGCAACTCCTGCGCGAGGGCTGGGTAGAGGCGCCGCCGCCGGCCAGACGAGGCAAATCCGCCGCCTGACCTGGTCACGCCATTCAGCTTCTCGGAGGGGATGATGGAGGCAAATCGGTCGGCGGAAGATCCGCTCATTGACGAGGTGCGGCGAGTAAAGCGGGAGATCTCCGCGGAGTTCGACCATGATCTCGTGAAGCTGGGAGCGTACCTTACCGAGTACCAGAAGCAGTTCGCGGATCGCCTGGCTGAGTCTCCATCTGCGGGTACTAAAGGGAAATCCGCAGCCTGAGTCGGCTCCGCTACTGCATAGCCCATAGGTCGCATGGACTGCGCTCAGGAGCAGATGGTAATTGAGCCCCGTACCGCGGTGGATGAGGTGCTCGATGAACTGCACGAGATTCGTCTCGCCCTCGACGCTCGGTTCGATCACGACGTGCACAAGTACGTTGCGCACCTCAATGAAGTGGGGCAGCAGCTTCTGCGCGAGGGCTGGGTAGCGGCACCCCCGCCTCCGCCGGAGTACACCCGTCGCGTGAGACAGGCTCTTGCTCGTGTGCGTCGTAATCCTCACCTCCTCGACTGCGGGGAGGATTGCCGGTGTTCTGGACGGGGACCGAACGGAAGCGAATGACGTCGTTGAGGAGGTGCGCCAGATCCGGCGTGAGATCCGGGCGTAGTTCAACAACGACCCCGATAGGTTGATCGCGTATTACGATTACACCGAACTCGATAAGCAGTACGCGGATCTGATGATCAATGCGCCGCCGCCGGCCGAGCGGGGCAAACCCGCCGCCTGACGAAGATTCCCTCCCCTCGTCCGCTCAGTGGTAGTCGTGTGAGCGAACGACGGCGCTGGCTTCGTCCAGGCGCAGGGGGAAGAAGGCTTCGGCCTTCAGGTTCACCACGCCGTCTTCCTTCCCCAACCTTCCCCGCACCGCCAGGATGCCGTTGCGGTTGATGATCTCGCGCTCCTTTTCGTACAGCTGGGGCGTGACGATTACGTCCAGGCGGCCCGTCTCGTCTTCCAGCCCCACGAAGACGAAGCCCTTGGCCGTTCCCGGCCGCTGGCGCACGATCACCAGCCCCGCGGCCGTCACGCGCTCGCCGTGGCGGCGACCGTCGCCGCCCAGGGTGCCCAGCTCGACGATACCCAGGCCGCGCAGGTAGTCGCGCAGGTGGCGCATGGGGTGCCCGTCGATGTCGAAGCCGGTGACGTGGTGCGCCATCAGCGTGCGCTCCGCCGGCGCCAGCTCCGGCAGCTGCGTGACGGACGGCGTGACCGGCGCCAGCGGCCCGCCGCTGCGGCGCGCGCGCAGCTCGCCCAGCACCGTCCACAGCGCCTGCCGCGGCCCGCCCGGGATCCACGAGCGGAACGCCCCCGCCGCCGCCAGCGCGCGCAGCCCGTGCTCGGAATCGAACCGCTCCACCACGTCCGCCACCGAGGTGAACGGCCCCCGCTCCAGCTCTTTCCTGAACCGCCGCCCCGTCACCGTACCCAGGCCGCGGACGTAGCGCAGGCCCACGCGAACGGCGGGGGCAGCAGTGCGGGAGTGCGGGGGTGCGTCAGTGCGGGAGTGAGGGGATTCTGCCGAATCAGCCGACTCATCCCCCTCCTCCGCAGTTACTTTTGCACTTTCGCACTCCCGCACTTTCGCACTTTCTTCCAGCGTGCAATCCCACCTGCTCTCCGCCAGGTCCACCGGCCGCACCTCCACCCCGTGCAGCCGCGCGTCGTGGATCAGCGTGGACACGGGGTAAAAGCCCATGGGCTGCGCGTTCAGGATGGCGCACAGGTACTCCGCCGGGTAGTAGCGCCGCAGCCACGCGCTGGCATACGCCAGCAGCGCAAAGCTGATGGCGTGGCTCTCCGGAAAGGTGTAGCTGGCGCACGCCTCCAGCCATCCCAGCACCTTCTCCGCCGCCTCCTCGTCCACCCCGCGCGCCGCCATCCCCTCGCGGATGGACGCCGTGGCCGCGTGCATCTCTTCCCGCGAGCGTTTGCGGCTCATGGCGCGCCGCAGCCGGTCCGCCTGCCCCGCCGAGCACCCGCTCACCACGATGGCGCAGCGCATCAGCTGCTCCTGGAACAGCGCCAGCCCGTGCGTGCGGCCCAGGACCGCCTCCAGATCGGGGTGCGGATACTCCGTGGGCACCTCGCCGCGGCGGCGCGCCAGCATCTCCTTTACCTGGCCGCCCATCATGGGGCCCGGGCGGATGGCGCCGACGGAGATCACCACATCGTAAAAGCACGTCGGGCGCAGGCGGGGGAGAAAGTTGGCCTGCGCGCGGCTCTCGATCTGGAACAGGCCGATGGTATCCGCCGCGCCGATCTGCGCGTAGACGGCGGGGTCGTCCATCGGCAGCCGGCCGATGTCGATCTCCTCGCCGCGCCAGTCGCGGATCAGGTCCATGCACTGGCCCAGCAGCTTGAGCATCCCCAGCCCCAGCAGGTCGAACTTGGGAACGCCCAGGTCCGCGCAGTCGTCCTTGTCCCACTGGATGACCGTGCGGTTGACCATCGACG
>NZ_JBMDXM010000004.1:0-35087 GCF_048594345.1 Longimicrobium sp.
CAGGGGCAAAGTGGGCGCACGGCGGCGATAAAACGGTCGGCAAGAAAGGAAAGCCGCGCCACCGGTGGCGGATTGCGATACGAAATCCCCCGTGCGTTGACGGTCCGCCTCCCCCGGCTTATATTGTGAAGAATTTCACAAGCCTGGGCGGCGGCGGGAGCGCCGCCCGCGGGGTCGTGTCCATCGGGCTGCATGAAAAAGATTTCCGAGTCGGCGGTGCGCCGGCTTTCGCTGTACCTGCGCCTGCTGCAGGAGGCCGACGCCGCCGGCGCCGAGACCATCTCCAGCGGCGAGCTGGCGGACCGGGGCGGCACCACCAGCGCCCAGGTGCGCAAGGACCTGTCGCTGTTCGGATCGTTCGGAAAGCGGGGGCTGGGGTACTCGGTGCACGAGCTGCTGTCGCGCATCCGCAGCATCCTGGGGCTGCAGCGCCCGTGGCGCGTGGCGCTGGTGGGCGCGGGCAAGCTGGGCTCGGCGCTGTTCAGCTACCGCGACTTCGAGACGCGGGGCTTCGACATCCGCGCCGTGTTCGACCGCGACCCGAACAAGGTGGGCTCCGAGCTGGGCGGGCTTACCATTATGGCGGACGAGGCCATGGAGGCCACGGTGCGGGGCCTGGAGATCGACATGGCCATCCTGGCCGTGCCCGCCGACGCGGCGCAGCAGGTGGTCGATCGGCTGGTGAAGGCCGGCGTGCGCGGCATCCTGAACTTCGCGCCGGCGCGCCTGAAGGTGCCGCGCGGGGTGGCGCTGAAGAACGTGGACGTGACGCTGGAGCTGGAAGGGCTGGCTTTCGCCGTGAGCAACCGGTAGGAACGGCGGAACGGAGGAACGGCAGGGAACAGGGAATAGGGAATAGGGAATAGCCCGCAACGGCACACGGCCGGCCTCCTTTCGACGAGGCCGGCCGTTTCGTTCTGGATCAATCCTCATCCGCAAGATTCTCGCGGGGTGATGCATCCGTGCGCGGATTCCGATTTCCGCGCGTGGGGTACTCTGCTGCCTCTGCTCCCTCCGCGTGAGACAATCCGTTCCGCCCACCCGTGCACGATGTGCGGAATCGCTCGTTTGGGGACTGGCGCGTCCGGCCTCCGTTGCCCGAAAATGGCGGTCTGGCTATACTCTTTGGTCTATGAGCGATATGAATCAGCAGTCCAGGCGCCCCCTGGTGCGCGTTACGTCGGAGATCGGCCGTCTGCGCACGGTCATCTGCCACACGCCCGGCCCGGAGCTTCTCGCGGTCACGCCCAGCAACCGCGAGCAGTACCTGTACGACGACATCATCGACCTTGACCAGGCACGGCGCGAGCACCAGCGCTTTCGCGCCATCCTGTCGCGCTTTGCCGAGGTGCTGGACGTCCGCGACCTGCTGGGCGACATCATCGACGAGCCGGAGGTGCGCAAGTACCTGGTGGGGCGGGTGATGGAGGTGGCCTCGTCGGAGCCGCTGGGCGGCGAGCTGTTCGAGATGCCCGGCGACGCGCTGGTGTCGCGCTTCATCGAGGGCAAGGAGGCGCCGCAGGGGCCCGTGAGCAAGCTGCTGCACAAGGTGAGCTACGAGCTGCCGCCCCTGCCCAACCTGTTCTTTACCCGCGACGCCGCCATGGTGGTGAACGAGGGGGTCATCATCGGCGCCATGCGCTACGCCGTGCGCTGGACGGAAGAGCTGCTGATGAAGGCGCTCTTCCTGTATCACCCCCTGCTGGGCAACGGCGGCTTCATCTACGACGGCACCGAGGAGCTGCGCAGCGACTACACCATCGAGGGCGGCGACGTGCTCATCCTGCGCCCCGACCTGGCCATGGTGGGGCTGTCGGAGCGCAGCAGCCCGGCGGCCATCGAGGGGCTGGTGGAGGGCCTCAAGGAAAAGGCGGGCATCGACCACGTGCTGCTCGTGGTGCTTCCCACGGAAAGCCCGGCCATCCACCTGGACATGATCTTTACCATGGTGGACCGCACGCACTGCGTGGTGTATCCGCCCTACTTCTTTGGCCCGTCGCGACTTCCCGTGCTGCACTACCGGCCCGGCGACGCGGGGGTCAAGGCGTACGACGACGTGTTCTCGGCCCTCAAGCAGGTGGGGATGGAGATGCAGCCCATCTGGTGCGGCGGGCAGCACCCCACGCGCCAGGAGCGCGAGCAGTGGTCGAGCGGGTGCAACTTCGTGGCGGTGCGGCCGGGCGTGGTGCTGGGCTACTCGCGCAACGAGGGGACCATGCGCGAGCTGCAGCAGGAGGCGGGGTACCGGATCGTGGACGCCATCGACTTCCTTACCGGCAAGGACCAGGTGCGCGACGGCGACAAGGCGGTGATCGCCTTTGACGGCGCGGAGCTGGTGCGGGGCGGCGGCGGCGGCCGGTGCATGACCATGCCCGTTTGCCGGGACGACATCTGGTGAGCCAGCTGGTGCTTTCGCTGGAGGGCGTTCGCCTGGAGCGCGACGGTTCGCTGACGGACCGCGCGCTGCGTGTGCTTTCCGCCGAATCGCTGCCGTCCGTGGACGTCGCGCAGCGCGTGCTGGGGATCACCGGCGGGGGCGGCGCCGCGGCGTCGGCCGTGTTTACGCTGCTGGGCGGCGACCCGCGCTTTTGCGTGGACGCGCAGGGCGTGTGGTCCGTCGCGCCCCCGCCGTCCGCCGAGGAGCCGGCGATCGTCCGGCCGCTGCGCGAGGAAAGCTTCGTGGTCGTGGACGTGGAGACCACGGGCGGCTCGCCCTGGCGCGGCCACCGTGTGACCGAGGTGGCCGCGGTGCGCGTGCGCGGCGGGCGCATCGAGGACACGTACAGCACGCTCATCAACCCCGAGCGGCCCATCCCGGCCATGATCACCAGCCTTACGGGGATCACGCAGGGGATGGTGGCGGACCAGCCGCGGTTCGCGCAGGTGGCGCCGCAGGTGTCCGCCGCGCTGGAGGGGAGCGTGTTCGTGGCGCACAACGCGGCCTTCGACTGGCGCTTCATGTGCCACGAGATGAGCCTGGCCACGGGGATGACGCTCAGCGGGCGCCAGCTGTGCACCGTCCGCCTCTCCCGCAAGCTGCTGCCGCAGCTGCCGTCGCGCTCGCTGGACGGGCTGGCGCTCTACTTTGGCGTGGGCATCGAATCCCGCCACCGCGCGCTGGACGACGCGGTGGCGACGGCCAGGGTGCTGCTGCGGCTGATCGACATGCTGGAGGACCAGGGAGTGGGGCACTGGGAGGCGTTGCAGCAGATGCTGAAGAAGCGAAAGGCGCGCAAGCCACGCAAGCGCAAGGCGTTGCCGCAGTCGATGGAGGCCGCGTGAGCCGCAACCCCGACAGCATGCACGCACCGCCGCGCGTCCAGACGCGCCGGCTGGGCGACTTTACCCTCCACGCGCTGGAGGCGGGGACGCAGCGGCTGGACGGCGGCGCCATGTTCGGCGTGGTGCCCAAGCCGTTGTGGGAAAAGCGGATCCCGGCGGACGAGCGCAACCGCATTCCGCTCGGCCTCCGCTGCCTTCTGGTGGAGACGGCGGACCAGCTGGTGCTGATCGAGACGGGACTGGGGAACAAGGAGAACGACAAGTTCCGCGACATCTACGGCGTGGACAATGCATCGTCCGATCCCCGCTATCCCGACCGGCTGCAGCAGCTGATCGCGGAAGCCGGGTTCCGCGCGGAGGACGTCGGCGTCGTCATCGACACGCACCTGCACTTTGACCACGCGGGAGGCAACACCTTTCGCGATGCCGAGGGACAGGTGCGCGTCTCGTTTCCCAACGCGCGCTACCACGTGCAGCGCGGCGAGTGGGAGTGGGCGCACCGGACCAGCGAGCGCACGTCGGCCAGCTACCTGCCGGACAACTACGTGCCGGTGATGGAGGCGGGCCAGCTGGAGCTCGTCGATGGCGACGTGGAGATCGTCCCCGGCATCTCGGTGATGCGCACCCCCGGCCACTGCCCGCACCACCAGTCCGTGCTCGTGCGCAGCGGGGGCCAGACGGCGTGTTTTCTGGCGGACGTCATCCCCACCTTTGCCCATCTTCCGCTTCCGTGGATCATGGGCTACGACGTGGAGCCGCTGGTGACGCTGGAGAGCAAGCGCGCGCTGCTGCGCCGCGCGACCGACGAGCGCTGGCTGCTGGTGAGCACGCACGACCCGTTCACTGCCTGGGGGTACGCGGCGGCGGACGGCAAGGGCGTGCGGCTGGAGGAGTAAGGGGTACGAGAGTACGAAGGTACGGAAGGGAAGTACGAGAGTACGGAGTACGAAAGTACGTTGGATCGAAAGCCATCTTCAATCACCTTGAGGAGCAGATGATCGATATCGCCCGAGACCCCCGGACCACGCCCGTGATCGTGAGCGCGGTGCGCACGCCCATCGGCAAGTACCTGGGCGCGCTCTCCACGCTCTCCGCGCCCGACCTGGGCGCCATCGCGATTCGCGAGGCGGTGAGCCGCGCCGGCATCAACGTCGCCGACGTGGCCGAGGTCATCATGGGGAACGTGGTGCAGGGCGGCGTGGGGCAGGCCCCCGCGCGCCAGGCCACCATCAAGAGCGGGCTGCCCAACACCGTCAGCGCGCTCACCATCAACAAGGTGTGCGGCAGCGGCCTCAAGGCCGTGATGCTGGCCGCGCAGTCCATCCGCGCCGGCGACAGCCAGGTGGTGATCGCGGGCGGACAGGAGTCGATGTCGAATGCACCCTTCTACGTCTACGGCTACCGCAACGGCGTAAAGTTCGGCGACCAGACCATGGTGGACGGGCTGATCCGCGACGGGCTGTGGTGCTCGTTCTGCGAGGTGCACATGGGCGGGCATGCGGAGTACACGGCCAACAAGGCCGGCATCACCCGCGAGATGGCCGACCAGTTCAGCGTGCAGTCGCACCAGAAGGCGGTGGCGGCGGCGGCGGCCGGCAAGTTCAAGGAAGAGATCGTCCCCGTGGAGATCGCCGGCCGCAAGGGCTCGGTGATCGTCGACGCGGACGAGGGTCCGCGCGGAGACTCTTCGATGGAGTCGCTGGGCAAGCTGAAGCCCGCCTTTCGCGAGCACGCGCCCAGGGAAGTCACCGATCCCGTCGTCACCGCCGGCAACGCGTCCTCGATGAACGACGGCGCGTCCGCCGTGATCGTCGTCAGCGAGGAGTACGCGCGCGCCAACGGGCTGGAGATCCTGGCCCGCATCGCCGCCTACTCCACGGGCGCGGTGGAGCCCAAGGAACTGTTCTTCGCCCCGATCGAGGCGGTGAAGAAGCTGATGAAGAAGCAGGGCAGCCAGATCAGCGACTACGACCTGATCGAGGCCAACGAGGCGTTCGCCGTGCAGGCGCTGGCCGACGGCGCCGGGCTGGGCTGGGACTGGGACCGCGTGAACGTCAATGGTGGCGCGGTCGCGCTGGGCCACCCGATCGGCGCGTCGGGCGCGCGGGTGCTGACCACGCTGCTGCACGCCATGAAGGACCGCGACGCGGAGACCGGCCTGGCCACGCTCTGCCTGGGCGGCGGCGACGCCGTGGCGCTCTCGGTGGAGCGGGTGTAAGCCACGCGGCGATGTGTCCGCGCCGCACGTCGCGGCGCGGATCTCCGGATGCAACCGGAGCAGTTCGATCCCACGAACTACGGTGACGACGTAGAAGGTGGGGGGGAGGTGGTGGTCCGGGCCCGGACAGTGACGGACACCTCCGTGGTGAACGTCCTCCCGCACGACAGCAGGCGAAGGCCCGGAACTGAGGGCCGTTTTGACCGTTCGCGCGGCGGATCGCCGATCCGCCGCGGGAGGCGGGCTCCGCGCCGCGGCGCATGGAGTCCGTGAATCATCCAACGCACTTACGGAACGCATGACTACGCTTCGCAAGCCGCTTCCGGGGGCCCGCACCGCCGGGCTCGCTCCCTCGCACACCACGCGGCGCGTGATCGCCGTGGCCGCCTTTGCCGCGCTGACGGCGGCCGGGGCCAAGGTGGCGGTGATGATCCCCGGCACCCCGGTTCCCTTCACCTTCCAGCCGATGTTCGTGCTGCTGGCGGGCGCGCTGCTGGGCGCACGCCTGGGCGCCGCCAGCCAGGCGCTGTACCTGGCCGCCGGCATCGCCGGGCTGCCGGTGTTCGTGGCCGGCGGCGGCGCGGCGTACCTGCTGGGGCCCACGGGCGGCTACCTGATGGCGTACCCGCTGGCCGCGTTCCTGGCCGGCGCCTTTGCGCACCGCGGCCTGGCCCGCGCGCTGGGCGGGCTGCTGCTGGGGCTGGCCACCATCTACGCGGGCGGCCTGGCCTGGCTGGCCGTCGTGGGCGACGTGAACGCGGCGGTGGCGCTGGGGCTGCGGCCGTTCGTGATGATGGACCTGGTGAAGGTGGGGATCGCGCTGGCCATCGTGGCCCGCGTCGGGCGGCGGTCGCGGGCGTTCTTCGCCTGACGTGACGGTGCGGGACGCCGCCCCGCGCGCCGGCCATCGCCGGATCCTCTACGGCCCCTACGGGCTGCGGTCGGGGTGGCGCATCCTGGCGTTCCTGCTGCTGAACGCCGGGGCGGCGACGGTCGCCGTGACCCTGGCCGTGGCGCTGGGGGCGCCGCGCGACAGCACCACCAGCTTTGCGGTCATGCTGGGGGCCGCGCTGCTGGCGGGCTGGGGGATGCTTGTGTACGTGGACCGGCGGCCCGCGGGGGCGCTGGGTTTTGCGCTGGAGCCCGCCGCCGCCCGCGATTCCGCCGCCGGCCTGGGCGTGGGCGCGGCGATGCTGGCGGGCGCGGTGGCGGTGCTCGCGATGGCCAGTATGGCGCGATGGGTTGCCGACGAAGGCACCGTGCCCGAATATGTCGCCGCAATCGCGTCCTCGTTCGCATTTCTGGCGGTCGCCGCGGCGGCGGAAGAGGCGCTGTTCCGCGGCTACGCGTTCCAGGCGCTGGTCCAGGGGATCGGCGTCTGGCCCGCCGTTCTGGGGACGTCGGCGCTGTTCGCGATGATGCATGGCAACAACCCCAACGTCACGCCGGTGGCCCTCGCCAACATCTTCCTGGCCGGGGTTATGCTGGCGGTGGCGTACCTGCGCACGCGCTCCCTGTGGTTTGCCACGGGGGTGCACCTGGGATGGAACTGGACCATGGCGTCGCTGCTGGACTTTCCCGTGAGCGGCATCGTGATGGACGTGCCGCTGTACACGGGGCGCGAGACGGGGCCTGACTGGATGACGGGCGGCGCCTTTGGTCCCGAGGCGGGGCTGGCCGCCAGCCTGACCATCGTCCTGGGCACCGCGTGGATGTGGCGGACCAAGTGGCTGGGCGAGTCGCCCCGGATGCGGGCGGTGCGGCCGCTGGTGGACGACCGCATCGGCCAGGCGCGCCCGTGAGCCCGGCGCTCCGCTTCTGGGGAAGCGCCGCTGCGGCCTCCATCGGCTTCCCCGCGCTGGTGCCGCTGCTCATCGCCGTGGCGGACCCCGTAGAGGACCACCGCTTCGTGTGGCTGCTGACGGTGTTCACGGCGGGGGTGATGCTGTCGCTCTTTGGCCTGGCGGCGCTCATCAGCGGCCGCCGCTCCGTGGGCCTGCGCGACGTGATCGAGGCCAAAGGCGTGGTGAACGCGTTGCGGCGGGTGGAGCAGGACCGCTCGGAAAGCCCGCCGTACACGTCCAACGCGGCGGTGTGGTGCATCGTCACCGGCACGCTGCTGTTCGTCGTCTATCTTGCGCTGTGGACGGTCCTGGGATGACGGCGTGCCGGGCGGTGATCTGCCCTGGATCACTCGACACTGGATACTGGGCACCTGAACCTGATCTCTCGTGGGACAGGCGTGCTGACCTATTGACCAGAGACTGAACGAAATGCCGGAGATCAAGCGGGTCGCGGTGGTGGGGGCGGGGACCATGGGCAACGGCATCGTGCACGTGTTCGCCCAGACCGGCTACGACGTGACGATGGTGGACGTGCGCGAAGAGGCGCTGCAGGGCGCGCTCAAGACCATCGGCGGCAACATGGACCGGCAGATCAAGAAGGGCACGCTGGCCGAAGCGGACCGCGACGCCGCGCTGGGCCGCATCCGCACCGCCACCGACCTGTCCGCCGTCGCCGACGCGGACCTGGTGGTCGAGGCCGCCACGGAGAACCGCGACCTCAAGTTCAAGATCTTCGAGGAGATGGACCGGCACGCGCCGGCGCACGCCATCCTGGCCAGCAACACGTCGTCCATCTCCATCACCGAGATCGCCGGGCGCACCAGCCGGGCGGACAAGGTGATCGGGATGCACTTCATGAATCCCGTCCCCGTGATGAAGCTGGTGGAGATCATCCGCGGGCTGGCGACGTCGGACGAGACCACGCGCATTGTGGTGGAAACGTCGGAAAAGCTGGGCAAGACGGTGGCCGAGGCGCAGGACTTTCCGGGTTTCGTGGCCAACCGCATCCTGATGCCGATGATCAACGAGGCCGTGTTCTGCCTGATGGAGGGCGTGGCCACCCGCGAGGACATCGACACGGTGATGAAGCTGGGGATGAACCACCCCATGGGCCCGCTGGCGCTGGCGGACCTGATCGGGCTGGATACCTGCCTGGCCATCATGGACGTGCTGCACGAGGGCTTTGGCGACAAGTACCGCCCGTGCCCCCTGCTGCGGAAGTACGTCGCCGCGGGCAAGCTGGGCCGCAAGACGGGCGAGGGGTTCTACGATTACCGCAGTGCGTGAGTGGGTGAGTGCGTTAGTGCGGGAGTGAGGATTTCCCGCGCTGCGGGGTGCGAGAGCGGCTGAAGCCGCCGCAACGGGAGCGGAAAGCCCGCAAACTGCGCGGGGCTGCGCGTCCGCCGGCGATGGTGCGGCTTCAAACGACCTCGTTTGCGCAACGGCGGGTGTTGTGAGGCGCATTGCACCGTCGGCTGGGAATCCGCGCAGGCGGATTTTGTGATGTTCCAGCCGCGGTTTCAACCGCCGGGACGGTGCCGGACGGAGTCGCTGAACCTGAATGAAGTGGAACGATGCAGACGACGTGTGGCGAGTGCGGCGGCTCCATGCAGCCGGGCTACCTGATGGACCGGGCGGATCACTCCGTCCCCATGCAGGGCGCCTGGATCGAAGGCGAGCCGGAGATGGCCAAGTTCCTGGGGATGAACGCGGGGCTGAAGATCAAGGATCGCGCGCGCTACGACGTGATCACCCTGCGCTGCGAGCGCTGCGGCCTGCTCAAGTCGTACGCCCGCCCCGAGGACCGGTGCGGCTGATCCGGACGCGACGATGAACCACGCGGGGCGCGGCATTTTCGCACTCCCGCACTTTCGCACTCTCGCACTTTGCGGTTGATGACCGAGGAACAGCAGCAGATCCGCGACCTGGCGCGCGAGTTCGCCGAGAACGAGCTGCGGCCCCACGCCGAGGAGTGGGACCGCGAGGCGCACTTTCCCCGCGAGATCATTGGGAAGCTGGGAGAGCTGGGCTTTCTGGGAATGCTGCTCCCCGAGCGGTACGACGGGCTGGCGCTGGACACCCTGGCCTACGTGGTGGCGCTGGAGGAGATCGCGCGCGGCGACGCCTCGGTGGCCGTGGCCATGAGCGTCCACAACTCGCTCCCCACGCAGATGATCCTGGCCCACGGCACCGACGCGCAGAAGGAGCGGTGGCTGGGGCCCATGGCGCGCGGGGAGATGCTGGGCGCCTTTTCGCTCTCGGAGCCCGACGCCGGCTCCGACGCCGCCGGGATGGCCGCCACCGCCCGCAAGACGGACGGGGGATGGATTTTGAACGGCGCCAAGGCCTGGGTCACCAACGGCGGCTTTGGCGATGTCGTCGTCACCATGGTGCGCACCGACGCGGCCGACGACCGCCGCGGCGCCAAGGGGATCGGCGCCTTCATCGTCCCGACGGATACCGAAGGGTACTCGGTCGGGAAGAAGGAGGACAAGATGGGGCAGCGGGCCTCGGAAACCGTGGGTATCGCCTTTCACGAGATGTTCGTCCCCGACGACCAGCTGCTGGGTGATCCGTCGCAGGGGTTCATCTACGCCCTGCAGGGGCTGGACAACGGGCGGATGGGGATCGCCGCGCTGGCCATCGGCGTGGCGCAGGCGGCGCTGGAGCACTCGCTGGCCTACGCCGACGAGCGCAAGCAGTTCGGCAATCCCATCCGCGCCTTTCAGGGAATGCAGTTCAAGCTGGCCAACATGGCCACCCGCATCGAGGCCGCCCGCGCGCTGCTGCACCGAGCCGCCGCCGCCAAGGACGCGGGCGAGCCGGTGAGCAAGCTGTCGTCCATGGCCAAGCTGTTCGCCAGCGAGGCGGCCATGTACGTGACCACCGAGGCCATCCAGGTGTTCGGCGGCTACGGCTACGTAAAGGAGTATCCGGTGGAGCGGCTGTTCCGCGACGCCAAGGTCACCGAGATCTACGAGGGGACCAGCGAGATCCAGCGTACGGTGATCGCGCGCGAGCTGTACCGGTAGGCCGCCGGAGGAGCAGGCCACAATCGAGCTTCGCGGGCCGCCGGTCCGCGCACCCGCAGGCACCACTTACGATTGAACGGGCATGGAACTGTTTTCTGTGATCGCCGAGCACGACCACGAGCAGGTCGTCTTCTGCCACGAGCCGTCCTGCGGCTACAAGGGGATCATCGCCATCCACAACACCGTGCTGGGACCGGCGCTGGGCGGCACGCGGTACTGGAACTACAACAATGACCAGGAGGCGTTCGTCGACGCGCTGCGCCTGGCGCGGGGGATGACGTACAAGGCCTCGGTGGCGGGGCTCAACCTGGGCGGCGGCAAGTCCGTCATCGTGGGCGATCCCAAGCGCACCAACCGCGAAGAGATCTTTCGCGCGCACGGCCGCTTTGTCGAAACGCTCAAGGGCCGCTACATCACCGCCGAAGACGTGGGCACCTCGGTGGACGACATGGAGTTCGTGGCCATGGAGACGGAGTCCGTCGCCGGCCGCGCCCAGGCTTCGGGCGACCCGTCGCCGGTGACGGCGTACGGCACCTACCGCGGCATCAAGGCGGCCGCGATGGCCAAATACGGCAGCGACAGCCTCAGCGGCAAGACGGTCACCGTTCAGGGCGTGGGCCACGTGGGCTACTACCTGTGCCAGAACCTGGCGTCCGAGGGCGCGCGGTTGGTGGTGACCGACATCGACCAGGAGCGCGTGCAGCGCGTGGTGCACGACTTTGGCGCCACCGCCGTGGGCACGGACGAGATCTACGGTGTGGAGGCCGACATCTACGCCCCCAGCGCGCTGGGGGCCACGGTGAACGACGACACCCTCCCGGTCCTCAAGGTCGACATCGTGGCCGGCGCCGCCAACAACGTGCTGGCCGAGGCACGCCACGGCGACGAGCTGCACCGCCGCGGCATCCTGTACGCCCCCGACTACGTGATCAACGCCGGCGGCCTGATCAACGTCTACGGCGAGCTGCACGGCTGGGCGTCGGAGCGCGCCATGCGCAAGGCGGGCGACATCTACAACACCCTGCTGCGCATCTTCGAGCTGTCGGAGAACGAGGGCGTGCCCACCTACGTGGCCGCCGACCGCATCGCCGAGCAGCGCATCAGCGCCGTCGGCAAGATCCAGCAGACCTGGGTCTGATCGAACGGTCTCCACGGATGCAAAAGGAGCGGGCCGGCAGCGATGCCGGCCCGTTTTCTTTGAATCCACCTCCATCGGCCTGTGCTCACCGCTGGCCTGTCCAGAGCGCATGTATTCGGGGATGTAATGGCACGTCCGAGGCGATTATCTTTCGACGCAAGCGGACCTGCACCCCAAGGCGGCCATGGCGACACGAGACGTTCCCGTCGAGCTGTTCTACGATCCCGAAGGCCTGGATCCCGCGCCCCAACGGCTACGCGCGCAGCGTAGCTGCGGACGCCGCTGGTGGGATTGGAGAAGCCTCCGGTTCGACACGGGTTTGAAGTTGATCGCCCGTTCCAAGCGACTCGTCCCGGGGCGCGAGCCTCCCTTCAAGCTGTACTACGATGTGCGGGAGCTTGAAGCGGACGCACCACGGCTGCGGATCAGCAAGCGCGCGGGTTTCTGGGAGTTGAGGGATGGCCAGGGCGCGCTGCTCGGCAGCCACGTCCGGCTTCCCGATGCCATCGACGCGGCGCGGTGTCGATCGGAGGTTTGCTTCAGCGAGATTCTGGTGATGGGGTCCAACGGGCGGTCCGAGTGGTCGGTCCGCCACAACCCGGAACTGGTGGAAATCGCGCGAGTGGTGGCGCCGCCGGCCGTGTTTGAACGGGAGGCGGCGGATTGACGCCCAGGCACGCCGTGTACGACACGAACGTCATCATCCGCCACGGGATGGCCGACGTGCCCGGTCTAGTCTCGGCCGTGGTGCTGCAGGAGCTCACGGCCGGCGCACAGGATACGGCCGACGTTCGCCGCCTCGGGACGATGCGTACCGCCGCGGAAGAGGGTGGCGTGCTTCTCACGCCGGACGGCGAGGACTGGTACCAGGCGGGGAAGGTGCTGAACGCCCTTCACCGCGGCCTTCGCTCGCACCGCGGCGGGCACACGACCGCGATTCCGAAAGAGGAGCAGCACCGGCTGCTGCGCGACGTCCTGATCGCACGGTCGGCCAGGCGGGTGAACGCACCCGTGGTCACCTACGACAGGGCCGATTTCGAGAAGATCCGGCGGTTCTGCAACGTGCGGCTGGAAGATCCGGAAATCTTTCTGTAACCGCTACTTGGGCGCGTGGCGAAAGTTGACGAGGACCACCTCGGCGGAGCCTTCGTCGCGCAGCTCTTCGCAGTTGGAGTAGTTGGCGTCCAGCCAGGGCGACACGCCTTCGAGCGTGCCGTTCTCGTCGCCCGCCGCCTGGTGGGCCGTCCAGCGCGCCTCTTCGGCGTCGGCGGCGCGCACCACGAAGCCGAAGGCGCGGTCGTAGGGCGGCTGCCACGGGTCCTTGCCTTCCACACACCACCAGAGCCGGTCGCTCCTGGGGGACAGCCTCCACAACGCCATCGGTTCTCCGTCTGCGGGTGCACGTGCGTTCCTGCGCCCCAACCTACGCGCTCGGCCGCCGCGGCGGGAGGGTTGCGGCATGGCGCGCGCGCGGCGCGGGGTGTAATCTGCAAGGAACACCGTGCACCCCGTTCCCAGCCGATCCGCATGAAGCGCATCCTGTTCGCCGCCGCCCTTTTCCTGCTTGCAGGCTGCTCGGGAGAGCCGCTTTCCCAGGCGGAGTTCTTTGACATCTCCCGGCAGATCCTGCGTTTCGCGGAGCAGGACGCCCGGCAGAACCAGCCCGGCCGCGTGGCCGACGGGCCCCTGTACGTGAACCTGAATTCGTTCCGCGCCGCGGCGCTCAAGGTCACGGGCGACTCGGTGACCGAAGACAGCATGTCTCGCGTGCTGGGCGAGCCCACGCAGGCCGTGCAGGAGCAGGTGCTGCTGTGCGACTCGGAGTCGGGGATCGGCGGGTGCTGGGTGCGCAAGTTCGGCATCTGGGTGAACCTGAACCTGGTGCGGCAGGCGGGCGACGAGCTTACGGCCCACGTGCGCAGCGCCAGCACCGACCGCCGGCGGCTGCCCAGCGACCACTGCAACCGCGTGTGGACGCTGGAGTTCCGCAAGGAGGGCACGCAGTGGCGGATGGCGGAGCAACGCCTGCGCCGTGACTGCCGCGAAGAGGACGAGGCGTGATCCGCACCGTCCCTGTGGCCCGGTAGAGCCGCAGATCGGGTTCAAACACACGCGGAGGACGCGCCGGGGCTGACCCCCGCGCGTCCTTCGCGTTTTCCGCACTTCACGGCTCGGCCGGTCCGGGTGGGGGACGGGTGCGAGGGCATCCGCCGGATCGCACCCCATGAGTAAACAGAATAAACACCTGCCCCCCTAAAAAAGCGCCGCGTCCCGCCGGCGTTTCCGTTGCTCCCGAACCGTCCGCACTACTCCGGCGCAGGGGCCCGCGCAAGCGCGGCGAGCTCCGCGAGCTGTTCGGTCACCCTCCGGTCCGCGTGCCGCGGCGGCTGCGAGGCGTGCAGGCGGGTGGCCTGGTCCATCCGGATCCAGTCCCTGAGCTTGGCCGCGGCCCGCGCCAGCTCCAGCAGGGTGCGGGCGTGGTCTTCACGGGCGCCGGGGCGGTTGATGAGCGACCACGAGTTGCTCCATGCCTCCTCGTACAGCCGCCGCTCGCCGGTTCCGGCCGCGGCGCGGGCCAGTACGCCCAGGGTGAATGCGCGCTCGCCGGGGCTGGTGCGGGAGACCAGCAGCTTCTGCAGCATGGGGATGGCCCGGCCGTAGCTTTCGCGCGTGACCCACAGGTACGCGATGTCGTGCAGCAGCTCGGCAAGGCGCGGGTGGCCACGTCCGTACGCGCGCATGGCGGCGCGGGCGTAGCGCTCGGCGTCGTCCAGCTCGCTGGCCTCCATCGCCAGGAGAAACAGGCCGTGCAGCGCGGCCCCGCGCACCGCCAGCAGCCCGTGGCGGCGGCCGGCGCGCATGGCCTGCGTGTAGAAGCGGCGGGCGCTGCCGTGCATGTCGCGGCGGGCGTACAGCACGCCCATGTCCACGTACGCCTGCGCGTAGCTCTGCCAGTCCTTGCCGCGCCGCGCCAGCCCGATGCAGCGGCGCAGCCAGGTCTCGGCGCGGGCGTGGCGCCCCCATCCCAGCGCCAGGCTCCCCACGCGGTACGCGGGCGCCGCCTGCTCGGGCGAGGCGAGCGCGGAGGCCTGCGCGAAGGCCAGCGCGGTGCCGTTGGCTCCCCGTTCCTGCGCCCAGCGCGAGATCTCGATACACACGTCCGTCACGGTCTCGGGGCTCACGCTGCCCGGGGTGCCCACGACGGCCACCAGGCCGGTGAGCGACACCTCCAGCGGGATCTCGACGCCGGCGCCGCGCAGCTGCTCCAGGCGCTTGTCGGCGGCGTCGGGGGTGAACAGGCCCTCGCGCCGCTCGGGCTCCACGCACGCCCACAGCGTCACGTCGCGCAGGGAGTTCCACAGCAGCAGGCCCACGTCGCCTCTGTGCTCCAGCAGGATCTGCGACGCTTCCAGGGTTTCGTCGGGCTCGCGCAGGATGGCGGGCGGAATGCACCAGCGCCGCGAAGCGTTACGGCGCCGTCCACGCGCTCGGGAGGTACTTCTTGTTGCGTGTCCATGCATGGCCGGGGCTCCAGGGTGGATCGCCGGTCCCGGGCGCGCCACCCACAGGGGAGGGGAGCGCCGCCACGGCCGCTCCCGGCTCCGGTTTACGTTCATTATCTCCATCGGGCGTAGTGGACGCGCAGGACACCAGCCTTGCGAGGCCCCCGGCCACCCGATAGTCTACTCTGTGGAACCCCACCTAAAAGTGGACAGAGAAGACGCGACCGGAAGTTAGTCTACTTTGTCTACTTGGTCAAGCGGTACGTGAGAGCGCGTTTGGCGCGGGGGGTGCCCCCGCACCGTTGGAGCCGCCTCAAGCCTTTGCGGGAACCTCGCTTACACGCGCTCTTCCTGACCTGTTGTTTTGCCACTCGTGCGGCTCTCCGGAACCCGGATGATGTATAATATGACCCGAAAGGCTTTCCGCGCCATATTCGCGTTGGTGCTGCCGTTCACTTCCGCGTGCGGCGGAGGGTCCGACGACTTCGTCTACCTGGGGGTGGCGGGGCCGCTGAGCGCCGCCAACGGCACCTCCATGCGGCTGGCGGCCGAAATGGCGGCTGAGGAGATCAACCGCACCGGGGGGATGGGTGGGCGGCAGGTGCGGCTGCTGATGATGGACGACAGCGCCAACCCCCAGGTGGCGCTGACCGTGGCGGATTCGCTGCGCCGCGACCCGCGCGTAATCGCCATCGTCGGGCACCTGAACTCGGGTCCCAGCCTCAAGGCGGCCGAAGTCTACAACGCGCCCTCGGGAGAGCGCGCGGGCGAGCCGATCATGCACATCTCCCCTGCTTCGTCCGCGCCGGCGTTTACCCAGGCGGGTGAGTGGAGCTTCCGCGTCACGCCCACGGACCTGGAGTTCGCGCCCGTGCTGGCGCGCGGCATTACGGCGCTGGGGCGGCGGCGGGCGGCGGTGCTGTACGCCAACGACGATTACGGCCAGGGGGTGATGACCACCTTCGAGCGCACCTTTCGCGGCGCCGGGGGCTCGGTGGTTTCGGCGGATCCGTACCTGCCCGCGGTGGTGGCCGACGGCACGGAGCTGGACCCCTACCTGTCGCGCGCCATCCGCCGCGGCGCCGAGGCGCTGGTGATCGGCGGGCAGGCCGAGACGGGGCTCAAGATCATCCAGGCGGCGCGGCGGCTGGGGTTCACCGGGCCCATCCTGGGCTCCGACGGCCTCACGGGGCTCAAGGACGCGGGCGCACCGGCTGAAGGCGTGTTCGTGAGCTCGGCGTTCCTCGCGGACCGGCCCACGGACCTGGCGCGCGAGTTCGTAACCCGCTACCGGGCGCGCAACAACAACGCGGTCCCCGACCACCGCGGCGCCATGACGTACGACGTCATCAACCTGCTGCGCCGCGCCATCAACGAGGTGGGTGCGGACCGGGAGAAGGTGCGCGACTACGTGGCCCGCATAGGCGCCGAGGGCGGCGTGGATGCGTTTGAGGGGGTGTCGGGGACGATCCGCTTCGACCGCAACGGCGACGTGATCGGCAAGGAGGTTTCGCTGGGAGTCGTTCGCGGCGGGCAGCTGGTGACCGCGGCGCGACGGTGACGGTGTAGGGGTGTAGGGGTGAACGGGTGAACGGGTGAACGGGTGAACGGGTGAACGGGTGAACGGGTGAACGGGTGAACGGGTGAACGGGTGAACGGGTGAACGGGTGAACGGGGCTGCTGCCGTTGGCCTGAAATGATGGTGACCCTCCTCCGGTGTGCCGGGGGAGGGTTGTTTGCTTCCGGTGGCTCGCGCGCGAGAGCGGGTAAACCCGCCGCAACAACCGCGGAAAGCCCCGCAAACGGCGCGGGGCTTTACCTGCGCGTGGCCGACGCCCCTCGCTGTCATCCGAAGGAGCCGGACCACCCCGTCCTTCACCCCGTGCCCGGCTCGCGATGGAGGAATCTACCGTCTGGATGCTCGTGACCTGCTCCCGCGCCCGGCACCCGCGGCCACAATCCGCGCAGGCGGATTTCGTGACGTTCCAGCCGCGGTTTCAACCGCCCGAGACGGGGCTTCCCGACGCCACTTCGCCTTCACCCGTTCACCCGCTCACCCGCTCACCCGCTCACCCGTTCACCCGTTCACCCGTTCACCCGTTCACCGCACCGGCAGCCAGTACGTCGCCTTCAGCGCGAGATAGTTGTCCCCACGCGCCGTCAGGGAGTCGAACAGGTCCCCAGGGCCCAGGCGGCTCCAGTCGGCGGACTGGCGGCCGCGGTTCTGCTGCCAGACCACGAACAGCGTGCTCCCCGGGCGCCACTCCCACCGCAGCACCGCGTTGCTGCGGAACGACCGCACGTCGAAGTCGCGGTTGGGGAGCGCGAAGGCGGCGGCGCCGTCCGTCACCTGGCGCTCGCCGGTGGCGGGATCGACCGAGACCGTCGTCCCTTCCCGGCCATACGTACGCAGCTCGCGGCTGCGGGCGGCCCGCAGCTCGCCGTGGTCGTAAAAGCGGCCGCTGCTGGCAAAGGGCTCGGCGTACGTCTCCAGCGTGAGGTCCGGCGACAGGGCGTAGTTCAGGCGGATGCGGACCCGCACTTCGCTGCGCTCCACGAACGCGAACACGTAGCGCCGGCCGAAGGTGGCGTCGGTGCCGCCGTCGCGCTCCGCCACGTACTGCCGCGCGTTCACGGCGCGCAGCCACAGCGGATCGAAGGAAAGCTCCCAGCGTGGCCCGGGGCGGAACGACAGGTCACCGCCCACGTCGGTGCTCCATCCGCCCAGCTCGTCGCGCTGGGCGTTCACCGCCAGCTCCCAGCGCGTGCGGTTGGCCGGGTTGCCGTACAGGGCTGATTCCACCCGCCACGCGGCGCCGGTGCCCATCAGCGGCCCCCCGCGCGTAAGGTCGTCGCTCAGGGCGCGGTGGATGCGGATCAGCCCGCCTTCCAGGCTCCAGTAGTTGCGCAGCTGCGCGCTCCCCAGCACCCCGTAGTTCAGCTGGTTCAGGACGCCGTCCAGGTTCCAGGTGGTTTCTTCGTACAGCCCCACCTCGTAGCGGCGAAAGACACGGCCGGGCTGCGTCTCGCGGTAGCGGATGTCGCCGGACAGAAAGCGGTTGTCGGCGGAGCCCTGCTGGCCCACGTCGTTCAGCTCCAGCCCCGGGTGCTGCTCGGTGTAGTCGACATCCCACAGCCAGTGCTTTCCGCTGTTGCGACTGTGGTTGATGCCCAGCAGCAGCCCGTTCAGCGCCGTGCGCGAGGGATCGACCTCCACGTGGTCCGCGTCCGGCCGCTGAAAGTAGCGCCGCGACGACCGCTGCAGCCGCAGGATGGCCAGCGAGTCGCCGGTCACGTGGCTGTATCCCGCGAACGCGCTGATGTCGTACTGGCCGCCCGCCCAGCGCAGCCGCCCGTCGATCACCCCCGAGAGTGCCTGCTCGGGAACGAGCGCCGCGAGCGGGCTGCCTTCGTCCATCTCCCGCCGCACGGCGGTCAGGCTGCCGCCCAGCACCGACCGGTCGCGTCCGATCTCCTGCTGCACGCTCACGATGCCGTACGCCGTCGGCGGGGCGACCTCCGCGCGGCCCAGGACCTCCGTCGCGGTGTCGAAGGTGGCGGCGTGCTCGCGCGCGGTGACCGCGGCCAGCGCGCCCACGGAAAGGCCCGCGCGGGTGCGGCCGGTGACCTTGGCGGCGCCCAGGATGGTGGTGTTGTCGATCCGATCGAAGTAATCGGCGTCCGGCTGCCCCGGGGGCGGCGCGCCGATTCTGCGCGAGTAGAACAGCCCGCGGCTCCCCAGGATGGACGTGCCCTCGACAAAGAAGGGGCGGCGTTCGGAGAAAAAGGTTTCGAACTGCGTCAGGTTCACCTCCGCCGGGTCTGCCTCAACCTGGCCAAAGTCGGGGTTGATGGCGGCCTCCAGCGTGAACGACGGCCCCAGCCCCATCTTCAGGTCCCCACCCACGCGCATCCCCGTCTCGCGCTCGGCGACAAACGGATCACGCGGATCTTCCGGCTGGGCGATCTTCCCCTCGGCGGCCACGTACGGCAGCAGCTCCATCCGCCGCGACGGCCGCAGCGCGCCCAGCCCCGTCAGCTCACCCATCCGCGACGACCAGCCGGTCTCGTTGCGTGGCACCAGCGTCCAGTACGCCACCTCGTTGCGCGCCGGGACGCGGCGGATGACGTTCACGCCCCACACCTGCTCCGGCGCGGCGACGAAGCGCAGCTGGGAGAGGGGGATGCGCATCTCCGCCGTCCACCCGACCGAATCCACCCGCGCCTCCGCCTGCCAGACCGGATCGAACGAATAGCTGCGGCTCCCCTCGGAATCGGAGGGATGGTAGTAGTCGATGCGGGTGCCCGCGGCGCTGACGGCAAAGGTGTAGGCGGTGCGGCGGTCGTGGTACGTGTCCAGCGAGACGGCCAGCTGCTCCGCGTCGCCCTCGCGGTCGCGGCGGGCCAGCTGGGCGCGCACGTCGCCGGGGGTGGCGCCGTGCATCCGCGCGCCCACGTACAGGCTGCCGCCGTCGATCAGAAAGGCGACTTCGGTGGCGCCGGCGGGCTGCCCGCCCTCCACCGGCTCCCGGGTGGTAAAGCCGCGGTTCCACGCCGCCTGACGCCAGACGGCTTCATCCAGCCGCCCGTCCACCTGCGGGGCGGATTCGGTGCGGGTGGCGCGGACCTGCCGTGCGGCCGCGGCGGGCGCCTGCGCGGTGACGGTGGCGGGAAGTGCGAGAAGGAGGGCGAGCGAGATCGCTCCGCTGCGGCGGATCGGTCGGGGTGCTGCGAGCATGGACGCATCCGGTCAGGGCAGCGGCCATGAAAGGCCGCCGCCGGGTGGGTCGGGCGAGTGAGGTCGGTAGCGATGAGCAGGGAGAACCGCCCGTCCGCCAGGGACGGCCGGCCGTGCGTTAGGGCTCCGGCGTGGAGCCCGCCGGACGTTCGGCGGCGGGCCGGGCGGGGGCGGGCGGTTGCCCTGCCGGGTCACGTGGCTGCGGATCTGGTCGCGCGCTTCCTCGGCCACGGCGGGGGCGCGGGTGCGGGCCGCGATGACGGACAGGTAGGTGTCCACGTACGCGTCGCGGTAGCCGCCCAGCGACTCCACCGCCTGCAGGGCGACGCTCCGATCCGGATGCGTGCGGGCGATGGAGTCCAGCGCGGACAGCGTCCATTGGTAGGGGAAGCGGCCCAGCGACTCCGCCGCCTGCTTCGCGGCCTCTGCCCGCTCCCGCTGGAAGGCGATCTGCTTCAGCACGGGGGTGGCCTGCGCGGCGGGGTACTGTTCCATCGACTCCACCGCCTGCCGCGCGACCTTCGCGTCGGTCTCGGTGAGGGCGATGCGCCGCAGGGACTCGAGCGATTCCACGCTGCCGGCCGGTCCCAGCGCCTCGACGGCGTCGCGGCGGGTGCCGGAATCCTGCGCGGAGGTGGCGATCTCGCGCAGCACGGCGGGGGAGCGCGGGTGCCCCATCCGGCCGATGGCCTCCACCGCCTCGCGGCGCACGTCCTTGGCGCCGTCGCGCTCCACGGCCGTCTCCAGGGCGGAGAGCGCCTCGTCGCCGCGGTGGCGGCCCAGCGCGGTGGCGGCTTCGCGGCGCACGCCGTTGCTGCCGTCGCGGCCCAGCACGGCGGCCAGGTACGGCACCACGCCCGCCGCGTCGTGCATCCCCACCACCTCCATTACGGCCTCGCGGTATTCGGGGTCTCGCAGCTCGTCGGCAACGCCCCGCAGCTGCGCAAAGCTCTCCTCGTCCGTCGCCGCGCCCAGCCAGACGATCGGCTGGCGGCCCAGCTCCACCAGCGCGCCGTGCCCCATTACGTACTCCACCTGACCGTTGCGGGCCACGGCGGCGAGCAGCACCATGTGCTCCGCCGGGGCGCCCAGGCGCTGGTTCACGGTCACGTGGTCCGTCCCCGGTGCGTTCGCGATCCACGTGGGGCCGGCGGAGAGCGGCGCCGGCGCCGACCACGCCACCCAGGCGCGCGCCATCCGCCGCGACTCCATCTCCTCCACCGCCCACGCCCAGCGCCGCGCCAGCGGCTCCGCGGGCCGGGGATGGCGGATGATGCCGTCGTGCCCGGCCGTCTGCCTGCGCAGCGTGTCGTCATCCACCGCCGCCGCCTGCTCCGGCTCCACGCCCACTCGCGGATCGACCGCCGCGGCTTCCGGCTTCCCCTCGCCGGAGGACGCAACCGCGGGGGCCGCGGCGGCGATGGCGAGCACCAGCAGTACGGCGCCGCCTATCCGCGTCACCCCGTTCCCCTCGTGCGACCCGCCGCGCCACGTAGTGAGCCGCTGCACGCGCTGCACGACCGGCGATCCGCCCTCCGCCATGGCCATGGTGCCGGCCGGGATCGGCGGCCTGCCGGGCGCCACCCACGACGCCACCTCCGCCAGGCAGCGGGCCAGCCCCAGCGGCGAGCCGGTTTGCCGCGCGGCCCACTCGTCGCACAGGAACTCGGCGGATTCGCGCAGGCGCAGGCGGGCCAGGCGGTTGAGCGGCTGAAAGAAGAAGACGGCCTCGATCAGGGCGATGACGAAGTGCCACGCCGGGTCGCGCCGCGCCAGGTGCGCAAGCTCGTGCGCCAGGGCGCTGCGCTGCTGCTCGGGATCCAGGTCGACGAGGAACCGCGGCGGCACGCACACCTCGCCGCCGCCAAGGGCCAGCGGAGTGGGCGTGGCGTCGCACGCCGTCAGGCGGACGGGGCGCCCGAGGCCGGCGTTGCGCCGCAGCTCCGCCATCATCCCCACTACCGCAGGATCGCTGACGGCCTGACGCCCGCGCAGCATCCTCCGCAGCCGCCCCTGCCGCCACGCGATGCGCACGATCAGCAGCGCGGCGATCATCGCCCACGCGCCGATGGCCAGGCTCATCAGCGGGCGGATGGAGAGGGCGCCGGTGGATTCCACGTGACCGGTGGATACGGCCGCCGGCGTGCTCGGAGGGGCGGGTTCGGTCGATGCGGTCGATTCGATCGATGCAGGCCGCGGCGCGGCGCCGCCCGGCGTGTGGATGGCGGGCGAAGGCTGCGCGGAGGCCGCCTCCTCGGCGGGCAACACGGCGGTGAACGCCACCGTGCTGCCCAGGCGCCAGGTGCCGGCGGGCGGATCGTAGCCGGACTGCGTCTGCGCGGTCGCCGTGACGATGCCGCCGATGAGGGCGGCCTTCCAGAGCGTCTCGCGCCACGCCTCGCCGCGGACGCGGCGGGCGAGCAGGGCGGCGGCACCCAGCAGCAGGGTGCTGTGCAGCGCATACGTAAGCAGCCACGCCGCGGCACGCAGGGCGGTCTCGCTCATTCGGCACCTCCCTTCAGCTCGTCTTCGCGCTGCTGGATCATCTTCCGCAGCCGCGCCAGGTCATCCGCTTCCACGTCGCTCTGGTGAAGCAGGTGGCTCACCATCTCCGTTACGTCGCCCTCGAACAGCCGCCCGAACAGGCCGGACACCTCGGCGACGACGGAGCGGCGCACGGAGCCCTCGCTCACCAGCGCGCGGTACAGGTACTGGCGCCCGTCCTGGCGGTGGGTGACCAGCCCCTTCTTTTCCATCCGCGTAAGCAGCGTGGCTACCGTGGATTGCGCGATCTTGCGCTGGGCGCGCAGGGCGTCGTGCAGGTCCAGCACGCTCACCTCGCCGCGCTCCCACAACACCTTCATCATCGCCAGCTGCAATTCGGTCAGGGAATAGCTCATCGCGCGCTCGCGGTGAAAGGCGGAAGGCTCGTCTTCATCGATCGCGGTTCGTCAGCAGGGTGAGGATCGCCTGCAGCGACGGATCGCGGCCGGCATGGTAGTCCGCCCAGGTGGCCGTGGCCGGTACGTTCGGCGCCAGCGGGGGCGAAGACAGGTCGTGGCAGTAGGTTTCCGCCGGGCAGGGTGCCGGGGAGTAGCTGTGCGCGCCGTTGGCGAAGTGCGCCTTGAAGCCGGAGTTGGGCAGCCGCACGTTGCCGCCCTCGGCCCACGTTTCCAGCTCGTCGCCCACGTGCTCGCCCACGATCGTCACGTCGCCGGCCTGCTTCCACGCGGCCACCTGCGTAATCCCGGCGGAGAACGTCGTCCGCCCGGTGATGATGAACCGCGGGATGCCGCGCGTGCGCTCCCGCAGCCGCGCCATCAGGTCCGCCGCTTTGGTAAGGTCGCCGCCGGTGTTGAACCGCACGTCCATCACAAAGGCGCGCGGCCGGTGCTCGTCCAGCGCCGCCAGCAGCCGCTCGCCAAAGCGGGCCGTGCTCTCGCCTGGCGCGTCCTGGGAGCGGTTGTACTGAAAGTAAAGGACGCCCTGCTCCGGCAGGTACTCGAACCAGTAGTTGCTGGCGGGATTGCGAAGATACAGCGGCAGCGGGTCGCGCGGCAGCACGTGCACCCACGACGAGTCGATTCCCGGATGCCGCGGCGACAGGTCCCACCACGCCTCCAACGAACCGTCGCGCCGCGCCAGGGGAAGCGGCGCCACCACGGTCCGGTTCGCGTCACCGGCCGGGCAGCCGGCGACGGCGAGCTCCACCGAGTCGGGGGAGGGGATGATCCCCATCCCGTGCAGCGCCTCCGGACTGGTGAGTGAGTAAACGCTCATGTAGTCCGCCCACGACGCGTTCCCCGCGAACGCCTGCGCCACGCGGTCGCGCGCCATCCGCGCCGCCACCCCGCCGATCCGGTCCACGCGGCACCCCAGCAGCCGGCGGTGCTCCGGCGTGGTGCGCACCACGTACAGGCCGTCGCCGAACCACCACAGCCGCAGCGGAAGCCGGCGCAGCTCCGTAGCGTTGCGCAGCAGGTACAGGCGCGTGTGGGCGTTGTTGGCCACTGCGATGGCCGAGGCCAGGCGCATGATGACTTCGTTGTCGTGCAGCTGGGGCAGGCGGCTGCGCGTTTCTTCAAGGTGCGCCAGAAAGCGCGCGCGCTCTTCCGGCGTAAAGCTCCTGTCCAGCCGGATGAAGCGGGTCGACAGCGCGTCGATGTCCTGCGCCCACGCCTCCACGCGGTCGCGCGGCGCCGGGTAGCGGGGGATGGGCCGCAGCGCGAACGGCAGCGTGTCGCGCCCCTGCATCAGGCTTCCGCTCAGCGTTCCGTCGCGCAGGCCGGCGCGGATGGTCACGGCGCCCGCTCCATCGCCGATCCGCATCATCACCGAGTCGGCATCCACTCGCACCTCGCTGGCGGGGAAGGTGCGGCCCAGCGTCTCGAGCGTGCTCACCGGCTCGCTGTCCCGGGGCCGCAGCGTGAGCGTGAGGAACTGCGGCCACTTCGCCGTCCGCATCTCCCCCTCCCACCCTCCCAGCAACGCGCTTTCCGCCACCGCGGGCGCAGGCTGGGCTACGAGCGGGCCCGCTACCAGGCCGGCACCCGCTACGAGAACCGTTGCGAGGAGACGGCGGATGGAACGGGCCCGTGCGGGCTTTGCGTCAGCGGGTAGATGGCCCATGGTGGCTACGGGTGGGGCGGTCGGCGATTGCTTCGACAGGTAAATAATACAGGTGTAAAACATAGGCGCAAGACTTTCCTTCACGGGCGGACGGTGTACGGGCGCCGCGCTGTGCCACGTCCCAGGCGATCACCTCCCGGATCGGGGCCGATCCCGGTGCCTTCGCCCCTTCGGACAGTTGTGCCGCACGAATGGTTTGAACGATCCCGGGTCCGGCTGCATGACGGGCGACAGCGTGCCGATGGCCCTGGACCCCATGCCTGACAAAAACGGGGACACGGCACCTTCGCCGTGTCCCCGCCTCTCTTTGTCCCTTCGTTTCCTACCCGACGACCGCCGCCACGATACGGGCTACCCAGAGCAACACCGACAGGAGCAGCGGCAACAGCGTCAGGCCGACGGAAAAGATGACGCCCTGCCGAAACAGGAGCGGCCCCATGTCCGGCGCGCTGCGGCCCCACATGCGCCGGGCGACCAGCTCGGTCACCCAGCCCAGCGTGTAGCAGCCGTTTGCCAGGATCCCGTACACCCCCGCGGCCATCACCATCATCGGCAGGGGGATGACGGACGAGAACGGGGGAAGCGCGGCGAAGAACGATACGCCCGCGAGCGTCACCAGTCCCGCGCCGCCCACCGCCTTGTTGAACGCCAGGCGGCGCGATTCCCACCAGCGCACCGTGGAGAGCGGCGTGCGCCGAAAATCCGGGAGCGGATACAGGACCTCGACCAGGCTGGACATCGCAATCACCTCACTCGGATTCGTTGAAAACCGTCGGCCGCGCTCCCTATGGTAGCCGCTTCCGATGTTGTCGTCAAGTACTTTGTATTGCAGAGTTCGTGTCGACGAGCAGGATTCGGACGCGAACGACTTCCAAGCCGCTTCGCTACAACGGTCAGTGCGGCGGGGAAAGGGATACGGGAGTCCGGCGAGTGCCTGGTGTGCAGGGCGCATCAAAAAAGGCGCGGAAAACTTCCGTCGTTCTCCGCGCCCTTTGTTCGCGTTGCGTCTGGCTATAGCGGTTGGAGCCAGAGGATCATTCGCACTGGACGTCGCCGCACATCCGGAAATAGCACTGGCACACACCGTTCCGGCAGAGACCGTAGTCGAACCCTGCGTCGCTGCATGACTCGCCGCACTGACTGATCGAGCACGCCCGCGCGGTGGCTGAGGCGCCAGGGCTGGCGAGAAGCTCCTTGCTGCCGAAGGCAAGGGCACACGCCACCGCCAGTACGTACGCTGATTTGAGTCCGGAGAAGAAGTGTCGAGTCATGGTAAGTACCGTTTTCAGGGGTGAGACCACGGAACGGGATCGATCGCTGTGGCCGGAAAGATGTCCCGCAAGACACGCGCCTCGATCTTCTGCACCTGCGGTCCTGCAGGCCTCGTGAGACGACGTAGCGAGAGCGTCGTTTACGAATGCACACCCGGGATATTGGCTTCGATCACCGGCTATCCCTGGCTCCGCAGAGTATCTGCACAACTAGATTGGATCGACCTTCACTCTTCTCCATACTGAAAGACGCGCTCCAGGGGCACGCCGAACACGCGCGCGATGCGGAACGCTACCTCCAGCGACGGCGAGTACTTGTTGCCCTCGATGGCGTTTACCGTCTGGCGCGTTACGCCGATGCGCTCGGCGAGCTCCTGCTGGGTCATCTCGCCGTGGTGAAAGCGGAGTGTGCGGATCTCGTTGGTGATGCGCCCGCCACCCTTGCCCATGCTCAGGACCCCCGCCGGTACAGAAACAGCTGCGATCCGATCTCCACCAGCTGGGCCAGCACCCAGAACCCCAGCAGCAGGTGCGTGAACAGAAAATTGCCGTCCGTCACCATCGCCGCGCACAGCGCCAGAAAAACGCCCGTCGCCAGCACGTACGCGGCGTTGCGCGTGCCCTTGAGCGCGATCAGCCGGTCCCGCTCGTCCGTCTCCGTGTTGCGGTCGATGATGGCCATCATCGTGTGCCCCACGACCTGCATGATCACCAGCATCACCACCGCCACCGTGAACAGCACCATCTGGTTGGGCATCACGTCCGCCCCGTTCGCAGGCAGCACCGTCACGAAGTAGAAGCCGAATACGCCGGTCAGGCTGACGAACATCAGCCACAGGCTCTTTTCCTGGAACGTCAGACCCATCGTATCTCCTCGAAGCAGTGTCAGGTATCCCCGACGTGATGTAAAATATTTAGTACATGGCAGAGTCTAATCGCAGCCGGGAGATGTGTCAAGTATTTCTTACATAAGGTGGATGAGCGGTTTCGAGGCGGATGGGTCACGGCGGATGAATCTCGCAGCTGGAACAGCGGGAAGCTCCACAATCCGCGCGGGGCTGCCAGCCAGCGCCCGGGCGCGCACAGAAGTTCGAGTCGCCACCGGAGCCTCCAATCCGCGAAGGCGGATTTCGTGTGGTTGTTGCAGCGAATTTATTCGCCCTTGCCGCCGAAGATCACGCCTGGATGAACGTCCACGAGCGGCCGACGGCAGACTCTCATACATCTGGCCCCACAGACGAACAAGCCCCGGACCTCGCGTGAGGCTCCGGGGCTCGGTGCGTCGGCGCCGCGCCGCGTCAGTGGGGCGAGCAGCCGCAGTCGGGGCCGCAGTTCTTGCCTCCCTTGCCCGTCGTGGCGCGGGCGGCGAGCAGCGTGCGGCGAAAGCGGTTGCCGATGAACAGCGCCGCCGCCAGCACGATCAGAAATACGATCAGCGTCTGGATATCCATCGATCCGTACTCCAGCGATTCACCCGTTCACCCCATTACCCGTTCACCCGTTCACCCTCAGCCCCACCCCAGCGCCCGCCCACCCTGGTACACCAGCAGCGCCGAAAGGTACGCCAGCCCCAGCATCCACCCGAACTGGAACGCCGCCCAGCGCACGCCCGTCCAACCGCCGCCCGTCTCGCGGATCACCACGGCGATGGTGCTCATGCACATCATGGCGTAGACGTAGAACACCATCAGCCCCACCGCCACCAGCGGCGTGTACACGATGGCGCCGCTGGACGCGTGCCGCTCGTTGCGCAGCTTTTCGCGCAGCGTGGACGAGCCCTCGTCCGCGTCGCTCCCCACGCCGTAGATGGTGCCCATCGTGCTGACGAACACCTCGCGCGCGGCGAACGAGCTCAGGATGCCCACGCCGATCTTCCAGTCGTAGCCCAGCGGCCGCACCAGCGGCTCCACCGCGTGCCCCAGCTGCCCCAGCGTGCTCCCCGCCAGCTGCGACTCCTGCGCCTGCTGCTCCGACGCCCCGGCCGGCGCCTCCGTCTTGGGATACGTCGCCAGCGCCCACAGCACGATGGAGAGCGCCAGGATGACCGTTCCCGCCTTCTTGAGGAACATGCTGGCCCGGTGCCCCACCGACAGCGCCAGGCTGCGCAGGCGCGGCAGGCGGTACGGCGGCAGTTCCATGATCATGGGCCGCGCCTGTCCCTTCAGGAGCGTCCGCTTGAAGACCGACGCGACCAGCAGCGCCGTCACCGTGCCCAGCAGGTACATCGCCAGCAGCGTGATCCCCTGCAGGTTCCACACGCCCGCCACCGCGATCGGCGGGATGAAGGTGCCGATCAGCAGCGTGTAGATGGGGATGCGCGCCGAGCAGCTCATCAGCGGCAGCACCATGATGGTGGCCACCCGGTCCTTGCGGCTCTCGATCGTCCGCGTCGCCATGATGCCGGGGACGGCGCACGCATAGCCGGAAAGGAGCGGGATGAACGAGCGGCCGTGCAGCCCCACGCTCCTCATGAAGCGGTCCATGATGAACGCGGCCCGCGCCATGTATCCCGTGTCCTCCAGGATCCCGATGAACAGGAAAAGGATGGCGATCTGCGGCAGGAACACGAGCACGCTCCCCACGCCGCCGATCACCCCGTCCACGAGCAGGCTCTGCAGGTCGCCCTCGGGGATGGCGGAGGCCACCGCGCCGCCCAGCGCGCCGAAGATTCCTTCCACGAAGCCGATCAGCGGCTCCGCCCAAGCGAAGATCGACTGAAAGACGATCCCCATCAGCGCCACGAAGATCAACGGCCCGCCCACGCGGTGCAGCACGACGGCGTCCACACGGTCCGTGACCGTCCTGGCGCCGCCCGCTCCCGCGCGGTGGACGGTGCGGTCCACCACGTCCGCGATCCACCCGTAGCGCGACTCCGCCTCCAGGCTGATCGGCGACAGGCCCGCGGCTTCCACCCGCGCCCGCGCCGCCGTGACCGCCGGCTCCAGCTCCGGCACCGCCTGCAGGTGCCGCCCGACCTCCCGCACGGCGAGCAGGCGCAGCGCCTCCATTGCCGCGGCGGAAGGGTTGAAGCCGGCGTCCGTCAGCCGCTGCGCCACCGGAACGAGCGCGGCAGCGGCTTCCACGGGCAGTTCGAACTGCCGCTCGGGGCGGGGGAGGCCCGGCGCCTTGCGGATGGCGGACTTGAGCACGTCCAGCCCCTCGCCGCGCATGGCGACGGTGGGCACGACGGGCGCGCCCAGCTCCAGCGTGAGCTCGATGGCGTCGATGCGAATGCCGGCCGCCTCCGCCGCGTCCACCTGGTTCAGCGCCACCACGGTGGGCAGCCCCAGCTCCAGCACCTGCGAGGCCAGGAAGAGGTTGCGCTCCAGGTTGGCCGCGTCCACGACGACCACGACCACGTCCGGGCGGTCGATGCCCGGGGCGTGGCCGGTGAGCACGGCCAGCGCGATCTCCTCGTCCGGCGAGGACGCGGAGAGCGAGTAGGTGCCGGGAAGGTCGATGACGGTGACGGAGGCGTCGCCGTCGCGGTAGCGGCCTTCCACGCGCTCGACGGTGACGCCCGAATAGTTGCCCACGCGCTGACGCATGCCGGTCAGCGCGTTGAAGAGCGTGCTTTTGCCCGTGTTGGGGTTGCCGATCAGCGCCACATGCAGCACACCCCCGCCGCGCGGTGATTCCGCTGGCGGGGGTGCTGCGGGCGCGGAGATCGTTCCGGCCGCGGCCTCTTCCATCAACTCGTCCTTACTCCACTTCGATGTGCTCTGCCTCGGCGCGGCGCAGCGTGAGCATGAACCCGCGCACCTTCACCTCCAGCGGGTCGCCCAGGGGCGCCCTGCGCACCACTTCCACGGTCGTGCCGCGCATCAGTCCCATCTCCATCAGCCGGCGGGCCGCGTCCGCGTCGCCCGCCACCTTTGCCACCTTGCCGCGGTCGCCAGCGGCCAGCTCCGACAGCTTTCTCACCCGGCCAGCGGCAGCACCTTGATGGTACGCGCGAGCGCGGCGCCCAGCGCCAGCCGCGCGCCCTTTACCTCCAGCAGCATGCCGTTGCGGCTGTCGATCACCTGCACGCAGCTCCCCTCGAACAGCCCCATGCCGCGCAGCTTGTGCGCCTCGTCCATGGGACACTCCATGCGCAGCACGGCGGCGCGGGCCCCGGTGGCGCACGCGGCCAGCGGGCACTCGGCGCAGCGCGCGGGTGCGGCGGGAGGAGCCTTCCTGGCGAACAGGCGCTTCAGCATCTCCAAGGAGAGTTGCGGCTGCGGGTGAGAATCAGTTTCAACTGCGTGCAACATACCGAAGTTTTTGCGCCAAGGCAAGTACAATGCGGAAGCGCTGGAGTGCGGGATGGGCGGACATCGAACTGCGCCCGCGTGGTGCCCCTCCCCCGGCCCCTCCCCGCTCGTTCCTCGCGGAGAGGGGAGAACTTCGATCCCGCTCGAAGTGCTTCGCACCTCCCTCCCCCGCCCACCATCACGCCCCACACGATCGGCACCGCAGAGATGCCGGCCCCAACCCCTCCCCCGAAGTTGGGGGAGGGGTCGCCAGCCGTCGCGAGGAACGAGCGAAAGGGCTGGCGGGGGAGAGGGCCCCGGGGATCGCGCCCTGCCGTCCTTGACCCGTTTCGCCGCATCGGTGTACGATGCGCACACATGAAAATCGCGCGCGGAAGAACCACTCACGCACTCACGCACTACCGCACTCACGCACTTCTCTTCGCACTTGCAGTCCCCAACCGCCACCGACGCGCTGCGCCTCACCGGCACGCTCGTCTCCCAGTACTTCCGCTTTGGCTGCGACCGGCAGCTGCGCTGGCAGATGGTGCCCCGCGCGCTGCGCGGCGGCGACGTGCCCGCGCCCAACCGCGACCCGCTGGCCGGGCCGCTGGTGGGCGTGCGCCCGGGGATGGGGCTGCTCACCCAGGCCGGCCGCCGCTTCGAGCGGCAGGCGCTGCGGGCGCTGGTGCGCTACTACGGCGAGCGGCGCGTCATCAGCGCCGGGCACGACGAGCACGGCGACGCGGCGCGCCTGCCGTACGACGCCGTCGTCCGTGCGCTGCGCGATCCCGGCGAGGCCACGTGGCTCATCCAGCCGGAGCTGAGGCTGCCGGACGCGGCGGCGTTCGCGGCGCGCTTCGGGGTGGACGGCGAGGTGCAGGTGGCGCCCGCGCAGCCGGACCTTATCCGCATCGGCCGCGACCGGCATGGACGGCTGATGTTGGGCGTGGCGGACGTCAAGTGGAGCCGCGAGGCCACGGTGCAGCACTACGCGCAGGTGGCGTTCTATACGGTGCTGCTGGAGGAGATCTGCCGCGCCGAGGGGATCGAGGGCACCGTGGAAACGCGCTGGGGCTGGCTGTGGACGCGCGGCTCGCGCGGGCCCAAGCGCTTTCCGCTGGCCGCGTATCGCCATCACGTGATGGAGTTCCTGCGCGCCGACCTGCCTCGCGTCGCCGCCGCCGCGCCCGCGGAGGCCGCGTGGCACCTGCGCCCGCGCTGCACCAGCTGCTCCTTCTTTCACCACTGCCGCGCCGAGGCGGACCGTACCGACGACCTGTCGCGCGTGGTGGGGCTGACGCCGCTGGCCAAGCGCGAGCTGAACGGGCGCGGCATCCGCTCCGTCCGCGAGCTGCGCAAGGCGGAGTTCAAGCGCGGCGTGTACGAGGGGTGCCACGCGCTGGAATCCGCCGAGGGCACGCTCAAAAAGCGCGTGCAGGCGCTGGACTACGGCAAGATCAAGGAGGGGGAAAAGCAGAGCTTCCGCATGGGCATCGGCGAGTCCGTCCGCGTGCTGCTCTCCGCGGAGGGCGATCCGGTGAGCGGGACGGTGTTCGCGCTGGGACTCAAGGTAGAGCGCGGCAGCGGGCGCGGCGTCAGCGAGGTCTTTCTGGCGAACGACGGGTCTGAGGACGCGGAGCGGGAGATGCTGGTCCGCTTTCTCCTGCGCGCTTCGGACGTGGTCTACGCGGCGGAGGAGGCGACCCGCGCGGCGGGGGATGGCGGCCGGCGGGGGGAAAAGGCGGCGCACGTCTTTGTCTGGGACCGGGGCGAGGCGGAGCTGCTGCGCGAGTGCCTGCAGCGGCACCTGGGCGATCCCGGCACCCAGCCGGGGATCGCGGGCGTGTCGCGCCTGCTTTTTCCCGCCGGCGACGCGGGCGGCTCGCCGCCGGGCACCGTCGTGCTCGACGTGGTGAGCGAGCTGTTTGCGCTGCCCATTCCGTACGCGTGGGACCTGGCGTCCGTATCCACCGAGCTGCAGCCGTCCGAGGGCGCCGCGGTGCACCGGCCGCGCGCGGACTACGGCTGGCCGCTCAGCAGCCAGGTGGCGTACGAGCGCATCCACAACGTGTGGCGCAAGCGTCCGTATCGCGCCAACGGCGAGGAGCAGGCGCCGTGGGAGGTGGAGCGCGAGATCGAACGGACGGTGCGAAGCAAGCTGCAGGCGATGGATTCCGTCATCCACGCCATCCGCGAGGCCGCATTGAGGCGGCGCGACCCCGTGCTGCGGATGGAGGCGGCGTTCGCGGCCGCGGCGGACGGCAGCGGCGACGCCATCCCCCACGCCACGCTGGAAAAGCTGCGCCTGTTCACCCTGGCCGAGGCCGCGGAGGAGGCCGTCGCCATCCGCCAACTGCACGCGCTGCCGACGCAGGACCGCGCGCGTCGCTTCGAGTGCATCAGCGGGCTCAACAAGGTGGAGACGCTGGCGAACGGCCACGTGGTCTTCGAGTTCGACGAGGCGTGCCGCGAGGCCAAGTTCCGCCCTGGCGACTTCGCGCTGGTGCTGACCAACGACGACGCGCGCACGCTGGGCGAGACGGACAGCAAGGGGTGGCTGCGCCGCAAGCTGATGGTGGAGCTGATCGACTACGACCTGGCCGCCCATCCGCCGCGGGTTACGCTGGCGTCGGACTACAAATGGGAGACGCTGGAGAAGGGGAAGATCAACGGCCGGCCGCTCCTGGACCTGGACCGCGTCTGCGTGCTGGACCGCGCTTCGGTGGATTTCACGACCCGGCGCGTGGTCGCTACCCTGCGTGCGCTGGCCGGTGGTGCGGGGGAGGCGGATTTCGTGATGGGGATGCTGGGCGGCGCCGTGCCGGACGGCTGGATGCGGCCGCTGGATGCGGATGCGGCGTGGGCGGATACGCTGACGCCGGCGGAGAAGCAGCTGGGCCGGCCGGTGCTGAACGCGGAGCAGGCGGAGGCGTGGCGCGCCGCGTTCGACCGCACTGTGTCCGTGGTCTGGGGCCCGCCGGGGACGGGCAAGACGTACCTGCTGGCGTGGCAGCTCGTCAGCCTGGCCGCGGCGGCGCGGCGCGAGGGGCGGCCGCTGCGCATCCTGGTGAGCGCGGCCACGCACCGCGCCATCGTCAACGTGCTGTCGCGCATCGACCGCGAGCTGCAGGCGGCCGGCATCCCGTCGCCGCTGCGCGCGGTCAAGCTGGCGGGGCGGGGGAGCGAGGCCGACGCGGACCTGGTTGGCTCGTCCGTCGACGTCATCCGCGACGAGGACCTGCCGTCCGTGCTGGCCGCGTCGGACGGGGACGGGCTGCCGGTGGTGGTCGGCAGCACCGTCTGGTCGCTGTGGAAGCAGATGCGGGCGATGAACGGCGCCGCCGCCGAGGACGAGGAAGAGTCCGGCCCCGACCTCCCCATCCGCCCCCTGTTCGACGTCATCGTCATCGACGAGGCGTCGCAGATGAAGGTGCCCGACGCGCTGGTCGCGCTTTCCTCCATCCGCCGCGGCGGCCGAGTGATCCTGGCGGGCGACGACCGGCAGCTGCCGCCCATCCTGCACGGCCGCTATCCGCGCGAAGATACGCTCTTCGGCAGCGCCTTCGCGCACTTCGCGGAGCGGTTCGGCCGCTTTCAGCTGCGCGAGAGCCGGCGGATGAACCGCGCGCTGGTCCGCTGGCCGCGCCGCCTGTTCTATCCGGGCTTCGTGTCGATGGACCCGCGCCGTCGGCTGGCCTTGGCCGCGGATTCGGTCGATCTCTCCGATCCGCTGGACGCGATGCTGTGGGACGCCTTCCTGTCGCCGGACGATGCGGTCGTCTTCTGCACGTACGAGGGCGTTCGCGCGACGGCGCGAAACGCGGTGGAGGCGTCGCTGGTGGGGCGGATTGCGCGGCTGGCGCGGGCGGGGATGCTGGACCCCGCCACGGGCGAGCGCTACACGCCGGAGGCATTTCGCTCGCACGCGCTGGCCGTCATCAGCCCGCACCGCGCGCAGAACAGCGCCATCCTGGGCGAGCTGGTGGCTGGCGGCTGGCCGCGCGACGAGCTGCCCGTGGTCGACACCGTGGAGCGGATGCAGGGGAACGAGCGCGAGCTGGTCCTGGTGAGCTACGCCGTGGCGGACCGCGAGTACGCGGAGCGGGAGGCGGAGTTCCTGCTGAACCCCAACCGCTTCAACGTGTCCATCACCCGCCCGCGCTCCAAGCTCATCGTGTTCATGAGCGAAGACATCCTGCGCACCGTTCCGCAGGACGAAGAGGTGATGACGCAGTCCACCGCCATCAAGGGCTATCCGTCCCACTTCGCCGCCCCGCCCCGCGAGGTCGGCTGGACCGCGCCGGACGGCAAGCCGGTGCGGCTGCGGGTGCGCACCAAGCAGGTGTAATCCACGTGCGGCGCGAGCTTCGCGCGCGACGCCAAGGTCAGCCGGATCTCGTTCGTGAATCACCCCATGAGTCCCCGTTCGTAGCCGATGCCGAATCCGTTTTCGAATCGAAAGAAGGTGCGCGGGTGGAAGCGGCGCATCCGGCAGCTGGAGCGGTTCCGCCTGGCGCACCGCGAGCTGGACGTGGAGGCGTTGCGGCTCGACCAGAGGCACTACGTCAAGATCTGGCTGGACCCCTGGAGCCGGCTGGTGCGGCGCAACCCGCCGCACTGGTTCCGGCGGCGCATCGTGGCGGCGTTCATCGACATCCACGATGCCTGGCGCGAACGGCTGGAGGCCGCGGGCGAGCCGTATTACCTGGAGATCTGGCTCTTCCACCCGGACTTTCACGACTCGCAGGTGGTCGCCGCCGTGGGCGACGCGATCGGCTACTACCGCACCATGTTCGACCCGGCCGAGGACGCGCCGGCGCAGCCGCCCGCGGAGTACCGGGACGCCGCGTACGATCTCGACGATCTGCACTGGCGCGTGGGCCAGGTGATCGACGTGCGCATGGCGAGCACCTACGCGGGTGACTCGGAGGCGCTGGTGGAGCTCGCGGAGCTGGGGCGCTCCGCGGACCGCGTGCAGGCGACCGCGGACGGAACCGACACGCTGTACATCTTTCACAAGGGCCTGGTGTGGCTGGGCTCCCGGCCTTCGGACCTCAACCCGGGAACCTCGTCGTGATCCATGACCGCTGATCGAAACACACCCGTGTGGGATGACGGCGCCTGGCCCGGCCTACCGCGCCTGGACGGCGACGTTTCCGCCGACGTGTGCGTGGTGGGGCTGGGCGGGTCGGGG
>NZ_JBMDXM010000040.1:0-5959 GCF_048594345.1 Longimicrobium sp.
CCCGCACCCCCGGCAGCGCCAGGCCGAGGGTGACGGCCTATCCCCGCGCGCAGTCGCCCATCGTCAAGCACACAGTGGCCTCGGTGGGGCCGTAGGCGTTGAAGAAGCGGCGCCCCTCTCCCCAGCGCTCCACCAGCGCCGCCCCGCACGCCTCCCCCGCCACCGCCAGCACCTCCAGCGCCGGGAGCTCCGCGGGCGGGAGGGCGGCCAGGACGGAGGGGGGAAGGGTGACGTGGGTGACGCGGCGCTCGCGCAGGAGCGCCACGAAGCCGGGGCCGGGGAGAAGCGCCTCCCGCCGCGCCAGGACGAGGGACGCGCCCGCCGCGAACGCCTGCCCCATCTCCGCCACCGAGGCGTCGAAGCTGGTCGGCGCGAACTGCACGACGCGGCTCCCCGGGCCGGTGCCCAGCAGGGCGGACTGCGCGCGCGCCAGTGACCCCACGCCGCCGTGCGCCACCATCACCCCCTTGGGGCGTCCCGTGGAGCCGGAGGTGTAGATGAGGTAGGCCAGGCTCCCGGCCCGCACCGCCACGCCGGGCGAGGTCGCGGGGAGTCGGGCGGCCTCGTCCTCCGCCTGGTCAACGAGGACGATCCGCCAGGGCCCGGCGGGAAAGCCCGGCGCCAGCCCGGCGCGGGTAAGGAGGAGCGACGCCGCCGAATCGTCCAGCATGTACGCCAGCCTCTCGGCCGGGTACGAAGGGTCCAGGGGAACCCAGGCGCCGCCGGCCTTCAGCACGGCCAGCACGGCGACCACGGCCTGGGGACCCCGCTCCAGCGAGATCGCCACGCGCACCTCGGGCCCCACGCCCAGCGCCCGCAGGTGGCGCGCGAGCCGGTTGGCCCGCGCGTCCAGCTCGCCGTAGCCCAGCCGCGTCTCGCCGAACACCAGCGCCACGGCCTCCGGCGTACGCGCCGCCCACCCCTCCACCAGGTGGTGCAGGGATTCGGCGCGCCCGGCGGGCGGCTGGACGACACAGGCCCCGGTTTCGGTGGCCGCGACGCCCATGGGTGGCGGCGAGGCCGCGGGCAATGCCGCTCCCGGGGCCTGTAACGCGTGATGCCGCTGAAGAATCGCCATTGGACGCAGATTTTCGGGGTCGAAAGAGGGGGGACCGGTCGTCCCACGCGGCCGAGGGTTCACGCGGAGCGCACGCTCCCCGCCCAGTCGCGATCACGGCGTCCCGATCACGGCGCCACAACGGGCGTCGGCGCGGGATCGCCGGTCTGGGTGCAGAGCGACGAGCGGCGATGTCTCCCGGGTGCCCCGGAAGACTGGCGTACGTCCACGGTCACCCAGCGACTCGCGTACGGGTACGTTTCAGTAATCGTCTTTAATAGATAGTGTACATACACACGAAATGACGACGCAACCCCACGCCCGCCACGTACCCGTAAACTCCGCTTACCTGCTCCGCAATCTCTATCGATCGAACGCGTTGCCCCGATCTGCTACACGCACGTCTCAAAACAACCGTCGGACCATCCAGAGCTAAATGTCTGTTGAGCGCCTGACAGCGCCCCACGGGTCGCGATGCAGCCACCGCACGATCCGGCGACGAACCAGACAGCCTTGAGGCCGACCGAAGCCCCCCTGAAGCCGCGGCGAGTCCTGTCTGTCCGGTGGCCCCGTCTGATCGTTCGGCACCGGCTCGTCGTGCTCATCGTCCACGTAGACGTTGATGCTTGCGGCGGATGCCTCGCGCATCGCGGCTCCACTTCCATGAACCGGTCGGATCGTATATAGTACTAAAAGTGGCTAAAATTGTATTGCGCTACAGCGGACACCTGCCCGTCCGGCTACCGGGGACTGCCCTTCGGAGTGCCACCAGCACGCCCACGCATGCGACATCGGGTCGGGGGACGGGCGCTCCTCCAACCGCCCGCCCAGCCGGTCCCGGTGAGTGCTCACCGTGGCCTGGCCCTGGTGGGAGTGCACACGCCGTCCGCTGGCGGACCATCGTTCCCTGAAAGGACCGCGAATGCTCGCGACGACTGCGGTTGAGCACGAATTTCCGTTCGCCGCATGGACGCGGCAGACCCGCCAGTCCGCCCTGCGCGAGATCCTGGCGCTGGTGTCGCGTCCGGGGCTCCTTTCCTTTGCTCTGGGGATGCCGGCACCGGAGTTCTTTCCCGTATCCGCCTACACGGGCGCCGCGCGCCACGTGCTGACGACCGAGCCGGACGCGCTGCAGTACGGAATGCCGCTGGGATGTCTGCGCCGCCACGTGGTGCAGCTGATGGCCCGGCGCGGCGTGCGGTGCACGGAGGACGAGGTGTTCATCACCAGCGGAGCCCAGCAGGCCATGAGCCTGCTGGGCCAGCTGCTCGTGTCTCCCGGTGACCCGTTGGTTACGGAGGAGCTTACCTACGACGGGATGGTGAACGCCCTGCGCCCCCTGCAGCCGCGCGTGCTCACCGTGCCCTGCAACCCGCGCACGGGGATGGACGTGGGCGCGCTGGAGGCCCTGCTGGAGTCCGGCGAGCGCCCCGCGCTGATCTACACCATCCCCGAGGGGCACAACCCGCTGGGGAGCAGCATGCCCGCCGGCGAGCGCCGCCGCCTGGCCGCGGCCGCGCGCCGCCACGGCGTCCCCGTGGTAGAAGACGACGCGTACGGGCTGCTGAACCTGGAGGGCGAGGCTCCTCCCGCCGTTCGCTCGTTCGATCCCCGCTGGGTGCTGTACGTGGGCTCGTTCAGCAAGATCGTCGCGCCGGCCCTGCGCACCGGGTGGGTGGTGGCGCCGCCGGACGTGGTGGAGCGGCTGTCCATCCTCAAGCAGGGCAGCGACCTGGACGTGTGCACCTTCGCGCAGCGCACCCTGTCGTCGTTTCTGGACCGCGAGGCGTTCTCCACTCACCTGTCGGAGCTGCGCGCGGAGTACCGCGGGCGCCGCGACGCCATGCTCGCGGCGCTGGACGCCCACTTTCCCGCGCAGGCGCGCTGGCACGCCCCCGCGTCGGGGATGTTCGTGTGGGTGACCATGCCCGAGGGGGTGGATACGACGGCGCTCCTGCGGCGGGCCGTGGAAGAAGCCGGCGTGGCGTTCGTCCCCGGGCAGGCGTTCTGCGCGGCGGGCGGCGTGCGGGGCCGCAACGCCCTGCGGCTGAACTTTTCCCGCGTGAACGCCGAGCAGATCGGCGACGGGATCCGGCGGCTGGGCCAGGTGCTGCACACCCCCCTCACTCCCCCGCGCGAGTCCCGGCTTGCCCTGGTGGCCAGCGAGTCCTGATCGCCCGCGGGGTTTCGCATGGAACCCGCGAAACGGTCATACTGAAAGGGTGTTGATCAACCTGGAATATCCCTTAAGTAGCGCGGCGTCATCCTGAGGGAGCGCACACCCGCAACTTCAGCAACCACAGGAGTTTGCGCGCGACCGAAGGATCTCTGTCGGGTCGCGACCGGCCAGCCCCCGGGAGCCGTTCAAGGCTCCTGGTTCCGCAGGCAAGGTCCTTCGGTCGGCGCAAGCGCGTTGTGTATCAGCAGATTGCGGCGCGGCGCCTCCTTCAGGATGACTGGCGATGTCGACGTTCAGCATCCTCTCCTGGCGGTCCTGGCATGATGCCGAATGCTCAGCCAAAGGCCGGCTCCAGCGCCTTGACGATGTCGTCGCCGTGGTTGATCACGCCGGCGAGGGCCACCCCCATGGCACTGGAGGGGCTGGTCGCGTCCATCATTCTCTCCAGCACCGCCTTGATGGCTTCCCACGCGCCGGCAAAGACGCTGGCTTCAGCATCGGGGGACCAGTCGGGGATGGGCGAAGGCTCGAGCGTGAAATCGGGAGCCTTGCCCTCCTTCATGTTCTCGATGCCTTTGATCAGTTGCTCATTCACCCCCTGAAGCGCGATGTGCGCCGCGCCGATCACCGCGCTGACCTTTTTGAACGCCGCTTCATCGAGCTTCTTCTTGCAGAGCGCGTCGGTAAACCGCAGGAGCCCGTCCGCCGCCAGAAGGTAGTGTGTGTAGCCGGTCCAGATCTCGATCTGCGACTGGCTCGGCTTGCCGGCACCGCCGGCCTTCTGGGGAGTAGCGGACTTCTGGGGCGTGCCGGTCATGGTGCACCTCGTCTCTGGTTGCGGTCTGGTGTGCGCGGGCGGCATGGCAAGATTGGTATCACGCCTGGTAACAGACGCGGCCGCACCCGCCAGCGGTCCTCGAGCGCGTGGCGCGGTCCGTAGCGCCCCCCGGACTGGGGTTCAGCGGGCCGCCGCTCCTCCGCGGTGTGGACCGGCTGAAACACGGGAGGTAGCTTCCTCCTGAACAGGTGCCGATTCGAGGATATAGACCTGCACAGATCAGGATGATGCGATGGATGCGCGCCCCGTAGACGCTGCGGGCCAGCGGCGGCCGGCTGAAGAGGTATACGCGTATCGCAGGATCGCCGACGAGATCACGGCGTGGATCTCCGACGGGACGCTGCAGGCGGGTGACCGGCTGCCGTCGGTGCGGCGGACGTGCGCACAGTGGTCGGTAAGCGTGCCCACGGTGCTGCAGGCATACCGGCTGCTGGAGGCCCGTCGGATGGTCCGGGCGCGGCCGCGGTCCGGCTACTTTGTGCTGGCGCGGCCGCGGCGCGTGGAGGACGAGCCGCGGCGTTCGCTGCCGGCTTCGGCGCCGGCGCGGGTGACCACGGGCGAGCTGATCGTCCGCTTTCTGGAATCGGTGGCGGACGGGAGCCTGGTGCCGCTGGGCACGGCGCTCCCCGACCCTGCCCTGCTGCCGACGGCGCGCCTGGCGCGGACGCTGGGTGCCGTGGCGCGGCGCGACAGCGTGCGCAGCGCCATGGTCTGGAGCCCTTCGGGCGCGGAGGAGCTGCGCCAGCAGATCGCGCAGCGGACGGTGGCGACGCGGGCGCCGGTCACCCCGGGCGACGTGGTGGTCACGGCGGGGTGCAACGAGGCGATTGCGCTGGGCCTGCGCGCGCTCACCCGGCCGGGCGACACCGTGGTGGTAGAGGCGCCGGCCTACTATGGCACACTGCAGGTGATCGATGCGCTGGGGCTTCGGGCGCTCGCGGTGCCGGCGGACCCGCGCGAAGGGATCGACGTCGCGGCGCTGGACGCGGCGCTGCGGGAAACCGAGGTGGCGGCGGCGGTCGTTACGCCCACGGTGCACAACCCGCTGGGCTCGGTGATGCCCGAGGCGCGGCGGCGCGAGCTGGCGGCGGTGCTGGACGCGCACGGCGTGCCCGCGCTGGAGGACGACACCTACGCGGACCTGCACTTTGGACCGGAGCGTCCGCCGTCGCTGCGCGCTTTTACGCGGGTGGCGCCGGTGCTGGTGTGCGGGAGCTTCTCCAAGACACTGGCGTCAGCCTATCGCGTGGGGTGGATCATCCCCGGCCGCTACCACGCCGACGTGCTGCGCCTGAAAGCGGCCACCACCGTGGCGACGCCCACGCCCACGCAGCTGGCCATCGCCGAATTTCTGCGCACGGGCGGATACGACCACCACGTCCGCAGGCTCAAGGCGGCGCTGCAAGCCAATGTGGAGCGCGTCACGGCCCAGGTGGCGGGCCGCTTTCCGCCGGGCACCCGGATCTCCGCACCGGCCGGTGGATTTCTCCTCTGGGTCGAGCTTCCGGAAGCGGTGGACGCGCTGGAACTGTACGCGCGATGCCTTGGGCGCGGCGTGAGCCTGGCCCCCGGCCCCGTCTTTTCCGCCACGGGCGGCAACCGCAACCTCATCCGCCTGAATGGCGGCCTTCTCTGGTCACCGCGCGTGGAGCAGGCGCTGAACGTCATCGCCCACGAGGCGCAGGCGCTCGTGCGCACGACGGGCTGAGCGCGGCGGCGCCTGACCTCCATCCCCGCACTTGTGATACCATTTCTCGCGGTTCGTTGTGCAATCAGAGGAACGACGGAAAAGCATCACGCGGAGGCGCGGAGGAACTGATGAGGCGCGGAGGCGTTTTGGGCGTTCCCTCCGCGCCTCTTCTGTTTTCTCCGCGCCTCCGCGTGA
>NZ_JBMDXM010000041.1:0-18192 GCF_048594345.1 Longimicrobium sp.
GCCTCGTTCGGACGAAACACGGTAGGTGCAGGGGCGGCGGGGAGAGGGGGAACGATGTCTAAATCACAATATATCATTGACTTAGGCAATATCCAAGAAGAATCTGCAGAAACCCAAGAGGCTTTTTAGACTGGACTCAACTCCGTTAACTCCGTTGACTCCGTGTGAGGCCAATCCGTTCCGGACTCAGCCCGAATCCCGAACCGCGATCAGCGCGTCGTCTGCCCGGTGCGCTCCGCGGCGCCGATGCTGCGCGGCGTGGGCGCGGCGGGCTCGCGGCAGCGGGCGCCTTCCCACACCTTGCGCCAGCTGCCCTTGTCGCGCGACACCGCCTGGTACCACGACTCGCGCGTGCCGAACACCTGGATCAGCATCTCGCCCTCGCCCGTGCCGTTCCAGTTAAGGTGGTCCACCAGCTTGGGCGCGCCCTTGCCCGTCTTGTCGTAGTCGCGCACCTCGGTGTAGATGGGCGTGTACCCCGCGCGCTGCTCGTAGCTGGCTACGTAGAACACGCTGTACCCCTCCGGGTCAGCCGGCCCCACGCCCAGGTTGTCGCCTACGAGGTAGGTGGCCGACATCTCCGACTGTCCCCCCATCACCAGGTTGAGCGCCTGCAGGTCGCGCTGCGCGCCGGGCCAGCTGCGGGGCCGCTGCAGCCCGTTCTGCAGCACCAGCCGCTCGGCGATCAGCGAGGCGTAGCGCTGGATGGTGCCCTCCACCTGCGGCGGTGAGAACTCGCCGCGCACCTCGGGGGCCAGGCCGCGCCGGAACGCCAGAAACTCGCGCTCCGCCGCCGCCGCCGCCACCGTGCTGGCCTGCCCCGTCGAGGTGGGCACGCCGCACGCCGTCACCGGCGCCGCCGCCTTGACGATCATCGAGCCCACCTCGGCGCCGCGGCGAAAGAGGACGAACTCGGCGTTCACGTCCATTACCGCCTGCCGGAACCGCTGCTCGTACGCCTCGGGCGCGACGCCCGCCGGCTTGCGGATGGTGCGCAGCGAATCGCCCGAGATCTCGGCTACCGGCGTGATGTTCGCCGTGCCGTCGGGGTTGCGCACCACGTGAAACAGCACGCGGCCCGTCGGCAGGCCCAGGCCGGCCACGGTGCCGGGCTCAGGGACGTTGGCCTCGCCGGCGCCCGGGGGCGGGGGCGTGACCACCTGGACGGTCGCGCCGCCCCAGTCCACGTTGTCGCACGCGGCCAGAGCGGTTACAATCAGGGGCGCCGCCACGCGGACGGCGCGGGCTGCCACGACGCGCATCTTCACGGTCTTCTGCAATCCTGGGGAGCGGGCCGGGCCACCGTCCGGCCGGCTTTTGTTTTCCGGGAACGGCCGGTCCCTTGCACACGCGGGCTGCAAGCAAGGAACCGGCCAGACGTGGCAAGCTACGACGCAGTACACCCGCTGCCAAGATGATCGACGAGAGTGAATTTCGACGGGTGATCGGCCACTTTGCCACCGGCGTGTGCGTGGTCACCTCATGCCGGGACGACGGTGAGGCGTGCGGACTGACCGTGAGCGCCGTAAGCTCGGTGTCGCTGGACCCCACGCTGGTGCTGGCGTGCGTGGACCTGAAGTCCGATACGCACGCCTGGCTCAAGGCCGCCGGCTACTTTGCCGTGAACGTGCTGGAGGAGGGGCGCGGCGAGACGCTGGCGCGCCGATTTGCCTCGGGCGGCGCCGAGGAAAAGTTCCGCGGCACCGCCTGGCGCGCCGAGCGCACCGGTGCCCCCGTGCTGGATGATGCGCTGGCCTGGATGGACTGCCGCGTGACCGCCGAGCTTCCGGGCGGCGACCACACCATTTTCATTGGCGAGGTGCTTGCCGCCGACGCCCGCGAAGGAACCCCGCTTCTTTATTATCGTGGAGGATACGGCCGATTCGAGTCCTGACGCCCGCCGGCCCGCCGGGCCGGTGCTGGCGCGCGCCGCGCTGGCCGGGCTGGCGCTGGGCGTGGTGGCGTTCGCCGCGGCAAGCCTGATCCTGTACGAGGCGCGGGGGGTGCTTCCCGCGGCGGGCGGCGTGGTGGCCACCTTTGCCGCCGCGCTGGCGGCCGGCCTCTGGGCCGGCTCGCCCGAGGCGCGCCCCGAGCAGCCGCCCACCTGGCGCTGGGTGGGCGCAGGCGTGGCCGTGGCCGTCGCCGGCGTGTTCGGCACGCTGTGGACCTTCTTTCAGCTGGAGCGCTTCGGCGGCATGTCGCGCGCGCTGGCGCTCCTCTTCCTGGTCGGCATCCCCGTCTACGCCATCGGCTTTCTGCTCCCCGCGCTGGCCGCGTGGGCGTCGCACTTTCACGCGCCCCACGACGACGAGGACGCGCCCGCCGCCGCCTTTTCGCGCGGCGCGGAGCAGACCGTGATGGCGGCGCTCGCCGGCGCGGCGGTGGGGGCGGCGCTCAGCGGCCTGTTTCTGCTTCCCGCCATCAGCCCCGGGCCGCTGCTGCTTTCCGTGGGCGCCATGCTGACCTTTCCCCTCTTCTTTCCGCGCGAGGCCGCAAAGCCCGGCGACGGCGGCGAGCGGCTGCTGCATGAGGAAGAGACGGCGTACGGCACCCTGCGCGTCACGCAGATCATCCACCCCGGCGGCCGCCGCCAGCCGGAGCTGCGCCTGTACGTGGACGAGGAGATCGAGTCCGGCGAGCTGGAGCGCAGCGGCGCGCCCACCTTTGCCTACGTGGCCGCGGCCGAGCGCTGGCTGCGCGAGGTGACACCGGAGGGTGGGGCGTACCTCTTCCTGGGGGGCGGCGCGTACACCCTCCCCCGCCGCATCGCCGAGGACGATCCCCGGGCCCGCATCACCGTCGTCGAGCTGGACCCGGCGGTGACCCGCATTGCCTACCGGTGGTTCGGGGTGCGGCGGGAGCACGGGATCGTGTCGATGCACGGCGACGGGCGCGCGGTGGCGTCGACGCTGCCGCGGGGCGCGTGGGACCGCGTGGTGGTGGACGTGTACGGCGGTGGCGAGCAGGTGCCGCACCACCTGGTCACTGCCGAGGCGATGTCGCTTGTGCGGTCTCTGCTCAAGGACGACGGCGTGGCGCTGCTGAACGTGATCGGCGTGGCGCGCGGGGAAGGGGAGTGCCGCTTCTGGTCCGTGGTGCGGACGGTGGCCGCGTCGTTCGCCGCCGTGCGGCTGTACGTGCACGTGGGGCGCGACTTTCCCGACCGGCAGAACTTTCTTCTCGCCGCGTCCGTGGACCCGGCCTACGCCTTTCCGGCGCGGGCGGGGTTGTTCGACACCTGGCCGGCGGACGAGTGGCCGGTTCTGCCGTGCGCCGGCGTGCTGCGCGACCGCGCGGACGGCGCGCAAACGGACGCCGCGCCCTCCGCAAGCGGGGAGCGCGGCGTGGCGGCCGTGCCGGCGCGGGCGGACTAGCGGGCCTTGTTGCGCTTCTGCGCCTTTTTCTGCTGGCGCTGCATCTCGCCCTGCATGAACTCCATCGCCTTGCGGCGCTGCTCCAGGTGCCGCTTCATCTGCTCGGCCTGCTTGAGCTTCTGGCCGCTGGCGCCCGTGTAGCGCTGCTTGTCCAGCAGGCGCTTCTGAAAGCGGACCATGGGACCGGCCAGGTAGCGCACCACGAACGCGCGGAACCACTTGCCCTTGGCCTTGTAGTCCTCGATCACGAACGGGATGGCCTCTGCCTGGTCGTGCAGCTGCTTGTGCTGCTCTTCGGGAGAGAGCTTTTTCTTCTTGGTCTTGGCCATGGGCGTGCTATGCCTGACGTCGGAAATCTGCGTTGGGAGCGCCGGGGCCCCGGCGGACGCGTTCGGTACACCGGCCCGCGGGGGCGGTTCTCGCCGCGGGTTCCGTGCCGGGGAATGGTACGGGGAAGCGGGGGCGTGCGAAAGTGGCTCTCCCCCGGCGGGACCCTCCCCCGGCGGCGCCTGAGAGCGCGCCACCCCCTCCCGCAAACCGCGCGGGAGGGGGGATACACGGCACGGGCTGCGGAGCGCTTCGGACGGCTCCGCGCACGCCCCCTCCGGGCCGGCACCACCGGCCCACCTCCCCCAAAAGTGCCGGGGGAGGTGGGGTGTGAGGCCGGGTCTGGAGTGCTTCGGCTGGGTTGGAGCGGGATGGTGGGCGCCCCCCTCCCCGGCCCTCCCCCGCAAACTGCGCGGGGGAGGGAGGTGCGATGCACCTTGTCGAAGCGGGATCGACGTTTATACCCTCTCCCGCTTGCGGGAGAGGGTGCGAGCCTAAGCGAGCGGGTGAGGGCCCCTCGCGGGCGCAGTGGGATGCCAGCCGAAGCGGGACCGAAGTTCCCCTCTCCCCCCTGCAGTTCGGGGGGGAGAGGTCGGGAGAGGGGGGCGCCGGCGGACGCAGTTCGATGCAAGTCGTCAAGGTCCGGTCTATCGGCCACGTTCTCCCCTCTCCGTGAGGAACGAACGGGGCGGGGCCGGGGGAGGGGCACCCCCGTCCGGCGCAGTTCGAGGTCCGTCGTCGAGTCCGGAATCCATCGGCCGCACCCTTCCCGGCTCGCGCCGGCACACGTCGTCCTTAGATTCACCCCGATTCAACTGACTACGTCCACAGCGCCCGACCCTTGAAGATCGCACACCTCGCCGACCTGCACCTGGGCTATCGCGCCTACCATCGCGTCAACTCGCGCGGCGGCAACGTGCGCGAGTCCGACGTGGCCGACGCCTTTCGCCAGGCCGTCAACCGTCTGGTAGAGCTGCGCCCGGACCTGGTGCTGGTGGCGGGCGACGTGTTCCACACCGTCCGCCCCAGCAACAGCTCCATCGCCGACGCCTTTCGCCAGTTCAGCCTGCTGGCCGACCGGCTGCCCGACGTGCCGATCGTGATGATCGCCGGCAACCACGACTCGCCGCGCAGCGCCGACACCGGCAACATCCTCAACCTGTTCCGCGAGATCGACGGCGTTCGCGTGGTGTGCGACGAATGCCGCAGCATCCGCCTGCCCGAGATCGACACCTCCATCCTCTGCCTGCCGCACGTCTCGCTGTCCACCGGCGAAGAGGTGCCGATGGAGCCGGACAGCGGATCGAAGCACAACGTGCTGATGCTGCACGGCACCATCGAGGGCGAAAGCGCCGACCAGAAGCTCCGTTACATCAGCGAGTACGGCGGCGCCATCATCCCCGAAGGCAAGATCGACCCGGCGCAGTGGGATTACGTGGCGCTCGGGCACTATCACCTGTGCCAGGACCTGGCGCCCAACATGTGGTACTCGGGCGGGCTGGAGCGCACCTCGGCCAACATCTGGTTCGAGCGCGATCCCAAAGGTTTCCTGGTGTACGGGACGAAGACGGGGCGCGCGGAGTTCGAGCCGGTGAACACGCGGGCGATGATCGATCTCCCCAGGATCGAGGCGGGCGGCCTGGGTGCGGAGGAGCTGGACGAGAGCATCCGCACCTACGTGGAGAGCATCCCCGACGGGCTGCAGGGCAAGATCGTGCGGCTGGTGATCTACGACGTTCCCCGCGCCGTGGTCCGCGAGCTGAACCACAAGCGCATCCGCGAGTGGAAGGCCGAGGCCGTGCACTTTCACCTGGACGCGCGTCCGCCCGAGGCGCGGCGCCGGCTGGGGAACAACGCCCCCGTGCGCAGGCAGACGCTGCAGGAGCAGGTCGCCAGCTACCTGCGCAAGGACTGGAAGCTGCGCGATCCCAAGCTGCAGCAGGAGCAGCTGGTGGAGATGGGCGTGGCCTACGTGGACCGCACCGCCGAGGAAGGCTGAGCCATGCGCCTCCACTCCCTGCGGATGCGCAACTTCCGCCAGCACCAGAACACCGAGATCACCTTTCGCGAAGGGCTGACGGGGATCATCGGCCCCAACGGCGCCGGGAAGTCGACGATCCTGGAAGCGCTGGCGTGGGCCCTGTACGGCGCCTCCGCCGCGCGAGGGACCAACGACACCATCCGTTTTTCCCGCGCGGGCGCACGCGCGCGCGTGGAGGTGGAGCTGGTGTTCGCCCTGGGCGGCAACGAGTACCGCGTGCTGCGGACGCTCTACGGGGCGGAAGTATGGCTGGACGGCGGCGCGCAGCCAGTGGCCTCTGGCGTGGGTGGTGCCACGGGGTACCTGCAGTCGCGCATCGGCATGTCGCGCGAGGAGTTCTTCAACACCTACTTCACCGGACAGAAGGAGCTGCAGTTCCTGGCGGCCATGGGGCCGGCCGACCGCGGCCGCTTCCTCAGCCAGGTGCTGGGCTACGAGCGTCTGCGCCGCGCGCAGGAGCTGGTGCGCGTGCGGCGCAGCGACCTGCGCAGCGAGATCCGCGGCCTTCGGGCCACGCTGGGCGACAAGGACGAGCTTGCCGCCGCCTTTGCCGCCGCCACCACCCGCGTCGCCGAGGCCATCCAGCGCTTCACCGACGCCCAGCGCGCCACCGAAGAGGCGCTGAGTGAGGAAAAGGCGTTCGCGCCGCGGTGGGAGACGGGGCAAAAGGCCCGCGACCGCTTCCGCGAGCTCACGCACGCCATCGAGGGCGCCGAGCGCGAGCGCGAGGGCGCGCGCCGCGACCTGGAGCGCGCCGCCGCCGAGCTGCAGGCCGTCGCCGCCGCCGAAAAGGAGCTCAAGCCGCTCCGCAAGCAACTGGTGGACCTTCCCGGCGCCACGGAAGAGTCCGAGCGGATGAGCCAGCTGGCGCGGCAGGAGGAGCGCCGCAAGGCGCTCACCCGCCAGCTGGCGGAGCTGGACGCCGAGGTGCAGCGCGTCTCCGAGCGGCGCGGAAAGCTGGAGAGCGCGCCGGAGCTGGAAAAGAAGTTCGCCGCCGAGCTGGAGCAGCTGCGCGCCCAGCGGGCGGAGGTCGCCGCCACCCTGGACGAAAAGAAGTCCGCCTGGCTGGCCGACAAGCAGGACGCCTTCACGCAGCTGGCCACCTACCGCGACCGCGCCGCCGAGCTCAAGACGCAGATCGCCGGCATCCGCGAGCTGGGGGAAGAGGGGATCTGCCCCACCTGCGGCCGCCCCGTGGGCAAGGACTACGAGCGCCTGCTGGAGGAGCTGGAGGACCAGTGGGCGCTGCTGGTGCAGGATGGAAAGTGGCGGGCCAAGCGGTACGAGCAGCTGGAGACCAAGCCGGAGGAGATCGCCGACCTGGAAACCCTCCTCCCCCAGCTGGTGGACGCCGTGGAGGACCGCTCCCGCAAGCTCACCCGCTGCCAGAGTGCGCTGCAGGAGCTGGAGCAGCTCACGGCCGACCTGGCCGCCCGCGAAACGCGCCGGGCCGAGCTGCGCGAAGAGGTCGGCGCCCTCCCCGGCGGCTACGACGCCAAGGCGCACCGCGCCGCCGACGAAAAGCTCCGCACCCTGCGCGAGGTGGAAAAGCGCGCTGCGCGGCTGGACGAAACCGCCGGCCGCGCCGCGCACTGGCAGGAGGAGCAGCAGCAAGCAAAGGCCCGCGAGGCCGGCGCCCGCGAACGGTCGGAGACGGCGGAGAAGGAGCGCACCGCGCTGAAGTTCTCCGAAGAAGCCTTCGCCGCCCTGCGCGCCGAGCACGAGCGCCTGGGCGAAGCGCGCCGCGCCGCCGAGCTGCGCGCCGCCGAGGCCCGCGGCGACGTGAACACCGCCGAGCAGGTGGTGCAGAGCGCCCGCGCCGCCGTCGCGCTGTACGAGGAGCGCGAAAAGGCCGTCGCCGAGCAGGAGGCCGAGCTGCGCTACCACGAGGAGCTGGACCTGGCCTACACCGAGCTGCGGCAGGAGCTGAACGACCAGGTGCGCCCCGAGCTGTCGGAGATCGCCTCCGCCTTTCTCGCGCAGCTGACGGATGGCCGCTACTCGTCGATGGAGATCGACGAGTCGTACAACCTGATGGTCCTGGACGAGGGCGAGGAAAAGCCGGTGATCTCCGGCGGCGAGGAAGACATCGCCAACCTCGTCCTGCGCCTGTCGCTTTCGCAGATGATCGCCGAGCGCGCCGGCCACCCGCTCTCGCTGCTCATCCTGGACGAGGTGTTCGGCTCGCTGGACGTGGCGCGCCGCGACAACGTCGTGCAGCTGCTGCACCACCTGGAAGACCGCTTCGAGCAGGTGATCCTCATCACCCACATCGACGGGATCCGCGAGAGCCTGGACCAGGTGCTGCGGGTGGATTACGACGAGCGCGCCGGCTGCTCCACCGTCCGCGAGGAAAGCAGCCTCAGCGGCGACGACTACCCCGAAGCCCCGATGGCCGCGGACTGACGGAGGGAAGTGCGAGAGTGCGAGAGTGACGGCGGAACCACACTCACGCTTCCGCACCGCGTCCTGAGACGCTTGCCTCCCGCACCGGCGTCGGTCTCGTGCCCCAGGCGTTGCCGAAACGAAAAACCCCTCCCCCGAAGTTGGGGGAGGGGTCGACGGCCGGTGCGAGGAACGAGCAACCGGTCCGTCGGGGGAGCGGGGCCGTCGGAGCGGGCGGCGCTTCGACGTGCATCGAACGGGCGCCCGCCGGTGTGCCCCCTCCCCCGGCCCCTCCCCGCTCGTTCCTCGCGGAGAGGGGAGAAGTCGATCCCGCATCGACTTTCTCCGAAGCACACCGCAGGTTCGGTCCACCCCACCCCTCCCCCGAAGTTGGGAAAGGGGTCGACGGCCGTTGCGAGGAACGAGCAAAAGGTCCGTCGGGGGAGAGGGCCCGTCCGACGCAGTTCGTCGCCCGCTATTCCCTATTCCCTATTCCCTACCAGTCCAGCCAGTAGCTCATCTTGATCAGCAGCACGTTGGTCCCCGGCGCGCGGAACAGCTCCGACGTGTTGTTGCCCAGCTGAAACTGGCCGTCCGTCGTGGACTGGGAGCGCCCCTGGCTCCACACCACGATCAGCGTGCTCCCCGGCCGGTCTACGCTCTGGGTCGGGCTGCGCGCGCTGTAGGCAACGATACGACTGTTGCCAACGGCGCCGAGCCCCCGGCGCGCACCGTCCTCGACGCGTCTGGGCAAGCTCGTGCATGCGCGCCGTGTTCTCGGCCCTCCGGGCGCGCATCCCTCACGCGAGGGCTGACGGCAACAGCGATCACTCCCCCGCGGTGGCGCGGCGAGGTGGTCCACGAGAGGCCCCCTCCGAATCGCGATCGACGTCTCCCCTCTCCCGCGCCGTTTGCGGGAGAGGGGCAGGCGAGGAACGAACCGGGGTGAGGGCCCCGCCGGCCGCAGCTCGATCCCAGCCGAAGCTCCCGCCTCCCCCCGACGGCGTCTCCTCTTCCTTCACCCGTTCACCCGTTCACCCCTTCACCCGTTCACCCCCACACTCCGCCGTTTGACATCCGCCCGCCACGCGGTAGATTGCGACTCCGTCCCGCGCAGATCCCGACCCTTCCCGGATGTCCGTCACACCCTCGCTCCAGGAATTTCAGGACCTGGCCCGCGACGCCACGCTCGTTCCCGTGGTGCGCGAGTTCGCGTTCGACACCGACACGGCCGTCTCCGCCTACCACAAGCTGGCGCGGGCGCCCTTCGGCTTTCTGCTGGAATCCGTCGTGGGCGGCGAAACGTGGGCGCGCTACACCATCCTGGGCACCGAGCCGCGGGCGGCGTGGCGGCTGTTCGGCCGGCGGATCGAAACGTGGACCCCCGGCGGCGGGTGGGTGGACCAGGGTGAGAGCGACGACCCGCTGGGCGCCTTCGACCGCATGCTCCAGGCGCACCGCCCCGCCGAAATCCCCGGGCTTCCCCGCTTCTGGGGCGGCGCCGTCGGCTTCTTCGGGTACGACGTCATCCGGCTGATCGAGCGCCTTCCCAGCGCGCCCCCGGACGACCGCGGGCTCCCGGACGCCGTGTTCATGCTTACCGGCACCGTGCTGGTCATCGACAACCTGTTCAACCGCGCCCGGGCCGTGGTCGCGGTGCAAACGGATGGGGTGTCACAACTTGAGTTGCTTGAACGTTATCAATCCGCAACACGCGAGATCGAGGGGCTGATCCAGCGTTTGCGCGACGAAAAAGGCCCGGCCCCGCTGGAGATGGCGGAGCCGGGGGGCGAGGCGGACGATCCGTTCGAGAGCACCTCGACGCGGGAGGGGTTCGAGGACGGGGTGCGGCGCATCCAGGAGTACATCCGCGCTGGTGACGCATTCCAGGTCGTCCTGTCGCAGCGGCTGCGGGTTCCGCTGGCCGCGCACCCGTTCGATCTGTACCGCGCGCTGCGTACGCTCAATCCGTCGCCGTACCTGTTCTACCTGGACCTGGACGGCGTGCGGCTGGTGGGCTCGTCGCCCGAGGTGATGGTGCGGCTGGAGGAGGGCAGGGTCACGGTGCGCCCCATCGCCGGCACCCGGCGCCGGGGCAAGGACGCGGAGGACGACCGGCGGCTGTCCGACAGCCTGCTGGCGGACCCCAAGGAGCGCGCCGAGCACCTGATGCTGCTGGACCTGGGCCGCAACGACGTGGGCCGGGTGGCCCGCTGGGGAACCGTCACGGTGCCGCAGCGCATGGTCATCGAGAAGTACTCCCACGTGCTGCACATGGTGAGCACCGTCGAGGGGCGCCTGCGCGAGGGGATGTCGGCGATGGACGTGTTCCGCGCCTCGTTCCCCGCCGGCACCGTGAGCGGCGCCCCCAAGGTGCGGGCGATGGAGATCATCGACGAGCTGGAGCCCGTGCGCCGGGGGCCGTACGCCGGCGCCGTGGGGTACTTTGCGTACGGCGGACGGACGATGGACACCGCCATCGCCATCCGCACCGTGGTCCAGGTGGACGGCACCGCCCACGTACAGGCCGGCGCGGGGATCGTGGCCGACTCCGTCCCCGCCGACGAGTACGAGGAAACGCTCAGCAAGGCCCGGGCGCTGCTGCGCGCCGTCCGCATGGTGGGCGGCTGACGCGGCAAACACGGGCGGGCAACGCCAACCGGAGGGGGAATTATGTCGGCATCCTGCATCACCGGATCGTTGCACACCCTTGACATGTTCGAACGCCCGTTCTATATACCACGGACTCACGCCCAGTCGTATCCAACCGCCCCGCGTTGCCGGGGCCTGTCCCAGCGTCGAAGCCCGGCGATCCCAACTGTGTGTTTTTCCGCGCGTTTGCGCGTTTTTCCCACGTTCTGAATCGGTTCACCCGCTGCAGCAGGAGGTGCTGGCGAAACGACATCTCTACGAAGCGTAGGGCCCGATCGGGCCACCCCGGCGTCCCTCTTGGACGGCCGGTGGAGAGCCCACCGCGGCGCAGGACGTACCCACGTTCGCGCCCGTCGTATCGGAAACAAACCCTCGGCGGTCCGCTCCGGGCCGCCGGCACACAGGAGGACGAGGAATGAGACAATTCCGTCGGCTGATCGCGGTTCTGATCGCGGCGGCCCTCGCGCCGGTCTCGCTGCTGGCCCAGGAGGCCGCAACGGTGACGGGTCGCGTGACCAACGCTCAGGGCCAGCCCGAGGCTGCGGTGCTCGTGCGCATCGAGAGCCTCAACGCCGGTGCCAGCACCGGCGCGGACGGTAGCTACCGTCTGGTCATCCCCGGCGCGCGCATCCGCGCCGGACAGTCCGTGCAGATCACGGCCACCCGCCAGGGCCTCGCGTCCGTTTCGCGCAGCGTTACGCTGTCGCCGGGCGCCAACCTGACGCAGAACTTCCAGATGTCGGCCCAGATCATCCTCCTCGAGGATGTGGTGGTCACCGGCACGGCGGGCGCGGTCGAAGTGGCCAAGCTGCCGTTCACGGTGGGCCGCGTTGACGGCGACGACCTGCCGGTGCCCGCGCCCAGCGCCGGTGGCGCCATCCAGGGCAAGGTTGCCGGTGCGCAGGTCATCTCGCCCAGCGGCCTTCCGGGCTCGGCCCCGTCGATCCTGCTGCGCGGGCCCAAGTCGATCAACTCGACCGGCCGCAGCCAGGAGCCCCTGTACATCGTCGACGGCGTGATCCTCGCCGGCGGCATGCAGGACATCGACTCCAACGACATCGAGAGCGTCGAAGTCGTCAAGGGCGCCGCGGCGGCCTCGATGTACGGCGCGCGTGCCGCCTACGGCGTGGTGCAGATCACCACCAAGAGCGGCCGCCGGATGGAGAGCAACACCACCCAGTACCGCGTGCGCACCGAGTACGGCCAGAGCACGCTGCCGGACGAGATCTCGATCGCGCAGAACCACGCGTACAAGATGAACGCGGCCGGTACGCGCTTCCTTGCCGAGGACGGCACGGAGATCGACTACACGGCCGAGGCGATCAAGCGCTCCAACCGCCTGCCTTCGTGCGGCGGCGCGGACGACACCGACTGCTACCGCACTCCCGCCCAGCTGGGCACCAACGAGTGGAACCGGTACCAGACGGGCTCGTGGCCCGGCCAGACCTTCAACCAGGTCGAGCGCTTCTTCACCAACGGCGCCTTCTCGCAGACCACCCTGTCGGCCTCCGGCAACCAGGGCAACACCAACTACCACGCCGCGTTCAGCAACCTGGATCAGGAAGGCCTGATCGAGGGCCTGGACGGCTTCTCGCGGCGCAGCTTCCGCCTGAACCTGGACCAGGGCCTGGGTGAGACCCTGACCGGCTCGTTCCGCGGCTTCTACAGCACCGCGGCGCAGGACGGCCAGAACCTGGGCGGCAGCGGCAACATCTTCTTCGCGCTTACGCGCATGCCGGCCGGCGTGGACCTGAACACGCGTGACGATGAGGGCGACCCCATCATCGCTCCCGACCTGTTCAGCGAGAACGAGAACCCGCTGTACGACGTCAACGCGGCCGAGCGCAGCGATGACCGTGAGCGCTTCCTGGGCGGCGTGACGCTGCGCTGGTCGCCGCTCTCGTGGTTCGAGATCGAGGGCAACGGCTCGTACGACCGCAGCACCGTCAACCAGTACCGCTACTGGTTCCCGGGCTTCAAGACGGTCCGTGACGACGCCAACCTGAACAACGGCCAGTACCGCCGCGACAACTGGACCGACGAGGCGTTCAACGCCAGCACCACGGCCACCCTGCGCCGCGGGTTCGGTGACCTGAACACCACCACCCAGTTCCGCTACCTGTACGAAGAGGCCGATTACGACTACCTCCGGGCCTCGGCCACGGACCTGGTCGTGAACGGCGTGCCGGACCTCGACGCCGGCTCCGAGAACCTCATCACGCAGACCGAGCAGCGCGAGATCCGGTCCGAGGGGTGGTACGCCATCACCAACCTCGACTACAAGGACCGCTACATCCTGGACGGCCTGTTCCGCCGCGACGGCAGCTCGCTTTTCGGTGAGAACGAGCGCTGGCAGAGCTACTACCGCCTGGCCGGTGCCTGGCGTGTGTCGGAGGAGTCGTGGTGGCCCTTCGCGGGGACGGCCGAGCAGTTCAAGCTGCACTACGCTCTGGGCACCTCGGGCGGCCGCCCGAACTTCTACGCGCAGTACGAGACCTTCAGCCTGGTCAACGGTGTGCTTTCCGGCGGCGTGACCCTGGGCAACCAGGACCTCAAGCCCGAGCTGGCCACCGAGCGTGAGTTCGGCCTGAGCACCCTGCTGTTCGGCCGCGTGAGCCTGGACGTGACGCGCGCGCTCAGCAGCATCGAAGACCAGATCCTCCCGGTGCCGCTGCCGGCCGCCACGGGCTTCACCTCGCAGTGGCGCAACGCGGGCACGCTGAAGAGCAACACGTGGGAGGTCTCGCTGCAGGCCGACCTGCTGCAGCGCGGCAACTTCTCCTGGAACACGCGCGTGATCTACGATCGCACGCGCCAGAAGATCACCGAGCTGAACGTTCCTCCGTTCCAGTTCGGCGACCCCAACTCGCAGGGTCTGAACAGCGTGTTCTACGCCCGCGAGGGCGAGGTGTACGGCACCTTCTACGGCACCCGCTGGGCGACCGAGTGCGGTGACCTGCCCGCCGACCTGCAGACGCAGTGCGGCGCGTTCGACACCAACTCCGACGGCTACCTGGTGTACGTGGGCGACGGCAACACGGCGCAGTCGGCCGCGGGCGTCGACAACATCCTGGGCAACGCGGACGACCTGTGGGGCACCACGGCGCCCTTCACCCTGCGCGGCACCACCGTGCGCTGGGGCGTGCCGCTTGCCAGCCAGGACGAGACCGGCAGCACCTTCCTGCCGCTGGGCAACACCCTGCCCGACTACAGCCTGAGCTTCGGCAACACGTTCACGATGGGCCCGGTCTCGCTGTACGCGCAGGTTGACGCCGTGCAGGGCGTGGAGGTGTACAACCTTCCCCGTCACTGGGCGTACTTCGAGCAGTACCACGGCGACCAGGACCAGGACGCCAACGATCCCGACCGCAAGCCGCAGGGCTACTACAGCGCGCTGTACACCGCGCTTGAGCCGCCCAACAGCCACTTCGTGGAAGACGGCAGCTTCGTCAAGCTGCGTGAGCTTTCGCTGCGCTGGAGCCTGGGCGACCGTGCCCTGGGCGGGCTTCCGGGCCTGAACGGCGGCGAGCGCGTGACGCTCAGCTTGGTGGGCCGCAACCTGTTCAGCATCGACGACTACACCGGGTACGACCCCGAGGTAGGCAGCGCGGCCAGCACGGCCGGCAGCGCCGCCATCGCGCGCTTCGACGGGTTCAACTACCCGAACATGCGCACGATCACGGCCGCCGTCGAGCTCAGCTTCTAACAACAGTTTGCCGCCAGGGCCCTTGTGGCCCTGGCGGCCACCAGGAGAAATAAGACATGCGGCTACTCAGGACCACCGGTCTGTGCGCGCTGCTCTTCGGAGCGGGCGCGTGCGCGGACCTTACGGTGCCCAATCTCAACCAGCCGGACCAGTCGCGCGTCGTCGCCGACGCGGGCGACGTGGAGACGCTGATCGCCAACTCGTACCTGTCGCTGTACGGCGCCTACACCTGGCAGACCGACCTGGTGTTCAGCACGGCGTCGTTCCAGCACACGGCCACGGCGGCCAACCTCGGCATGATCCAGCTGTCGAAGGTGCCGCGCGAGCCGATCAACAACAGCACCTCCGACGCCTACGTGGCCACCTACCAGGAGATCTGGTACGGCGGATACGCGGCGATCAAGGCGGCGGTCGACGGCCTGAACGCCACCGACCCGGCCAATCCGGAGGGCTTCCAGATCACCGACGAGACCACGGGTGCCGACAACACGCCGCGCGCCCGCGCCTGGGCGCGCTTCACCCAGGGTCTGGGCCACGGCCTGCTGGCGCTGACGTACGACCAGGCGTTCGTGTACGACCAGGGCGACGACCCGGCCGCGCTCGAACTGCAGCCGTACAACGAGGTGATGGTAGAGGCGCTGGCCATGCTTGACGATGCCGCCGCCATCGCCGCCGCCAACAACTTCGACATCCCGGCTGCCTGGTTCGGCAACGTCGGGATGGACAAGGCGACGTTCATCAAGGCCATCAAGGGCCACCAGGCGTTCCTTCGCGCCAACGTGGCTCGCAACCCCACCGAGCGTAACGCGGTGAACTGGGCGCAGGTGATCGCCGACGTGGACGCCAGCTTCCAGTGCAGCAGCCCCTCGACCTGCGAGAACCTGGCGGTCGAGGCGGATCCGAACGTCTGGATTCACGGCACGCACTACTACATCGGCTTCGCGACCGGTGCCGGTGCGTGGGCGCAGGTGAACAACTTCATCAGCGGCATGGCCGACCAGTCGGGCGGCTACCAGACGTGGGTGAACAAGGACGTGCTGGCCCGTACGCCGTTCCTGATCGTCACCCCCGACCTGCGCTTCCCGCAGGGTGCCACCGCCACCGCGCAGACGGCGGCCCCGGGCCGCTACATCCTGTACGGCGGCACGCGCGGCCACCTGCGCTCGGACCGCGGCACCTGGCGCTGGTCGCTGTACCGCGACTACCGCCTGGACAACAGCCCGGGCGACGAGGGCATGTCCATCATGCTGGGCGGCCGCGACCTGCGCCTGCTGAAGGCCGAGGGACTGTTCCGTACGGGCAACCAGGCGGGGGCCGCGGCCATCGTCAACGAGACCCGTGAGTACAACGGCCTGAACAAGACCGACGCTTCGGGGACCAACACGAGCTGCGTGCCCAAGCTGCCCAACGGGCAGTGCGGCAACCTGTTCGAGATGCTGAAGTGGGAGAAGCGGATGGAGAACTACTTCTACAACTTCGGTGGATGGTTCTTCGACTCCCGCGGCTGGGGCGACCTGTACAAGGGCACGTTCCTGCACTTCCCCGTGCCGGCGCGTGAGCTTCAGGTGCTGGGCCTGCCCGTGTACACCTTCGGCGGGCCGGGCGGCTACGCGGAAGGCACCTCGCCGGGCAGCAGCTACGCCTTCCCCAAGGAGTAAGTCGTAGCGCCGTGGCTTCGCCACGGAACTTGCGGTAGGGAAGGCCGTGCCCGCTGGGCACGGCCTTCCGTCGCATGATGGGCGGCGTTCGCGGAAGGCGGCGTCAGAATCGCTCCGTGTGGGGCGTTTCTCCGCGATGCTCCCCATGAATGACACCCCCTCCTCTGCGCCCTCCGGGCCTGATTGGAAAGGAGGCCGTATGCGCGCTCTTCCACTCCTTTGCGCCGCCCTGGCCCTTGTGGCGGCGGCCGCCCCGACCCGCGCCCAGGGCATGTTCACCGGCGTGGTGGTGGACAACGGCACCAACACGCCCGTCGAGGGTGCCAGCGTAACGCTGCTGTCCCAGCAGGGACGGCGGGTGAGGACGGTGGTCACCGGGTTCGACGGTCGCTTCTCGTTCGTCCCCAGTCCCGGCTACTACCGCTTTCGCGTGGCGCGGGTGGGGTACGTGCAGGTGAACACGGCACACGTGCGCGTGGTGCGCGACTCGGTGGACCTGGAGATTCGCCTGCGCAACGACGCGGTGATGCTGGCGCCGATCACGGTGGTGGCGCGGTCGGGGCGGGTAAGCCCGGTGCTGTCGGGCTTTTACCACCGGATGGAGAACGGCTTTGGCCGCTACATCACCCGCGACCAGATCGAACGGCGGCAGCCGGGGCAGATCACCGACATGCTGCGCATGCTGCCCGGGGTGCGGACGACCCCGCGGGCGTCGGGGGTAGGCAGCGACGTGGTGATGGGCCGCGCGGCGCCGCGGATTGGCGGGTGCCCGGTACAGATCTTTCTGGACGGGATCCGGGTAAACCGTGGCGACGCGCCCGTGGTGAACCGCGACTCGCTGGACGCGGATCTTATCGCACTCAACGAGACCATCTCGGTGGACGAGCTGGCCGACCCCTCGGAGCTGGAGGGGATCGAGGTGTACTACGGGCTGGCCGGGGTGCCCGCGGAGTTCATGGGCCCCGACGCGCGTTGCGGGACGGTGGCGGTGTGGACCCGCGAGCGGTAATATCGCGGCCGCACTTTACTCTCTTTTCAGGAAGTGGAACGATGATCCCAAGCAGGATGCGGACGGCACTCGCGCTTGCCGTCCTTGCGCCCCTGGTGGCCGCGTGCAACGATTCCACCGGGTCCGGCGAGTGCCGGGCGGTCTTCAGCGGGCGGGTGGCCACGGCCGAGGGCGCGCCGGTGCCCAACGCATCGGTGGCCCTTCGCGACACGGTGACGCCGGGCGGCGTGCCCCTGCTCACCGCTACCAGCGACGCCACGGGCAACTACGGCGCGGTGCTGAGCGGGGCGTGCCTTACCTGCGGCGCCACGGTCACGCCACCCGCCCAGTACCAGCTGCCGGCCGGCGCGCCCGCGCGGCTGCCGGCCCCGCTGCAGTGCAACGAGACGCTGGAAGTGAACTTCACGCTGGCTCGCACGTCCGACCAGGTGGACTGAGCTCCACCCCCGCGCCGGGCGACCCACGCCACCGGTTTTCAGTACGGGCCGCGCCGCGCGCGCGGGCGGCCCGGCTCCATCCCACCCCCACTCGGCTTTCAGGAGACCCCGACCATGCGCCTTCGCTTTCGCTGGACCGCCCTTCTTGCCGGACTGATGCTGGTGTCGGCCTGTGCCCCGGCCGCGAGCGGCCCCGCGCCGCGCGACCGCACGGTGATCTCCGAGGAAGAGCTGACCGCCCTTCCCGGCGGGATGAACGCGTTCGAGGCGGTGCAGCGCCTGCGCCCGTTCTGGCTGAACGTGCGCGCCAACCGCAGCTTCAACGCGACCACCGCCGAGGTGCTGGTGTACCAGGGCGACATGCGCCTGGGCAGCGCCGACAACCTCCGCAACATCCGCGTAAGCGAGGTGCGGCGGCTGGAGTACTTTGATCCCGCCCAGGCGGTCGCGCGGCTCCCCGGGATCGGCAACAGCCGCCCCGCGGGCGCCATCATCGTGCGCATGCGCGCCGGCTGAGTCGCGGCCCCGGACCCGCGGACGAGCGGGCCCCGCCCCCCCTGCGGGGGGGTGGGCGGCGGCGCGCCCCCCGGCCCGCGGCGGGGG
>NZ_JBMDXM010000042.1:0-7484 GCF_048594345.1 Longimicrobium sp.
TCTACGGCGGCGGCGCGTGGAGCACGGACTGGTTCGAGATCGGCGAGAACGGGTTTGCGCCCGAGCTGTCGCCCATCTTCGGCGCCACGGCCGCGTTCTTCTTCACGCCCACGATCGGCCTGCGGCTGCACGGCGCGTACATGCCGCAGCACATGCCGGAGAACGAGGACGTCAACGGGGCCGATTTCGATTTCGGCTACGTCGTCAACAGCTGGCTGTACGACCTGGACCTGGTGCTCCGCCCCTGGATCGCGCGCGACGCGGGTGGCTGGATGTCGTCCGCGTACTTCTTCCTGGGCGGCGGCGGCTACACGGCCAACATCGCGGGTGAGTCCAACTACCCGGGCTGCCTGAATCTGGACGGCTGGCTGGCCAACGGCGTGTGCGTGAGCGACCGTCCCAGCCTGGCCACGACGGGCCAGGGCGTGGTGGGCTTCGGTGTGGACGCGTTCCCCATCGGCAGCTCGCTGGCCCTGTTCCTCGAGGGCGCGGTGCACGGCTACGACTCGCCGGCGCATGTCAACGAGAATGCGCAGAACGCCGAAGACAAGATCACCTTCACGCCGCGGCTGGTGCTGGGCCTCAAGGCCATGTTCGGCATCCTGATCCCGGCGGTCGCGCCGCCCCCGCCGCCGCCGCCGGTGGTTGCGCCGCCGCCGGTGGTCGCGCCGCCCCCGCCGCCGCCGCCGACCGTGACGACGCGCGACATCCGGGTGTGCGTGGTGGAGAACGGGATGCTGCGTGAGATCACCGCGGTGTACAACACCCAGACGGGTGACACGACGGTCGCCGGCCAGCGGATTCCGGCCACGACCGGGTACGCCGGTGGTGCCACGTGGTACATCAACAACGAGCCGATCACGGTGAACGGGCGCCGCTACGTGCGCTACGGGCTGCCGCGGGTGCTCGGTGTGAACGAAGTGACGCGTACGGCCGACTACATGGGTGTCTCGGTGTTCTCCGAGGCGGGTGCCCAGGGTACGCCGGAGGTGCTCTACATCCCGGTCCGTCCGGGCTGCGAGTTCCAGCCGTACCAGCTCGAGGTCAAGGCCGGCGGCGTGCGCGGCGAGTAATCGCCGAACACCTGCCGGGCAGGACGGGAGGGGCGCCGCAAGGTGCCCCTCCTTTTTTGTGTGATGGTGTGATGGTGTGATGGTGTGATGGTGAGCGGGTGAGCGGGTGAGCGGTGGATTCGAATGCCTGTCGCTCGCGCCTCCCTTCGAGGCGCGCCGCCCCGTCGCCGACGCGAGCGGTTGAAGCTCCATCCGGCGAGCCCAACGAGCCTGAACGTAGCTTGTCGCTTTCCCAACACCGGGTTTACGCGCTCATCCCCCGCCGCGGCGATCCGCAATTCGCGCTTGGCGGCTGGATGCATGGCGAGGCTACGCATCCCAATCCATCGATATCGCCGGTTCGCCAAATCACCGGCCGGATGATACGTTCTGCCCCTTCGAACCGCCGATCCCCCACCCGACCGCAGAGGAGCAGACGCCGGTGCACACCACGAGCGATACCGAGGCGCTCAAGCGCGCGGCGGCCGAGCGGGCCGCGGAGTGGATTCGCGACGGGATGACGCTGGGGCTGGGCACCGGCTCTACCGTGCGCCACCTGCTGGACGTGATCGCCGAGCACCGCGCCGCCGGCCAGTGGTCCGGCGTGGTGGGCGTACCCACCTCCGAAGACACCACCCAGCGCGCTAGACGGCTGGGGATCCCGCTGGCCACGCTGGACGAGCGGCCCCGGATTGACCTCACCATCGACGGCGCGGACGAGGTGGATCCCGAGTTGCGGCTCATCAAGGGGCTGGGCGCCGCGCTGCTGCGGGAAAAGATCGTGGCCGCCGCCTCTCGCGAGCTGGTGATCGTGGCTGACGACACCAAGGTGGTGGACCGGCTGGGGACCAGGGCGCCGCTGCCGGTGGAGGTGGACCCGTTCGGCGCCGCCGTGCAGCCGGACTTTCTGCGCTCGCTGGGCGCGGACCCCGTGCTGCGCGTGCGCGACGGCCGGCCGGTGGTGACGGACGGCGGCAACCTGATCTACGACTGCCGCTTCCCCGCCGGCATCGCCGATCCGGAGGCGCTGGAGATTTCGCTGGCGCTGCGCGCCGGGGTGGTGGAGACGGGGCTGTTCCTGGGGATGGCGACGGCCGTGGTCATCGCGGGGAGCGGCGGCGTGCAGGTGCGGGAGCGGGAGGGCGCGCGATGAGCCGCGTAAAGATCGCGCCCTCCATCCTTTCCGCGGACTTTACGCGGCTGGGCGAGCACATCCGCGAGGCGGAGCAGGCGGGGGCCGACTGGATTCACGTCGACGTGATGGACGGTCACTTCGTCCCCAACATCACCATCGGCCCGCTGATCGCGGCGGCGGCGCGGCGCGCCACCACGCTTCCCATCGACGTGCACCTGATGATCGAGCGGCCGGAGCGGTACCTGGCCGACTTCGCCAAAGCCGGCGCCGACTACCTGACGGTGCACGTGGAGACCAGTCCCCACCTGCACCGCACCATCCAGCAGATCCGCGAGCTGGGGGTGAAGCCCGGGGTTACGCTCAATCCGGGGACGCCGGTGGACACGCTGGTGGAGGTGCTGCCGTACGTGGACCTGGTGCTGGTGATGTCGGTGAACCCCGGCTTTGGCGGACAGTCGTACATCCCCACCAGCACCGACAAGATCGCCCGCATCCGGCGCATGCTGGACGAGCGCGGGCTGCACCACGTGGAGCTGCAGGTGGACGGCGGCGTGGCGCCCGATACGGCGGAAGAGGTGGTCCGCGCCGGCGCCACCTGCGTGGTGGCGGGCTCCGCCGTCTACAACACCAGGGCGTCGGTGCAGGAGAACGTCCGCCGCCTGCGCGAGGTGATGGACGCCGCCGGCGGGCGCGGAAGAGCGTAGACCCGGGGCCGGCGTCCGTTTATCTTATCAGCCGTGGCTCGTCCCGCCGGGGACGATGCCCAGGCTTGGGTGGTGGAATCGGTAGACACAGGGCACTTAAAATGCCCCGGCGCGAGCCGTGCGGGTTCGAGTCCCGCCCCAGGCACCTGGTTTTGCCCCGCTGTCCTCATCCAGGGCGGCGGGGCGTTCTCGTGGGCGCGTGAATGCGTTATCTTTGCCGCGCGACCGGCCGTAACCATCATCGACCAAGTGAGATGCGAATGCGACGTGTTTTCCGCGCGCTGCTGTGCGCGCTTCCCCTGCTTGCCGCCGCGGCGTGCGGCGACGCCTCGGGCCCCAGCGATCCCGACCTTGCCCAGGTGAACTTTGCGCCCGCGCTGGGCGTGGACATCGCGACCATGACGCGCGTGGGCGACGGCGTGTACGTCAAGGACATCGCCGTGGGCACCGGCGCCGACGTGGGTCCCGGCCGCGTGCTGGGCGTTCGCTACCAGGGGTGGCTGGCCGACGGCACCCGCTTTGACCACAACGATCCTCCCCGCGCCATCTTTCAGCTGGTGCTGGGCCAGGGCCGCGTGATCGAGGGCTGGGAGCAGGGGCTGCTGGGGATGAAGGTGGGCGGCAAGCGGCAGCTGGTGATTCCGCCGTCGCTCGGCTACGGCACGCAGGCCAACGGCCCCATCCCGGCCAACTCCGTGCTGGTGTTCCAGGTAGAGGTCGTCAGCCAGTCCAACTGACGACGGCGGGCTGATGAAAGACGGAGGGGCGGAGACCGATCGAGGTCTCCGCCCCTTGTCTTTTGATCCCCACCCTCGATGGAACAACGCGTTGCCCGCCGAATCACCTCGTCGAACTCCGTTGAGTCCGTGTGATGTGATACCGAATCCGGCAAAACACCTCACCTCACGTCGGACTACTGAAAACAGAGGTCAGGGTACAGAGGGGCAGAGAACAGCCAGAGGAACAGAGGAGGAATGCGGATCACCTCATAAGGATAAGGATAAGGACGCCCGACAGTACCCGCGGGTTGTCGGAAACGCGGCGTCTGGCCATCTTTGTCGCCCCCGCGCGTCCACCGCCGCACTTCATCCCATCCGCAGCTCCGGAGTCTTCGTGCCGATTCGCTCCTTCGCCGCCGTGCTGGCGGTGCTCGTCGTTTTCGCCGCCGCGCCGGCGGATGCGCACGCGCAGGCGTCCGCGGCCCAGGCGCCGGGGGCGCAGGTGACGGGCGCCGTGGGGTTCGACTGGGGGACCACGCGGGCCGCCATCGTCGCGCAGCGAGGCGCCGCCTCCATGGAGCAGCCCGACGCCGAAGGGGTGGCCGCGATGGTGTACGATGACCGGGTGCTGGGGCGCGAGATGGTGGCGATGTTCTTCGTCCATCCGCAAATGGGGCTGATGCGCGGCGGGTACATGGCGCCGGTGGAGAACGCGGCGGACTGCGGGATCGTGCTGCGGCTGCTGGACAACGTGGTCAGCCGCCGCTACCCGCGGCTGGAAGCGCAGGAGCGCACGGTGGGCGACGTGGGGAGCGACGCCTGCGCGGCGGCGCTGGCCAGCCGTGGCGGCTACATGAAGGTATGGACCGACCCCGCTAACCATGCGCGCATCATGCTGATGATCCTTCCCGGCGCCGACGGCCCCATGCTCACCTACAGCACCGCCGAGGCGGACGCCTGGGAGCGCCGCAAGAACGACGCGAGGTTCTGATGGCCGACCGGGTGCGCTTCCGCCGGCTGGAGCACAACCCCGACCTGCCGCTTCCCGCGCGGCAGACGCCGGGGTCGGCGGGGTACGACGTGGCGTCGGCTGAGGCGGACTTTGTGCTGGGGGCGGGGGAGCGGCGGCTGGTGGCGACGGGGCTGGCCATGGAGCTGCCGGACGACGTGGAGTGCCAGGTGCGCCCACGCTCCGGCCTGGCGCTGCGGCACGGCGTCACCCTCCCCAACTCGCCCGCGACCATCGATCCGGACTACCGCGGCGAGCTGAAGGTGATCCTGTGGAACGCGGGCGACGAGGCGGTGCCCATCCCCCGCGGGACGCGCATCGCGCAGCTGGTGTTCGCGCGGTTCGTGGCGCCGGAGGTGGAACAGGTGGAGTCGCTGAGCGAATCCGGCCGCGGCGCCAGCGGCTTTGGCTCCACGGGGCGCTGAGAGCGGATCCGCAAGAGAACAGCCTCACGCGGAGACGCGGAGGGCGCGGAGGCGCGGAGTTACGGAAGAGATTTTCAGCGCCTCCGTGTGTTTATGCGCGGATCGGATCGGTTGGATCGACAGAGAACGGGCCCGGCGGAAACGATTCCGCCGGGCCCGTCGTGGTTCCGCGTGCCCCTCCGCCGCTCAGGAGCAGCGGGGCGGCAGCGAGAACGGATCGCAGACCTCCGGGCGCGTCGCGAAAAGCTCGTGCGCCTGCACCGTGCCCGCCTGCCCATCCGCGCGATCGGCGGTGAACGACTCCACCGCCAGGGTTTCCAGCTGCAGCTTCAGCTTCTTCATCGCTCGCTCCTGGGTGGATGGTGGGGAGGATCGCCACCCTGCGTCACGCCCTGGGCGTGCAGGGGCAGTCGTACGTCATCCGGGTCAGCAGCGGGCAGGTGGCGTACGGGGGCGTGGGCTTCATCTCCCCCTGAACCGTCCCGATCTCTTCCGCGATCTGGCTGACGGGGAACGACTCCACCGCGAGCTCGTCGGCGTGCAGCTTCAGCTTCTTCATCGGTTCCTCCCGGGGTGATGGCGAACGCCGCGCGACCAGCCGGTCACACGATCGGGGTGCAGGGACAGTCGAACGTCATGCGGGTAGGCTTGAACTCCTGCCCGTGAACGGTGCCGGCCTCTCCCTCCACCTCGCTGATGGGAAACGACTCCACCGCCAGCTCCTGCACCTGCAGCTTGATCTTCTTCATGGCTCGTCCGATCACTAATAGGGTAAGGATGCACCCGGCGGGCGCCGGGGGTGTGGGCCGCCTGCCTGGCCTCGTCAGCTCAGGGCGTGCAGGGGCAGTCGGTCGGCTTGGTGAGCAGGCACGGCTTGCAGGTGAAGTACGGCGGCGTGGGGATCAGCCCCTGCCCGTGAACCGTACCGATGCCGCCATCTGCGTCACAGGTGGGGAACGACTCTACCGCCAGCTCCTCCATCCGCAGCTTCAGCTTCTTCATGGGGTGTCCAATCGCTCGGGGGATGAGGTGTGCCCGGCCGAACAGGGCCGGGCACCGCGTGGCCCGCGTCCGCCTCAGATCATGGGCGTGCAGGGACAGCAGGTCAGGTCCGTTTTGAGGGTGGGGATGCAGAGCGGCTTGGCCGTCGCCGCGTGCGCATCCACCGTTCCCCGCCCGGACTCCGCCGTTTCGCCCGTGTGGAAGGTGTCGACCTCGAGTTCGTCCAGCTTCAGCCGCAGCTTGCTCATGGGCGTGCCCCGGGTAGAGGATGGATGCGGACGATGCGCCGCCGGAGTGCAACGGCGCAATGTGCATGCATTCTAAACCAGACAAGAAGTTTCGTGCAAGTCCTTTCGTGGCGAGGGCAGGGCATTTTTCGGCATCCATCCCGACGCCGGGACGCAGCGTTTTCGCAGGCAACGACAGGGGAAATCGGGAGATTGCGGGGTGGCGGATCCCGTGCTCTTGCGCAAATCTGAAACGGTAACAGATTTCACGCTCCTTCCCACGCGCGACGTTTCCGGAAACACCCGCCCACCCCCGGCATGGCGCCTGCATCTGCACGCGGCGGCCGAGGGCGGAGGCATGGTCGTTCGGGTTGCGTATGTGCGTGGGGCGGCCTAGCTTTGCCGACTTTCGGCAACCCCACCTCGTAACCGACACGGGCGGCGCGCCGCCCGAGGCGTCCGGAGGCCGCACCGGCCCCCGGCGAGAAAGCTCAGACGGACGACATGGCCTTTCGCTGGTTTCGCTCGGGCAGCTTCATCCCGGTCAACGACATCGCCGTAGACCTGGGAACCGCCAACACCCTGGTCTACGTCAAGGGCGAGGGGATCGTCCTGAACGAGCCCTCGGTGGTGGCCATGGAGAAGGCCACCAACAAGATCAAGGGTATCGGGCTGGAGGCCAAGCGCATGCTGGGCCGCACCCCCGAGGGGATCACGGCGGTGCGCCCCCTGAAGGACGGAGTGATCGCCGACGTGGACGTGACGGAGATCATGCTCCGCTACTTTCTGGAGACGGTGACCAGCAAGCGGTTCCTGAAGCTCAAGCCGACGGTTGTCGTCGGTGTGCCCAGCGGCATTACCGAGCTGGAGCGGCGGGCGGTGCGGCAGAGCGCCAGCGCGGCGGGGGCCAAGGAAGTGTACATGGTGGCCGAGCCGATGGCGGCCGCCATCGGCGTGGGGCTGCCGGTGGAGACGCCCACGGGCAACATGGTCATCGACATCGGCGGCGGGACGACCGAGATCGCGGTGATCGCGCTCAGCGGCATCGTCTGTGATACGAGCATCCGCGTGGGGGGCGACGAGATCGACAACGCCATCGTCACCTTCATGCGCAAGAACTACAACCTGATGATCGGCGAGGCCACGGCCGAGGCGGTCAAGATCCAGATCGGCAGCGCGTACAGCACCGGCGACGAGCGCGAGATGGACGT
>NZ_JBMDXM010000043.1:0-27123 GCF_048594345.1 Longimicrobium sp.
CGGGGGGCGGTTGATCTCACGCGGAGACGCGGTGGGGCGGAGAGAGACCATCTCTCCGCCCCTCCGCTTTTCTGGATCCGTCCAGCCCCGGCTTTATGTCTCACACGGAGTTAAAGGAGTCAACGGCGTTTGTTCTGCGCGAGGATCAAACTCCGTTGACTCCGTTAACTCCGTGTGAGGCCAATATGTTACGGGACTTCAGTTACGCGGATGGCACGTCGGGTGCGCGGTCAGAGGGGTGGGAGGCGAGCGATGGATCCGCGATGGAGGAAGACGATGGCGGCACGGGAGGACGGAGCGGCGCTGGAGACGATTCGCGCGGCGGCGGTTCCGCTGCGCGGCGAGCAGGGTGACTGGGACGCGCTGATGGAGCTGGTGGGCGATGCGCGGCTGGTGCTGCTGGGCGAGGCGTCGCACGGCACGCACGAGTTCTACCGCGCACGGGCGCAGATCACGCGGCGGCTGATCACGGAAAAAGGGTTCACGGCCGTGGCGGTGGAGGCGGACTGGCCCGACGCGTACCGCGTGAACCGCTACGTCCGCGGCGCGGGGAGCGACGCCTCGCCCGAAGAGGCGCTGGGCGGCTTCAAGCGATTTCCGCAGTGGATGTGGCGCAACACGGACGTGGTGCGGCTGGTGGAGTGGATGCGCGCGCACAACGACGCGCTGCCGGACGGCGCGCCCCGGGCCGGGTTCTACGGAATCGACCTGTACTCCATGTTCGGCTCCATCCAGGCCGTCATCCAGTACCTGGAGGGCGTGGATCCCGAAGCGGCACGCCGCGCCCGGCAGCGCTACGGCTGCTTTCACCGCATGGGCGGCGACGATCCGCAGGCGTACGGCTACGCGGCCGAGCTGGGCATTACCGACGCGTGCATCGACGAGGCTGTGCACCAGCTGCGGGAGCTGCGCGAGCAGGCGGCGCGGGTCGCGGCGCAGGACGGCGGGCTGGCGGAGGACGAGCACTTCTACGCCGAGCAGAACGCACGGCTGGTAAAGAACGCGGAGGAATACTACCGCAGCATGTTCGCCGCGCGCGTAAGCTCGTGGAACCTGCGCGACTGCCACATGGCGGATACGCTGGACGCGCTGCTTCGCCACTTTGACCAGAAGGTCGATTCACCCCGGGTGGTGGTCTGGGCGCACAACTCCCACCTGGGCGACGCCAGCGCCACGCAGATGGGCGAGGAGGGCGAGTGGAACGTGGGCCAGCTGGTGCGCGAGCGGCACGGCGACGCCGCGCGGCTCATCGGCTTCAGCACGTACACGGGGACCGTCACCGCCGCGTCGGAGTGGGACGCGCCGGCGGAGCGCAAGCGCGTGCGGCCGGGGATGGACGGCAGCTACGAGGCGCTGCTGCACGAGGTGGGCGTCCCCGACTTCTACCTGCCGATCCGCGGCGGAGGCGCGGTGGGGCAGGCGCTGCGGCCCGAGCGGCTGGAGCGTGCCATCGGCGTGATCTACAAGCCGGAGACGGAGCGGTGGAGCCACTATTTCCACGCGCGGCTCTCCGGCCAGTTCGACGCCGTGATCCACTACGACCACACGCGCGCCCTGCACCCGCTGGAGCGCACACCGCAGTGGGAAAACGCCGAGCCGCCCGAGACGTATCCCAGCGGGATCTGAGAAAAGAGACACGATGTAGGGTACAGAGGAACAGACAAAGCCAGAGGAACAGAGTGATGCCGCTCTCTGTTCCTCTGGCTTTCTCTGTTCCTCTGTACCCCAATCCTCTTTTGCGGACTTTGCCTTACCGCGTGGCAGGCGTGGCGGCGGGCGGGGTGCGCGGCGGGGCGTTCTTCACGTGCGTGTCGAGCCAGTTGATGGTCTCGGCCAGCGTGTGCAGCACGGACTCGCGGGCGCGGTAGCCGTGCGCCTCCAGCGGCAGCACCACGTAGCGCACCGTGGCGCCGTGGCCCTTGAGCGCGGCGTAAAAGCGCTCGCTCTGCACGGGAAAGGTGCCGCTGTTGTCGTCGTTGGCGCCGTGGATGAGCAGGATGGGCTCGTTTACCCGGTTGGCGAAGGTGAACGGGCTCATCCGCGTGTACGTGTCCGTCGCCTCCCAGTACGTGCGCTGCTCCGCCTGGAAGCCGAACGGGGTGAGCGTGCGATTGTACGCGCCGCTGCGCGCCACCCCGGCGCGGAACAGGTCGCTGTGCGCCAGCAGGTTGGCCGTCATGAACGCGCCGTAGCTGTGGCCGCCCACGGCGATGCGGTCGCGGTCCGCTACACCCATCTCCACCACCTTGTCCACCGCCGCCTGCGCGCTGGCCACCAGCTGCTCCACGTAGGTGTCGTTGGGCTCGGCCTCGCCTTCGCCCACGATCGGCATCGTGGGGTTGTCGAGCACCGCGTAGCCGGCCAGCAGCAGGAACAGGTGCGAGGTGCCGCCCGGCCGCGAAAAGCGGTTGGGCGAATCCGTGATCTGCCCCGCCGCGCTGGCGTCGCGGAACTCGGTGGGATACGCCCACATCACCAGCGGGAGCGGGCCGTCGCGCCGCGCGTCGTAGCCGGGGGGCAGGTACAGCGTGCCGTTCAGGCGCACGCCGTCCGCGCGGGTGTAGGTGATCATCTGCCGCTGCACGTTGGCCAGCTGCGGCGCGGGATCCGGAAAGTTCGTCACCGCGCGGGCCCGGTTCCCCCGCAGCGTGCGCACGTACACGTTGGGCGCTTCGGTAATGGATTCGCGCCGGGTGAGGATGCGGCCGCCGTCGGCGTCCAGCACGGCGAGCACCGTCTCGTAGTACGGGTCCTCGGTGCGCCACAGCCGCCGCTTCGCTCCCGAGGCGATGTCCATCACGTCCAGGAAGGGGTAGTTGCCCCGCTCCGACGCGCCCAGCGCGGTAAGGAAGATCCCGCGGCCGTCACCCGTGAACCGCAGCACCTCGTGCCCCGAGGGGGTGGTGGTGGTGAGCGGTATGCCGGGATCGCTGTAGCGGTCCTGGTAGCTGCGGTCGCTCATCAGGCGCGGCGCGGCCGAGGGGTTGTCGGGGCTTACGGCAAAGCGCTTTTGCCACCGCGTGTTGAACCACTGCGCCTGCACGATGGCCATGTCGCCGCTCCCCCACCCCACGTACGACACGCGGTGCTCCACGTCGATGAGGCGCGTGGGCTGGGCCGTGAACGGCGCCGCCAGCATCACCACCCGGTCACGCAGGGCGGCCTCGCGGCGGGGGTCGCCGCCGTCCAGCGCCTCTACCCAGGCCAGCGTGGCGGGCGCGTCGCTGCGCCACTGTACCTCGCGCGGGCCCTCGGGAACGGCGTCGAACGACGGGGGCAGGTTGTCGGACAGCGGCACGTCGGCCACCAGCTTTACGCGGGCGCCGGTGCGCGCGTCGACGACGCTGACCTCCTGCGGAAAGTTGTACGCGGGAACCACGTAGCTGTACGGGCGCTTGACCCGCGTCACCAGCAGGAACCGCCCGTCGGGCGAGGGGGCGAAGCCGAAGAAGATCCCCGGCTCGCCCACGTCCGTGGGGCGCTCGCCGTCCAGCGGCACGCGCGAAAGCTGTGCGGTAAAGTAGTGCTCGAACAGCGCCTCGTCGCCGGCGCTCTGAAGCAGGTCCTGGTAGGTGCGCGCGGGCGCCGTGCGGCCCAGGCTCTCCTGGATGATGGGCGCGGACGGCACCTCGGACGGACGCGGCGCCGGCCCCCGTCCGGGGACCACGCGCGCCACGACGAAGCCGGAGTTGTCGGGCAGCCAGCGGTACGGCGTGGTCAGGGTCCCGTTCAGCTCCGGGCCCATCACCCGGCGCGCCTGGCCGGTGGCGACCTCGGCCACCCACAGCTCCAGCCCGTTGGGGAGGGCGTTGACGAACGCCAGCCGCCGCCCGTCCGTCGACCACCCGGCGTAGGCGATGCGCGCGCCGGCCGGCAGCTGCACGACCCGCTGGCGGCCGCTTTCCAGGTCCTGGAAGGCCAGGCCGCTGCCGTAGGCGGCGCGCGTGCCGGAGATGCCGTTGGTGCGCGGGCTGACGCGGTACCCCGCCAGCCTCAGCTCCGGCTCCGCCATCTGCTCGATGGAGGGGAGCGCCTCGCGCGTCACGATGGCCAGCGTCTGCCGGTCGCGCCCCACCATCACGGTGGGGGTGGGCTCGGCGGTAACGATGGCGGGAATGGGGTCGGGCGGGCGCAGGTAGCCGGTCTGCGCCTGCGCCGCGTCCCCGCCGGCCAGCGCGAAGGCCGTCAGGAGCGCGCCCGTGCGTGCGATGCGGGTCGGTTGCATGTCCTGCTCTACATGGGGGATGGCCGTCGCGCTCCGCCCCGCGGAGCCCGCGCCGATGGTCGTGGGATCGGATGACAATCTGACATACGCCGCCGAGGTGCGAAAGGCTTAGCATGGATACGGAGGGCACTCACGATTGTGCAAGCCGAACGCGCCCGTTATCCTCATAATGCGGCGCATCCGTGTCGCGCAGATCCACCGATTCTTCTTCTTCCCTCCTTTATTTACTCCCTTATGCCCTCTCGACATCCGGCACGCCCCCTGCTGCGGCGCGCGGCCGCCGCCGTTCTGCTGATCGCCGCCGCCTGCGGCGACGGACCGACTGGCAACCGGCCGAACCCCACGCCGCGGGTGACCGCGGTGGCCCCGGCCGGCGTGCTCTCGCGCGGACCCGCGTTCACGCTGACGGTGCGCGGGGTGGACTTCGTCCAGGGCTCGGTGGTGCGCTGGGACGGCGTGGACCGCCCCACCACCTACGTCAGCGCCACGGAGCTCTCCGCCAGCATCGCGGCCGCGGACATCGAGGAGCCGGGGACGGTGCAGATCTCCGTCTTCAACCCCGCCCCCGGCGGCGGGGTGAGCTCCGGCTACGGGATGCTGATCGGCGTGGGCACCAACCCGGTGCCCGTGGTGACCGGCATCACGCCGGCCTCGCTGGTGGCGGGGACGGGGGGCGAGATCACCATCCGGGGCACCGGCTTCACCCACACCTCGCTGGTGGGGCTCGGCACCGGGACGGCGGCAACTCCCACCTACGTTTCTTCGACGGAGCTGCGGCTGACGATCCCGCCGGCCGCGGTGCCGGCGGGTGGCGAGGTCCAGGTGGTCGTGATCAACGGGGAGCCGGGCGGGGGCGTCTCGGCCGCGGCCACGCTGCTGGTGACGAACCCGGCACCCGTGGCGAGCGCGGTCACGCCCTCACTGACGGACGCGGGGCAGGACAGCCTGGTGGTGCGGGTGACGGGGACGGGCTTTGTCGCCTCATCGGTCATCCACGTCTCCGGCGGCCCGCGCCCCACCCGGCTGGTGAGCGCCACCGAGGTGGCCGCCACGCTGAGCGCCGACGACCTTTCCGGCGCCGGGACCTTCAACCTCACCGTGGTCAACCCGGCGCCGGGCGGCGGCACCTCCGCCATTCTGCCGCTCACCCTGCGGGCGCCGTTCCCGGTGCTCGCCATGCTGCCGGCATCCGGCGCGGCCGCGGGGCGGGGCGGCTTCCCGCTGCGGGTGCACGGGACGGGCTTCGTGCGCGGCTCGGTGGTGCGGTGGAACGGCGAGGAGCGCCCAACCCGCTACCTGGGCTACCAGCGCCTGGAGATCACCGTCTCCGACGCCGACGTGGCCGCGCCGGGAACGGCGACCATCGACGTCCACACGCCGGGCGCGGGGACCAGCAGCCCGGCGCACCTGCAGATCCGGCCCGTCCCCGCCGCTGTCCGCACCAGCATGCACACCCTCGAGGTGTCCGCGGTGGACATGGTGTACGACCCGCATTCCAGGCGGCTGTACGCGTCGCTGGGCCCGGAGGGTACGCGCAACAGCCGCATTCTGGCCATCGACCCGGAAACGGGGACGGTGGTGGATTCGGTGATGCTCTTTGACGAGCCCGCGTCGCTGGCGGTGTCGGAAGACGGCAGCGCGCTGTGGGTGGAGCTCAACGGGACCCGCGAGATCCGCCGCGTGGCGCTCCCCTCGCTCACCCCGGGCGCATCGTTCTCGCTGGGGGAGGATAACGCCGCCGAGATCCACCCGATGCCCGGCCGGCCGGGGACGGTCGCGGTGCTGCTGGAGCGTCCGGGCGCCAGCCCCGGCTACCGCGGCATCGCCATCTACGACGATGGGGTCCGCCGCGCCCTGGTGGGCCCCGACTTCTTCGGCAGCAACACCATCGCGTGGGGTGAGGATCCCACGGTGCTGTACGGCGCCGACGCGGCAAGCTCCGACCACCGGTTCTACACGTACCGGGTCGACGCCGCGGGCGTCCGGGAGGTGCGGATGACGCCCCTGCTCTCGTATACCGACATGCGCATCCGGTTCGCCAGCGGCCGCGTCTACGGAAGCAACGGCGCCGTCATCGACGCTGACCGGCACGAGCGGGTGGGCGCCTTCGAGGGCCAGTCGTCGCAGGCGGGGTTCATCTTCCGCGCCGACCCCGAGCTGGGGCGCGCGTTCTACGTGCACGAGGGAAGGTTCACCGCGTACGACATGAACACCTTCCAGTCCCTGGGCTCGTTCGCGGTGTCCGACGGGGGCACGGAGCATCCCTCCGTCTCCCGGCTGCGGCTGGTGCGCTGGGCGGCGGACGGACTGGCCTACCGGCTGCAAAGCCGCATCGTGTTCTTCCGCACGCCGCTCGCCGCGCCCTGACGGCACCGGCGAAACCCGCTCGAAAAAGGCCTCGCGCATCTCCGCGCGAGGCCTTTTTCTGATCCCGGATCACGTCTGCACCTCCGCCATCCGGGGGATGCGACCAGGCCGCCGGGTGGTGTGATACCATCTCCCGGATTCGATGTGCAGTGAGGGGAACGATTTTCACGCGGAGGCGCGGAGAAAACAGAAAAGGCGCGGAGGGAACGCCCAAAACGCCTCCGCGCCTCATCAGTTCCTCCGCGCCTCCGCGTGATGCTTTTCCGTCGTTCCTCTGATTGCACAACGAACTGCGAGAAATGGTACGAAGACACCTGGCCCCCGAACCGTGGCGCGAAGTCGAGTTGCCGCGGTTCTCTCGACCTCCATCACCGGATCGGGGATGTGCGACGGGGTGCGCGGGATCAAATCGCCCGTGTGGTGCGTGGTGGACGCCCGAGATCACGTTCATGATGCTGTACGTCCCTGAAACGCGAGGGATGAGGGCGCCCGGCCAAGGGGAGAACGCCGGGGCCGCGGAGGTGATGTCCGCGCCGGGGAAGCGTCCAGGGGCATAGCGGAGGACGGCGGCGTTTCGGCGGCGGGCGCCGTGCCCTACATTGGTCGCGCGCCGCTCCGCATCACCACGAACGTACATCCGCCAGTTCAGCATGCCCGTAGAAAAGCCCGAAAAGACCCGCGACCGCCTGTACCTGATCGACGGCTACGCGCTCATCTACCGCGCCTTTTTCGCGCTGATCTCGCGGCCGCTGGTTTCGGGAAAGGGCGAGAACACGTCGGCCGCGTGGGGGGTCGCCCGGTTCCTCATCAAGGTCTTCGAAAAGCACAACCCCGACTACCTGGGGATGGTGTTTGACGCGGGCGACAGCGAGCGCGTGGAGATGTACCCCGAGTACAAGGCCACGCGCGAAAAGATGCCCGACGAGCTGGCGCTTTCCATCCCCCGCATCCGCGAGCTGGTGGAAGCGTTCAACATCCCCGTCCTGGAGCTGCAGGGCTACGAGGCCGACGACGTGATCGGCACGCTGGCCGCCAAGGCGGTGGACCAGGGGCTGGAGACGGTCATCATCAGCGGCGACAAGGACTTCTACCAGCTCATCCGCCCGCACGTGGCCCTGCTGAACCCCGGCCGCGGCGGCCCCACGGCCGTCGAGGAAGAATGGGTGGACGAGCGGAACGCCAACGAGCGCCTGGGCGTGCCGCCGAAGCACGTGGTGGACTACCTGGGGCTGATCGGCGACGCCAGCGACAACGTGCCCGGTGTAAAGGGGATCGGCCCCAAGACGGCGATCCAGCTGATCGAGGAGTACGGCGCAATCGAAAACCTCCTCGCACGCACGGCGGAGATCAAGAGCAAGCGCGCCCGCGAGGCGCTGGAGGCGTTTGCCGACAACGCGCTGCTGTCCAAGCGGCTGGTCACCATCCGCGAAGACCTGCCGGTGGAACTGGACCTGGAGGCGCTGCGCTGCCGCGAGCCGGACCGCGCGCGGCTCAAGGACCTGTTCTTTGACCTGGAGTTCCACTCGCTCATCCGTGACTTTACCGGCGTGGCGCCGGCGGGGAGCGCGGAGGCGGAAGCGCGGCCCAAGAACCGGCTGGAGGCCACGTACACGCTCCTCTCCACGACGCAGGAAGTGCTCGACCTGGTTGCACGGGCGCGTGCGGCGGGGCGGTTTGCGGTGGATACGGAGACGGACAACACGGATCCCATGCGCGCCACGCTGTGCGGCATATCGCTGGGCGTGGAGGTGGGACAGGCGTACTACCTTCCCTTCCGCCACCGCACCCGCGGCCCCGACCAGGGCGACATGCTGGGCGAACTGATGCCGCCGGTGACGAAGGACGGGCCCGGGTGCGAGGTGGTGGCCAACCTGCCGGACCTGCACGGCGAGGCCATGCGGCCGCTGATCGAGCTGCTGGAGGACGAGTCCGTAAAGAAGGTGGGCCAGAACCTGAAGTACGATTTCCTCGTCTTCCGGCGCGAGGGGATCGCGCTGCGGGGCATCGACTTCGACACGATGATCGCCAGCTACGTGCTGGACCCCGGACGGCGCGAGCACGGGCTGGACTCGCTCGCCCTTCAGCACCTGGACCACGAGACCATCACCTACGGCGAGGTGGCGGGGAAGGGAAAGGCCGAGATCCCCTTTGCCGAGGTGGCGCTGGAGTCCGCCTGCACCTACGCGGCCGAGGATGCCGACATCGCGCTGCGGCTGGCGGAAAAGTTCGGCCCGGAGATGGAGAGCCTGCACCTGGAGTCGCTGTTCCGCGACATCGAGATGCCGCTGGTCCACGTGCTGGCGGAGATGGAGTGGAACGGCATCCGCATCGATGAGCCGTTCTTTCGCCGCATGGGCGAGGAGCTGCGCACCGCGCAAAAGTCGCTCGAGGGGCAGATCTACGTGGAGGCGGGGGAGGAGTTCAACATCGGCTCCACGCCGCAGCTGCGCGAGATCCTGTTCGGCAAGCTGGGGCTGCCCGTCATCAAAAAGACCAAGACGGGTGCGTCGACCGACGTGGACGTGCTGCAGGCGCTGGCGGCGCGCGGCCATTCGCTCCCCACGCTGCTGATGCAGTACCGGCAGATCGACAAGCTGCGCGGCACCTACGTCGACACGCTGCCGCACGCGGTGAACCCCGAAACGGGGCGCATCCACACCTCGTTCAGCCAGACCATCGCGGCCACGGGGCGCCTCTCCTCGTCCGATCCCAACCTGCAGAACATCCCTATCCGCACCGAGATGGGGGCAGAGATCCGCCGCGGCTTCATCCCCGCCGAGGGGCACCGCTTCGTCAGCGCCGACTACTCGCAGATCGAGTTGCGCATTCTGGCCCACTACTCGCGCGACGAGGCGTTCGTCGAGGCGTTCCGGGCGGGGCTCGACATCCACCGGCAGACGGCCAGCATCGTCTTCAGCGTACCGCTGGACTCCGTCACCAAGGAGATGCGCGACCGGGCAAAGACGGTGAACTTCGGCATCATCTACGGACAGGGCCCGTTCTCGCTGGGCAACCAGCTGGGGATCAGCAACGCGGAGGCAAAGGAGTTCATCGAGGAGTACTTCCGCCGCTTTCCGGGCGTGCGGCGCTACCTGGACGAGCAGGTGGAGCTGGCCAAGACGCGCGGCTACGTGGAAACGCTCACCGGCCGGCGGCGCTACCTGCCGGAGCTCAAGTCGCGCAACTGGAACATCCGCGCGTTCGGCGAGCGCGCGGCCACCAACGCGCCCATCCAGGGCACCGCGGCGGACCTCATCAAGATCGCCATGATCCGCATCCAGGACGACCTGCATGCCGGCGTGGTCCCCGCGAAGATGCTGCTGCAGGTGCACGACGAACTCCTGTTCGAAACGCCCGCGGGGAGCGAGCCGGCGGTGCAGGAGTTCGTCCGCGAGCGGATGGAGGGCGCGGCGCAGCTGGAAGTGCCGCTGAAGGTGGAAGGCGGGATCGGGGACAACTGGCTGGAGACGAAGTAGGGTGTGAGGGTGTGAGGGTGTGAGGGTGTGAGGGTGTGAGGGATCGTGCGGCGGAGCACCCGGCGCGGCGTCGGGTTCCGCGTTCGGTGGTTGAAACCGCGGCTGGAAAGTCACGAAGTCCGCCTTCGCGGACTGTAGCCGCGGCTTCCCGGCGGCGTTCACTGTGCTGAGGCTGAGGGAGGCGCCGCGCGGATCCGGATGACGGCTGGATCTCTGACCGATCGAAGGACCTCGTCGATTTCCCGGAGCCGGCTCAACGCGCCGGGCCTGGCCCTCACGAGCAGGTGAAGCCCCGTTCGGCGACGCGTCAGCGCGCCGAGACGGGGCTTGTGGCATTTCCAGCCACAGGCTTTAGCCTGTGGTGGTGGTGGCGCGCGGGACTGAGGCGTTGACCCGGAGGGTCCGTTAGTACATCGTGTAGGCCTCCCCCCCCGCCCTTCCTTCAAGCTCCCCTGCACCCACTCCGATGCCGGATACCGAGACGGGTACCACCCGCGAGCCTTCTGCCGCCGCCAATCCGCCGCTCAGCCGCCCGCACGGCCGGCCGCTGTCGATGGCCGACGTGCTGTACGAAGTCGTGACGGACTGGAAGAAGCTCACCGGGTTCGTGGTGCTCTGCTTCCTGATCATCTTCACCGCCGGCGCGTCGATACGGCTGCTGCTGTGGACCTGGAAATCGTCGGGCCTTACGGCGACGTCGATGGAGATCTCCAGCTCGCCCAAGATCATCCTGGAGCAGGTAACCCGGCAGGGGCGCGAATACTTTCTGATCGTTCAGCCACACGGGTGGATGAACAGCGACATTCCGCTCCGGCCCGGCGACGAGGTGGAGTTCCAGGCCCAGGGACAGGTGAACATCACCTACAACACCCTGAACGACCACATTCTCCTCCGCCGCCAGATCGAGCTGCGGCTCTCGGCGGAGCGTGCGCGGGGCGACTTTGGTGCCATCCCCGACTCCATCTGGCTTCCCGAACGGCACTACACCGCCGCCGACCGGGATGCGCTCGAACGGAGCCTTCCGCGCAGCTGGCTTACCCCCGACGGCGACACCGGACCCGACGGGCTTCTCGACAGCCGATACTTTGCGCGCGTGCAGTCCAAGATCCTGCCGGGCGAGCCGTACGGCGTGCTGATCGCCGCGGTGCATGGCGCGGACCGGCCACCCATGCGCTACAACGGCTTTTCGTCCGCGTTCGCCATCGGCTCGTCGGAAACGGTAAACTGGAAGGGGCCGGCGGGTACGCTGTGGTTCACCGTGAACGACGTGCTGGACGACCAGGACGACCGCATGCCGCTGAAGTTCTTTACCGACAACATCGGCCTGTTCATGGTCAGGGTGATCATCAAGCACAATTGATCTTCTGGATCGTGCCGTCCCCCTGCTGATCCAGGCAGCCGAAGCCCCGTCCGGCGTGCAGTGCGCCGGACGGGGCTCGTCGTTTTGGCGAAGTGCGGATGAGCGGCAATCCTATGCCGGCCGGGCGACCGCCTCGGCCCGCGCCCACGGCGGGTCCAGCGCAAGGATGCGGGGGTAGACGGGGCAGTCGGTTTTGTGCGCGCCGGGAAGGTAGCCCAGCGACATCAGGAACTCGCCCACGATCTCGCCGCCGGTAAAGCGGAAGGTCTTTTTGAAGAGCTTGATCCACTCCGGTTTGGTGAGCGGATGGTGCGCGTCCAGCCACCCGGCGAACGACCCGTACTCCGCGCGCAGCTGCTGGATACGGCGCGCGTTCTCGATCACCGCGTCTACCTTGAGCCGGTTGCGGACAATGCCGGCGTCCCCCAGCAGCCGCGCCCGCTCCGTATCGCCGTACGCCGCCACGCGGTCCACGTCAAAGCCGTCGAACGCGCGGTAAAAGGCTTCCTTCTTCTTCAGGATGGTGAGCCACGACAGCCCGGCCTGGTTGATCTCCAGCGCCAGCCGCTCCAGCAGCTCGTCGTCGCCGCGCAGGGGAAAGCCGTACTCGTGGTCGTGATACGGGCCGTGGTACGGGTGCCCGGGCGCGGCGTCGCAGTAGGATGACATAGGGTCGGGCGTGACGTGTGTGTCTGGAAAGAAGTGCGAGAGTGCGAGAGTGCGAGAGTGGCGGGGATGATCTTACGCGGGTGAAGCCCTATTCGGCGAGGGACGAGCCGGGGACCGGGCTTGGGGCGGTTCCAGCTCTCGGCTTCAACGGTTGGGGGCGATGGCGGCGGATGATCCATGGCCACGGGACGATGCCGCCTCGCGTGCCCATCCACAACCCCGACGCATCCATTCGCCCTCGCCGAGCATCCAATCGGTTGGATGGCGACACCGGAAGCACACTGACCGGCCCCAACCGGCCGTTCACTTTCGCACTTCCGCACTCTCGCACTTTCGCACGTCTCTCCGCACTCGCGCGCCGAACCCCGCCCCGCTATGATGTACGCTCACCCTCGATCATCCGGAGGACCCTTCATGTCCGGGAACCGCCTGCATGTCTGACGAGCAGGAAGACGCGCCGCGCCACCTTCCCTTTGTGCTGGGGATCATTGGCGACTCCGGGAGCGGCAAGAGCACCGTCGCGCGCGGCGTGCGCGAGTTGATCGGCCCCGCGCGGGTGACTACGCTGGAGCTGGACGACTACCACCGCTACTCCCGCGCCGAGCGGCAGGAGCTGGGGCTTACCGCGCTGAACCCCATGGTGCACAACCTGTCGCTGGTGCAGGAGCACCTGAACCTGCTGCGCGCCGGCCGCAAGGTGCGCAACCGCAGCTACGATCACACCGACGGCACCTTTGGTCCGCTGCGCGTGCTGGATCCGGAAGAGGTGGTCATCGTCCGCGGCCTGCTGGGCTTTCCCACCGAAGAGCTGCGCGCCGCGTACGACCTGGCCGCGTTCCTGTATCCCGAGCCCGAGCTGCTGTTTCGCTGGAAGCTGCGGCGCGACACCAAGTCGCGCGGCTACAGCGAGGCCGAGGTGCTCAAGAGCATCGCGCGGCACCTGGTCGATTCCAAGATCTACGTGCTGCCGCAGGCCGACCGCGCCGATCTGGTCGTCCGCTACGAGGTGCCGGAGTGGGACGCGCCCGATACCGAGGTGCGCACCACCCTTACCCTGCGCCGCGCCGCCGCCGACGCCGTGCGCAGCAACGGCATCGCCGCGCGGCTGGGCGAGCACGGCAGCGTGGAAGACGCGGAGGGCGGCGAGGTGATCGTCCGCATCGACAGCACCTTGCCGCAAACGGTGGTGGACGATTGGGGGCAGGAGCGCTTCCCCGACACCTACGCCTCCGCCAGCTACGGCATGTACCAGGGGGATGAGGGCGACGCCGGCCGCCTGGTGCCGCTGGCCTTTACCCAGCTGCTGATCGCCGACCTGGCGCAGAAGCTTCGCCGCCCCGCCCAACCCGGTTCCCAGGGCGCCGGCGCAGCCGCCTGAAGATCTAGAGGGGGGTCAACGGAGTTTTCCCGTGCCTCTGGCGCTTACGTCCAGAGCCTGGCTGCCGCGGGCTGTCGGGAACGGCGCGGAGGTGGAATGCGGCAGGGAGCCATCCGCGTTTTTTTGAGAGAGATGCGGATCGGCGGATAGTCTCGGTGGCGCGCCCGACGGAGTCGATCGATCCACCTGATGCGCGATCGGTAGAACCCTCCCCCGGCTCCAGTGTGGAGGAGCGCCGCCTCCAGGACGCGATTGGTGTGGGAGGCGGTTGATGACGAACGGGCGCCGCGCATTCCGCGCGGCGCCCGCTTTCGCTGATCATTCCGTTTCTCGCGGTTGGTTGTGCACGCGTGGCGAATCCGGGTACACACCAGCTGAACCTGCAGAAGAGGAAATCTCACACGGGGTCAACGGGGTCAACGGGTTTGATCTTTACCGTTGACCCCGTTGACCCCGTGTGAGACAAGTCTTTCCATGATCTGAGATCGGGTGCCGCGGCCCGCGCGCCCCGTCCGGATTTGACCCGGAAACAGATTTTCCATTACATTACGCATCTCCAGACGGCGACGCCTCCGGTGCATCACCACCTCAATCCGTTCCACACACCATGCTGAAGTCCATCCCCGCGCGCGCGGCCGCGTTTGCCGCGCTGCTGCTTTCCGCCGCCTGTACCGACCGCTCGCCGACCGCGGCCACCCCCGCCCCCGGACCGGGGCAGACGGTGCGCGCCGGCATCGCGTGCACCGTGCAGGTGAGCACCGCGCAGGCCACGTGCGAGGCGGTCGCCGGGGGCGGCGGGCTGCGGAACGTGATCCTGGGCGGCCAGAACAAGTACGTGCGCCTGGCCTCGTCGGGCCTGGCCTACGACGTCGAGGCGCAGATCTTTACGGTGAACGTCACCGTGCAGAACCTGCTGGGACAGCGGATGGGGACGCCGGACGGCACCACTGCCACCGGCGTGCGGGTGTTCTTCGACCGCCTGCCCACCGCCACCACCGGCACGGGCGAGGTCACCGTCGCCAACGCGGACGGCCACGGCGGCTTTACGGGGCTTAACCAGCCGTACTTCGAGTACCCGGAGATCCTGGAGGCGCTGGGCGCGTCGCAGCCGAAGCCCTGGCGCTTCAACGTGCCCAGCACCGTCGAGGTGTTCAGCTTTGGCGTGTACGTGGACACGGAGCTGCCGGCCGAGCAGGGCGTGCTGCGGTGGACGCAGGAGGAGGGCATCGCCTACACGCCGCCCGCCGCGTACCTGTGGTCCATGTGGGGAACGTCGGCCACGGACGTGTTCGCGGTGGGGCTGCAGGGCAAGATCCTGCACCATGACGGCGCGCGGTGGACGCCCATGCCCAGCGGCACCACCGCGGGGCTCCGCGGCATCTGGGGCGCGTCGCGCAGCCGGGTGTACGCCGTGGGCGACTCGGGGACGGTGATGCGCTACGACGGCAACCGCTGGAGCCGCCTGGCGGGCCCGGTCGCCGGCCGTGCCCTGCGCGGCGTGTGGGGCCGCAGCGATACGCTCTGGGTCGCCGGCTACCAGGGGACGCAGGGCCTCATCCTGCGGTCCGTCGACGGCGGCGCCTCGTGGAACGAGACGTTCAGCGCCCCCGCCGCGGGGAACCGCCAGCTGCAGGGGATCACCGGCGCCGCCGGCGGCGTGCTGATCGCCACCGGGCTGCAGACGGCCAGCGGGTACACCGACGGGGTGATCCTGCGCTCCGTCGACGGCGGCGAGACGTGGGCGGAGCAGGTGGTGTCGGAGACCGCCAACCGCAGCCTGTACGGCGTGTGGGCGACCGGCAGCCACGTGTTCGCCGTGGGCCAGGCGCACGACCCGGCGGGCCCCACGCACGACGCCTTCATGATGCGCTCGTCGGACGGCGGCGAAACGTGGACGCGGGAGACGCACGACGGTCCCACCGCCGTGTACGGCGTGTGGGGCACGGGCGCCACGGACGTGACGGCCGTCGGGTTCAGTGGCCGCATCCTGCACTTTGACGGCGCGGCGTGGACCGAGGTGACTCCCGAAGGCTCCACCTCGGACCTGTACGCGGTCTGGGGGAGCGCGGCCGCCGGGATGTTCGCGGCCGGCGAAGGCGAGTCCATGGTGCGGCGCACGGACGGTCCGTGGGTGCCGGTCCCCGTCCCGGGCGACCCCAACCTGGAGTACATCGCCGCGTGGGGCCCCGCGCCCGACGACCTGTACGTGGTCGCCCGCAGCTACGACTACGACACCAACCGCTGGGGCACCGCGCTGCTGCGCCGCACCAACGGGTCATGGTCCACCATCCGTCCGCGGGAAGAAGACCTGGAGCTCCGAAAGGTGTGGGGGAGCGGTCCTGGCCAGGTGTTCGCCGTGGGATTCCGGTGGACGGGGGGCTACAACGAGGGCGTGATGCTGCGCTATGACGGCACGTCGTGGACGGAAACCGTGAGCGCCGCCGAAGCCGACCGCCGCTTCCACTCGGTGCACGGCGACGGCGCGGGGAACATGTGGATCGTCGGCAGCCACCGGGAGCCGCTCACCGACGTCGAGGCGCTGCTGATGCGCTCCACGGACGGGGGGCAGAGCTGGACCGAGCGCCGCATCTACCTGTTCGACTACACGCTGCAGCTGTTCGACGTGTGGACCGCGGGTCCTTCGGAGGCGTACGCCGTGGGCAGCGACTTTCACCGCTCCACCGGCATCGCGCACGGCCTGCGGCTTCGGTTCGACGGAACGGACTGGCACAGGGAATCCGAGACCGTTCCTTCGGAGCTGAGCGCGGTGTGGGGCGCGGGGAACGGCATCGTGTACGCCGGCGGGGCGGAGGGTGACGCCTTCTTCGGCCCGTCGACCGGCCTGATCCTGATGTCGGCGGACAGCGGCAAAACCTGGACGCGCAACAGCTTTGCGCCCGTCCGCGGCAACGAGCGGAGGGTGAGCAACTTCTGGGGTGCGGAAGGCACGGTGTACGCCGCGGGATCCGGCGGGCCCATCCTGCACCTGGACGGCGACCGATGGGAGAGCGTGGGCCCCTTCGCCTCGTCCATCGGCGCGCTCTGGGGCTTCTCCTCCACGGACGTGTGGGCGCTGGGCGCGGCCGGAGCCGTCTTCCACGGCACGCGCTGACCCGACGCCGCGCAGCCGTCCCGAGCCGCCCCCGCGACCCTCGCGGGGGCGGCTCTTCCTTTCCCCTTGCCGCGATCCACCCTCCCCCACAAACTCCTTTCGCACTTTCGCACTTTCGCACTTTCGCACTCACGCACTTCCGCACTCTCGCACGCACTCACGCACCGTGTCGTCGTCCTTCGGAACCGCCCTCCCGTCCATCGCCGTTCCCCCGCCGGGGCCGCGCTCGCGCGCGCTTGCCGCGGAGCTGGCGCGCTGGGAGTCGCCCAACGTCACCTACCTGGCGGACGACTTTCCGGTGTTCTGGGACGAGGCGCGCGGCGCCAACGTGCGTGACGTGGACGGCAACGTGTTCGTGGACCTGACCGCCGCCTTTGCCGTCGCCGGTCCGGGGCACGCGCACCCGCGCATCGTGGAGGCCATCCAGCGCCAGTCCGCGCGGCTGCTGCACGGCATGGGCGACGTGCATCCCCCCGCCGTCAAGGTCGATCTCCTCCGCGCCCTGGCCCAAGTCGCGCCCGGCGGATTGACGAAGAGCGTGCTCGCCAGCTCCGGCGCCGAGGCGGTGGAGGCCGCGCTCAAGACGGCGATGATCGCCACCGGAAAGCCGCGCGTGCTGGCGTTCCACGGCGGCTACCACGGCCTTACCTACCAGGCGCTCTCCGTCAGCGGCCGCGAGGACTTCCGCGCCCCCTTCGCCGCGCAGCTGGGGTCCAGCGCCGTCTTCATCCCCTATCCGTATCCCTACCGCTCGCCTTTTGGAAGCGACCCGGCGGAGGTGTGCGCGATGACGCTGCGGCTCATCGAGCACACGCTCGACGCGCCCGGCTCCGCGTCCGAGGCGATCGGCGCCGTCCTGGTGGAGCCGATCCAGGCGCGTGGCGGCGACGTGGTGCCGCCGGACGGTTTTCTCCCCGGCCTGCGCCGCATCTGCGACGAGCGCGGGCTGCTGCTGATGCTGGACGAGATCTACACCGGCTTCGGGCGCACGGGGCGGTGGTTTGCGTGCGAGCACTGGGGGGTGGTGCCGGACGTGATTATGGTGGGGAAGGGGCTCACCGGCGGCTTTCCCTTCGCCGCCTGCATCGGCACGGACGCGGTGATGGACCACTGGCCCCGGTCGACGGGCGAGGCGCTGCACACCTCCACCTTCCTGGGCCACCCGGTGGGATCCGCGGCCGCGCTGGCGTCGATGTCGGTCCTCCGCGAGGAGCGGCTGGTGGAGCGCTCCGCCACGTTGGGCGCGCGGATGATGGCGCGGCTGATCGACATCGCGGCGGATCACCCCAACGTGGGCGAGGTGCGCGGGCGGGGATTGCTGATCGGGATGGAGATGGTGCGCGACCGCGCGACGCGCGAGCCGGCGCCGGAGCTGGCCGGCCGGCTGGTGGTGGAGGGGCTGCGGCGCGGCGTGCTGCTGCTGGGCGGCGGCATCCACGGCAGCGTCCTGTCTCTCTCTCCCCCTTTCGTCCTTACCGACGCCCAGGCCGACCACGCCCTCGCCATCATCGCCGACATCCTGCGCGAGATGCGCGGCGCCTGAGGAGGATCCGCGCAGGAACGGCACGTGAATGCCATGAGCGTCCACGACGGGTTTCACATGGAATCCGGAAAAACAACATCGGAAGGTACGGAGATACCGAGAACAGCCAGAGGAACAGAGGTGATCCGCATTCCGTCCTCTGTTCCTCTGGCTGTTGTCTGTTCCTCTGTACCCTGACCTCTGTTTCCCGGAGTCCGACTTGAGCTGAGGTCCGACCCATTTCTCCGCGCCTCCGCGCCCTCCGCGTCTCCGCGTGACACCTGCGGTTTTTCTGGATTCGGGATGATGTGGGACGCAAAACAAGACGGCCTCCGCTCGCGTGAGTGGAGGCCGTCGTCCGTCATCCGCCAATCCGGGGTTACTCTTCCGGCTGGGGCGAGAGGGCGGACTGGAGCAGGCGCTGCAGGTCGCCGCTGCGGGCGAGCAGGTTTTCCGTGAGCGGCTCGATGGCGATCATCCGCTGCTGCAGCCGCTCCTCGTACGCGCGCGCCTGGCGGGCGATCTCCGGCTGGCGCAGCACGGCGGACCGCACCCTCATGAAGCGGGCCTGGATCTGCGCCAGCTCGCGCTCCAGCACGGCCAGCCGGTCCGTGTCGCCGCGCTGGCGGGCGGCGGCCACCTCGGCCGGCATGCGCTCCACGCGCACGGCCAGGCGCGCCAGCTCCGGATCGGCCGCGTCCATAGCGCGCTGCACCGCCTGCATCAGCTGGTCGCGCGCCTGGGCCAGCGACCGGTCCTGCAGCGCGCGGTCGTGCACGCGCTGCAGGTGGGTGCTTATGCTCTGCAGCTCGCCGTACCAGTTGATGACCGACTCGCGCGCGCCGGCCTCGGGCTTCATCACGCGGGCGCCGGGCGCCTCCACGGTCATGGGCCGTGCCTGCGCCGCCGCGGTGAGCGGCAGGGCCGTGATGACGGCGGCGAGCGCGAATGCCCGCCGGATGGATCCCGCCAAGCGAAGTCTCCGTGGATGAGTGGAGCGCCGGACCTTCCGGCAACGGAGCGCCGCGCCCCCCTCCGGAGCGCGGCGCCCGTCTACAACCCCGCAACGCGCGCGGAGTTTCACTCTCCGCGTCCCCTGGCAGCCGCAGGTGGGGAGATCTGCCCCGGAATCACGCGGAGGGCGCGGAGATCATCCCATCTCCCTGCGCCCTCTCGTCTTAGCGCCGCGCCGTCATCGCAGCCGCCCGATGGACGCGCTGTCCGGCGGCGGCGGTGGCGTGGGCTGCACGGGCTCGCCCAGGATGCGCGGCTCGGACTCCCGCGGTTCCGGCTCCGGCGGTTCCGCGGGCTCCGGCTCGTCCGTGCGCGGCACCGTCGGCGTGGGCGGCGGGGTGGCGGGGTCGCGGCGCGTGGGGGGCGGCGGGAGCGGCGTCGACGGCCGGCCGGTGACCGGCGGCACGTCGTACCCGGGCGCGGGATCGGTGGTTACGCTCCCCGGCAGCGGGCGCGACAGGGTGTCGCCCCGGCGGCGGCGCTCCTCCAGCTCCGGCCAGTCGATCCCCTTGCTGCGCAGGTCGCCCGTCCCCACGGTGTCGGGGTCGTAGCTCTCGTAGTCGTACGCGTAGGCGCCCAGCTCCTCGTCCGCGAACGCCGTGTCGAACGCCATCGTGGGATACGGCTGGCCCGCGTAGCAGTACGGCCGCGGCGGGCGCACGTGGACGAAGTACTCCGTATATGTTTCCCCCTGCGAGGGGCAGCCGGGGTCCACCACGAACCCCGTGGCCCGGTCCACCGACTCCGTCACCACCCCGCGCGGCATTACAAAGTCGCCCGCGCGCCCGCCGATGCGCGACATGATGCGCCCCCACACCGGCGCCGCGATGGTGCCGCCCGACGCCTCGCGCACGATGGTCTGCGGCCGGTCCAGGCCAAACCACACCGCCCCCACCAGCTCCGGCGTGTAGCCCACGAACCAGATGTCCGTGGCCCCGTTGGTCGTCCCCGTCTTTCCGGCGGCCGGGCCGCGAAAGCCCGCCGCGCGCACCGGCGTTCCCGTCCCGCGGTCCACCACGTCGCGCAGCATGGTCGTCAGCACGTACGCCGCGGCGGGTTCCACCACCCGGTCGCGCTGCTCCTCGGCGCGGTAGACGACCTCGCCGTGGCGGTCCTCGATGCGCTCGATGACGTGCGGCTCCGGCATCCAGCCGCCGCTGGCCAGCGCCGCGTAGGCGCGAACCAGCTCGATCGGCTTGACCTCCGCCGCGCCCAGCGCCGTGGCGGGAACGTTGGGGATCGGCGTGGTGATCCCCATCTCCCGCGCCGTCTGGATGACGGACGACATCCCCATCTCCTGCGCCAGCTGCACCGTCACCGTGTTCTTGGACCGCGTCAGCGCCTCGCGCACGGTGATGGGGCCGTCGTACCGGCCGGTGTAGTTCCTGGGCGACCACGTCTCGCCGCCCGCCATCACCATCTTGACCGGCGCATCCTGGATCTTTCGCGTGGGGGGAACGCTGCGCTCCAGCGCGGTCAGATAGACGAAGGGCTTGAAGGCGGATCCCGGCTGCCGCAGCCCCTGGTACACCCGGTCGAACTTGCTGTCGTCGTAGTCGCGCCCGCCCACCAGCGCCCGCACCGCCCCCGTCCGCGCCTCCATCACCACCGCCGCCGTCTGCAGGTACGACGTCATCCCCTCGTCCGTCTCGCCCTTGGCCTCGGGCCAGGTGGGATGCCGGTACGCACCGAAGCCGCCCGCCTCGATGGCGTCGGCCTGCTTGGCGATCTCTTCTTCCGCGGCGCGCTGGGCCACGGGGTCCAGCGTGGTGTACACGCGCAGGCCGGAGGTGTAGAACTCGGGCCCCACCCGCTCTTCCAGCTCGCGCCGCACCCGTTCCATAAAGTACGAGCCGCGCCCCGTGCCGCTGTCCTTGCGCCGCGCCAGGCGAATGGGGGTGGCGGCGGCCTCCGTGGCCTGCGCCTGGGTGATGTAGCCGGCCTTGGCCATCTCGCGCAGCACCAGGTCGCGCCGGGTGCGGGCCGCCTGCCGGTTTTCGCGCGGGTTGATGCGCGACGGCGACTGCGGCAGCCCGCCGATGACCGCCGCCTCGGCCAGCGTAAGCGCCTGCGCCGGCTTGCCGAAGTAGGTCTGCGCGGCCGCGTCTACCCCGTACGCGCCCTCGCCCAGGTAGATGTGGTTCAGGTACAGCTCCAGGATCTTGCGCTTGTCCAGGGCGCGCTCGATCTGCCGGGCCACGCGCACCTCCAGCACCTTGCGGCGGATGGAGCGGTCGCGGTAGTCCAGCTTTTCCGGAAACAGGTTGCGGGCCAGCTGCATGGTGATGGTGCTGCCGCCCTCCTCCACGCCGCGCGCCCGTACGTTGCGCACCAGCGCGCCCATGAAGCGGCGCCAGTCCACGCCGCCGTGGTCGTAAAAGCGGCGGTCCTCCACGGCCAGCACGGCCTGGGGAAGGTATTCCGGAAGGGAATCGAGGGGGACGACACGCCGGTTGACGGTCGCCAGGGTGCCGAATGGCTTGCCGTCGCGGTCGAAGAGCTGGGAGCCCTCCGCCTGGAACTTTTCCAGCTCGCTCACGGGGGCGCATCCCCCCAGCCCGCAGGGCCCGAACCAGAGCCAGCCGAACGCGCCCAGGCCCAGGACGAGAAAGATGCTGAGTGCGATCAACAGCTTGCGCTTCATCTTCTCGTCCCGGACCTGTTCTATGTGTGGCTCACCGCCGCTCGCGCTCCGCGCCGGGGGTGATGAAGTCTTCGGGGCGCGGCTCGCGCTTTTGCCCCGGGAACACCGGCCGTCCGGGCAGCTCCGGCGTGGGGTCCACGAACTCCGGCGTGGACGAGCGCTGCGGGCACGAACCCGCCGGCGCGTGCTTGGCGGCAAAGTAGTCCGGCGTGCCGCCGTCGCACTCCGCGGAGAGCACGCGCCCCCCGCTCACCCGCCGCATCACCACGTCCGAGGGCTTTGCCCACGGCTCCGGCGCCTTGCGGTTTGCGTATGCCGTACGCATAACACGGGCCCACACCGGCACGGCAAGTGTTCCGCCCGTGCCCCCCGCGATGATGGGGCGCGGCGTATCGAACCCCATCCACACCCCCGTCAGCAGGTCCGGCGTGTAGCCCACGAACCACACGTCGGTGTTGTCGTTGGTGGTTCCCGTCTTTCCCGCCGCCGGCACCTCGTACGGCAGCCCGCCCACGGAGGGGTCGCGCGCCAGGTAGCCGGTGCCGCGGTCCACCACCTCGCGCAGCATGTCCGTCAGGATCCACGCGACCCCCGGCTCCACCGCGCGGCGCGGGGCCGGGGCGGGGGCCCACAGCAGCTCGCCGCGGTGGTTCTCCACCCGCGCCACCAGCTGCGGCTCCACCCGCCACCCGCCGTTGGCGAACGACGCGTACGCCGCCATCATGTCGATGGGGTATACGCCCGCCGAGCCGATGTAGACCGAGGGGTAGCCGGGGATGCGCGTCTCCAGCCCCGTGCGCGCGGCCAGGGCGCGCACGTTCTCGATCCCCGTTTCACGTCCAAGACGGATCGTCGCCAGGTTGCGCGAATTGCGCAGCGCCGACCGCAGCGACGTGTATCCTCCGTACGTCCCGTCGTAGTTCTTGGGCGACCACGACTCGCTGCCGATGTTGATGGTCAGCGGCCCGTCGGAGATGCCGGACGCGGGCGAGCGGCCGTGCTCCAGCGCCGCCGCGTAGACGAACGGTTTGAACGACGATCCCGGCTGCCGCAGGGCCTGCACCGCGCGGTTGAACTGCGACTGCCGGAAGTCGCGCCCGCCCACCAGCGCCCGCACCAGCCCCGTCGCCGGGTCCAGCACCACGACGATCCCCTGCAGGTATGGCGTGTGGGTCACCGCCTGCCCGGGCTTGATGCCGGCGGTGAACTGCGGGTAGGTGGGGCCGCGGAAGCCGCCGTACGTCCCCCGCTCGATCTGGCGCAGCTGCTCTTCCAGCCCCTGCTCGGCGGTGCGCTGCAGCACGGGGTCGATGGCGGTGTGGATGCGCAGCCCGCCCGTGTACAGCAGCTCGCCAAAGCGGTCCTCCAGCTCGCGCCGCACCGCCTCGACGAAGTACGGGGCGCCGCGGGCGCCGCCCGGAGGCGACAGGGCCAGCGGCGTCCGCTTGGCCTCGTCCGCCTGCGCCTGGGTGATCACGCGAGCGTCGGCCATGGCCTGCAGCACCACGTTGCGCCGCCGCTCCGCGCGCTCGGGGTGGCGGCGCGGGTCGTACGCGCTGGGCGCCTGCGGCAGCCCCGCGATGGTTGCGGCCTCCACGATGTTCAGTTCCCGCGCGGGCTTGCCAAAGTAGCTGCGCGCGGCCGCCTCCACGCCATACGCGCCGGAGCCCAGGTAGATGTGGTTCAGGTACAGCTCCAGGATGCGCCGCTTGCTGAAGCGGCGCTCCATCTGCATGGCCAGCTTGATCTCGGCCACCTTGCGGCGCACGCTGGTCTCGCTGGCGGGAAGCTGCTGCGGGAACAGGTTGCGCGCCAGCTGCATGCTGATGGTGCTGCCGCCGGGCCCGCCCCACCCCTTGATGATGTTGTCGCGCACCGCCGCCACGATGCGCACCGGGTCCACCCCCTCGTGCTCGAAGAACCGCTTGTCCTCGATGGCCACGAACGCCATCGGCACGTGGTTGGGAAGCGAGTCGATGTGGATGAGGGTGCGGCGCTCGCGGTAGAACTGGCCCAGCACGCCGCCGCGGGCGTCCAGCACCAGGCTGGCCTGCCGCGGGGCAAAGTTCTCGATGGTCTCGGCGGTGGGGCAGGTGCCGGCGCAGGCGCGCGTCCACGCGGCCACCATGCCGCCGGTGCCGCACGAGGCCAGCGACAGTGCCGCCAGGCCGATGACGATCTTGCGCTCCTGCCGGTTGCCCCAGGCGCCGCGCAGCCGCGTCCATCCACCGCGCGCGCTCTCACGCCACAGGTGCTGGTCGAACTGGATCTTCGGGATTGCCAATCTCGTGTGCTCCCGGTGCTTTCAGGTTGAATCCGGCTACATAAATACAGCGTCGGAGGCGGATGTGCCACTCTCAGGGTGAACGGGTCAACGGGTGAGGGGGTGAGGGGGTGATTGCGGGATGGCAGGAGGGTGTGAACGCCGCGGGGGAGGAAGTGCCAGCCCGCTCGTGGTGCCGATCGGTCGTGGTCCGCGCGGCGTGCGCGTTTGAGGCGCGGAAGGAGCGTGCCCTAACGTTCGCGAAAGGAGCGGGTGCCTAGAAAAGCAAATCCGCAGGGATGCGGAGATGCTCGCGCAGGGCCTCGATCTGCCCCTTGGAGAGTGTGCGCTTGCCGTTGAAGAAGTCCGACACGCGGCTGCGGCCGCCCATCAACGGCGCCAGGTCGGCACGGCTCATCCCGCGCTGCTGCAGCACAAAATCCACCACGTCCTGCGGCGTGAGGTTGCTGTCGTCGATGGGGTGGTGGCGCGCCTCGTAGTCTTCCACCAGCACGGACAGCAGTTCCAGCCGGTCGTACTCGGGGGTGGAAGGCTGCGGATCCAGGTCCAGCAGCCGGTCGATCTCGGCGACCGCGCCCTCGTAGTCACCCTGGCTGCGCAGCACGTGCGGCGAGGGAAAGTCCAGAACCGTCTTCATCGTGCCACCTTCCTTTTCGTCTCGGCGCGGCATCACAGTTCGCCTGCGCGGCTCTTGCGGTCGTACTCGGCGTGCGTCAGCACGTGGCGGATGTACACCCGCTGCAGGTCGTAGCGCATGGTAACTACCAGCCGGTATTTGTTCCCGCCGATGTCGAACACCGTCACGCCGTACCCCAGGAAATCCGCCGCCGGAAAGTCCGCCTTCGCCTCGTGCGGCGATTTATAGCTGGCGCTTCGTATCAGGCGGCGCCACGCCTTGAGCGGGATCTCCGCGTCGGGGTGAATGCTCCAGAACGCCGTCAGCCGCGTCTCGGTAATGATCCGCACATCCGCTCCGCTTCTCCACGTCATCCCACCAGCCATCCCGAATTACCAGAATGGTAACATCTCCCAGATTGCTGTGTCAAGTGTATCTTTCCCAAATCGGTAACGGGTTCGACCTGCCGCTTGCGACTACGATCCCCCCCGCGGAAATGAGGATCATCAGGCACATGGGAGGCGGCGATGCACGACCGTGAGAGCCAAAGCGACGTGAACCCCGGCAAGGTGGAGCAGCGGCTGGATGAGGCCCCGGCGGAGCGCGAGGGCGTTCTGCGGGCGGCGTGGGGCGGGAGGGTGGGGAAGGGGAGGACCCGGGCCTCCGCGGCGGGCCGATCATGGAGCGGGAGCGCGAGGACGGCGGGCAGATCACCCAGCGCGAGACGTTCGACGGTCCGGGACAGGCCGGCCGCGAGAACGTGCTGAACAGCAGTCGCTCCGGCGGCATGGAGAACCGCCCCGGCGACCGCAGCGATCCCATGCCGCCCGCCGGCGCCTCCAGCCGCTGATTTCCACCGAGGATACATGGAGAAGCAGAGCAGCAGAGTTCTCTCCGCTGCTCTGCTCCTCCGCGTGATGCGCTCTTTCAGGTGATCGCCTGCCAGAGCGCCTGGATGACGGAAATCGCGAGCCAGCCGACGGTGCCCAGGATCAGCACCAGCGCGAGGATAACGGCGAGCACCACGCCCGTGCTGGATTTGCGCGTGCTGCCGGGGCGGTCGAGTTCCTGGCGCAGCAGGCGGACGTTGCGCGCGTTGGCCTTGAACCACGCGTCGAACAGGTCGCCGGCGAAGGGGATGGCGCCCACCACCGCCTCGATCCCCACGTTCAGCACCATCCGCACGAGCGACGAGGCGGGCGCCCCCAGCCGCGCCGCCTGCACCACGATGTACGCCGACATCAGCGACCCGGCCGCATCTCCGAATCCGGGCACCAGCCCGATCACCGCATCCAGCCCGAAACGCCGGTTGGTGCCGGGGAGCGGAATGGAGTTGTCCATCACGTAGCTCAGCGCGTCCAGTCGGCGCACCGCACTATCGCGCCGCGTGTCGTCTTTGGGATTCATCGGGTTTCTCCGCCCGCGGAAGGGATGCTCTCGCAGGATAACAGGCATGGACTGCGCCGTGAGCTACAATCCATCGCGTGCGAGCGTGAGAAGCTTGCTGACCTCCGGCCGTGGGCGTTGGCGGACGGTTCACCAGATCGCGCATCAGGTGGTGCGATCGACGTGCTTCGATGCGCTTCGGAAATCAGTTGCCGATCGTCATCCCTCGCTGCCCGCAGCCCACACGGATGTGGAGGTGGCGGGAATGGTGTTCCTCCAAAAAACGCGGATGGCCCCCTGCCGCATTCCATCTACCTCCCGTGCCCGACGCCTCTACAAAAGACCGCGCCGCGCCGACAAACTCCACCCGCACTCGACACTCAGGAATCCGGCTTCGCACCGAGAGCAGAGGAACCGGCACGTAAAAACTCTGCTAACTCTGGTGACTCTGTGTGAGGCCCTATCTCTTCCCCGTCGCACGCGATGAGCGCGGAGGAAACGGCACGTAGAAACTCCGTTAACTCCGTTGACTCCGTGTGAGGCTCCATTCTGTTGTGGTTCGCGCCGAACTCTCCAGAAACGACGAAAGCCCCCCCTGATCACGAGGATCAGGGCGGGCTTTCGTCAAGATAAGGCCGGCGGCGCCGTACTCTCCCACCGGGTGGCCCCGGCACTACCATCCGCGCAGCGGGTTTTCACTTCCGAGTTCGGGATGGGATCGGGTGGATCCCCCGCGCCATAGCCACCGGCCATCAAAGGGTCCGGATAACGGGATCATCGGGTAGCAAGGAGGCACTGTGCGGCCTGCCCTTGTGCTGCACCAGCATGCGTGCTGGCTGCTGCCTCCGAGGAGGTCAGCGCGGTGGACCGGCAATAAGAACCGGTCAAGCCGCACGGGCCCTTAGTACGGCTCGGCTGTAGCGCTCACGCGCCCTGCACCTGCCGCCTATCAACGTGGTGGTCTCCCACGGCCCTTCAGGGGGATCAAGTCCCCGGGAAGATTCATCTCTGGAGGGGCTTCCCACTTAGATGCGTTCAGCGGTTATCCCTTCCCGACGTAGCTACCCGGC
>NZ_JBMDXM010000044.1:0-20453 GCF_048594345.1 Longimicrobium sp.
CGGGCTCCAGCGACTCTTCCCGCGTCGCTGATGGCCGTGAGCTCCGTCTAGCCATCCACCCCTCCAAGTCGAGAGCTTTGCTAGCTGGCCTGCGCTCGACCTCTAGTTTACTCCGGTCACTTCTGCTACGCTAGAAAAAAAGAGCGCCTGATGACCGGAGCCGTATCCATCCCGCCATCCGCCAACCGTCCGGTGCACCTCGGCCGCGGTGTTGGCCGATCGTTCTCCAGATCGCGCATCAGGTGGTGCGATCGACATCATTTCGTGCGCTTGGCAAGTCATCCACCGATCTGCCACCTCTCTCAAAAAAATTCTCATGGCCCCGTGCCGCGTTCCATCCACTTCCCGTTTCCGAAAGCCTTACAAAAGACCCTGCCTCGTCGACCGCTTCACCCGCACCCGACACCTGGGAAGCCTGGCTCCGCACCTTGGGATCTGAGGAAACGGCACGAGAAAAACTCTGTTGACTCTGTTAACTCTGTGTGAGGCCCATTCTGTTTGTCGAACCGTGAGAGCACGCGGAATCGCCACGTGAAACTCCGTTGACTCCGTTGACTCCGTTGACTCCGTGTGAGACCCATTCTTTTGCGAATCCAGCGAAACGCGAAACCGCCGCCCCGCCTCGGATGAAGGCAGAGTGGCGGATTCTCGTAGCGGCTCGGTGGACGCTCAGTCGCGCGCGATCAGGATTGCGAGGAGCCGGCGGACCAGCACTCCGCCCCGACGCCGCCGATCATGATGCCGCAGACACGCACACCAGCGCCCCCGATCAGCGCCTCTCCCACGCTGATCGACTGCACGCGCGATTGCACGGGGCTCCGGAGAAGCGGTGTGGTGCCCAGCGAACTCCCCCAGCAGTACACCTCGCCGATGAACGTGCGGCCGCACACGGCCCGCGCCCCCGCGTCGATCTGCGTCAACGCAAGGCCGCCGGGGACCGGCGCGGGGCGCGAGCCAAAGCCCTGGCCCCAGCACCAGGCGGCGCCGGCGGCGTCCAGCGCGCAGGTGTAGTTGAACCCGGCCACGATCTCCGTGAACGCCGCCGCCGTCTCCACGCGCACCGGGGCGCGCAGGCAGGGCAGATCGAGCGCGCAGCGGTCCGGCGCCGCGCTGGTCGCCAGCTGGTCGTGCGCGTTCTGCCCCCAGCACCACGCTTCGCCGGCCGCGGTAAGCGCGCAGACGTGATTGTTTTCCCCCACGCTGATGCGGGTGAACCGCAGCCCGCCCGAAACCGCCAGCGGAACGCTGGAGCAGCGCGGCACCTGGCTTCCGCCGCAGCTGTCGGTGAGGGTGTCGCGCCCCAGCTCGCCCTGGTAGTTGGCGCCCCAGCAGTACGCCTGGCCCGCCGTGGTGAGCGCGCAGGCGGAGTTCTGCCCCGCGCTCAGCGCGGTGAAGGTGTGCCCGCCCGCCACCGGTTGCGGCGTCAGGTGGCGCGGCGCCTCGTCGCCGGCGCCCACTTCGCCGTACGGGTTGGCGCCCCAGCACTGCGCCGCGCCCGTCGCCGTCAGCCCGCAGGCAAAGTATCGGCCGATGGCGAGCCGCGAGAACGCCGCCGAGGTGCTCACCCGCACGGGCCCGGGGCGGTTCACCTCGGTGCCGTCGCCCAGGGCGCCGGAGGTGTTGTTTCCCCAGCAGTACGGCACCGTGGCGACGATCCCGCAGCTGCGCTCGGCCTCGGTGGTGACGAACGTGAACGCCGGCGTGCGCACCCGCATCGTCGCGCGCGCCGACCCCGCCTCCGCCACCAGCTCCGTGCTTCCCACGCCGCGGGAGGTGATCATGAAGGTGTCGCCCGGCGTGCTCATGCGCTCCACCCGCACCAGTCCGCCCGACGGATCCGACCAGTGAATGGTGGCGCTCGTCGGGTTGTCCCCCACGTCCCGCATGGTCACGCCCACGCGCTGCCCCTCGCCCACCGCGCCGATCAGCAGCGAATCCGCCGAAAGCTTGATCACCGCCGGAGCCCCGGGCCGTGCCTGCGCGATGATCTGCCCCGTGGCCAGCCCCGTGACGCTGGCCGTGAGGATCTGCTCCCCCGCCGTCAGCCCCAGCGTCCAGTCCGTCGTGGCCAGCCCCGTGGGTCCCGTGACGCTGGACGCGGGGGTGGCCGAGCCGCCGTGGCTGGCGCGCCAGTGGACGACCACGCCGATCACGGGACGGTTGATGGAGTCGGTGACTTCCACCGTAATCTCCCTCAGCACCCCGCCGATGGGGGCGTCCAGCAGGAACATCGGGGTCACGGGCTTGATGATCGCGGCCACCCGCTCATCGTCCAGCCCGGTTCCGTCCCCGCACGCGGAAAACAGCGCCAGGCACGCCAGCCCCGCGGCCAGCCGCCTCATCGTCGAAAATGCCACGTTGTCAGTCGCTCAGGGGGGAGATACGGCCGTCCATGAAAGGTTTCCTGAAAACTCGCGCCGCCGGCACGGGCCTGCAAGACCGGCCCCGTCGTCGCGCGGGATGCGCCGTCACGCGCACCATCCCGCGCCATCCATGCGGAGGCAGGTCACCGGCCCGGCCGCGCCGGCTCCCGCCGCCGCTGCAGAAAGCGCAGGAACGCCACCGACCAGCGGGCACCCCGGGCCTCCAGGTCCGCGATCCCCCGCTGCGTTTCGGCCTCGCGCGAGTAGAAGTCCGGCCGCCGCTCCAGGCGCCGGGCCGCGCCCCGGCGCAGGTGCTCCGTGCCGGGGACCTTGCGGATAAAGGCCAGCTCGGCGCCGATGCACAGCCACTCCGCGTGCACGCCGGCGAGCGGCCGCCCGCGGCTGAAGTGCTTTGCGTGCGTCAGCTCGTGGATCAGCGTCATGGCGATGCGCGCGGGCTCGGTCTCCTCCGCCCGGACGTAGCGGGAGTTGAGCATGCACAGCCGCTCGGGGTGCAGGTAGCTTCCGTTGGCGGCGTGTACCCCGTTCCAGACCAGAATGCCGCTAAAGTGGCCGCGCATCGCCTGCAGCGACCGCGGATCGTGCCGCGCGACCAGGTCCAGCGCCGCCTGCACCTTCTCCAGGCAGACACCGGTCCCCGCCGCATCTCCGCGCGCCAGCACGACGCCGACGCCATGGAGCTCCACGCGCGTGCCCTTGCGCAGCTCGGTCCTGCGCGCCCACGCCTCCACCTGCCGTACGCGCCGGTTCAGCCACGCGTAGCCCCCCCGTCTGCACCGCTCCAGCAGCGGCAGCCTCTCCGAATCCATCCATCCTCCCGTGCGGCGTCCGCGTCGTCGTCCATTCCCCCTTTCGCACAAACGGCCCCGGAGGTTTCATCTCGGAATCCGTAAAAGACCCGGCACACGGAGGAAGCAGAGGAAACTGAGAACTGGCTGAGAAATCCGTGCTTTTCTCTGCTTCCTCTGCTCCCTCTGCGTGAAAACCTGCAGTCAGGACCAACGTGCGTATTTGCGGGTCCGCCTTCATCCATGCCCGCACACGACGCCGGACATCTTCACCGCGCTGGCCGAACTCCGCGCAAGGCCAGGAAAGCCGCCGCCCGGGGCAGCGCCGGGCTCGCCGCGGCGGCTTTCCCCACCAGAGAACTCGGCCACCGCGATCTCATACCATCTCCCGGATTTCAATGTGCACTGACGGGAACGATTTTCACACGGAGGCGCGGAGAAAACAGAAGAGGCGCGGAGGGAACGCCAAAAACGCCTCCGCGCCTCCGCGTGATGTTTTTCCGTCGTTCCTCTGATTGCACAACGAACTGCGAGAAACGGTATCAGATCGTCGTCACCGCGGCCCGCCGCTCCCGCCGGCCCTCGATCCAGGCGTAGAGCGTCGGCAGCACCAGCAGCGTGAGCAGCGTAGAGGTGACCAGCCCGCCGATCACCACCGTGGCCAGCGGGCGCTGCACCTCCGCGCCCGTGCCGTGGGAAAGCGCCACGGGGATGAAGCCGATGCTGGCCACCGTCGCCGTCATCAGCACCGGACGCAGCCGCTCGCGCGATCCGGCCACGGCGGCGTCCACTGCCGACGCGCCCTCCTGCCGGCGCCGCTGCACCGTGGACAGCAGCACCAGCCCGTTCAGCACCGCCACGCCAAAGAGCGCGATAAAGCCGATGGAGGCGGATACCGACAGGTGCAGCCCGCGCAGCCACAGGGCCGCGATCCCGCCCACGGCCGCGAACGGCAGGTTGGCCAGCACCAGCACCGCCAGCGTCCACGACTGCAGCGAGACGTACAGCAGCAGCGCGATCAGGGCGATGGAAAGCGGCACCACCACCGTGAGCCGCGCCATTGCGCGCTGCTGGTTCTCGAACTGCCCGCCAAAGTCCAGGAACACGCCGGCCGGAAGGTCCGCCCGCGCCACGGCCGCCTGCACGTCCCGGGCAAAGCCGCCCAGGTCCCGCCCGGAGACGTTGGCGGAAACCACCACCAGCCGCTGCGCCTGCTCGCGGCTCACCTGCACGGGCCCGGACTCCAGCCGGATGTCGGCCACCTGCGACAGCGCGACGCGCGCGCCGGTGGGGCTGGGCACCGTGATGGCGCCGATCGCTTCCACCGAAGTCCGCAGCTCGGCCGGGTACTGCACCACCACGTCCAGCGCGTAGCTGCCGTCCACCACCTGCGACACGGGGCGCCCGCCCACCGCCGTCTCCAGCGCCTCCTGCATCTCCGCCATGGGGATGCCAAAGCGCGCCATGGCCGCGCGATCCATCCGCACGTTCAGGTACCCCTGCCCCTCCGTGGCCTCCACCTGCACCTCCGACGCGCCGGGGACCGAGCGGATCAGGGCGCCGATGCGCTCCGCGGCCTGGCGGTTCCGCTCCGGATCGTCCCCAAAGACCTTCACGGCCACGTCGCCGCGCACACCGCTGATCAGCTCGTCCAGCCGCATGGCCATCGGCTGGGTAAAGACGAAGCCCATCCCCGGCACACGCTCGCCCAGCCGGTGCTCCATCTCCTCCCGCAGCTCCTCCTTGGCAAGGCCGGGCCGCCACTCCGACCGGGGCTTCAGCATCACGAAGACGTCGGCCTGGTGCAGCCCCATGGGGTCGCTGCCGATTTCCGCGCGCCCGATGCGGCTGACGACGGTGCTCACCTCCGGCGACATGCGGAGTGTCCGCTCCATCTCCGTCTGCATGGCCACCGAGCGGGTAAGCGACACGCTGGGGTCGCGGAGCGCCTGGATGACGATCGACCCCTCGTCCAGCTCCGGCAGAAACTCCGTCCCCAGCGCCGGCACCAGCAGCAGCGCGCCGGCAAAGAGCGCGGCCGCCGACGCGAGCGTCGCCCTGGGGCGCGCCATCACCCGGCCCAGCAGCGGCCGGTACCGGCGGTCCAGCCAGGCGGAGAGCCGCACGGCGTAGCGCGACTCCTGCGCGCCGCGGCGGAACGCGACGGTTGCCGCCGCCGGCACCCAGACGAGCGCCAGCACCAGCGAACCAAAGAGCGCAATGGCGACGGTGATGGCCATCGGCCGGAACATCCGCCCCTCCAGCCCCTGCAGGCTGGCGATCGGCACGTACACCAGCATGATGATCAGCACGCCGAACGCGATCGGCCGCGCCACCTCGCGCCCCGCATCGATCAGCCGCCGCGCCAGGCCGGGGTAGTCGCGGGGAAGCTCACCGCGCTCCTCGTCCTCGTGCAGCGTCTTTACGTAGTGCTCGGCCATCACCACCGAGCCGTCCACGATCATCCCGAAGTCGATGGCGCCCAGGCTCATCAGGTTGGCGGAGAGGCCCAGCCAGCGCATCCCCAGGAACGCGAACAGCAGCGAAAAGGGGATGGTGAGCGCCACGATCAGCGCCGCCCGCACGTTGCCCAGAAAGAGCAGCAGCACGGCGATGACCAGAAAGCCGCCCTCCAGCAGGTTGCGCTGGACGGTGTGCAGCGTCCCGTTCACCAGCTCCGTCTGGTCGTAGTAGGGGCGAACGCGCACCCCCTCCGGCAGCGAGCGGTTGATCTCCTCCACCCGCTGGCGCACGCGCCCCACCACCTCGCGGCTATTCTCGCCGCGCAGCATCAGCACCAGGCCGGTCACCACCTCACCGCGGCCATCGCGGGAGACGGCGCCCTGCCGCAGCTCCGCGCCGTAGCCCACCGTCGCCACGTCGCCCACAAGCACGGGGACGCCGGCCTCGTTGGACCGGATCACGGTCCGCGCCAGGTCTTCCGGGCCCAGCGCCTGGCCCAGCCCGCGGAGGATGTACTGCTCGTCGCGGTGTTCCAGGTAGCCGCCGGCGGCGACGGCGTTGTTGGCTTCGATGGCGGTGACCACGTCGTGCAGGGTCAGCCGGTAGCTGGCCAGCGCCTCCGGGCGGATGACCACCTGCACCTGCCGCACGTGCCCGCCAAACGAGTTCACCTCGGCCACGCCGGGCACGGTGCGCAGCTGCGGCTTCACCAGCCGGTCGTGGAGGGTGCGCAGCTCCATCACGTCCCGGTCCCCGCCCTCCAGCGTGTAGAAGTAGATCTCGCTGTTGGCGGACGACATCGGCCCCATCTCCGCCTCCGCGGCCGGGGGCAGCGACTCGCGCACGCCCTGCAGCCGCTCGGCCACCAGGGTGCGCGCAAAGTACAGGTCCACGCCGTCCTCGAACACGATGGTGACGGTGGCGAACGCGTACTTGCTCACCGAGCGCACCTGCGTTACCCGCGGCAGCCCGCCCATGGCCACCTCGATCGGCGCGGTGGCCAGCCGCTCAACCTCCACCGGCGAGAGACCCGGCGCCTCCACCAGCACCTGCACCTGCACGTCCGTCAGGTCGGGGAACGCGTCCACCCGCAGCGTCCTGAGCGCCCACACCCCGGCGGCGATCAGCGCCAGGATGCCGAACAGCACCGCGCCGCGGTTGCGGACCGCCCAGTCGATCATCTTGTCGATCATGGCGGCCCCTCAGTGGTCGTGCTCGAAGCCGGCCTTGCCCATCTCCGACTTGAGGGTGAACGCGCCGGAAACGGCGATGCGCTCGCCAGCCGCCAGCCCGGCGCGCACGGCCACGCGGCCAACGGCGGGCACCGTGGAGCCGGGCGCGCTCAGCACTTCCACCTGCACGGCGCGGCGCTCGAAAGTCCTCGGCGCCGTCTCCACGAAGACGTAGCGCGCTTCGCCGTCGGTCACCAGCGCGGCCTCGGGGATGGTGAGCAGCGTGGCTCCGGCCGTCTGCAGCGCGGCCTCGGCCGGCGCGTCCAGCGTTACGTTGGCGAACATCCCGGGCCGCAGCGCACCCTGGGGATTGGGCACGTGGATGATCGCCTTGACGGTGCGCGTGGTGGGGTCCAGCTGGTCGCGCAGCCGCTCCACGCGTCCCTCGAAGCGCAGCGCCGGGTACGCGGCCAGCGTGAGGGTGGCGCGCTGGCCGATGCGCAGCAGGGGCATGCTGCGCTCCGGCACCTCCGCCGCCACGTCCACGGACGAAAGATCGGCGATCTTGAAGAGCGGCGTGCCGGCCTCCACCGCCTGCCCCGCGAGCACGTGCGTCTCCACGATGCTCCCGCCAAAGGGTGCGGGCACGGGCATCACGGTGCTGATCTCGCCGCTGGACGCCACCCGGTCGATGGCGCCGTCGCCCACGCCCATCAGCCGCAGCCGCCGTCGCGCGGCGTCCACCAGCGCGTCGGCGCCGGGCGCGTCCTGCGTTCCGGCCAGTACGCGCGCGCGGCGGACGGCCTGCACCAGGTCGTTCTGCGCGGTCAGGTATTCGCGGCTGCTGACCAGCGCCACCGTCTGCCCGGCACGCACCCGGTCCCCTTCCACCACGGCCAGGCGCTCGATGCGTCCGCCCGTGCGCGGTGAAATCGCCGCCACCCGCTCCGGCTCGAACTCCACCTGCCCGGGCACCTGCAGGCCGGAGCCGGCGGCGGCGACGGCTTCCGCGGCGACCGGCTCCACCTGGATCCCCGCCGTGCGGTAGGCAGCCTCGGAGAGCGCGATCCGTCCTTCCCCGGCGTGGTCTTCCCCGCCCTCCGCATGCTCTTCCTTGTGGCTGGTCTCCTCCGCCTGCCCCTTCTCCGGCCCCGCGTCTCCACCGCAGGCGGGGAGCGCCAGCAGCGCCGCGAGCAGGGCGAGGAGCGCCGGCGCGCGGCGGATCATCGGAATCGATTTATCGGCCACGATTTCCTCCGGCGCGGGAGGCATCTTCATGGCCGGAACCGCCGGTGCCGGCGGCGTAGAGGTCGGCCAGGGCGTCCGCGGCATCCAGCAGGCAGTGCAGGCGCTCCGTCTCCGCGCGGGCCAGCGCCCGCTCAAAGTCCAGCAGCTCGATCAGGCTCAGCTCGCCCGTGCGGAAGGAGGCCAGCGCCGCCTCGCGCTCCTCGCGCGCGCCGCGAAGCAGCGCCGCGTCGTAGGCGGAAAGGCGGATGCGCGCGGACTCGTAGCGCTCTCGCGCCGCCGCCAGCTCCGCCCGCACCATGGCGACCGTGGCGTCGCGTTCCGCCGTTGCCGCCGCGATCTCCGCGTCGGCCGAGGCGAGCGCGGCCTGGTTGGCGCGCCGGGCGGTGGACGGCAGCGTCATGGATCCGCCCAGGGTAAGCCCCACCGTCCCGCCGCCGTCCCCCGCGCCGAAGCGCTGAAGGCCCACCGCCCCGGCGAAGCGTGGACGCTGCTCCGCCGCGGTGAACCCACGCGCGGCGCGGGCGCGCTCCACCGCCACCTGCGCGGCGAGAACGGCTGCCGAGCGCGCGAGCAGCGAATCGGGATCGGGAACCGGCGGGAGGGCGACCAGGCGCGGCCCGGTCTCAGCGATGGCCGCGTCGATCAACGCGTCGCCGTCGTCCACGCGATCCAGCATCCCCCATAACGCCACGCGGGCAGCGCGTTCCTCCGCCAGCGACTCGGCGCGCTCGCCCTGCACGCGCAGCCGCTCCGTGCGGAGCCGCAACACGTCCACGTAGCGCGCCTCGCCCACGGAGAAGCGGGCAGTCAGCGCCTCTTCCGCGCCCACGAGCAGCGAGTCCTCCGCGGCCAGGCGGCGGGCGATGGCCGACCAGCCGGCGGCCGCCGTGAGCGAGCGCAGCACGGCCGCGTCCAGGGCCGCGCCGGCGGCGATGAGCGAAGCTTCGGCGGCCCGCACGTCCGTCGCGGCGAGCGCTCGCGCGGCGTCGCGCCGGCCGCCGGCCAGGAACTCCCGGCCGACCTCCACGCGCATGGAGGCGCCGGTCAGGTCAATGCCGCCCGGCACCTCCTCCACCTCGGCGGAGAGCGCCGCCGGCTCGGCAAATCCGGTGGCGGCCACGCGGGCGCGTGCCGCTTCCACCGCGGCGCGGCGGGCGGACAGTTCGGGGTTGGTGCGCTGCACGGCCTCACGCAGCGCGAGGATCGCCGGACTCTCCTGCGCGGAGACGGCGAGGGGGAGTTGTAACAGTGCCGCGGCCAGCGCGAAGATGGGCCAGGCACGGCGACTGGGGGCACGCCGACGCGGGCGGCCCGGATCGAATGATGGAAACAAGGGATGCCTCCCTGAACGGACACGGTTGCGCGTTCCACGGGTGCGGCAGGGTGCCGTCCCGGATGGAAGCGAATGGGTCTGATCGTCAGGCGCGTCCAAAGGTGGACGCAGGCACGTCAGCGGGTGCGGCAGAAGCTGCCCCGCGGTGCCTGAGGCTTACGCGACGGGAGGGCGAAAGTGCGGCTCGGGCGCGACGCTGGCCGGCGCGCGCTGGGTGGAGGCGAGGTTAAGGTAACGCGCGGCGGACAGCTGTGAATCGCCGGCGGCCGCGGGAAGCGCGGGAGCGTGCGCGTGCACGCAGTGGCAGGTGTGCGGTGACTGGGGCGCGTGCTCGGGCGCCTCCGCGGGCGCGGGCGGGTGCCCGTGCGAAAGCTGAACCCAGGCGCCGGTCTCCGGCTCCGCGGTTCCGTGCCCGTCGTGAACGTCGGGCATCGCGATCTCCATCCAGCCCAGGATCATCCCCAGAATGGCGAGCACCGCGGCGACGCGGAACAGGCGAGGAGCGCGGCGAATCACGGAATCGCCGTGCGGTTGCGTGAGATGGGGACGGGCGCGGAGCCGGCTGGCGCCTCGTAGCGGGGGCAGACGTACACGCCCTGCGCCACCTCCTCCAGAAGGTCATCCGCGAGCCCCAGGAGGGTGCCCACGCGCGCGTCGGCCAGCTGGTAGATCACGCGCCGGCCCCGCGGCTCGCGCGCGACCAGCCCGCAGTCCAGCAGGCAGGCCAGGTGGTTGGATACGTTCGACTGCGAGAGGCCCGTCACCTCCACCAGCTCGCCCACGCTGCGCGCGTCATCCCGGAGCGCCTCCAGAATGGAGAGGCGCGACGGGTCGGCGAACCCCCGGAAGAGCTTCGCCTTGAGCGCGAGCGACGGTGCGTGCGTGGTCGTGAGCATGCCGGTTCCCTGGATCATCCTAATCCATCAGCGTTGGATGATATGACAGGGCTTCGCCAAGGTCAAGCCGCATCGTCAGATTTGTTCGGTACATGCGACGATGACATCAGAAGCCAGCCTTCCATGAGGAAAGCGCCTCGTGATTCCCAACCCGGCCCAACTGTCATTCTGAGGGAGGCGCCACCCCACACTTTCGGTCTGCTGAAAGCCCTGGCGCCGACCGAAGAATCTTTACGCTGGGCGGCAGAATCCTTCCCCTCGCACGCTTTTCCGGGCGTCGCCCGGAGAGGGGTTCCGCGCGAGGGGTGGGAGATTTCTCGGTCGCGCTGCACGGTTCACCGCGACGCCGCGGCTCCACGGCGGGCGCTTCCTCAGCCTCAGAATGACAGGTGTTCCCCCGAATGCGGTAGGGATTCAGTATGAAGATGGTCCCCGCAACGAAAACGGCCGGCGACCCCTATGGGGATCGCCGGCCGCTTTTGTCACGCGCAAAGGATCAGTGCGACGCGGGGGGCGCGAAGCCGCGCTTGCGCATCAGCGCCTCTACCTGCGGGTCGCGGCCGCGGAAGCGGCGGTAGCCCTCGGCGGGATCGATGGTGTTGCCCACCGAGAAGATGTTCTCGCGCAGGCGGCGCGCCACCTCGGGCGAGTAGTAGCCGCCGCCCTGCACAAACGCCTCGGCGGCGTCGGCGGTAATCACGTCGCTCCACAGGTAGCTGTAGTACCCCGCGGAGTAGCCGTCGCTGCTGAACACGTGGCCAAACTGCGGCGTGCGGTGCCGCATCACGATCTCGCGCGGCATGCCCAGCTGCGCCAGCGTCTCGCGCTCAAACGCGCGCGGGTCGATGTCGGCGTTGCCGGCCAGGTGCAGCTTCATGTCCACCAGCGCGCTGGCCAGGTACTCCACCGTGGCGAAGCCCTGGTTGAAGGTGGAGGTGCGCTCGATGCGGTCCACCAGCTCCTGCGGGATGGGCTGCCCCGTCTGGTAGTGCACCGCAAAGCGCTGCAGCACCTGCGGCGTCGACAGCCAGTGCTCCAGCAGCTGCGACGGAAACTCCACGTAGTCGCGCGCCACCGCCGTGCCGCTGAGCGACGGATAGCTCACGTTGCTCGACAGGCCGTGCAGCGCGTGCCCAAACTCATGGAACAGCGTCTTGGCGTCGTCCCACGAGATCAGGACGGGCTCGCCCTCGGCGCCCTTGACGAAGTTGGAGTTGTTGGAGACGATCGTGGTCACCGGCCCGTCGAACGACTCCTGCGAGCGGTACGCGTTCATCCACGCGCCCGAGCGCTTGCCCGGGCGGGCGTACGGATCGAAGTACCACAGGCCTACGTGGCGGCCGCTGGCCTTGTCCGTGACCTCCCAGACCTTGATGTCGGGGTGGTACACCGGAACGTTGGTGACCGGGGTGAAGTTGAAGCCGAACAGCTCGCCCGCCACCCAGAACATCCCCTCGCGCAGGCGGTCAAGCTGCATGTACGGCTTGACCACGTTCAGGTCCAGGTCGTACCGCTGCTTGCGCACCTTCTCCATGTAGTAGCGGTAGTCCCACGGCTCGATGGTGATGCCGGCGCCCTCGGCGTTGGCCATCTGCTGCATGTCGGCCACTTCCTGCCGCACGCGCGCCACCGCCGGCGTCCACACCGCCTCCATCAGCTCCATCGCCTTTTCCGGCGTCCCCGCCATGGCGTTCTCCAGCCGCCAGTGGGCGTGCGTGGTGTAGCCCAGCAGGTTGGCCCGCTCGGCCCGCAGCTTCAGGATCTCGGCGATGATGGCGTTGTTGTCCGTGGCCCCCGCGTCGCCGCGGTTCACGAACATGCGCCACACCCGCTCGCGCAGGTCGCGGCGGTCGCTGTAGGTAAGGAACGGGTCGGTGGACGAGCGGGTGTTGGTGATCACCCACTTGCCCTGCATTCCCCGGGACGTGGCGGCGGCCGCCGCGGCGTCGCGCAGCGACTGCGGCAGGCCGGCCAGCTCCGCCTCGCTCTCGATGACGACGGTCTGGTTGGTCTCGTCGGCCAGCACGTTCTGGCTGAAGTTGGTGTACAGCCCCGCCAGGCGCTGGTTGATCTCGCTCATGCGCGCCTTCTTGGCCGCGTCCAGCTGGGCGCCCGCGCGAACGAAGTTGGTGTAGTAGCGCCAGGCCAGCCGCTGCTGCTCGGGGGTCCAGCTCGCCTTTTGCGGCGAGTTGTAGACCGCCTCCACCCGGCGGAACAGCGCCTGGTTCTGCGTGATCTGGTCGCTGAACGCCGCCAGCCGCGGCGCCATCTCGCGCTCGACGGCCTGAAACTCGGGCGAGTTCAGGTTGGAGCTCCAGATGCCGTACGCCGTGCCCACGCGGCCCGAGGTGCGCCCGGTGCGCTCCAGCGCCACGATGGTGTTTTCGAACGTGGCCGGCTGCGGATTGTTGGCGATGCGCTCCACCTCGGCCAGTTCCTGGGCCATGGCGGCCTCGAGCGCCGGCTTGAAGTGCTCGACGCGCACCTTGTCGAACGGCGGCACGCCGCCATACGGGCCGGTCCACTCGGCCAGCAGCGGGTTGTTGGGGTCCGCGGCCGGCATGGGCGCGGTGGCGGCCGCGTCGGCGGACGCCTCGAGGGTTGAAGCCTGGTTTTGCATGGTGGCGCAGCCGGCGGCGGCGGTAGCGAGCACCAGCAGGCCGGTGCGTACGATGAAGGAATCCGGGTTCAGCATGTCAGGTCCAGGGGTGTGTGCGCGGGCCGCCGTCAAACGACGCGGCCGGTGGAAAATCTGCCCGGGAGTGAGAGCCATTGCCGCGTGTGTACACTCCACCCGCGAGGGCGGTCCCCTGACGCAAGAATCGTGTGGCAGGCCGCCTCGGCCTTCAGGTCACCGCCCAGATCGCCTCCATGATCACCGCCGCGGCCGCGATGCCCGCGACGTACGCGGCCACGGCGCCAGGTGCCTGCACGGCAGTCATCCCCAGCAGCCGGTGCCGGCGGGTGCGCGCCAGCCACAGCGTCGTTAGCCCCGTCGGGATGCCGCTGGCCAGCACGATCTCCGCGATGAGTGGGAGGCGACCGTGACGCTCCCAGCCGTGCGGCAGGTAGAGCATCCCTCCCATCACGGCCAGCAGCCACGCATCTACCCACAGGGCCACCAGCCACCCGGGGCGAATGCGCGCCACAACGACGGCGATGACGAGGAACGCGATGACGAACCACAGCCGCTCCGGCCAGGGAAAGAGGCTGTAGTCTTCAACCTTCGCGAAGTCCATCGTTCACCTCCCGAAGCGCGTTCAGGCCGGCGGGTTAGCCCACCGGTCTGAACGTCCCGCGACGCCCGCAATTGGACGCGAGCCTCTACGCCATCGCCTCCGCGGCCGCCGTGGCGAGCCCGCTGGCGACGCCTCGTCCGTGGCGCACCAGCAGCACGCGCCCTTCGTACGGGTGGGCGCCGATGCTTTCGTGCAGGATGCCGATCACCTGCTTCTCCGGCAGCCCTCCCGTCCCCGCGCCGATGAGCGGAAACGCGATGGAGGCAAAGCCGTGCCGCACCGCCAGGTCCAGCGCGCTCCGGGCGCAGTCGGCCACGGAGCACGGGGTGGCGCGCCACAGCATGTTGAGCCCCGCCACGTGGATGATGCCGCGGTAGCGCAGCCGCCCCGCCCCCGTGAGCACCGCCCCGCCCAGCGGGATGGGCCCCAGTGCCGCCAGTTCCTGGAAGGGCGCGGGGCCGGCGACGCGCTTGATGGCCCCCGAAACGCCCTGCGGCAGCAGCAGCCACCACGGGATCACGTTGCGGTTCCACGCGTTCACGATCACCTCCACCCGCTGCTCCAGCAGGTCCCCCACCACGATCTCCGGAACGGCCACGGCATGTCTCGAATGCAGAAGGTCGCTGCGAACCGCGATACTACGCGGCGCGCTTCGTTATCGGCGTAATCTCCACAGGGCCGTCAGGGATGGCTTCCACCCGAAGCTCGTGCCCGGCCAGCATCGCCATTCCGAGCAGCGACACCGAATCCGCGACGTGGACGTTCACCTGCCGGCGAGCACCGCCCCAGTCCACGACCGCGCGGTGGACGGGAAACGTCGTCGCGCTGCCGTCCGCCAGCACCGCACGTCCGGGGGTGACGCGGGGAAGGCCCAGCGCGGCAACGACGGCGGAGTGCAGCGTCAGGGCGCCTTCGAAACCCGTGTCGATCTTGCATTCCATCCGTTCCCGTTGGCCGTCCGGTCCGTGGATGGTGAGATCGAGCGTCGGCTCCAGCCACTGGTTGACCGTCGTGCGGATCATGCCGGCTCCCGCGCCTCGAACTGGATGCGAGGCCCGAACGTATGCGCGTAGCGCGTGCCGACGCGGCGCAGCCAGCACTGGGCGCCGGGCACTCGCTCCAGCAGCCTGTCAGTGGCCACCACCTCGTCGGCGTCGATCTCGTACGCACCGCTGTCCACGTCGATCGCGACGAACCGGCCCATGTCCGCGGCGCCTGCGCGCGGAGCCACTTCGCGGTCGTACGCGGCGTCGCCCAGGCGGGCGATCTCGTCCAGTGTGTAGCGCGGCTTGATCATGACGGGAAGCTAATCACACCCGATTTTCCGTTCAAGCGGCACCTAAGCTGAACTGAATAAAGAAGATACAGCGATCCGTGCTCGTCGTGACGCAATCAGTACGGCGCGGAGAGAGCGGGCATCATCGCACGTCCCAAGCATGGTTGCGGGAGATGGTGGCGGGCGGCTCGCGAGGATCAGCGGGGCGGAAACAGCACCGCACTGACGGGGCAGGCGCGCGTCCTCAGCTCGCGGTCCGCGCGCGTCGTGAGCAGGCGCAGGTCGCGCGGGCGGGGCGCGGGGGCGGAGGCGCTGAGGGCGGGGATGATGGCGGATGGATCCAGCCCGTGCCACAGCGCGAGCAGCACACCCAGCGCGTAGCGGCTCACCACCTCCGGGCCAGCCAGGTGCCAGACGCCCGCGCGCCGCTCCGGCGGCAGCAGCGCCACCTCCCACAGCTGCGCGGCAAGGTCCTCCACCGCCACTGGGCAGCGCAGCTCATCCGTGAACAGGCGCACGGGGTCACCGCGGCGCATCGCATCCACCACCCACGCGCTGTTCCGGTCCGGCGGCTGCGCGCGGACGATCAGCGAGGTGCGGATGACGGCCGCCTCCGGCATCTCCGCGCGCACGTGCAGTTCCGCGCGCGCCTTCCAGCGCCCGTACTCGTGCACCGGCGCCGGCTCCGCGGATTCGGCGTACGGCGACGACTCACCGTCCAGCAGCGCGTCGGTGCTCATGTAGACCAGCGCGGCGCCGGACGCGCGGCAGGCGCGCACCACGCTCTCCGTGGCGCGCCACACGTCGCGCTCGCCCTCCGCCTGCGTGTAGGCGGTGTGGATCACGAAGTCCGGCCGCACCCGCATCCACAGAGCCTCCACCGCGTCCCCATCCGAAAGCTCCACGGCATGCGAGATCGCGCCCTGGACCGGCGACGTGCGGCGGGTGGCGTGGACGTCGATGCCGGAGGGCGCCTGGCGGATGAGCTCGCCGCCGAGCAGGCCGCCGCCGCCGGTGATCAGTACGCGCACGGATGGATTGGGACGGGTGGATCGGGACGACGGACGCGGAGGGGCACTGCTTTGCGGGAGAAGACGATCACGAGAGCGCGGCCCGCAGCCAGGCGCACGCCGCCGCGTACACGCCGGGGGATTCGCTCTCCCGCGGCCCCGCGACGTTCAGCATGCGAATCTTGTGGAGTGCGAGCCAGCCGCGAAAGGCGGCGTAGTCGGCGGGCGCGTCGAGGCGGGCTTCGAACACCGGCCTCCCCATCTGATGCGCAAGGTCACGGGTCAGGTCCGTTCCTGCGCTGGGCGGGCCGGTGACGAGGAGCAGCGTGCCGTCGGAATCGCGGACGTTCCACTCGGTGCGCTGGGCGGGGTTGGCGGAGGGGGTTTTGCGCAGCGGGTAGCGTGGATCGATGGCCCCGTCCTCCGCCTGCCGTCCCGCCGGGCACCATCCGCCGATCGGCATCCCCCGCTCCATCGCCACGTCCAGCGCTGCCCGGTCCACCCCCGTCTGCCCGCCGGAAACGATGGTGAGCGGGGCCGGTGTCAGCATCCCGCGGTATCTAATCGGCGAACGCAAAGGCCGCTACTGCTCGCGGAGCAGTGCGCGAAAGCCCGCTTGGCGGAAATGATCATCCGACGTGAGCGCTTCGGTGATGCCCCGCCGGCGCATCACCACAAAGGACAGGCAGTCGGTCATCCCCCACTCCTTGTCCTTGTGCGTGCGGTAGAGCGCCGCACCTTCGGCGTACAGATCATCCGTCACGGGAACGATCTCGACGGTGGGATCTTCCTCCAGGACGTCCATGAGGTCGACCGCCACCGCGCGAAAATGCGCCTTTGCCAGCGCGTTCCCGATCTCGATGATGACCGCCTGTGTGGTGACGATCCGCGTGCCGTCTGCACGAATGCGGCGCGCCAGCTCACGTGCGAGAGGCCGGTGCTCATCACGCGGTGAACTGATGGCGATGGCGTAGGCCGTGTCGAGAAAAACCTCACTCCCCACTGGCCGACCGTGGTCCATAGAGGTAATCGTCCACCCGTGCGGACCAGTCCGGAGGCCCGTCCAGGTTCAACCCCTCAGCCACATCCAGAAACGACCTGGGAGGACGTTTCTCGACCGGCTGCGTCTCGATCGTGAGCCGCACGCGGGTGTTGGGCGCGATCTGCAAAGGTTCGTCTGGTCGCAGGACTTCTCCGTCGAACACCGCGTAGAGCGTAGTGGACATGGAATCTGCTCCGATCGGGTAAATCCAGTTCGCCAAACCTAACACGCGACGGACGCAACGTCCAGTTTATTCGTTTTGCGCCAGCGTACGACCAGATGCCGGCGCGAAGGCGGAGAGGGCACAATTCCGCCCGCTCGGCTCCGATCCCGGCCGTAGTGTTCAGATCCGGTACGCGGTCTGGACCAGGCGCTTTTCGGCTTCGCCTTCGATGAGGGCTTCGACCTCCACGTAAGGCTCAAGGCCGCTGCCGGAGAGCTTTTCGCGGAACAGCTGGTCCAGCTGAAAGATGCCGGCGGAGTTGCTCATCTCCACCCGGATGCGCACCGGCTTTTCTACCCCGGTCTCAATGTGCACCGCCTCGATGGCCGCGGCGCTGATGGAGTGGATGCTCATCATGGGCCCTTCGGCCTCCATGGCGATGCGGGACCGCCCCTTGGCCATGTCCAGCGCGTCCGCCACACGCACCACCCCGGCCTCAATGGTCATGGGCTTGCCGCCCGCACGGTGGCCGATGATGGCGTGCAGGATCTCCGAGCGGATGATGGTTGCCTGGCCGCGCGGATAGATCCCCTCCAGCAGGTCGCGCAGCTTCATCTGCGCCACGAACAGCGAGAACTCCTCGTGGTCCTTGCGGTGGATGGACATCCCCACGTCGTGCAGCAGCGACGCCATGATGACCACAACCTCAGCGTCCTCGGGGCGCATCCCGTAGTTGGCCACCACGCCCGGCGTTACCCCGTGGTCAGTGAGCACGCGAAGCAGCTTGGTGGCCAGGTTCATCACGATCTTTACGTGTACCGGGCCGTGGTCCGTCATCCCCAGCCGTTCCACCGCGTTCACGTTCGCGGAAAGCCACAGCGCGTACAGCTCGTCGTCGGCATTGATGCGCTCGATCAGGCGTTCCACGGTCCCGTTGCCGCGCGTGGGGTTGTTCAGCATCAGCCGATTGGTAAAGCGCTCCTCGACCGTGCGGCCGAAAGTGGATTTTACCGCCGCCGCGTCTACTACGTCCGTCATCTCAGGTCCGTCTCTGTCCAGTGTATGTAACCGCCATTGCAGCAGCGATTAACGCATGTTTCGCTCCCGGCGCGATGCAGGGGGTCGCGCCCGCTCAGCCGGCCAGGCAGTCGAGCACCCGCGCGTCGATCTCGATCGCCATCCCTTCCACCTCGTCCGCCCGGGGATCGCGGGGATTCGCGAAAGCGCGCGGCAATGGTGAAGGTGGTGGGCGCCAGCACGTACAGGTCCTGCGCCAGCGCCTTGTCGATCATCCGCTCACCGCGCCAGGCGTCCGCCAGCCGCCGTAGCGCCTCGCAGAGCGCGCGGTACGCTTCGGCGTCCACCTGCCCCTCCTCGCGCAGGCGGTTGACGAAGCGGTTTTGCAGGATGGATTGCCGCAGCGGCTCGTCCACGCTCATCTCCCCACTTCTACCCGCGAGGCAAGGAAGCGAGCCGCTTCGCGCTCCGCCCAGAAACGCGGCGCGTGCGGCGACCCGGCGATAAAGCCCACGTGCCCGCCGCGCGGGGTGAAGGCGGTGTGCAGGCTGGGGTTGGCGTCGATCACGCCGTGCGGGATGGCGCGCTCGTCCACGAACGGATCGTCCAGGGCGTGCACCAGCAGCGTGGGGACGCGGATGCCGTGCAGGTACCCCGCGCTGCTGCTGCGCGTGTAGTAGTCATCCGCATCCGCAAAGCCGTGCAGCCGCGCCGTAAGTGCGCCGTCGAAGTCGCGGAACGAGCTCCACCGGCGCATGGTCCGCTCGTCCAGTTCCACGCCGTCCACCGGCACGCCCGCGGCGCGCTTGGTCCGGTACTTGTCCGTCAGCCGGCGGACAAAGTGGCGCGTGTACACCCGCCCCATGAACGACGCGGCCAGCTTGTCGGCGCCGCGCCCCAGGTCGAACGGGATGGAGATGGCGGTCGCCGCGCGAATGCGCGACACGTCGCCGCGCTCGCCCAGGTACTTGAGCAGCACGTTGGCGCCCAGCGAAAAGCCCGCGCCCAGCAGCGTGGCGGCCGGAAAGCGCGCGGCGAGCACGTCCAGCAGAAACGCCAGGTCGCCCGTTTCGCCCGCGTGGTAGAAGCGCGCGGTGCGGTTGGGTTCACCGCTGCACGAGCGAAAGTTCATCGCGACGGTGGGGATGCCGTGCTCCGCCAGCGCACGGCACGTCTCCAGTACGTACGACGACTGCGCGCTCCCCTCCAGCCCGTGCACGGCGATGCAGAGCGGCGCGTCGTCCCCCGCGGCCGGCGCGCCGTCGACGGTGGCGAAGTCCAGGTCCAGAAAGTCGCCGTCCGGCGTCTCCAGCCGCTCGCGGCGGTAGTGCACGCCGTGCGGCGGGCGAAGGTAGCGCCCGGCGATGGTCTGCGCGTGCGCCCCCGGTAGCCACCATGCGGGGTGGAACGGGCGGGGGGTAAAGGCGTCGTCGCTCATCCACCCAATCTATCCCACCGCCCCGTCCCGGTTCCACCCGCGAGGCGTAACAGGGGGGATACGAGGGGATCAGGGGATACGAGGGGATAGCGGATAGGAGAGGATAGGAGATTCGAGGAGATTCAACGAGCAACGAGGCGCAAGCTGTTGCAAGGGCGAATAAATTCGCTGCAACAACTACACAAAGTCCGCCTGCGCGGACTCGGCGGCACGGGTGTGTGCGGCGTTCCACGCGGCAGCGCGTCCGCAGCCGGGAGATGTTCCCGCCGGCTCCCTCTGGAGCGATTGAAATCGCGGCAACGACGGCACGCTGTCCGCCTCCGCGGACATGGCGGCCCGGCGCTGTGCGGCGTTCCAAGCGCCTGCGCGTCCGCAACCGGAGGCCTCGTCCGGCGGCGGCGTGGCCGCGGGTTTGGCGCGGGCTGCCGCGTCTGCGTTCGAGCAGTCGGAAGGTCGGGCCTTGGCCCTGCAACCCGTTGCGCGAAGAGATCGATTTGCGGGGCCGGGCCACGGAATGACAGACTGGAGGGGGATCCCAGGCCGATTGCCCCCACCCCCACCGGTCATTTCGAAGGAGCGCCGCGCTAAACCATTCGGATGCCCCAAACCCGGTACGCGACTGAGAAATCTACTCTCGGAATGCTCATGGCTTACCGGCGCTCCGGGCTCGCGGCTACAATCCGCGAAGGCGGATTTCGCGATTTTCCAGCGGCGAATTTATGTTTGAGTCCAGTCTAAAAAGCCTCTTGGGTTTCTGCAGATTCTTCTTGGATATTGCCTAAGTCAATGATATATTGTGATTTAGACATCGTTCCCCCTCTCCCCGCCGCCCCTGCACCTACCGTGTTTCGTCCGAACGAGGCGCACCGTCAGCAGGACATGTTCGGTGTCGAGTCGCGGCTTCCCTCCCATATGTGGGAGCTGCTCAAGAAGTCGGAGGAGTATGCTTTCTACAAGGAGATCTTCTGCCGCATCCCGGAGCCG
>NZ_JBMDXM010000045.1:0-11416 GCF_048594345.1 Longimicrobium sp.
ACGCCGATCTTGCCGATGAGCCCCTGCGCCGGCATTCCCGGCTTGCGCGTGAGCTCCGTCCACGTGGCCCCGCCGTCCGTGCTGCGGAACAGGCCGCTGCCGGCGCCGCCGCTGCTCATGCCCCACTGGTTGCGCCACGCTTCCCACAGCGCCGCGCACACCACGACGGGGATGTTGGGGTCGATGGAGATGTCCACGCCGCCCGTGCGCTCGTCGCGGTACAGCACGCGCGTCCACGTCGTGCCGGCGTCGGTGGACGTGTACAGCCCGTCGCCCGCCTGGATGTTGCCGCGCAGCTGCGTTTCGCCCGTGCCCAGGTACAGGACGTCGGGGTTGCTCTGGCAGGCTTCCACGGCGCCGATGGTGGCGCTGCCGATCTTGCCGTCCGTGACGGGCTCCCAGGTGGTGCCGCCGTCGGTGGTCTTCCACAGGCCGCCGCCCGTGGCGCCGAAGTAGTACTCCAGGGGCCGGGACGTGCTGCCGGTGACCGCGATGGAGCGGCCGCCGCGGTTGGGGCCCAGGTTGCGCCACGCCAGGCCGCGGTAGCGCACGCTGTCGGGGTCGGGCGGGGTGTTGCGCTCCACCTGCGCCGCCAGCGGAGGAGCGGCCAGCAAGGCCAGCGCCACGAGGGCACTGCGGAATCGGTGCATGGGGTCCGCGAGATCAGAGGGGATGGAATGGCCGGCGCGGGCGGTGCGGGGGCACCGGCGCGCGGCCGGCCGCCGCGGCTTTCCCGCCACGCCGGCCCTTGCAGCGGCGCACCGCGAGGGCTAGCGTCGCTGGGTGTATACGGTATACACGCGTACCATCAACCTTTCGTTGTAATGCCCCTTCGCACAAGCACCCCGCCGTCCTCCGCCGCGCCCGCGCGTCCGCCCCGGGGCCGGGGGCGGGGCTGGGCCAGCGCCATGTTCCACGCGCACCTGTGGCTGGGCATCGCCACCACGGGCATCGTGCTGGTCATCTGCGTCACGGGCATCCTGCTCAACCACAAGCGCCCGCTGGGCCTGATGCCCGATGTGCCCAACGACGCGCCGGGCACGCTGGCGCAGTCGCTGCCGGTGGCGGAGCTGGCGGCGCGGGCGGGGCGCGCCGTGCCGGCGGCGGTGGCCGCGTCCGGCATCGACCGCATGGACCTGCGCCCCGGAGACGGGCTGGTCAAGGTGCGCTTCGACGACCGCGAGGTGCACGAGGTTACGGTGGACCTGGCCACGGGCCGCGTGCTGCACGTGGGGCTGCGGAACGACGTGTTCCTGGAAAAGCTGCACTCCGGCGAGATCTTTGGCGACGGCTGGACGCTGCTGAGCGACCTGGCCGCCATCGCACTGGCCATCCTGGTGATCAGCGGCTACTGGCTCTGGCTCTATCCGCGGGCAAGAGCATGACGGATTCGCGTCTGGCGCTCGTCATCGGCCTCTTCATCGTCCCCACGCTCCTCCTCTGGCTGGGCAACCGCCTGCGCAAGCAGACGGACATCCGCCGCCGCATGTTCTGGGGCGCCACCATCGGCTACGTCGTCGGGATGCTCGCGACCCTGATCGTCATCCACTACCCGGCCATCCTCTGGACGGGTAGTGGATGGCGCACGGCGGTGGTGCACTGGGGGATGGTGGTGGGTGCGGTGCTGGGGGCGGGGGTGGGACGAGCGGCAGGCCGTCAACAGAACAGTGCTCCTAACTTGCCCTCGAGGCCTGATGCGTATTGATTTCATCCGGCCGTGGACAACAGAAAGTATCTGCTTAGCTGGACTTAGCCTACTTGGACAGGAAATCAGTTGGACCTGATTCTCCAGATTAAGCGCCCCCATTCTGGCGTTGTGTCACCGAAGTAATCACCCCTTACCCTGTGCGTGCATGACTGACCAAGCATTTTCCGCTCGTGAGTACCTGCGTGCACGGCGTCCCGAGCGTTTTTCGGATTCAGTTCCACACTCACGCCCAGTATTGGATCGGTCGTTTTTAGAGTACCACCTCGAGACGCTGACCAACCGCAGTCAGGAAAAGGATTTCGAACATTTTTCCCGACAACTCGCGGAGCGCGAGATCTGCCCGAATCTCCTGCCACAGACGGGACCAACCGGAGGTGGTGACAGTCAGGTTGACGCCGAGACATACCCGGTTGCCGATATCCTGGCGCTCGGCTGGTATGTGGGGCTGGGCCGGGAAGCCGCCAACGAGCGATGGGCTTTTGCTTTTAGTACTAAGAAGAAGTGGCAGGACAAGGTTCGTACAGATGTGGCAAAGATCGCAGCTACTGCCCGTGGTTACACAAAGGCATTTTTCATCAGCAGTCAGTTCATCTCAGACAAAAGTAGGGCGAAGTTGGAAGACGAGTTGCGCACAAAGCACAAGATTGATGTCCGCATCTTGGATCGAACCTGGATCCTCGACCGGGTGTTCGCAAACGATCATGAAGCGCTCGCAATAGAATCGCTGCGAATCGAAACGTCAGCGCGGCCGGAAGTGCGAAGAGGACCGCAGGACACGCAGCGGGAAGAGGATCTCCGTGAAGTGGAGGCTCAGATCCAGGAGGCTCTCCGCGAAGGCCGCGTAGGAGTCTCACTCGTCGCGGATTGTTTGAAGGCGGCAGATCTCGCCCGCAGCTTGGAACGCCCACAAATAGAAGTAGAAGGCTGTTACACTCGGGCTCAAGAAGTCGCGGAGAAGTACGGGACCTCTCACCAATGCTTGGAAGCGGCTTACCAGAGAGCTTGGACGATGTATTTCTGGTACGAGGACTTTGCGCGCTTTTCAGAACTGTACAGTACTGCAGAAAAACTGGCGAAAGGGAGCCACAACGCCCACGACTTGGAACTGCTGACAAACTTGTGGCAACTCCTGCACGCGTCAGTACAACGCGCCGAGTTGGAACCGGACGCAGTCAAATATCGACAGCGCACGCATGTAGTCACTGATGAGTTAAGCAGACTCTCTCGTGAAGATGAGCGCCCAAGCACAGCACTGCAAGCCCAGACTCTGCTTGCAATGATCCAGCTCGTTCGCTCTCCCGTGAATAAGGCTGATCCAATCCTCCGCAAGTTGAAATCAGTGATCGAACGTTCTGTGGGACTCGTTGGATACCCGCTGGCACAGCTTCTCGAGATACTAACAGAGGTCGGGCCCATGTATGCGACTTGCCCTGCCTATGAGGAACTGTTCGAGACGATGATTCAGCTTCGCGCTACCACTGAAGGGGCGCTTGCAGCAGCGCGAATGAGACTTGAGCGTGGATGGCAACACCTTGACGCAAAGCACCCGTACGAGGCGATCCGCTCCATTGGACAGGCTCTTCAGAACCTTAGTCGACATGAGAGCCGTCATGAATTGGTACGCGCCCTTTACTACCTTGGATTTGCTTACCAAGAAATTGGGCTCCTCTGGGCTGCACGGGGGGCACTACTTTCTGGAGCGTCTATCGCCACCAACGAGTTTTGGACATATTCTGATGTAACTCCCCTACAAGCAGCGTGCTATCGTCAGTTGAAGTGGGTCGAGTTGCGGCTCGGTCGCATCCCTCATGTACTTGCATGGCACGAGCTTGATACATCGGTACGATCGGTCCTTCATCGCGGCCGCTACAATGCTGACGAGGCCAATGTACAAGAGGAACTTCTATTCGATTCTATTCTGGGAATCCTCTTCCTTAAGGCTACTCCTTGGCAGGTGAAGCAATGCGAACGCCTGCCCGATGTGTTGGAGAGGCTTGGCCTGCCGATCTCACGTGTGGCACTACTTTATACTCTTGGACATGAGGAGGAGATTCCCGACGAGTTCCAGATAGAAGGAGCGGGTGAACAGCCACGTTATGCGTACTTCGCCCGATGGCGCGACCAACCTGCTAGCAGTGAAATAGAAGATCCTTCTTTGGAGAATGAGCGCAAATTATTCCTACATTCCAATCTGCTCGGGTGTAGGATTGTTGTTGAAATTCCCAATCGTTCTCCCTTTGTGGAATTGGGTGAGTCGATCCTTGCTGCGCTGGAGAGCTTTCTCTCTACGACATTACCTCAGGGCGCTGCAGCCCGTGAACCGACGCTTTCAATCATCGTTGGCAGATCCGAGTTTGCTCCTGAGCAAATGGAATTTCAGGTCAATGAGGAAATCGGCCGTCCTTACTTCAGTGTAACATGTCGCGATTTCAACCCACATAGCATGCCCCTCGCAGTGCGTGATGAAATGCAGAATGGCATATTTAGACTGATTGTTGGCGTGGCAGCGCACACCATCGTAATACCAGGGGATTGGGAGACCTTCTCAAATCAGCTATTCGGGGAGGCCGCGCCTTCACGTGCTCTGAGCTATACAGCCAGTTTCGTAACGCTGAGCAACTTATTAGGTCACGAACCCAAATTGAAGATCGCGCAGTGGATTCGGAAAGAAGATAAAACGTACGTTAATACGCGACCTGCCAAATGGGACCATGACGAGCCGCAAGTTGCAACAGATCTCGGCACACGTGGAAAGCTCCAGAGCGGACAAGAGCCTCCTGCAGATCTATTGTTAGAGCGGGATAGCATGAAGCACACGCAAGTAGAAACGGTGTCGCTTATTCGAGAACGGCTCTGGAACAAAGCTCGATGGAAGGGCACCGGGTTTTCTATATACGACGGGAAGCCTAGAGCCCCTGTATTGACGCTTTTGTTCTCCGACATCGATGCTGGCAAGCAGATCTTCCGTAGTTGGCAAACGGAACTCAGTCCCAAAGATGCCGATCAGCGCCTCCGGCTATCGATTATTCGTGGCATTGACAAGCAAAATCCGCATTCCTATCGCATCTTGATTGGATCTAATCCAGAGGCAGGGTTCACTCGATCAGATATTAAAGTCGGGCACTTTATGTTCAGAATGAACGCGATGGAGCCGACAAGCAGTGTTAACCTAGACAGGTTTCTGGAAGCTTACAAACAGGAGGGAAAGTTTCTCCTTGCGCCTGGTTTTGCAGAAACGGTTCACTCTCGTCACACAAGCGTCCTTGACCATAGCATTTGGAAACGGGAACTAACGGTTCGAGAGGCATGGAGCATCGGCTTGCATGAGATTGATGGAACGGGGATTGATGTTGATGATGATCCAATTATACCCACAAATGTAAAGCAAGCGCCTGTTCTCGACCTCCTCCGAGCTAAGCGAGGACGATCGTGAGCAGCGGAGATCCTGCTCACTCCGGCGGGATTTGGGGAGGTGATCTGGAGCTTCGCGCTGATCGACGACCTTCGCGCGCGCGAAGTCTTGGCAGGAGGGGTATAAAAAGAAAAAAGGCAATGCAGGGCGCGAGCCGCCGCAAAGCCTCCGCCGACAAGACTAATCAAGCGCGCAAGAATGTCAAGCCCCTATGTGAGCGCGCGGAGCAAGGAGAGAAAAAGGACGACGCGGACGTGTCGAAGCGCTCCGCATCCCTCTCTCTCTCCCCGAACGCGTGCGTCAGTCCGCAGTCCGGCGCTGCTCGATGCGGCGGACGGCTTCGGCGGCGAGGTCGCGCAGGACGGTGACGTCGGCTTCGGAAAAATCACGCTGCTCCAGGCCCACCACGCACAGGTTGCCCAGCACGTACCCGCGCGACGAGATCATCGGCACGCCGGCGTAGCACCGCACGCCGTCCTGCGTGACCAGCGGGTTGGTCTGGTGCTCGGGGTGTACCTCGGCGTTCTCCACCACAAAGGCGTCGCGGGTGCGCACCGAGGTGGCGCAGAACGACCACTCCACCGGGTGGCCGCGCGTCTCGTCCAGCCACAGACCGTCGGGGCCGTGAAAGCCGGCCACGTGCAGCGCCTCGTCCAGCACCACGCTGATCAGCGACACCGGCAGCCCCAGCCGCTCCGCGGCTTGGGCGGCGATGTCGGCCAGCAGCGGGTCCACGTCGGGGGCCAGCAGGTCCAGCTCGATGATCTCGCGGAGCCGCGCCTCGTCGTACAGGGGATCGGTGGCCATCATTGCGCTCCTCCGGCGGTGGCGGCGGCATTGGCCGCGAGTCGGGCGTAGGTGCGCATGCGGATCTCGACGGAGCGCGCCACGGCGGTGGAGGGCCCGCCCTGCGCCGCCAGCGCCTGCACGGCCTGCGTCAGCTGCACGCGCGTGCGCACGCCGCCGGCGGAAAGCCCGGCCGTGCGGCAGGCTTCGCTCCAGCGCTCTTCGCCCCGCTCGGGGCCAAACACGCGCCGCAGGCTGGCGAGCGCGTCGGCCTCCACGGGCTCGCGCAGGTCGTATCCCGGCAGGCGCCCCGGGCTGCCTGGTGGTGAAAGCATCATTCCGCGGCGATCGGTGTGGATGAATCGGGGTGGATGGATGTGTACGGGCCCTCGCCCGCGTCCGGATCTCCGCGCCACCCCACCTTCGACAAACGATCGACAGGCGGATGGATGATGACGGATGCGCGCCCCATCCGCCACCCCACGCCGCAGATTCATCCAGCACTTCCTCATTACGGCGATCATCCCGAAGGCGTGTTGATGTCCTGACGAACGCGCCCCCGCGGCTCCTGCAGCGCCGAAGCGAAAGTCGCCGCCCCCCGGCCCATCGTGCCGCATCAAACCACGAGCCTCTGACGATCGATTTCTCTCGGAGCCAGGGCATGGAAGGCCGGACGGTTCGGTGTAGCGCCACCTTCGAAATGTCAGTCGGGGTGCGCGGCCGCTTTTCCGCTCCCACACCATCACACCATCACACCATCACACCATCACACCCGTTCACCCCTACTCCGGCTCCCCGCCGGGAAGCCAGGGCGCCAGCCGCTCGCGAAGCACGCGCAGCGCCTTGCCCATCTGCGCTTCCACCGTTTTGACGGAGATGCCCAGCGTGGCGGCGATCTCGGCGTACTTAAGGCCCTGCGCGCGGCTCAGCTGAAAGACCTCGCGGCAGCGTTCGGGAAGCGCGTCCACGGCCTCGCGCACGGCGGCGTCGATCTCCGCCTCCGCCAGGCGCGACGGGGCGTCCGGCGGGGTGACCGTCGGCGTGGCGGCGTGGGGCGCGGTGCGCACCTTCATCCGCTCGTGGCGCAGGTGGTTGAGCGCGCGGTTGCGGGCCGCGCGAACGATGTAGGCGCGCAGCGATTCATCCACCGACACCGTCTCCCGGCGCCGCCACAGCTCCAGCATCACGTCCTGCGCAACCTCTTCCGCCACCGCGCGCTCCCCCGCGATCCGCTCCGCCACGGCGACCGCCGAGGGGTAGTGGTCGCGGAAAATCGCGTCGAAGGCGTCGCGGTCGCCCTGGCGCAGGCGGTCGAGGAGCTCGCGGTCTGTCACGGAATGCGGGTCTTGATCGTCAGGACTGTGCGATGCGGCTCCCCTGTCGCGCGCGGACGCGGCGAGGTTAACGTAACCGGCGTGCGCTGAAAGCAGCAATCCGGCCAGCGCGTCGGGGATAGGGGTGCCGGGCGCGTGGCGTGTCTACAGGAGCATGAACAAGGGAGATGAAGGACCCGTGACGGAGGGCGCGCCGGTGGACTGGGAGGTCCTGGCCCGCTTCACGGCCGGCGAAAGCCCGGCGGATGAGGCGGATGCGGTGCGTGCGTGGCTCGCCGAAAACCCGGCGCGCCACGACGTGCTGCGCGCGCTGGACCGCACGCTGGCGCCCGTCGCCGCGCCCCCCGCCGGACTGGACGTGGAGGCCGCGCTGCACCGGGTGCACGCGCGGATGGACGCGCCGGAGGCGCCCGTCATCCCGTTCCGCGCCCCCGCCCGCACCGCCCCCGCGCCGCGCCGCTGGATCCCCGCGCCCTGGCTGCGCGCCGCCGCGGCCGTCGTCCTCCTGCTCGCCGCCTGGTTCGGGTGGCAGGCGGCGCGGGGCGGCGGATCCACCCTGGTGGCCTACTCCACCGGCGTGGGCGAGCGGGATTCCGTGCGCCTGCCGGACGGCACCACCGTCATCCTGGGCCCGGCCAGCCGCCTGACGCTGGACGGCGACTACGGCGAGACGACGCGCGAGGTGAGCCTGCGCGGCGAGGCGCTGTTCGACGTGCCGCACGACGACGCGCGGCCGTTCACCGTTCGCGCCGGCGACGCCTGGGTGCGCGACATCGGCACCACCTTTTCGGTGGATGCGGATTCCGCCGCCGGCGTGCGCGTGGTGGTCACCGCTGGCGCCGTCGCCCTGTGCGCCACGGAGCAGGCGGGGGATGATGAGCTCGTCCTGCGCCAGGGCGACCGCGGCACCCTGGCCGCCGGGCGGATGACCGCCGAGCGCGCCGCCGCCACGGCCGACGACCTGGCCTGGACGAGCGGGCGCCTGGTCTTCCGCGACGCGCCGCTGGAGCGGGTGGCCGCGGACCTGCGCCGCTGGTACGGCATCGAGCTGCACGCGGGCGACGAGGCCGTCTCGCAGCGGCGGCTCACCGCCTCGTTCGACGGCGAGGCGCCGGCGGACGTGCTGCGGGTGATCGGCCTGGCGCTGGGCGCGGACGTGGCGATGCGGGGCGACACCGCCGTGCTGCGCGCGGCACCGGCGCCGTGATCCACCTGCGCGCGTCCCGGTTGCGGCGCGCGTGCGCGCTGGCACTGCTCGCGTGCGCGGTGCCCGCCGCCGCGCGCGCGGACACGGCGGCGTGCGAGGAGGACGGGCACGCGGCCACATCCGTGGCACGGCAGTGGCCGCCGCCGCTGGACCGCGCCCTCTCCTTTTCCGCGCGAGACCTTTCGTTGCGCGACGCGCTGGACCGTTTGTCCGCCGCGGCGCGCGTTCGCGTTTCGTACAGCGCCGAATTGCTGCCGCTGGAGCGCCGCGTCTGCGTCTCGCGCGACGCGCGGACGGTGGGCGACGTGCTGGCGGAGCTGCTTCGCGACACCGATGTGGAGCCCGTCGTCGCGGGGGGCGACCACGTGGTGCTGGCGCCGCGCCGCGGACTGGCCATCTCGGGCGAGCCGCAGGGGGAGCTGAACCGCGTGGTGCCGCTGGACCGCGTGGTGGTGACGGGGAGCGCCAGCGGCGGGGCGCAGCGTACCCTCCCGTTCGTGCTGGACGTGGTGACGTCGGAGCAGATGGAGCGCGAGGGGACGGCGCCGCTCACCCGCTTTCTGGCGACCGGCGCGTCCGGGCCGTGGGGGTGGGAGCAGTCGCCGTCCAGCATGATCGCGCGCTACGGCAGCATCCGCGGCGCCAGCTCGTTCGGGGTAAGCGCGCCCAAGGTGTTCATCGACGGCATCGAGGTCGCCAATCCCCTGCTGGTGACGCAGATCGCCCCGGAGGCGGTGGAGCGCATCGAGGTCATCCGCGGGCCGCAGGGCGCGGCGCTGTACGGCACCGACGCCATCAGCGGCGTGGTCAACATCGTCACCCGGCACGAGGGCACGGACAGCGGCGCGCCGCCCCTGCGCATCCGCGCCGGGCTGGGCCGCGCGGAAAGCGAGTTCGCCTCCGGCGGCACGCTGGCGCAGGAGCTGGCGGTGGCCCTGCGGATGGGGACCAGCGTGCGCTCCGCCGGAATCGACGTGGGCGTGGGCGCCATGGGCGATTTTCTGCCGGACGCATCCAGCCGCTACCTGCTGGCCAGCGGCAGCGCGCGGCGGGTGGGGGCGCGCAGCATCGCCACCGGCATCGTCCGCTTTTACGACGCACGGGCCGGCGCCGCGGTGAACCCGCTGCTGGCGGACGCGCTGGGCCCCAGCGGCGACAGCCTGCTGGCCGCATCCGCCACGCGCGAGCAGCGGATGCGGCAGTACACCGTCGGCGGCACCCTGCGCGCCAGCCCGGACGACCGCTGGACGCACACGCTCGTCGTCGGCCTGGACGGCGACCGCCTGTCCGGCGTCCCCGACGAGCGCACCCCGACTCCCTTTCCCGCGGAGGGCGCGTGGCGCGGCACCGGCGGCGGCACGGACCGCGGCACCCTGCGGCTGAGCACCGTCGCCCGCCTGGGCGCGGGCGAGCGCACGGACGTCACGCTCACGCTGGCGGCGGAGCACTCCACCCTGCGCGAGGTGGTGGACGCCCCCGAGTCGCTTCCGCGCGAGGACGGCAGCGAGCTGGAGAGCGCGCCCCCGGTGGTCGCCTTGACCCAGAGCACGGGTGTGGTGGCGCAGGCCACCACCGCGCTGCGCGACCGGCTGCACCTGACCGGCGGCCTGCGCATCGAGCGCAACGAGGCGCTGGTGGAAGGGCGCTACGCCGCGCTTCCCGTGCTGGGCGGCGTGTGGCTGACGGAGGTGGGTGGCGCGGCGCTCAAGGTGCGCGCGGCGTACGGCAGCGGCACCCGCCCCGCGCGATCCCCCGCCCGCGCGTTCGGGTGGGCCGGCTGGCGCCAGCAGAATGCCAGCCTGGAGATGCCGCCGGAGCGCCAGTCGGGGCTGGAGGCCGGCTTCGACCTGTCCTTTGGCAACACCCTCACGCTGCAGGTGACGGCGTACGACCAGATGGCCTCCGGGCTTATCCAGCGGGTGGCGCTGGCCGCGGATACGGTGGATGGACGCAAGCGCACGCCGTACGCGCTGCACACCGTGGCGCAGATCTCCAACCGCGGGTGGGAGATGCAGGGCACGGCGCGCCTGGGCCGCCTGTCGCTGGAAGGCGCCGCCGCCGGGGTGGACAGCCGCGTGCGCCGCCTGGGTGACGGGTACGGCGGCGACCTGCGCGACGGCGACCGCATGCTGGAGGTGCCCGCGTTCACGCTCAGCGGCACCGCCTCGTGGACGGCGCCGCGCTGGACGGCGTCGCTTACGGCGTACCGCGCGTTCGACTGGATCAACTACGACCGGCTGGCGCTGGCGCGCGATTTTCAGGCCCGCACCCTGCCCGGCGAGCGGATGGCCGGCCCTGAGCTGCGCGGCTACTGGCGCCGCTACGACGGCGTGCCGCGGGTGAACGCCACCACCACCTTCGCGCTTCCCGGCGGCACGGTGCTGGTGCTCACCGGCGACAACCTGCTTGACCGGCAGCAGGGCGAGCCCGACAACCTGACCATCGTCCCCGGCCGCACCCTGATGATCGGCCTGCGCGCCGCGTTCTGATTTCTGTCGAAATCCGTCGCGCGATCTGGAGTCCTGTCCGCATCGGCGTTAGCTTGGTGAAGAGCGCCGTGGCTGCCCCGCACGGATGATCCGCCACCCGATCGAGGGGGACAGGATAGATGAAGATTCCGTCCGAATGGCTTACGCAGCGGGTGGAGAACAAGCCCATCTCCGCGCACCGCGACCTGCCCGCCATGCCCGCGCTGCGCATCCGCCGCGAATGGGAAAAGCTCAAGGCGCAGGCCAATGCCGAAGAAGGCGACGAGATGTGGGCCTTCGCCAACCCGTCCAACACCTGGAAAAAGCTGGGCAAGCACACCGGCTACGCCATCGTCCGCAAAGGCAAGATCATCCAGACCGTCATCGTCACGAGCGAGTGATCCGGTTCGCTGGATACGAGGAGGGGGGCCCGCCCCCCCCCCGGCGGCCCGCGGTTTTCTTGTTTGGGGGGGGGGGGGGCCCCCGGCGCCCCCCCCCCCA
>NZ_JBMDXM010000046.1:0-81486 GCF_048594345.1 Longimicrobium sp.
CTCCCACAGCGCCTCCAGCCCCTTGGCGTCCAGCCCCAGGTCGATCCCCGCCGCGGCGTTGCGGGTGCTGTCGCTGACCACCAGGTGCGGCGGCGGCGCCGTGCCGTTGCCCGCGATGGCGCTGTAGACATACGCCATGCGCAGCGGCGTCTGGTCGTTCGGCCCCTGGCCGATGGCGAGGCTCATCACGTCCGACGGCACCGCCGGGTTGCCGAAGTACTCCTGGTACCAGGCCACGCTGTTGGGGAACGTCCCCGGCAGCTCGCCCGGCAGGTCGATCCCCGTGCGCTGGGTAAAGCCCAGCCGTGCTCCCGCCCGCGCCAGCTCCGCCAGCCCGATGCGGATGCCCAGCTGGTAGAAGTACACGTTGCACGAGTTCTCGATGGCCTGCGCCAGGTCCACCGAGCCGTGCCCCGCGCGGTACCAGCAGCGCGAGTAGCGCCCGGCGTACGCCATGCCGCCGGTGCACGAGATGGGCATGCGCGTGGTCTGCGTCACCAGCCCGCGCTCGATGCCGATCGCCGCCGTCACCGTCTTGAACGTGGAGGCGGGCGGATACCGCGCCGTGATGGTGCGGTCCAGCAGCGGCTTGTCCCTGTCCGTGTTCAGCGCCCCCCAGAGCCGCGCGGGAATGCGTCCCACAAAGGCGTTGGGGTCGTAGCCGGGGTTGCTGTACAGCGTAAGGATCTCGCCCGTGGAAGGCACCATCGCCACCACGGCGCCCTTCATGGTGTCGGGAAAGATGTCGTGTGTGTACTCCTGCAGCTTCAGGTCGAGCGTGAGCTTCATGGGGTTGCCCGGCACCGGCGCGCGGGCGCCCACCGTGGCGCGCGGATCCACCACGCGCCCCTTGGCGTCCACCTCCACGAAGCGCGCGCCGTCGCGGCCCGAAAGCACCAGCTCGTACTGCTTCTCGATCCCCGCCTGGCCAATCAGCCGCCCCTGCTTGTAGTCCGCCTGGCGGTACTCGGGAAGCTCCAGCTGCTCCTTGGTGATCTCCGTCACGTAGCCGGTGATGTGGCCGATCGCCTCGCCCGCGGGATAAAAGCGCTGCGGGCGCTCCACCACCATCAGGTTGGGGAACGCCGAGCGCCGCTCCTCGACCGCGGCGGCCTGCGAGAAGGTGGCGCGGTTGGTCACCTCCAGCAGGTCGTGCGGCCGCCGGTTGCGCTTCTCCATCAGCTCTTCCAGGTCCGTCCCCGCAAGCCCAAGGAACGGCGCCAGGTCGTTGAGCGTGTTGCGCACCAGGGCGCTGTCGCCCGGGAGCACGGCGATGGAGTAGGAGGTGATGCTGGTGGCCACCACCTCGCCAAAGCGGTCCAGGATGGTGCCGCGCGGGGCCGGGATGGGAATGCCGCGCAGGCGGTTCTCCTCCGAGCGCGCCGCGTACGCCTTGCCCGTCATCACCTGCGTGTGGAAGAACGCGGTGAGAAGGACGGCGATGATGAAGGTCACGGCGAACACGGCGCCCAGCGAGCGCCGCTGCCGGGTGTCGGCCTGAAAGAGCCTCATGGCTGTCTTGCGTAAGCTGCGGAGTTACACGGTACTGGCCGGCGGTCCGGCCGGCGGTGGGAAAACAGCAAGTCTCGCGCCCGGGAGCGTGTGGGGGTGAACGGGTGTGAGGGTGTGAGGGTGAACGGGTGTGAGGGTGAACGGGTGTGAGGGTGAACGGGTGCGTGAGTGCGTGAGTGCGTGAGTGCGTGAGTGCGTGAGTGCGGAGATACCGGCGCGCGGTCAGCGGTGCACGAAGCAGACGGCCTTCTCCGCGAAGGCGCCACGCGAGGCGACGAGCTCACGGAGGCGCTCGATCAGGTCCAGCAGCACGGCGGGATCGGTGGGAGGATGGGGGACGGGATGGTCGTCGTCCATCTCCAGGTGGCCGCGAGGATAGGATCGGGCGGCCCACGCCAGCACGGCGCGCTCGGCCGCGGAGAGCGGGAAGCGCGGGTTCCGCGCGAGAAAGGCGCGGATGGCGTCGCCGCGGCGCGGGCGCGTGTCGCCGGCGAGCAACAGCACGGCGGTGCACAGGCGCACCAGGTCGTCGCGCCCTCGGCGCCTCCACTCGTCGTCGCCGCGGGCAAGGCTGCGCGCCACCTTCTCGCCTCCCTCGTCCACCCGCTCCAGCAGACGCGCCGCGCAGAAGGCGGCGTCCAGGGGGGTGAAAGGGACGCGCGGCGGATCGGCGCCCGGCCAGAGCGGGACGGCGTCGTCCAGCGCGTCCACCAGCATTGGCGTGCGGCGGCCCTGCTCCAGATCCTCCAGCGACACGCTCCACACGCCCACCGGCACGCCCGTCCGGCGCGCGACTTTGTCCGCGATGCGCTCCGCGTCAGACGCCTGCGGCTCGCGGTCCGGCGGCAGGCGGCGGAACACGAGGAGCACGTCGACATCCGAATCCGGCCGCGCCTGCCGCCGCGCCTTGGAGCCAAAGAGCAGCGCGTGCTCCAGCCGCGCGCCCACGCGGCGCCGCACCTGGCGCACCACCTCCATGGCCGCCGCGCGCTCGCGGCCGTCCAGGCACGCGTCCAGCGCCTCCCCGCCGCGCGGATCGCCCGCGCCCGGTGCATCCCCCATCCGCCGCATCCCCTTCTCCCTGGTGTTGCGGCGGACGGGGCAATTCACGTTCCCCGCACGGCGCCGGGGCCGCCACCGCCTTGCTCGTTCCGCCCGTTGCCCGTTAGCCTCAGGGCGCGCGTTGCACCTCCTCGCCCTTGCCGTCGCCATGGATACCGACGCCCTGCTCTGCTCCCACCCCCGCAGCGGGGGACGCTGGCTGCGCTACCTGCTGGCGCACTACCTGGCCGCGCACCACCGGCTGGGCATCGAGGTCACGCCGCAGACGGTGTTCGCGGTGGTGCCCGACCACGTGCAGGAGGGGCCCCGTGGCTGCCGCGCGTACCGGTTCGGGGGCCGGCGGGGGCTTCCGCTGGCGGCGGTGTGCCATCAGCCGTACTCCTGGGAGCTGCACCGCGGCGCGCCGCTGGCCTTCCTGGCGCGCAACGCGTACGACGTGGTGGTGTCGGCGTACGTCTACTACACGCACGAAAAGCCGGAGTACACGGGCTCCATGGGCGACTTCATCCGGCATCCCCGGCTGGGACTGGCCACGTGGATGGAGTACATGAACAGCTGGGCGCCCACGCTGCTCACCCACCGCGACGCCATGCTGCTCTCCTACGGCGAGCTGGATGCGGACCCGGGGGCGGCGCTCGTGCGGGTGCTGGAGTTCCTGGACCACCCCGCCGATCCCGCGCTGGTGCAGGCCACGGTGCTGCGCGCCAGCGAGATGCGCAGCGCGCGCGGCATCCGCACGGGCCAGGAGGGCAACTTCTGGGACCACCTGCAGCCGGACGAGATCTTCGAGATCCAGGAGCAGCTGGACCGCGGCCTGTCCACCCACGCCGTGCACCTGCTGCACTCCATGGGGGTGGAGGTGGATCCCTTTCCGCGTGGCATGTCGTGACGCGTGCCCCGTCGGTGCCCGCAAGGGAATTGATGTGGTACCCAAACGCGAAAGGGCGAGGCACGCGGCCTCGCCCTTCGCTTTACATCATCCACCGCAATCCGGCTCAGTTCGCCGCCACGTCCTCGCGGCGGCGCAGGCCCCGGAACGCGTCGGCCAGCTTGACGGTGTAGGTGCCCTCCGCCTCGCCCGCGCGGCGCAGCACGGCGCGCACCTGCTGGCGGTCGATGGAGGGGGCGTCGTACCCCGTCGCCAGCAGCGCCTGGATCACGCTCTCGGTGTGGACGCGGCTGCGCGAGTAGACGTCGGGATAGATGCGAAGCTCGTCACCCTCGATCTCCACCGGGTCGTAGCGCAGGGCCAGCGGCACGGGTGCGCGAAAGGTGGACCAGCGCGTGGTGCCGGAGCGGCGCAGGATTCCGTCGATCTCCGCCGGGGCCACGGTGGGCTGCGCGTGCTGGTGCAGCAGGCGCGCGAGCGCAATCACGTCGCGGTTGCGCATCCGTATGCACCCGTGCGACGCCGGCTGGCCGATGCTGGCCGTGTCCGACGTGCCGTGGATGTAGTACAGCGGCGCGAAGAACAGCTTTACCCGGCCCATGGGGTTGTTGGGGCCCGGCGGCGTGAACTGCGCGTCGCGTGACCACTCGCGCCCCGGCGGCGGCCGCCACGACGGGTTCCACTCCGCCCGCTCGATGGTGAACTCGCCGTCCGGTGTGTCGTGGCCGGCCACGCCCACGCTCACGCGGTAGGTGCGGAGCACGCTGTCGCCGTCCAGCACCCGCAGGCGGTTGGCGGGGATGTTCACGTCGATCCGCAACTGCGCCGCCGCGGCGGTCGCGGACGCCAGCGTGAGCGCCAGGGCAACGAGAAGGGACTTCAGCTTCATGCGCGAGGAGACTTCAGGGAACGGGGGGTCGATGGATTCGATGTCGCGGGGCGTACCCGCGGCGCCCGTGCGAGGGTCCGGCTTCCGCACGCCGAAAGATACGTGCGTGGCGCCGCGGCGCACAGCCGTCCCGCCCGTCCGCGTCCCGATCGCGTGGAGATCCGCGGACGCGCAGGCGGCGTGCGTTGTCCAACGCGTTCCCGCACGCTAGTTTCCACGCCGTTCCACGACCGCCCCGCCGGCCTTTCCCGATCCAGCCAACCGTCTTTCCATTCGTGAGCCCCCGCAACCAACCCGCCAAGCCCCGCGCACGCAAGCGCGTACCCCAGGCCCCCGCGCCCGTCCTACGGAAGACGTGGCGCGAGCGCGCGCGCCCGTGGCACGCGGCCGTGCTGCTGGCGGTGCTGCACGGCATTCTGGCGCTGCTCTCGCTGGACCCCACCCTGCACAACGGCGGCGACAACGCCGCGTACCTGGCGCTGGCCCGGTCCATCATGGAGCGCGGCACCTATCAGGAGCTGTGGGACCCGGCCATGCGCCCGCACGTTCAGTATCCGCCGGGGTGGCCGCTGGTGCTGGCGGGGGCGATGACGGTGGGGATCAAGCCGTGGGTGGGCTTCAAGGTGCTGTCCATCCTGTTCTCCTGCGCGGCCGTCGTGCTCTCCTATCTGTGGGCGCGGCGGGTGTCGACCACCGGCGTGGCGCTGGCGGTGGCGGGCGTGCTGGCGCTTTCACCGGGCGTGGTGGACCTGGCGCGGTGGGAGCTTTCGGACGTGCCGTTCTGGGCCTTTACCATGCTGGCGCTGTGGGCGTTTGCGCGCATGGCCAGGCCCGCGGAGCAGGGCGCGGACCCGGCCGCGGTGCCCGTGGAAAGCGCGGCGGCAGCGGGGGAACCGTGGCCGGGCGGATGGCGCGCGCCGGCGCTGGGCGCGCTGGCGGTGCTGCTGGCGTACGTCACCCGCTCCGCCGGCCTGCCGCTGGTGGTGGCGGCCGCCGTCTGGCTGGCGTGGCGGCACCGCGGACGCGCGCTGGCGCTGTTCGCGGCCGTGGTGGGTCCGTTCGCGGTGGCGTGGTGGCTGCGCGGGCGCGTGGCGGGCAACCCCTCGTACGCGGGGCACCTGTGGTACGTGGACCCGTACACGCCCTCGCTGGGAACGGTGACGTTCGGGGGGATGCTGCAGCGCATCGCCCGCAACGTGGTGGAGTACGGGGGTGACCACCTGCCCTACCTGCTGATCGGCAGCCGGGACACGGGTCCGGCGATCGCGGTGGGCGTGACGGTGCTGGTGCTGGCGGCGGTGGGTTGGGGGATGCGGGTGCGCCGGGCCGGGCTGGCCGAGGTGTGGCTCCCCCTGTACCTGGGACTGGTGCTCATCTGGCCCTCGGAGTGGTCCGGCGAGCGCTTTCTGCTTCCGGCGCTGCCGGTGCTGCTGTTGTGTGCCGCCGAGGTGGTGCGGGCCGGGGGAAAGCGGATCGGACAGCCGCTGCTGCTGGGGGCGGGTCTGGTCGGCGTGCTGGCGGTGGGCGGCGTGCCCAAGGTGGTGGCCGAGGTCAAGCTTTCCAGCTCGTGCCGCGCGGCGTACACGCCGGATCTGCCGCACCCGTGCCTGCCGGCGGAGTGGCAGGACTTTCTTGCGCTGGCGGCGTCGGTGCGGGGTGAGCTGCCGGCGGACGCCGCGGTGCTTTCGCGCAAGCCCACGTTGTTCTGGGCGCAGTCCGGGTACCCCTCGCGGCCGTACCCCTTCACCAACAACCCCGACACCCTGATCGCCTTTGCGCGCGAGTCCAACGCCAGGTACGTGGTGATGGACTACCTGGACAACATCGCCATGATGTACCTGTCGCCCGTGCTCATGCAGCGCCCCAGGGCGTTTTGCGTGATGCGAGCCGGAGGGCCGGGACGCGCCACCCTCCTGGCCCTTACGGACGACGCGGAGAAGATCGCCAACGTGCGCGCCGCGCCCACGGAGACGGAGAACGTACGTGTGCCGTTCTCCTACTGCCGGGACGCGCTCCCGGGGGCGCGGCCCGGCAGCGGGGTGCCGCAAATCCCGGCCGGCTTGCAGCCGAACAACCCGGGCGCCCGCCTGCCGCAGATGCCGGGCGGGCTTCCCCAGGGGATGGGCCAGCCGGGCGCTCCGCCCGCCGGGATGCCGCCGCTGCCGCCCGCGCTGCAGCCGCGGGGCGGGCCCCGCGCCCCTTGATCCGGGGCACGGGCGCTACCAGCGCCCGTGCCAATCCAGCCCGTGCGGCAGCGCGTCCGCGGCAAATTCCAGGTGCACCACGCGGCGGTGCGCGGGCAGGGTGGAGGGTGACGACGCGTGCAGGATGAGCGGGCGCATGACCAGCGCCCCGCCGCGCGGCGAGGTGCACGCCACCGCCGGCGCCCGCTCCCGCCAACCATCGATCTCCCCCGGCGCCAGCCGCCCCGCGCGGTGCGAGCCGGGGATCACCTGCACCGGCCCGTTCTCCGGCCCGCACGCGTCCAGGTGCACCCGCACGGTCAGCATCCGCTCCAGCACCTCCGCGGGCGGCTGCACGTGCGGGATCCCCGCTTTTTCCGACCAGGGCCCGAACCCCGGCGCCTCGCGCGGCTCGCGTACGGCGATGGTCAGGTCTTGGTGCCACGCCACCTTCCAGTTGGCCTCCGGCGTCTTGTCGAACAGGATGCCGCGCACCACGAAGCACTCCGCCCCCAGCACCGGCTCCACCAGCGCCCGCACCGGTTCGGAGCGGGCCAGCTCCCGCACCCGCGGCACCGCTTCCAGCAGGTTGCGCACGGCGTGTACGCTCCCCCGCCGCGCGATCGCCGCGGAGCTGTCGACCTCCGCCATCGCGTCCAGCAGCCGGTCCACCGCGTCGCATCCGGCGACACCGGGCACCACCGCGAAGCCGTCGCGGTCGATGGCGCGCAGATAAGATTCGTTGCTCGTCATCCGCGGATTGTGGGGAACGGCCGCGGAGGATGCAACCGGACCGGTGCGGCATACGTAGGGATATTTTTCTGGGGCGCTCCCCCCCAATCTCGTACAACGACGCGCATCGGCCGTGACCATCGATCCCATCCTCCTGGCCATCGCTGACGTTCTGCTCGTCGTGGCGATCGGAATCGCCATCTACGGCACCGCGGCAGAGTTCAAGCAGGCGTTGCGGACGTGGTTCAGGAGCGTGTTTTCGATCGACTTCTTCGACCTCGGCTGGGTTCCCCCGTTCCGGCTTCAGCTCTGGCTGTATGGCAGCGCGGCTCTCCTGTGGGGACAGTCGTATCTGCTGGGATCGGGATAGCCTTACACCGAATCCGCAAATACACTCATGATTCCCAACTGCAGGTTCTCACGCCAAATCGTTTTGCGAATTGGATATTACGATTACGTGCGCGGGAGCGGTGCGCAGGTTGCGGACGGTGTGGCACTGGGCCGGGAAGGTGTGCCCGATTGGGCCGACGGTTGATTCGCAGGGGCGCGACTACGATACGGATGAGCCGTTCACGTTCCTGAACCCCGGCTCCAACTCATGTATACCAGGATGACACGTGCAGCAACGCTCCTGATCGCGGTCCTCCTGCTCGTGCGCAGCCCACTTGCCGCGCAATCCGAGACGAGCTGGAAGGCGGAGGCCCTCGCCAGCATCATGGCGTACCGAATGTCTGTGCTTGGTGATACCGCTACGAAGTTCGACGGGTGCTCGGTGGCCAGAGTTCTCGAAGTCGCGCCGGAGCACGTGGTGGCTGACTTTCCGGAGGCGGTACGGGCCTTGATCGCTCCCTGCCCGTCCGTCGCGGAGCGGAGCACGCGCAAGGTGGTGCTGGTCGACTCCCTGACGCGCGAACAGGATGCGACAGTGAAGGGGTACCTGACGATTGTCCGTGGAGAATGGGTTCATCGGGAGGACTACTTCTTTGTCCTGGGTCCGCGGGTAGCGGTGCGCGAGGTGCGGGTGTGGGGTGCCGTGCAGTCGTATCCGCGAAGGCCGCCGCGGGACTGATCGCGGGCGGACATACACCGGCGATCTGTTAGCACCGATGGTGGTTCGACCCGATTGCCGGATGCGCGGAGAAGCAGATCCGCCGTCCATCCTTCCCGAACGGCGGACACGAAAAAGCCCCGCCGCATGGATGCGGCGGGGCGATTCGATGGAAGTGGTCGCTATAGGATTTGAACCTATGACCTCTCGCGTGTGAAGCGAGCGCTCTGGACCAGCTGAGCTAAGCGACCGTATCGCGGGCCGGGGGGTACCCGCGCCCGCGCCGGAGAGTGGGCTGCTTCCTGCGGGGACCTGACCCTTTGCCCTCCAGATTTCTCAAAAACAACCAGTACCCCGTACGGGAATCGAACCCGTGTTTTAGCCTTGAGAGGGCTATGTCCTAGGCCACTAGACGAACGGGGCGTAAGCGCCAAAACTAGCGCGGGCACTGCGTTCCGTCAACCCCGCGGGACGACGGAATCGGCGGGGGTGACCCGGCCGAGAGGCGCCGCCCGGATTCGAACCGGGGGTGGAGGATTTGCAGTCCTCTGCCTTACCACTTGGCTACGGCGCCGATCGCGCGTTCGCGGCCCCGTCTGAGGCCGCGAACGCCCGGCGAATGTATCGGCGCGGGGGCTGCGAGTCAACCCCCGCAAGGCATTTGTTCACCCCGCGCGGTTTGACAGCGCCCCGCGCGCACGCTACCGTCAGCCGCCTGTAGACGCACGTTTTCCCACTCCCCGTATCCTGAACTCACGGCGGATGAAGCTGTCGTCCCGGGCCGCCTGCGCCCTGCTCGCCCTTTTGGCCGCGGCCGCCCCCGCGCGCGCCGCCGCGCAGGAGGCGGAGGCGTGGGTGCTGCCTCGCGGCCTGCTGGAGATAAGCGCCACCGGATCGTACGCCGGCTGGGATACGCGCCTGGACGGCATGCCCTTTGGCGCGGAGCTGATTGGCCCCTACCAGACGCTGGCGAACCGCCTGCTGGGCGGCCAGGCAGAGCCCGTGCAGGCGGCGCTTACCGACCTGTTCGCAAACACCATTGACCCCGATTCGGCCTCGGACCCGCTCAGCCTGAGCCCCGGCGCCCTTTCGCTCCGCTTTGGCGGCGACGTGCGGTCGGTGCCGTTCAACGTGCGCTACGGGCTCACGGACCGGCTGACGGTGTTCGCGGTCCTTCCGCTGGAGCGCAGCGGCACGGTGGTGTTTGGCCCGTACTTCACCGGCGCCACGCTGGGTCTGAACCCCGACACCACGGTCAACCGCCGGGTGCTGGCCGAGCTGGACCCGCGCTACGCCGAACTGGGACGCGGGCTGCTCCTGCCCACGCGCGGGTCGGCGGACGGGATCGAGCTGCAAAGCCGGCTGCGGGCGCGGGAGGATGGGGGCGGCGACACGCTGCTGCTTCCCGCGCGCCCCCTGAACTTCGACGACATCCTGGCGCGCCCCGACCTGCGTGCGCAGCTGTCGGAAACGGAGGCGGCGGCGCTGGGGATCGTGTCCACGCGCCGCCCATACCACCTGGGCGACATCCAGCTGGGCGCGCGCTTTCTGCTGATCCCCGGGCCGCCGGGGTGGCCGCACCCCGACACCATCATCCGCCGCTCGCTGCGCACCAGCCTGGGCGTGCGGCTGCGGCTCCCCACCGGCAGCGGCGACACGCGGCTGCCCACGGAGGTTCCGCCGGGCGGCGGGCACCTGGGGCTGGGTGTGGACGTGCTGAACGACGTATTTCTCACCCAGCGCTGGTACGTGAACGTGTCCGCCAGCGGCGACTGGATGCTCCCCGCCGACGTGCAGCGCCAACCGTTTACGCTCGCGCAGCCGTTCCCCGTGGACACCACGCTGACCACGGCGCGGCGCTCGCCGGGTCCGCGGGTGGCGTTCTCGGTCACGCCGCGCTGGCGGCTTACGGACGAAATCTCGTTCCACGGCGAGTACGCCATGCTGGCGCAGGCCCGCACGCGCTACGAGGCCGGGGATTCGCTGCTGCCCAGCCCCTTCGACTGGCGCACGGGCGGGGCGATGCACGCGCTGGGGCTGGGGATGCGCTACTCGTCGCTGCAGGCGTTCGCGCGCGGCCGGGCCCGGGTGCCGTTCGAGCTGACGCTCTCCGCGTCCGAGGCCGTGCTGGGAACGCTGCAGGCGCCGGACGCGTTCTCCGTGCGGCTGACGGGGCGCATCTTCATGGATCCGCGGCGCGTCCGTGCGCTGCTCCCCGGCCGCGGCACCGACAGCATCATCCCCCCGCCCGACGCACCCCTCGACACCGTACCCTCGCAGGTGCGCCCGGACTCCGTGCCGGCTGCCGAGCCGCCCGTCCAGCCCGCGCCGCGTCCGGTGGTGACGGAGCCGCCCGCGACGCCGCCGGCCCCGCCGCCCACTCCCCCCGCGACATCACCTGCCACGGGAGGCAGGATTGGACGAGGGGATGCGGAGACTCGGACGGGCTCGAACCGGCCACGGCTCGGTGCTGTGCGGGGGCAGGAAAAGATTGGCATCACACGGAGTCAACGGAGTCAACGGAGTTTTCTCGTGCCGTTTCCTCTGATCTCCTGCTTCGAAGCGATATTCCCAGGTGTCGGATAAAGGTGGGTCGGTCGACGAGGCGCGATCTTTTGTAGGGCTGTCGGCAACGGGAAGCAGATGGAATGCGGCAGGGGGCCATGAGAATTTTTTTGAGAGGGATGTAGATCGGTCGATGATCTGCCGCACTGCAGGGAAGCAAGTCGATCGCACCACCTGATGCGCGATCTGGAGAACCATCCGCCTGCTCCTTGCCAGAGGTGAACGGCGGGGCTCCCCGGATTGGGAGAAGAAGATCACTGCGGGGTGGATAGGCTCCGTCCCGATACTCGAAGCCCCGCCCACCCGCAGAGCGCGGATGGGCGGGGCTTCTGGCGTACTACCGCAAGCGCGGGGCGCGCCCGTACCTGGCGCTACACGCCGACGGCGCGGTCCAGCAGCTCGCGGGCATGCTCCAGCGACACCGCGCTTTCCGGGTCGCCGCCCAGCATCCGCGCGATCTCGTGCACGCGGTCGTCCGCCTCCAGCGGCAGCACGTCGGTGGTGGTGCGGCCGTCGCGCTCGCCCTTGCGCACCAGCAGGTGCACGTGGGCGCGGCTGGCGATCTGCGGCAGGTGGGTGATGGCGAACACCTGGTGCGTGCCCGCCACGTCGCGCATCTTCTCCCCCACCTGCAGCCCCACCCGCCCCCCGATCCCCGCATCCACCTCGTCGAACACCAGCGTCGACACGGAGTCCAGCCGCGCCAGGATGGTCTTGATGGCCAGCATGATGCGGCTCATCTCGCCACCGCTGGCCACGTACGAAAGCGGTTTGGGCTCGAACCCGCGGTTGAGCGACACGCGGAACTCCACCTCCTCCGCGCCGAACGCACCCGCCTCGGCCAAGGGAATGCGCTCAGCACGAAAGACGGCGCCGCCGCTCATCCCCAGTTCCGGCAGCACGGCGCTCACCTCGCCGGTCAGCCGCGCCATCGCCACCTCGCGCGCCGCCGTGAGCTCCGCCGCCGCCGCCGCCAGCTCCGCCTCCGCCGCCGCCAGCTTCTTCTGCAGCGCGCCCAGCTCCCACTCCGCGTTGTCCAGCAGGTCCAGCTCGGCGCGGGCGCGGGCGCCCACCTCCAGCACCTCGTCCAGCGTCTGGCCGTACTTGGTCTTGAGCCGAAAGATCAGGTCCTGGCGGCGGCGGATCTCGTCCAGGCGCCGCGGGTCGTGCTCGATGCCGGCCGCGTAGCGCTCCATCCGCTCACCCAGCTCCTGCAGCGCGTAGTAGGCGCTCTCGTACAGCTCGCGCACCTCGTCCTGCGCGGGATCGATGCGCACCAGCTGGTCGACCTGGCGGCGCAGCGAACCCACCTCGTGCAGCAGCGCGCGCTCGGACCCGCTCACCGCGTCCGCCAGCCCGCCGGAGAGGGCCTGCAGCTCTTCACTGTGGCTCAGCCGCCGGGCCTCGTCCTCCAGCTCCTCCTCTTCGCCCGCCCGCAGCGACGCGGCCTCGATCTCCTCCGCCTGAAAGCGCAGAAAGTCCGCGCGCTGCGCCGCCTCGCGCCGCCGCGCGTCCAGCCCCGCGATCTCGCGCCGCAGCGTGGACGCCGCGCCGTGCGCCTCGCGGACGCGGGCCAGGAGCGGCGCGTCGGCGGCGTAGGCGTCCAGGATGGCGCGTTGCTCGTCGCGGCGCAGCAGCGTCTGGTGCTCGTGCTGGCCGTGCAGGTCCACCAGCGCGCGCCCCAGCTCCCCCAGTACCGCCGCCGTCGTGGGCGAGCCGTTGATCCAGGCGCGGTTGCGCCCTTCGACCGCCACCTCGCGCTTCAGGACCAGCAGCCCGTCCTCGTCGGCGTCGATGCCGCGCTCGTCCAGGATGCGCGCCACGTCCGTGCGCCCGGCCACGTCGAACACGCCTTCCACCGACGCGCGGTCTTCACCCGCGCGCACCACGTCCGCGGACGCGCGCTCGCCCAGCAGCAGCGAGAGCGCGCCCACGATGATCGACTTGCCGGCGCCCGTCTCGCCGGTCAGGACGTTGAGTCCCGGCCCCAGACGAACGGTGAGCCGGTCGATCAGCGCGAAGTTGCGGATCCGCAGCTCGGAAAGCATGAGCGAAGATACACCGAAGATGGACAGCGTTCAAGGGGTCGTCGCGGCGGCCCGGAACGGCAGACAGCGAGTCGGATGGTCGAACGAGACGAACGGGTTCGAAGCGGATCCGCCGGCATCATCTCAGGCGGTTGAAATCGCGGCTGGTCACGAAACCCGCCTTCGCGGGTTGTAGCCGACGCTGCGGCGCGCCGGAGCGGCAACCAGTCGTCAGAGACGAGCCCCGCGCTGTTTGCGGGGCTTCGTGCAGTTCCAGCTGCGGCTTTAGCCGCCCCGGGACAGAGGCCGGTGGTTCAGCCACGGGTTCATCGCCCGAACCGCCCTCGACGCGCCGAATCGGCCCCTCTTACAGCAGGAACCGCGTCGCCAGCCCCAGCAGCAGAAAGAAGCCGCACATGTCGGTGAACGCCGTCACGAAGATGGACGACGCCACGGCCGGGTCCACCTTCAGCCGCTCCAGCACGATCGGCACGAACGCGCCGGCAAAGCTTCCCACCGTCAGGTTCATCCACATGGCGAGCATCACCACCAGCCCCACCCGCGGCTCCCCCTCCACCACCGTGGCCAGGATGGAGACGATCAACCCGATCACCAGGCCGTTCCCCAGCCCCACCAGGAACTCCTTCCCCACCACCCCCCAGCGCTGCTCCGTGCTTTCGCGCGAAAGCGACAGGCGGCGGATGGTCACCGCCAGCGCCTGCGTGCCGCTGTTGCCGCCCAGCCCCGCCACCACCGGCATCAGCACCGCCAAGTAGGTCAGCCGCGCGATGGTGGGCTCGAAGAGAAGCACCACCGTGGCCCCCGCCGCCGCCGTGCACAGGTTCACCAGCAGCCAGGGCAGCCGCGACTTGACCGCCTCCAGCCATCCGCCGCGCAACTCCTCCTCGCCCGACACGCCGCCGAACTTGAGGATGTCTTCCGTGGTTTCGGCCTCGATGACGTCGATCACGTCGTCGAACGTCACGCCGCCCAGCAGCCGCCCGTGGCTGTCCACCACCGGCACGATGGTCAGGTTGTAGCGGGAAAGAACGCGCCCCACCTCTTCCTGGTCCGTCTCGGCCAGCACCGCCGCCTCGGGCTCCACCACCAGCTCGCGCACGTGGACGCGCGGGTCCGCCGTCACCAGCGACTGCAGCGACACCGTACCCAGCAGCACCTCGTCCGCGTCCACCACGAATACGACGCCGTGGAAGTTCTCCACCTCCTGCGCCTGGCGCCGCACCTCGTCGATCGCCTGCGCCGCCGTGGCGTCCATGGGCACCACCACCAGCTCGGTGGTCATGATGCCGCCGGCCGACTCCTCGTCGTAGCGCATCAGGTCGCGGATGTCGCCCGCGTCCTCGTGCGGCAGCGCGGCCAGCACCCGGTCCCGGTCCTCCGGGTCCAGCTCGCCGATCATGTCGGCCGCGTCGTCGTCCGACAATTCCGCGACGACGGCCGCGATGTCGTCCGGGTGCAGCGCCGCCAGCGACTCTTCGGGGTGCTCCTCCGGCTCCATCTCCGCCAGCGCCTCGGCCGCCAGCGCCGGGTCCTCGGGCGCCAGCACCTGCAGCACGCGCAGGCGGTCGTCCTCGTCCAGCGCCTCCAGCAGGTCGGCCAGGTCGGAGCCGTGCGAGATCTCTTCCAGGAACACCCGCAGCCCCGCGTCGTCCCCCGCCTCCAGCAGCTCGCGAAGGCGCTCCAGGGCGGTCAGGTCGTCGTCGGGCGCGGCGACAGCCATCATGCGGGGCGGGTGGGGGTGTGGACCGGGCGGATGCGGCGGAGGGGGCTCACGCGCCCTCGCCGCCGGACAGGAATTCCTTCAGGAGCGCTTCCTGGCGGACGAACATCGGCGACCCGGCGCGGTCGTCGCCTTCCGGATGCTCGTAGCCAAGCACGTGCAGCGTGCCGTGGACGGCCAGCCGCAGCACCTCGTCCGCCACCGACGCGCCGAACCCGGCCGCCTGCCGGGCCGCCTGGTCCACCCCCACGTACACGTCGCCCAGCGGCGGCTCGCCGCGGTCGTGCAGGTGAAACGAGATGACGTCCGTGGGCCCCTCGTGGTCCAGGTACTGCTGATTCAGCGCGGCGATCTCGTCGTCGCCTACCAGCGCGATGGAGATCTCCCCTGCCTCCACGCCCTCCGCGCGCAGCACGTGGCGCACCGCGGCCTCGATGCGCGCGGGGTCCACCGGCGGCGCCACTCCTTCGCCCACGCTCACGTCCACGTCCAGCTCATCCATTCCCCACCCCCTCGCGCGCGGGCGCCGCCACCCGCTCCGGGGCGGCGGGCGCGGCGTCGGAGCCGTTGCCGCCGCCGTTCCCCGCCGGGGCCGGGTAGTCGAGGCGCTGATGATACATCCCGCTCAGCACCTTGGCGAGCACTTCCCTGGTGACGTTGATCTCGCGCAGCGTGAGCGGGCACTCGTCCAGCTGCCCCGCCGCGATCTTGGCGTCCACGATGCGCGCCACCAGGTCGCGGATGCGCGGCGGCGACGGGTCCTGCAGCACCCGCGCGGCGCTCTCCACCGAGTCCGCCATCATCACCACCGCCACTTCGCGCGTCTGCGGCCGCGGGCCTCCGTACGCGAAGTCGGCCGGGTTCAGCTTCGCCCCCGGGTCCGCCGCCCGCGCCTGGTCCAGAAAGAACGAGATCGGCTGCGTGCCGTGGTGCTGCGCGATAAAGTCCTTCACCGCCTGCGGCAGCCGGTACTCCGCCGCCAGCCTCAGCCCCTCCACCACGTGGCTGCGGACGACGGCGGCGCTCATCGCCGGCTTCAGCTTGTCGTGCGGATTGCGCCCGCGGGGCTGGTTTTCGATAAAATACAGCGGCTTGGTGATCTTGCCGATGTCGTGGTAGTACACCCCCACCCGCGCCAGAAGCGCGTTGGCCCCGATGGCGTTGCACACCGCCTCCGCCAGGTTGGCCACGCTGATGGTGTGCGCGTACGTCCCCGGCGCCTCCATCGACAGGCGCTGCAGCAGCGGGTGCTTGGGGTCCGCCAGCTCCATCAGCGTCTGGTTGGTCGTCACCCGGGTGAACCACTCCGCCAGCGGCAAGAACCCGATCGCCAGCAGCGTCGACGCCGTGCCGTTCACCGCGCCCCACAGCATCGACCGCGCGATCTCGTCCAGCCCCCGCGCGCGCAGCAGGCCGACGCTCAGCACCGCCCCCGCGTACGCCACCGCGATCACCGCGATCAGCCCCCACGCCTGCAGCCGCCGCTGCGCCAGCCGCAGCCCGAACGCCGCCGCCGCCCCCGCCACCGCCGCCTCGAACGGCACCGTCAACCCGATGAACGGCTGCTGCCCGCCAAGAAGGAGCGCGAGGACAAGGGCAAAGACCAGCGCCAGCCGTCCGCCCCACAGCACCGCCGCCATCAGCACCGCGAACGGGATGGGGATCAGCTCTGGCGGCAGCTCGAAGCGCGCGATCGGCGACGCGATCCCCGCCACCGCGACGACGAGCATCGCCAGGAAGAGCACCGCGCGGGTGTCGTCGTAGATGCGGGGGCGAACCACCTTGAGCAGCGCGCCCACGATCATCAGCAGCAGCGCGTTGAACAGCACCGCGCCCACCACCCGCAGCGCGCCGCGGGCACCCTGCCCCTCCACCCGCTGGCCCTGCAGCGCGTGCTGGTACGCGCGCAGCCGCTCCACCTCGCGCGCCGTCACCTGCTCGCGCGCGCCCACGATGCGCTGCCCGGCCAGGATGCGCTCCTTGACCGAATCCACCGCCGCCCCCGCCCGCGCCCGCGCCGCCCGCGTCGCCCGCTCGTCCTCCGCCAGCGAGGGGCGGAACCAGCGCACCAGCAGCAGGCGCTGCAGTTCCGCCGCGTCCGCGCCCGATTCCGCCGGCAGCCGCTGCTGCGCCGCGCGGTAGAACTGGTCCGCCGTGAACACCGAATCCGCCGGAATCAGCCGCTCGCCCCCCGGCAGCCCGCGCACCTGCACGGCGCTGAACCCCGCGCGCTCCGGCGACGCCGCCGCCACCCCGCGCGTGAACTGCTCCCGCACCGCCAGCTCCGTCGCCGCCTGCAGCTGAAAGCGGCGCGACGCGTCCATCAGCACCTCGATGGCCCCCAGCGTGGTGGGCACCCGCGCCGCGTCCAGCGCCGCGCGCACCGCCAGCTGCTCCTGCCCGGGCACCGCCGTACGCAGCCCCTGCTCAACCGCGGCAAAGAACTGGCGCACCCCGCCCACCACGCTGTCCCCCGCCGCCGGGCGGTAGACAAACACGGGCGGAACACCGCGCGCCGCCTCTTCCTGCTCGCGCCGCAGCTCTTCCTGCGTCTTGGGAACGGTGAACGCCACCTCCGCGATCACCTCCTCGCGCGCCACCACCCCCTGCTCCAGCACCGGCACGTCCGAGGTCTGCGCGCCGGGAAAGCACAGGTAGACCGCGATGGACACGCCAAGCAGCACCGCGGCGCGCAGGCCGTGGTGCAGCCAGGCCGCCGCTCCGGTGCGGCGCGGCGGCTCCGCGGGCTCGCGCGGCGTGGCGCGGCGCTCGGGGAAGGCGCGCTCCCCGTTCTTCATTGCGGGGGCGCGCCCTCCGTCCCTTCCCCGCGGGCCGCGTCGTACGCCTGGATGATGTCCTTCACCAGCCGGTGGCGCACCACGTCCTGCCCCGACATGTAGACGAAGGCGATCCCCTCGATCCCCTTCAGCACCTGCTCCACTTCCACCAGCCCCGAGTCCTCGCGGCGCGGCAGGTCGATCTGGGTCTTGTCGCCCGTGATCACCGCCTTGCTGTTCAGCCCCATGCGCGTCAGAAACATCTTCATCTGCGCGCGGGTGGCGTTCTGCGCCTCGTCCAGGATCACGAAGGCGTCGGCCAGCGTGCGGCCGCGCATGTACGCCAGCGGCGCGATCTCGATCGACCGGCTTTCCATCGCCCGGCGCAGCCGGTCCGGCGGAATCATGTCCTCCAGCGCGTCGTACAGCGGGCGCAGGTACGGGTCGATCTTCTCCTGCAGGTCGCCGGGAAGAAAGCCCAGGTTCTCACCGGCCTCCACCGCGGGGCGGGCCAGGATGATGCGCTTGACCCGCTTCTTGAACAGCGCGTCCACCGCCATCGCCACCGCCAGGTAGGTCTTGCCCGTACCCGCCGGCCCGATGCCCACGACGACGTCGTTCTCCTCGATCGCCGAAAGGTAGCCCGCCTGCCCCTCGCTCTTGGGCCGCACCGTCCTCCGCGGCCCGGGCACCGCCACCGTCCCCGCCTCGGCCAGCCGGCGCACGCCGTTCTCCGTGACCGACGCGTCGAAGTAGCGCGCCACGTCGTCCGTGCCAAACGGGACGCCGTTGCGGGCCATCTGCACCATGTGCTGCGCCACCGGCACCGCGCGCTCCACGTCCTTCAGCTCGCCCGAAAGGAGCAGGTGGTCGTCGCGCAGCACCACGCGCAGCCCCGCGCGCTTCCCCAGCTCCAGCAGGTTGGCGTCGTTCACCCCGCCCAGCGCCAGCGGATCGGCGCCGTCCGCGGGAATGCGGTGCTGCACCGCGTTGTTGGTATCTGGCATTTATCCTCTGGTATCTTTTGCGTCCTCAACGTCAACAGCTACCGACGACGGCAACGACGGGTTTGGGCGTGCCCCTCCGCTGCGCTCCGGGTCGGGCTGCGCGCGCACTAGGGCACGATACAACTGTGCCCAAGTGCGCCGAGCCCCCGGCGCTCACCGGCATCGATGCGTTTCCGCGGATCTCGTGCATGCGCGCCGGGTTCTCGGCCCTGCGGGCGCGCATCCCTCACGCGACGGCGCCTGTCGGCGCCGCTTCACCCGTCCACCCGCTCACCCAACGCGCGAGGGGCGAGGAGTACCCTCGCCCCTCCGTGCTGTTACACCGACCGTGCCGCCGCGTGCGGCGTCAGGCGCCGGGGGCGCGCACCTGCACGTGCACGTCGCGAAGCTGCGCGTCCGGAATCGCCGTCGGCGCCTCCTCGAACAGCGCCCGCGCCGACGTGGTCTTGGGGAACGCCACCACGTCGCGCAGGTTGTTCGTCCCCGTCAGCATCATCACCAGCCGGTCGAAGCCAAAGGCGAAACCCGCGTGCGGCGGCGCGCCAAAGCGGTACGCCTCCAGCAGGAACCCGAACTTGGCCTGCGCCTCCTCCGGCCCGATCCCCAGCGCCGTGAACACCGCCTGCTGCCAGGCGGGAACGTGGATGCGCACCGAGCCGCTGGCCATCTCGGCCCCGTTGTACACCGCGTCGTACGCCCGCGAGCGCAGCCCCATCCCGTACAGCTTGCGCGCCGCCTCGCCCGTGGGCGTCCCGTCCTTCGTGGCCTCCAGGATCGCCTCCACCGCCCCGTCCCCCGGCATGCTGAACGGGTTGTGGGCGTAGATCAGGCGCTCGTGGTCCGCGTCCCAGTCGAATACGGGAAACTCCGTCACCCACAGCCACGCGTGCTTGCTCGTGTCGACCAGGTCCAGCTTGCGGGCCAGGTGCCGGCGCAGCTCGTCCAGCGCGCCGTCCACCTCCGCCCCCTCGCCCTCGCCGCCGCGGAACCGGCCGACGACGGCCACGAACAGGTCGCCCGCCGCCACGCCCGTGGCCTCGTAGAACGCGTTCGCCAGCCCCTCGTCCAGCCCCTTGGCAAACTGCCCCGCCAGCGCGCCGTCGTCGCCGCGCTTGACCCACAGCGCGCCCGCCGCCCCGCCCCGCCTGGCCACGTCCTGCAGCTCGTCCAGCTCGCGCCGCGACAGCCGCGCCCCGCCGGGAATGCGCAGCCCGCGGATGCGCTGCGCCGTCCCCCGCACGCCCTGAAAGATGCGGAAGTCCGCCTGCTGCAGCACCTCCGTCACGTCCACGATCTCCAGGTCGTAGCGCAGGTCCGGCTTGTCGGTGCCGTAGCGCGCCATCGACTCCGCGTAGGTGATCTGCGGAAACGGCGTCTCCAGCTCCACTCCCGCCACGTCGCGGAAGATGGCGGCCATCAGCCCCTCGGCCGTGCGGAACACGTCGTCCTCGTCCACGAACGCCATCTCGGCGTCGATCTGCGTGAACTCCGGCTGCCGGTCGGCGCGCAGGTCCTCGTCGCGCAGGCACTTGGCGATCTGAAAGTAGCGGTCGAATCCGCTCACCATCAGCAGCTGCTTGTAGATCTGCGGCGACTGCGGCAGCGCGTAGAACTCGCCCGGGTGCACGCGGCTGGGGACGAGAAAGTCGCGCGCCCCCTCCGGCGTGGGCTTGGTCAGCAGCGGCGTCTCCACCTCCAGGAATCCCTGGGCGGAAAGGAACGCGCGCGCCGCCTGCGCCGCCTGGTGGCGGATGACGAAGTTGCGCAGCAGCCCCGGCCGGCGCAGGTCCAGGTAGCGGTAGCGCAGGCGCAGGTCCTCGCCGGGCAGCTCCTCGTCGGCCGCGTAGTCCACCTGGATGGGGAGCGGCTCCGCCCGGGTCAGCACCTCCAGCCCCGTCGCGCGGATCTCGATCTCGCCCGTCTCCAGGGTCTCGTTCAGCTGCCCGTGGATGCGGGGAAACACCATTCCGTCCACCCGCACCACGTCCTCGGGCCCCAGGCGGCGCGCCTCGGCCAGCGCCTCCGCCGGCGTCCACGAGGGATCGAACGACACCTGCACGATCCCTTCACGGTCGCGCAGGTCCAGGAACACGATGCCCCCCAGGTCGCGGCGGCGGTGCACCCAGCCGGCCACGGAAGCGGGGCTGCCGGCGTCGGCCGCGCGGAGCGAGCCGGCGGCGCGGGTACGGTACGCGGTAGCGAGAAAGTCCGTCATGCGCTCAGAGACGGCGCCCCGGCCCCGGGCGCGCCCCTGCGGGCGGCACGGCGGGCACGCAGGCGCGTGTACACGAAAAAAGCCGCGGCGACTCCCGCCGCATCGGCAAACCAGTCCATCACGTCCGGCGAGCGGCCGGGCACGTACATCTGGTGAATCTCGTCCGTGGCGCCGTACAGCACCCCCAGCACCGCGCCCGCCGCCAGCGGCAGCGCCGACCGGTCCGCCGCCCACACCGCCAGCCACCCCAGCAGCGCGTACGCCCCAAAGTGCGCCACCTTGTCGAACCCCGGCACCTCCGGCCCCGGCACGCGCGACTGCGCGGAAAGGTTGAAGATGACGAGCGCCCAGGCGATGGCGGGAAGCCAGGCCAGCAGCCGCCTCACCCCTCTTCCGCCTCGGCCAGCACGGCCATGAACTCCTCCGGCGACGCCGCGGCGATCAGCCGCTCGCGAAAGCCGTCGCGCCGCATGAGCCGCGAGATGCGGCCCAGCGCCTTGACGTGCGCTCCCGCCTCCGAGTCCGGACCGACCAGCAGGAACACCAGCCGCACCGGCTGCCCGTCCAGCGACTCGAACTCCACCGGCTCGCCGGTGACCCCCGCCGCCATGGCCAGCGCGGGAATGCTCTCCGCCTTGCCGTGCGGTATGGCCACGCCGCTCCCCACCCCCGTGCTCAGCACCCGCTCGCGCTCGCGCACCGCCCCCAGCACCACGCCGGCGTCCTGCACGGCGCCGCAATCGCGCAGCACGCCGACCAGCTCCTCCAGCAGCGCCTCCTTGGAAGCGCCCTGAAGGGGCACGCGTACGCGCTCGGGGGTGAGCAGCTCGCTCAGCAGCACCTTGCCAACCTCTGGGCCGATAAAAGGATCAGGCCACGCCGTGGCGTGGCCGGGTGTGGACCTTGCAAACTAACGTCCACACCGCGGGCGCTGCAAGCACGGGGGGAACCCAATGCCCGGCGCGGTGAATCAGGAGGATTGCCGCATCCAGACAGGGAACCGGGAACACCACGGATGATCGCCACGCCCGAGCAGCTGCAGACCGACGCCCGCCCCGACCTGGTGGGCCTCCTTCCCGAAGAGGCCGACGCCGCCGTCCGCGCGCACTTTGCCGCGCGCGGGCAGCCCGCGTACCGCGCCGGGCAGGTGGTGCGCTGGCTGTACGAGCGCGGCGCCGCATCCTTCGCCGAGATGACGGACCTTCCCCAGGCGGAGCGCGCCGCCCTGGCCCAAGCCTTCGCCTTTACCGCGCCCGAGCCCGCCAAGGTGTCGCGTTCCGTCGACGGCACCGCCAAGCACCTGTGGCGCCTGGCCGACGGCGAGCTCATCGAGTCCGTCCTCATCCCCACCCCCACCCGGCTGACGCTGTGCATCTCGTCGCAGGCGGGGTGCGCCATGGCGTGCACCTTTTGCGCCACCGGATGGGCAGGCTACCGCCGCCAGCTGACGGCGGGCGAGATCGTGGCCCAGTTTCGCGGGGCACGCCGCTGGGCGCAGGGCAACGGCTACGACGACATCACCAACATCGTGTTCATGGGGATGGGCGAGCCGCTGATGAATCCGAAGGCGCTCTTCCCTACCCTGTCCATCCTGAACCGCGGCTACAAGTTCGGCGCGCGGCGCATCACCATTTCCACCGTGGGCGTGGTGCCGGGAATCGTGCGCCTGGCCGAGATGCCCGAGCAGTACCGGCTGGCCATATCGCTGCACGCGCCCAACCACGAGCTGCGCCAGCGGCTCATCCCGCTGGAGAAGAAGTATCCGCTCCCCGAGCTGCTGGAGTCGCTGCGCAAGTTCGACGCGGCCGGGGGCAAGCGGATCACCTTCGAGTACGTGATGATCGACGGCGTCACCGACCTTCCCGAGCTGGCGGACGAGCTGGCGCGCGTGGTCAAGGAGTTCACGGCCTTTGTGAACCTGATCCCCTTCAACCCCATCCCGGGGACGGAGTGGGCGCCCAGCAAGCGTGCGCGGCTGGACTGGTTCGTAGACCGGCTGGGGCGCCAGGGCGTGACCGCGCACGTGCGCGAGTCGCGCGGCCGCGACATCGCCGCCGCCTGCGGCCAGTTGCGCGCCGAGGTCACACAGGGCCGCAAGCCGGTGCAGATGGGCTCCCTCTGACCCTGCGTTCGGAGACGGGACGCGCTCAGGCGGTCCCGTCGCCCTCGCCCACCAGCAGCGCCCGCCCGCCCCGCAGCAGCCCGTTCTCCAGCTGAAGCATCAGCATGGCACGCTCGCGCTCCTCGCGCTCGCTCACGTGCACCACCTGAGCACCCAGCCGCTCCACCGCCAGCGTGAGATCGCGCAGGTCCTTGCGGACCTCCTTGAGCTCCTCGCGGTCCTCCTGCACGCGTTCGGACAGGTTGACCACGGTGCGCACCAGCTCATACAGCGACTTCCACATCGTCAGGCGGGAGCCAGGCGCCCCAGCACCTGGCGCGTGTTTTCGCGCAGCCGCACGATTTCCTGCCGCTGCTCGCCGATCGTGTACAGAATGAACCACAGATGGCTGATGAGGCGCGTCACTCCCGTCGAATAGTCGCCGCCGGGGATGGCCTCGAAGCCCCAGGTGACCGCGGCGGTTTCGCACACCATCGAGGCGGACGGCGGCGCGCCGAACGCATCGCGGTGCTCGTACGGGCTCTCGCCCTCGGCGGCCGCGCGCTGCCGCTCGAGCTCCCGGTCCCGCTCGACCGCCATCTCCTCGAAGGTCATCGGCTGGCCATGTTGCATCCTTGCCTCCTCCAGGCTGGGTGGTGGACCTCGCGGAGCCCCTTGCCCCCTCCGCGACGCATCAACGATTACACACCGACCGGCGTGCCATCAAGGCCCCAATTTGGAGCGCTCCGTCAACGCCAACCGCGCTACACACCTTTACTTCCACGACCGGCGGGAATGCTGGTTTTCCTGAAATCAACCGCTCCGTTCGGGCCTGCCGCGTGCATCATCTCTGGAGCTTCTGCCGGCACGGTGCCCGGTTTTCGTGCCGCTCCCCCTTCGCGCAACGCATCGGCGGCGTAGATTGTCTGCCAGGATGGCCGACTCGCGCACCCGGGTGTGGACCCGGTACCTTGCCCCAGCCTCCGCTCGCGCTTCTTCCCCTCCGCCGGTTCCACGCGCATGCACCGCTCACCCCGTTTCTGGCAGGTGTACGCGGCGGCCTGGCTGCCGTACGCGGTGCTGTACTTCCTCATCTTCGTCACGGGGGGCCGCGGTACCGTGGGCGAGGCGGTCGCGGACATGCTCTCCAACGTGGGCACGGCGGCGCTGCTGGGGGTGGCGGCGCTGGCGGCCACGGATCGCATGCGCTGGCCGGCGCGGCGACCGGTGGCCTTCTTCCTGGTCCAGGCCGGGCTGGCGGTCGCCTACGCCGCGGCGTGGTGGGCAGCGATCGCGGCGGTGTTCACGCTGCGGGTCAGCCTTGCCCGCGGCCGGTTGTCGCTCTCGTACCTGGGCGGCTACGCGTTCCCCTGGCAGATGTTCGCGGGGGTGATGGTGTACGCGGCTATCGCGGGCATCGCCTACGCCGTGCAGGCGGCCGGGCAGGCGCGCGAGCAGGAGGCACGTGCCGCGCGTGCCGAGACGCTGCGCGCGCGGGCGGAGCTGCAGGCCCTGCGCGCGCAGCTCAATCCCCACTTTCTCTTCAACACCCTGCACTCGCTGATGGCCCTGGTGCGCCACGAGCCGGCGCAGGCCGAGGCCGCGCTGGAGCGCTTTGCCGGGCTGCTGCGCTACACGCTGGACGCCAAGCGCGCGGAGGTGGACGACGTGCCGCTGGCGCAGGAGTGGGCGTTCGTGCGCGACTACCTGGCCCTGGAGCGCATTCGGCTGGGCGAGCGGCTGCGCGTGGTGGAGCACGTGGACCCTGGGGCGCTGGACCACCCCGTCCCCGCGTTCACGCTGCAGCCGCTGGTGGAAAACGCCATCCGCCACGCCGTTGGCCCCCACGCGCGTGGCGCCCGCGTGACCATCGGGATCGCGCGGGTGGACGGCGCGCTGGAACTGCGGGTGGTGGACGACGGGCCGGGCGCGGATCCGGCGTCGATCTCCCGCGCGGCGGGGCTGGGGCTGCGCGTGGTGCGGCAGCGGCTGGAGACGCGGTACGGGGGCGCGGGGCGGATGGACGTGCGCACGGCGCCGGGCGAGGGGTTCGCCGTGCACGTGCGGCTGCCCGTCGCGGCGGCCGCGGAGGAGACGGCGGAGGAGGAGCGATGGTCGTACGCGCGCTGATCGCGGAGGACGAGCCGCTGGCCCGCCGCACCCTGCGCGAGTTCGCGGGTGAGCTGGAGTGGCTGCGGGTGGTGGGCGAGGCGGCGGACGGGGCCGAGGCGGTGCGGCTGATCGATGCGCTGGCGCCGGACCTGGTTTTTCTGGACGTGCAGATGCCGGAGCTGTCCGGGCTGGAGGTGCTGCGCCGCATCCACCACGATCCGGAAGTCGTCTTTACCACGGCGCACGACGGGTACGCGCTGGCCGCGTTCGAGCTGGAGGCGCTGGACTACCTGCTCAAGCCGTTTGGCCGCGAGCGGTTCCAGGCGGCGGCGGAGCGGGTGCGGCGTCGCCTGGCCGTCACGGCGCCCGCGCCGCCACGGACGCGGGAGCGGGCCGCGGCGCTGGAGGGTACGGGGCCGCTGGAGCGCCTGTTCGTGCGCCACCGCGACCGCATTGTGCCCGTGCGGGTGGCGGAGATCGCGCGGCTGGAGGCGGCGGACGACTACGTGAGCGTGTACGCCGGCGGACAGACCTACCTGGTGAGCCTTACCCTGGCAGAGCTGGAGCGGCGGCTGGACCCGGCGCGGTTCCGGCGCGTGCACCGCTCGCACGTGGTGAACCTGGACCACGTCGCGTCCCTGCGCCCGTACCACGACGCCCGCCGCTTCGTCATCACCCTGCGCGACGGCGCCGAGGTGCTCGCCAGCCGCGCCGGCTCGCTGGAGCTGCGCGAGCTCATCGCCTGATTGGGATCCGGCCTTGACGCGAGCTCCCCAGGACACTGGATACGGACGCACGGTGTCATTCTGAGCCTGAGGGAGGCGCCCGCACCGAACCGTCCATCTGGCACCAGTGCATGTGCGCCGACCGAAGAATCTCCTTCGGAAACGGGCGGGGCCTCGCGCTGAAGCCAGAGCAGCCGGCGGAACCGGACGTGAACAGCTCCCGAGGGCTGGACCCGGCGCAACCCGACAAAGATCCTTCGGTCGCGCGCAAGCCCTTGTGGTCATGCTAATTCGGGAGTGCGCTCCCTCAGAGTGTGTTTACCAAGAGCTGATTTCCTGAGGGAGGCGCCGCTCCGAACCTGCTGCCACAAAGACACTTGGCGCCGACCGAAGGATCTCGCTGGCAGCACCCGAGGGCTGAATCTGTGCCGCCAAACCAGCCCCGCGATCGCCGGGACGAGATCCTTCGGTCGCGCGCAAGCGATTGATTAGCTTCAAGTTCCGGAGGCGCGCTCCCTCAGGAAATCAATCTTCGGGTTATCTGAAGATCAGATTCTTAAACACACTCTCAGGATGACAGCGTGCTTCTGGAGGAGGAACAACTGAGGTTTCTCACCACCCTTTCAGAATGACAGCGTGGTTCTGGAGGAACAGCTGAGGTTTCTCGACCCACTCTCCTTCGCCATTTGTAGCCACGCTTTGCACATTCCATGTGAAGCGTCTCCCCCGCCTTCCGCGTCCGCCGTTCACCGCCGCGTCCGCCCGTTCGCCGCGCGCATCGCCCGTCCGGCGGATCGGGGGTGATGGGGGCGCAACCATCATGCATCTTGGCCCGTCCGAAGGCCGCGGACGGGGCATCCGGCCCCGTCCTCCCTTCTCCGTACGGGAGCCACACGATGCATCGCCCCACGCACACCCCGTCGTCCACGCCGCGCCGCCGGCTGGCCCGCATCCTCCGCCACTTCCCCGCCCTGCTGCTGCTCGCCGGGTGCGCCGCGCAGTCCGCCCCGGCGCCCGTGCCGGAGGGGACGACGGCGTACGCGCTGGAGAACGGCGCATGGTGGACGGGCGAGCGCTTCGAGCCACGGACGATGTACGTCGCGGGCGGCACCTTTTCCGCGCGGCGGCCGGCGCGGGTGGACAGCGTGGTGAACCTGGCGGGCGGATTCGTGGTGCCGCCGTTCGGGGACGCGCACGCGCACCACTTTGAATCCCTGCAGATGGCCCAGCGGGTGGGCCCCATGTACCTGCGCGACGGCATCTTCTACGGGATGTCGCTTACCAACTGGATGGACCGCGCGGCCGTGATGCCCTACTGGGCGCGCACGGAAACCATGGACGTGGCGTGGGCGGACGCCGGGATCACGGGCCCCCACGGGCATCCGATTCTTATCTACGAGACGCTGGCGCGCGGGCGCTATGATTTCAACGCCGACTCCCTGCGCCCGTGGACGGACCGGCGGGCCGAGGGGAAGGCGTACTTCATCATCCGTTCGCAAGCGGAGCTGGACGAGGCGTGGCCGCGCATCGTTTCCGGACGGCCGGACGTCATCAAGACCTACCTGGTGAACAGCGAGCGCCACGCCCAGAACGCGCGCGACACCAGCCGGCTGGGGCACGTGGGGCTGGACCCCGCGCTGCTGCCGTTCGTCGTCCGCCGGGCGCACGCGGACGGGCTGCGGGTGGCGGCACACGTGGAGAGCGCGGCGGACTTCCGCACGGCCCTTGATGCCGGCGTGGACATGCTGGCGCACCTCCCGGGCTATCACCTTCCCGCCGGTGGAGATGCCGCCATCCGCCGGCTGACGGACGCGGATGCGCAGCGGGCGGCCCGGGCCGGGCTCGTGGTGATCGCGGGGCCGCTGCGGGGGATCGTGGGATATACATCAACCGACACGGCCGCCGTTCGGGCCGCACGCGAGCTGCAGATCCACAACCTGGCGACGCTGCGCCGCGCCGGGGTGCGCGTGGCCATCGGGTCCGACACCTACGGGCAGGACGCCGCGCCGGAGGCGGCGTACACGGCCGGGCTGGGCGTGTTCACCCCCGCGGAGATGCTGCGGATGTGGAGCGAGACCACGCCGCGCCTCATCTTTCCCACGCGGCGCATCGGGCGGCTGGAGGGCGGATACGAAGCCAGCCTGCTCGTCCTGGGCTGCGATCCGCTGGCGCGCTGGGAGTGCACGGCGGACGTGCGGCTGCGGATCAAGCAGGGCCAGCGCATCGACGTCCCGCCTCCGCCCGCCAGCACCTGAACGGCGGCAGATTCCCCGCTCCGCGCCTGCGTCTGCGGCCGGTTTTCGGGGGATAAGACGGCCGATGCACTACTAGGGGGTCCGGCGCCATAGCCGGACCCCCTTCGCGCGTGGCGGCGGGTGCGTAGATTGCCTGCGATCCGCGCGGCCCGACGCCGCGCGGGGTTATCCTGTCCATACGCAGATGCCGAACGAATCTCCTTCCGCCTGGGTGAACCACACCGTCACGCCCGAAGAGGCGGGGCGCACCGTGCAGGACATACTCACCGGACCCATGAGCGTGTCGCGGCGGATGATCCAGCGCCTGACGCGCGCCAAGGGACTGCAGCACAACCGCCGCGCCGCGTGGCTCAAGTCGAAGGTGCGTGCCGGCGACGTGGTCTCCGCGCGCCTGAACCCCGCCGAATCCGCCGGCCTCCCTCCGGTGGAGATGGACCTGCGCATTGTCCACGAGGACGCGGAGGTGCTGGCCGTCGACAAGCCGCCGTTCCTGCTCGTCCATCCCACCTCGCCCGAGCCGGACCGCACGCTGGCGCACGGGGTGGCGCACCACCTGGAGCGCCGGGGCGTGCACGCCAAGGTGCACCCGGTGCACCGCATCGACCGCGACACGTCGGGGCTGGTGGTGTTCGCCAAAACCGGGCACGCGCACCATCGGCTGGACCTGCAGCTGCGCGCGGGGGAGCTGAAGCGCGAGTACCTGGCGCTGGTGGACGGGGTGGTAGAGGGGGAGCGCGGCGTGATCGACGCGCCGATCGGGCGGGACCCGCGCAACCCGGTGCTGCGTGTCGTGCGGAAGGATGGTGACGCGGCCGTCACGCGGTGGGAGGTGGCGGAGCGCTACGCCGGCGCCACGCTGCTGCGGCTGGAACTGGAGACGGGGCGCACGCACCAGATCCGCGTGCACCTGCTGCACGCCGGCCACCCGGTGCTGGGGGACCGGCAGTACGGGCGAAAGGGGCTGCACCTGATCAAGCGCCAGGCGCTGCACGCGTCGCACCTCGCCTTTGCGCACCCCACCTCCGGCGAGCCGATCCGCCTGGACGCGGCCCCCGCGCCCGACATGCAGACCGCCATCCACATCCTTGGTGTAGCGGCGGCAGACTAGCCGGGAAGAGACGAGAGCTTACCGACGGACGGAGGAAGTTCACGTGCGCTGTGAACGACTGCAAGCACGTCTATCTGGTGAGGGAGAATTCTGTAGATGATCCGGTATGAACCTTCGATCAGTTCCCGTACATCAACCTGCTCATACTCGGGCACCGTACGCCCGGACTGCGGGAAGCGCGCGAGTTGCTTTGATCGGGAGGTCAGACGGTCCACCATTCTGCGGGCGAAGACCTCCGAATCCCGAGCAATATAGTCATGCACTGCGGTGACATGACCAGCCGCGGTTTCCGTCCAGTGGACCCTCAAGGCTTCAGGCCGAAGCGGGCACGGAGTTCGTCCACGGGAATAGTACGTCCCGCTATGCTGTCCGCCATACCTGACTCGATCGCCTTCCGGACGTAGATCTCGTACATCAAATCATCCCACGAGAATTCCTCCGGCAGTTGCTCCACGAGACGGATCGCATCTTCCTTCATGCTCATTGCTCCACCTCCACGGAATCGTTCATCGACGACCAGTCCTTGCCCAGCACGACGGTAACGTCAACGAAGACGTTGGAGTCGGGGCGGGGATAAACGCGGGGGATGGCCATCTGGTCGGCCACGGAGCGGGCGAGCTCCATCCGCCCTACGCGGTCCAGCACCAGCGACGTATCCGGCTCGTAGCCGTTCGCGTTGCCCACGTAGACCACGTCGAAGCCGTGGTCGCGCAGCACCGTACGACCCTTCGCCGCCAGCCCGGGAACGCCGGACGCGTTCAGCACCTCCACGCGCACGCGCCCCGCCGGACGCGCCGCGGCACCCGGGTCCGTCGCGGCACCGAGCTTGTTCGCGCCGCCGGGCTCCGTCGCCGTTTCCGTCACCCCGTGCGAACCCGCGGTCGCCGCCGCGCCGGAACGCCCGCGCATGAGCCCCGCGGCCAGCGAGCCCACCAGCACCGCGACAACCAGCAGCGTGACGAAGAGGCCGACCGTCTGCAGCCGCTTGCCGGTGGCGCTGGTGCCGGTTTTACGCGCCCTGGACTTGCTCATACAGCGCGCGGGTTTCGGGGTGCAGGGTAGATCCGCTTTCCGTCACGTGCCGCACGCGCGCCTCTACCACCTCGCGCAGCACCGCGTTCAGCTCGTGCGGCATGCGGGCGCGCAGCGCGGCCGTCCACTCCGGCGTGTAGCGGCGTCCCGGCTCCAGGAAGTCCGCCAGGTACAGCGCCCGCCCCAGCCGCCCGAAGCGCGCCGAGCCCAGCGTGTGGTAGCGGATGGCCTCCAGCAGCTCCGGATCCGCGTCGCCGGCCAGGCGCTCGGCCGCGGCGGGGCCGTGCAGCAGCTTGGCGGGCAGCTCGCGGAAGGCCTCGGGAACCAGCGGGCGCAGCTCGTCCGGGCCGGCCTCGCGCAGCACGTCGTGCAGCCAGCCGGCGGCCACCCAGCGCGTCCGTTCGTCCTCCGCCAATCCCAGGCCCCGCGCCCACTCGTCCAGCAGCGCGGCCACGCGGCCAATGTGCGCGCGCCGCTTTTCCGAGGCGCGCGCCCACTCGGGCAGCTCGCCGCGGGCAGCCGCGCGCACCACGGGGCTCAGGGACCGCTCACTCGTCAAAGCCGCGGCGGACATACGGTTCCAGGATGGCGCGGTTGCGGATGGAGGTGTGCGACAGGTAGTTGAAGCCCTTGAGCTCCACCCCGCTGCCGATCCAGCAGCTGTCGATGCGGCAGCAGGGGCCGATGACCGTCTCCTCGCCGACGGTCGTCTTTCCCTCCAGCACGCACCAGGGGTAGACGATGGTGTCGCGGCCGATCTGCACGTCCACGTCCACCATCACGGCTTCAGGAAGGAGAAAGGTGACGCCGCCCTCCATCAGCCGCCGCACCAGCCGGTCGCGGATGGCGGACGAGGCGCGGGCCAGCCCCTCGCGCGTGCGGACGGCGAACCCGTCGGGGTCGCGCATCACCGGCACGCCGGAAAGCGCCTCGCGCAGCACGCGCAGGTCTCCGGAGACAGCGAGACGCGCCAATCCCTCGGCGCCCAGCCAGGCGGCCACCGTCTCGCCGTCGCTCCCCTCCAGCAGCGCGTCGCCGTCGGAGGCCAGGAGCATGGCCAGCGCGGGGCCAGCCAGCGGCGCGGCGCCGTCCAGCACCAGCACCCGGCCCTCGGTCGCCTCCACGACTTCCGGCAGGGTGTCCACCAGCCGCACCTCGCCGGGCACGTCGGCGAACAGCTCCGAGGTCAGGTCAAGGCCGCCGGCGATCAGCACGCGCGCGGGGGCCGGCGACAGCGACGCGACGGCGTGCACCGCGTGCCACCCCAGCGGCCGCCCCGCCAGCGGGTGCAGGTAGGTGGAAAGCCGCGAACCCAGGGGCTCGGACTCCGGCTCCCTCAGGGCGAGGACGACGCCGGTCCATGGAGCCATCGCGGACGTCAGCTGCCGACGGCTCGAAGCGTGTCCCGCGGAATGCGGTTGTGCTCGTCGACAAAGATGAACCTGGGACTGTACCGCTCCATCTCGGCCTCGTCGTACTGTGCGTAGCTGATGACGATCACGGTGTCACCCGGGTGCACCATCCGCGCCGCGGCGCCGTTCAGGCAGATTTCGCCCTTGTTGCGCTCGCCCGGGATGACGTACGTCTCGAAGCGCGCGCCGTTGGTCACGTTCACCACCGCCACCTGCTCGTACTCCAGCAGGTCGGCGGCTTCCATGAGCACGGGGTCGATGGTGATGGACCCCACGTAGTTCAGATCCGCGCCCGTGACCGTGGCCCGGTGGATCTTGCTCTTGCACATCGTGCGAAGCATTTCGCAGTCTCCCGCTGATGTCCCGAAGGGTGCTGCGCGATTGCTGCTCAGGGCAGTACGGCGTTGTCGATCAGCCGCGTCCTGCCCACGTTTGCCGCCACCAGGAGTACGGCTCCCGGGGCCGCCTGCACGACTGGCTCCAGCGTGAGCGGATCCACCACTTCCGCGTAGCCGGGCTCCACGCCCGGCACCGACAGGGCGTTCCACAAGGAGGCCCGAAGTACGTCCGCGTCCCGTTCGCCAGCGGAAAACAGGGCCAGTCCCCGCTCCAGTCCGCGCGAGAGCGCACGCGCACGCTCTCGCTCCTCGGGTGAAAGATAAACGTTTCGGGAGCTCATTGCCAACCCGTCGGGCTCGCGGACGATGGGAGCGACCTCCACCCGGACCCCCTGGTCAAGGTCCAGCGCCATGCGCCGGATGAGCGCCGCCTGTTGAAAATCTTTCTGTCCGAATATGGCAACGTCGGGGTGAAAAATCCCGAACAGCTTGGCCACCACCGTCAGCACGCCGCGAAAGTGTCCGGGGCGAATGGCGCCCTCCATCCGCTCCGCCAGCGCACCGGGAACCACCGACACCTGCGGCTCGCCGTGGGGATACATCTCCCCCACCTCGGGTGCAAAGACCAGGTCCACGCCGCGCCCGCGCGCCATCTCCAGGTCGCGCTCCAGATCCCGGGGATAGCGGGCCAGGTCTTCCTTCGGCCCGAACTGCATGGGGTTGACGAAGATGGACATCGCCACCCAGTCGGCCAGCTCGCGGGCGCGATCCACCAGCGACATGTGCCCCTCGTGCAGGTAGCCCATGGTGGGCACCAGCGCGACGGTGCCGCCGCTCGCGCGCACCTGGCGCACGACGGCCCGCACCTCGTCCACGGTGTGGACCAGGCGGGTCCCCGCCGTCGCGGTGGGCGTCATCAGAAGGTGTGCTCCGGGCCGGGATACTCCCCGGCCTTGACCGTCCGCACGTACTCCCTGACCCCGTCGCCCGCCACCTGCCCCACGTCGGCGAACGTGCGCAGAAAGCGGGGGGCAAAGCCGGGGTTCAGCCCCAGCATGTCGTGCAGCACCAGCACCTGCCCGTCGCACCCCACGCCGGCTCCGATGCCGATGGTGGGGATCTGCAGCGCCTCGGTCACCGTTTGCGCCACCGTGCCGGGAACCAGCTCCAGCACGACCGAGAACGCTCCCGCCTCCTCCAGCCGCCGCGCGTCCTCCAGCAGGCGCGCGGCGCCGTCGTCGGTACGAGCCTGCACGCGGGTGCCGGTCAGGTTCACGGACTGGGGGGTAAAGCCCAGGTGTCCCATCACGGGAATGCCGGCACGGACCAGCGCGCGCACCGTGTCGCAGGTTTCCGGCGAGCCGCCTTCCAGCTTTACGGCGGCGGCGCCGGTTTCCTGCATCACGCGGCCCGCGTTGCGCAGCGCGTCCTCGCGGCTGACCTGGTAGGTAAGAAAGGGAAGGTCGACGACGAGCAGGGCCCGGTCCACGCCACGGCGCACCGCGCGGGCGTGGTGGATCATGTCGTCCAGCGTAACGGCGAGCGTGCTGCCCAGGCCCAGCACCACCTGGCCCAGCGAGTCGCCCACCAGCACCAGATCGACTCCGGCGGCGTCCACCAGCCGGGCGAAAAGGTAGTCGTACGCCGTGATCGCGGCGATCTTGTCGCCGCGGCGCTTCATCTCGCGGAGGTCCGCCGCGGCCAACCGCCGCGCTCCGCCACCACGCTCTGATGACATGGCTTCGGATATCCGCGAAAAGGGGCCGCCGCCACGCCGGATTTGCGGCTGGTGACGGCGGGTTGACGGGCGCTGAAGCTAATCCGATGTTGAGGGGGTGTCAAACCCGATCCGCTACGATCCCCTGCTGGTTCGCGCCGTCTCGGCCGAGCTGCGTGCCGCGCTCCAGGGCCGCTCCGTCCAGCCGCAACCCGTCTTTGACCGCGACATCTCCTGCGCGCTGGCGCTGGAGGGCGGTCTGACGCTGCGCTTCGACCTGCATCCGCGGCGCGGCTGGATTACGCTGGCGAGTACGAAAGTACGAGAGTACGAGAGTACGAAAGTACGGGATGACGATCCCGACCTTTCCGCGCGCGTGGTCCGCGTCAGCGCGCCCGTGGACGAGCGGCTGCTGCGCATCGACCTGCACGAAGGAGGACGGTTCCGGGGCGGCAAGCGGTCGCTGGTGGTGGAGCTGCATACCAACCAGTGGAACGTGCTGCTGATCGACTCCGAGAACCGCCGCATCGTCAGCGCCCTGCGCGCGCGCGACGCCGGCGGGCGCAGCCTCAAGCCCGGCGCCTTCTACCACCCCCCCGCGCCCGCGCGCCGCATCCTTCCCGACCGCCCGCGCGACGAGCTGTGGCAGGCGTGGATCTCCGCGCTGGGTCCGCTGCCCCCCGCCGACCGGCCGCGCGAGCTCGTCCGCCGCTTCGCCTACGCCAGCCCGCTGAACGCCGCGGCGCTGCTGGATCGCGCCGCCCAGATCGACGACACCGCGCTGCTGGAGGTGGCCTTCGAGCGCTGGTGGGAGGTAGCGGATGGGGACGATGCCGGCGCCTTCATCCTCCAGACGAAAGCGGGCCCGCAGCCGTATCCCATGGCGCTGGACGGCGTCGAATCCGTCCGCGCCCCCTCGATCCTCGCGGCGATGGAGACGATCGCCGCCGCCGCGCCCGCGGAGGTGGAGGAGGAAAAGGCGGGGCCCGATCTCCTCGCTCCCGCGCGGCGCAAGGTGGCGGGGGCGGAGAAGCGGATCGAGCGGCTGCGGGAGGAGATGGCGGGCGTGGGCGAGGCCGACCGGCTGCGCGCGCAGGCGGACCTGCTGCTGGCCCATCTGGACTGGGCGGAGCCGGGGGATGCCTCCGTGGTGCTCCCCGACTTCGACGGCGGCGAAGTGACCGTCGAGCTCGATCCAAAGCTGAAGCCGCACGAGAACGCCGAGCGCCTGTACGACGAGGCCCGACGCCGCGCCCGCGCCGAAGCACGCCTTCCCGAGCTGCTGGAGGCGGCGGAGAAGGAGCTGGAGCGCTGGAGCGGCGCCGTGGAGGCGCTGGAGCGCGGCGAGACGCCCGTGTGGGTAGAAGGCGCGCTGCGCCGCGTCGCATCGAAAGAGACGCGCGTCACACCGCAGCCCGGCGAGCGGATGCCGTACCGCCTCTACCGCACCTCTGGAGGCATCGAGGTGCGCGTGGGCCGCTCGTCGAAGGATAATGACCGGCTTACGTTCGGGCATGCGGCGCACGCGGACGTGTGGCTGCACGCGCGCTCCGTCCCCGGCAGCCACGTGGTGCTGCGGTGGGCGGAGGACGGTGCCCCGCCGGCCCGCGACCTGGAGGAAGCGGCCGTGCTGGCCGCGTTCTACAGCAAGGCGCGCACGTCGGGCACCGTGGCCGTGGACTGGACGCGCCGCAAGTACGTCCGCAAGCCGCGCGGTGCTCCGCCGGGGCGCGTGTCCATCATGCACGCCAAGACCGTCTTCGTCGCCCCGGATCCCGCCGTCGAAGAGCGTCTGCGCGCGGAGCCTGGCTGAGCAAAAGATGGTGCCTCACACAGAGTTAACAGAGTTTTCTCGTGCCTCCCACCTGCCCAGGTGCGAGGGGTAGAGCACTTCCGCGCGGATGAGGAGACGTTTACGCGTGAAGCCGCTCCTCTTCTGCCGTGAGGTCTGGATCATGAGGGACGTGAATCGGATTACCGGTGCGATCGTAGATGCTGCGTATCGCCTGCACAGCCGCGTGGGCCCGGGGATGATGGAGTCGTTCTACGAGTCCGTCATGCTCCACGTGCTGACCAAACGAGGCCTGCACGTCGAGAAGCAGAAGGCGATCCCCTTCGAGTGGGAGGGAATCAGGATCCAGGAGGCAGGCAGGCTGGATCTCCTCGTTGAAGGCTGCGTGATCGTGGAATTGAAGTCGATCGAGAGGCTGCATCCCGTGCATCACAAGCAGGTTCTCACCTATCTGCGCCTCCTCGATCTGCCGATTGGCCTGCTGATCAACTTTGGAGAGGTCAGCCTCAAGAATGGGATTCACCGAATCCTCAATCACCGTACGCCCGTCTCCAGCACCGTAGTGGAACACGGGCCCTCGGATCTGGTGATTGCGCGACAGGGTCTGCGGAGTCGCTGAGAACAAACTCTGTTGACTCTGTTAACTCTGTGTGAGGCCCATCTTTTTGCCCGCCATACGAAAACGGCCGCGGATCCACCGAGGACCCGCGGCCGTTCATCCTTCATCCACCCAAAGCGGAAAGCTCAGGGCGTGCCCATGGGGTTGGGCGACTGCGCCTCGGGCGCCTCAGCGGGGGGACGGTTCCGCAGGCGCGGCGTCTGGCCAAAGTTGTACGAGAACGTAAGGTACGCCGCCCGCGCACCAAAGCGCCGCTCGTTCAGCTGAAAGTAAAGCGGATCGTTGGTCTCCATGCTGAAGCCCATGCGGTTAAGCGGGTCCACCACGCGCAGGCTCAGCGAGCCCTTTTCGCCCATCACCTTCTGGCGCAGCGCCAGCGTGCTCATCACAAAGCTGCCCATGCGGCCCTGCTCCACGTCCATGGGCGCGCGGTACATCAGAAAGCCCTGCACGTCCAGCCGCGGCGTAAGCTGCACGTTGCCGCTCACCCGCGCCGACCAGCCGATCCCGTCGCTGCTGAAGTTGTCGCCCACGTTGCCCGCCGCCGTCACCTGGCGGAACGCGCTCACACTGGCAAAGCCGCTCACCTTGCCCATGCGCACCGACGCGTTGGCGTCCGCGCCGTACGAGTCGCTGGTCGCCAGGTTGGCGAAGGTGCTGATCGTGGTGTCAGCCCGGAACTCGCGGATGCGGCGGATGGCGTTCTCCGTGCGGCGGAAGAACGGCGTCAGCTGGAACGATCCGAACGGCAGCGAACGCTGGTACGCCAGCTCCAGCGCGTGCGTGTACTCCGGCTCCAGCGCCGGGTTGCCCACGAAGCGGTTGCGCTGGTCCTCGTTAAAGCCGAACGGGTTCAGGATGCGCGTGTCCGGACGCTGAATGCGGCGCGAGTAGCTGAACCGCAGCTGCTGCTGGTCGTCGATGCTGAACGAGGCCAGGCCGCTGGGAAAGAAGCTCCAGTAGCCCTTGGGATACGTTTCGCCCGTGTTCTCAAGGAAGAACTCTCGGTCGGTGCGCTCCACGCGCAGCCCCGCCTGCAGGTCCACCTTGCCCACGCCCTGGTTGAGCACGCCGTAGCCCGCGTGCACCGTCTCGTCGTACTCGAATGCGTTGCTGCGCAACGCGTTGTTCACCCAGGTGTCCGTGCCGTAATCGAACTCCGTCACGTCCAGCTCGTTGTCCAGCGTGCGGCGCGTGCCCTTGTACCCCGTCTCCAGCTTGGTGCGCTCGCCAAACGGGCGCGTGTAGTCGGCCTGAAACGACAGGGTGGTGTTCAGCGCGTCCGTCAGCAGGTTCTGCAGCGCCGGATCGGCTTCCACCGGCAGGTTGTTGTCGATGTTGACCGGGTACTCGCTGAAGCGGTTCTCGATCTCGTTGTCGCCGCGGTTGAAGCGCAGCTCCGTCGACAGCTCGTGGCGCTGCGGGGTGATGGTGCGCTTCCACGACAGCGAGCCGTCCATCGTCAGGTCGTTGAAGCCCAGCCGGTTCTCACCCACGTAGTTGCGCAGCGTGGCGCCGGCGCCATCCAGCTCCCGGTAGCGGTTCTCGGTATCGTTCGCGTGGTCGCCCATGCTGAACATCGTGGTCGCCGAGAGTACGTCCCTCGCCGTCAGCTTGTAGTCGGCGCTGCCGTTGAAGATGTGCGACGTCATGCCGCCCACCCCCAGAATGTCCTGGTTCAGCCGCGAAAACGGCGTGGAGCCCGCGGCGGTGTAGCGCTCCAGGTAGTTGAGCCCCTCGCTGGACCGCTCGTCGTGGCGAAATCCGTAGCTGCCGAACAGCGTAAGGTCGCCCGCCTGCCATCCCAGGTTTCCGGAGCCGTTGTAGCGCCCACCCGTCCCCCCGCCCAGGATCACGCCGCCGCTCAGGCCCAGGTCGGCGTTCTGCTTGAGGACGATGTTGATGATCCCCGCCATCCCTTCGGGCTCGTAGCGCGCGGAGGGGTTGGGGATGACCTCCACCCGGTCCACCATGTTGGCGGGGAGCTGGCGAAGAAAGTTGCCCAGCTGGTCGCCGGTCATGGGCGACGGGCGGCCGTTGATCTGCACGGCCACGTTCTGGTTGCCGCGCAGGCTCACCTTGCCGTCCTGGTCCACCTCCACGGCGGGAACGTTCTGCAGCACGTCCGTGGCGTTGCCCCCGGCGGTGGCCGGCATGTCACGCGTGCTGTAGGTGTTGCGGTCCGGCGCAAACCCGGCCGGCGCCGCCTCGGCGGTGACGGTAAGCCCTTCCAGCACCACCGCGCCCGCGGCCAGCCGCACCGTGCCCACGTCGGCCTCGCGGGCCTGCGGGGTGATGGCGACCACGCTGGTGGTGGCGGTGCTGTAGCCCAGCGCGCTCACCCGCAGGTAGTAGCGCCCGGGGCGCAGCCCGTCGATGCGGAAGGTGCCGTCCGGACGCGCCACCGCGCCCGTGACCAGCGTGCTGTCCGCCGCGCTCCACACGGCCACCTGGCCGCCATTCACCGGCTGCCCTTCGGGGTTCAGCACCGTGCCGCGCACCGTGCCGCCCTGCTGCTGGGCCGCGCCGGGGCCGCCGGGGCGCATGCCCGCGGGTGGCGCGCCGCCGGGCGTCTGCGCGGACGCGCCGCTCGCGATCGCGAGGGCCACCGCCGCTGCCAGGGTCTTGCCGAGGACGTTCATCGGAATCCGTATCCGTGCAGGTGAAGAGAAGTGTCTCAGCGTGTCGCGGACGGCCGCAGCGCCTCTCGAGCGGCCCTGCGCCGGGTTCTGACGCGTCCCGCACGCGGATGGTTGTCCGCGTTTCCGGGCCGTCTGACCGCCCCGCCGCGTACGGCGGGGGGGCCCGTCCGGTTTCATGCTAATTTTTTTGCAGCACAGCGCCGCGCCGGGCGAAAACTCCAGCATCGGCGCGACGTTGCCATGACCCTCAGAGGTGCACGAACGTTGGATTAGCGTTCGGTTACGGCCCGCCGCGCTCGTCCCTCACCGCCGCACAAACAGTCTGCCGCGGTCACGCACCCCGGAGGGGCGGATCGCGGCAGAAGAGTCCAACACGCGGTCAAGTTGTTTCAGCTCAACAATTTAACACAATCCTACGATTTACAGCAGGGGTCACGCGCGGCCCCAGGCATTCAAATGAAGCGTGCGGAGGAACGGAGTAGGAGATTGTAGCGCACTAACCGACAAGACATTATCCTGCCGCTGAACGGAATCCAAGGTACTTCTTCTAAAGGTGCGATCCGATGACGAAGATCAAGCTAGACCTTGCGGCGTTGAAGGTTGCTTCGTTCCAGCCTGCGATGCAACTGGGCACCCGGGGCACAGTGCACGGGCACGGACCCGGCACATCCGGCGGAATCACTTGCTATCCGAACTACACGTGTGGAACCTGCGGACATACGTACGAGCCGGGTAGCTGTGGATACACCTGCGACGCCCCGCTTACCGGTTCACCCTGCATCGCATGCTGAGTGGGATGCCGCAGTCCCGTTGACGTCGAAGGGCGTGGACCCACCCTCAAAGAAAGCGGGGCCGGCACATCGCCGGCCCGCTCTTCATTGATCCACCCAGCCGTCTACGAGCGGTGGCGCGTGTCCACGCGGCTGGCTGCGCCGCGGCTCCACAGGTAGTAAACCGGGATGCCCAGCAGCACCACGAACAGCCCGCTGAACGAATACACCGGCTTGGCCACCAGCAGGATCAGCGCGACCCCCGTGGCCGCGATCATGTAGAGCGCCGGCACCACCGGGTAGCCGAACGCCTTGTACGGACGCGGCAGGTCCGGCTGCAGCTTCCGCAGGCGGAACAGCGCGATCATGGTGAGCACGTAAAAGATCAGCGCCGCGAAGATCACGTAGTCCAGCAGCTGACCATACGTGCCCGTCAGGCACAGCAGCGCCGTCCAGACGCCCTGCGCGACCAGCGCCCACGCCGGCACGTCGTTGCGGTTCACCTCGCCGGCCCTGGCAAAGAACAGCCCGTCGCGCGCCATGGCAAAGTACACGCGCGCACCCGCCAGGATCAGCCCGTTGATGCAGCCGAAGGTGCTGATCAGGATGGCCCCCGCCATCAGGTACTGCCCCACCGGCCCAAAGATCTGCTCCAGCGCCAGCGTCCCTACGCGGTCCTGCGGCGCCGTCTTGATCTGCGCCAGCGTGAGCACCGACAGGTACGCAAAATTGGCCAGCACGTACAGCGCCGTCACCAGCCCCGTTCCCAGCGCCAGCGCCAGCGGCAGGTTGCGCTCGGGCCGGCGCACCTCCGCCGCGGCAAAGGTCACGTTGTTCCAGGCATCCGACGAAAACAGCGACCCCACCATGGCCGAACCGAACGCGGTGATGATCAGCGGGATGACCAGCCCCCCCACCGTCACGGGCGTGCCGCCGGGCGCCCCTTCCCAGAAGCCCCCAAAGTTGGCGCGGATGGCATCCGCGTTGCGGCCCACGGTAATGCCCAGCAGGATGAGCGCCGCCAGCGCGCCCGTCTTGGCGATGGTAAAGCTGGTCTGGATCCACTTGGCCTCGCGCAGGCCGCGCAGGTTCACCCACGTCAGCAGCACGATCACCACGATCCCCACCACCCGCTGCCAGCTGAGCCCCAGGTCAACCACGCCGCCGGGCATCTGGATCTCCTTGACGCCCATGAACACGTCGGGCGAGACGGCGGGAAAGAACACACCCAGAAAGCGGCTGAACGCCACCGCCACCGCGGCGATGGTCCCCGTCTGGATGACCGCGAACAGCGTCCAGCCGTAGAGGAAACCGGTCATGGGCCCCAGCCCCTCGCGCAGGAACACGTACTGCCCCCCCGCGCGCGGCATGGCCGCCGCCAGCTCGCCGTAGCTGAGCGCCGCGGCCAGCGTCATCAGCCCCGACGCCACCCACACGGCCACCAGCCCGCCGGGCGACCCCATGTTGCGGGCGATGTCGGCGGAGACGATGAAGATCCCCGAGCCGATCATCGACCCGGCCACCAGCATCACGGCATCCAGCAGCGTAAGCCCCTGCTTCAATCCCGCGTCGGCCGCGGCGGGCGGCACGGCCCGCGTGGTCTCCGTTGTCGTCATGTGTGTGTGGCGTGGGGATGGGACTGCGCGCGCCGGCGGCCGCCGGGCGCGGGAGGAACTGCGGTGTGTGCCCTGAACATACGACGCAGGCGCCGCAAATACAAAGGCCCGGCCGGGAGATCCCCCCGGCCGGGCCCTTCGTTCGTCCCGGGACTAGCGCGAGACCGGCTCCAGCACCACCGGCGCGGCCGCCGGGGCCACGGCCACGGCCGGCGCTTCGGCCGGCGCGTGCACCTCGATCTCCCGCGCGCCGCCGTGGTCGCCCACCGCGATGTGCGGCGCGATCACCAGCGACACGATGGACATCAGCTTGATCAGGATGTTCATCGACGGGCCGGAGGTGTCCTTGAACGGGTCGCCCACGGTGTCGCCCGTCACGGCCGCCTTGTGCTCCGGCGAGCCCTTGTACACCAGCACGCCGTTGATGGTGGCGCCCTTCTCGAAGCTCTTCTTGGCGTTGTCCCAGGCGCCGCCGGCGTTGGACTGGAACATCGCCATCAGCACGCCGCTCACCGTTACGCCCGCCAGCAGGCCGCCCAGCACCTCGGGCCCCATGGTAAAGCCCACGATCACGGGGACGATCAGCGCGATGGCGCCCGGCAGGATCATCTCGCGGATCGCCGCCTGGGTGGAGATGGCCACGCAGCGGCCGTACTCCGGCGTGCCGGTGCCTTCCATGATCCCCGGGATCTCGCGGAACTGGCGGCGCACCTCCTCCACCATGGCCATGGCCGCGCGGCCCACCGCGGCGATGGCCAGCGACGAGAAGATGAAGGGGATCATGGCGCCCACGAACAGGCCGCCCAGCACGCGGGCGTTGGAGATGTCGATCACGTCGATCCCCGAAATCCCCATGAACGCCGCGAACAGCGCCAGCGAGGTGAGCGCCGCCGAGGCGATGGCGAAGCCCTTGCCCGTGGCCGCCGTGGTGTTGCCCACCGCGTCCAGGATGTCCGTGCGCTGCCGCACCTCGGGGGGAAGCTCGCTCATCTCGGCGATGCCGCCCGCGTTGTCGGCGATGGGGCCAAAGGCGTCGATGGCCAGCTGCATGGCCGTGGTCGCCATCATCCCCGCCGCCGCGATGGCCACGCCGTACAGGCCGGCGAACTCGTACGACGCGATGATGCCACCCGCCAGCACCAGGATGGGCAGCGTGGTCGACTCCATCCCCACCGCCAGCCCGCCGATCACGTTGGTGGCGTGGCCGGTGGACGACTGCTGCACGATGGACTGCACCGGGCGGCGGCCCATCGCCGTGTAGTACTCGGTGATGATGCTCATCAGCGCGCCCACCACCAGGCCCACCGCCACGGCCCAGAACACGCCCATGGGGGTGAACGCCTCGGAGCCGGTGCGGCCCATCTGCATGCTGTCCGGCAGCATCCAGGTGATCAGGAAGAACGAGGCGACGCCGGTGAGCAGGATGGACACCCAGTTGCCCATGTTGAGCGCGCCCTGCACGTTGCCGTTCTCCTTCACCCGCACCATCACGATGCCGATGAGCGAGAACAGGATCCCCAGCCCGGCGATCACCATCGGCAGCAGGATGGGGCTCATCCCGCCAAACTGGTCGCCGGTGGCCACCACCTCGCGGCCCAGCACCATCGTGGCCAGGATGGTCGCCACGTAGCTGCCGAACAGGTCGGCGCCCATGCCGGCCACGTCGCCCACGTTGTCGCCCACGTTGTCGGCGATGGTGGCCGGGTTGCGCGGGTCGTCCTCGGGAATCCCCGCCTCGACCTTGCCCACCAGGTCGGCGCCCACGTCGGCCGCCTTGGTGTAGATGCCGCCGCCCACGCGGGCAAAGAGCGCGATGCTCTCGGCGCCCAGGGAGAAGCCGGTCAGCACCTCCAGCGCCCGCTCCATCTCCAGGCTGTTGGCGCTATGCCCGTCGGCGAACATGTAGTAGAAGAGGATGAACAGCGAGCCCAGCCCCAGCACCGCCAGGCCGGCCACGCCCATCCCCATCACCGAGCCGCCGGCGAACGACACTTCCAGCGCGCGGCTCAGGCTGGTGCGCGCGGCCTGCGCGGTGCGCACGTTGGCCTTGGTGGCGATGGTCATGCCGATGTAGCCGGCCAGCGCGCTGAAGAACGCGCCCACCAGGAACGCGCCCACGATGGCCGGGTGCGACCGTTCGTCGCTCATCGACAGGAAGCCCAGGAACAGGCTCGCCAGCACGGCGAAGATGGCCAGCACCTTCCACTCGGCCTTGAGGAAGGCGAGCGCGCCGTCCGCGATGTGCCTGGCGATGGTGCTCATGCGCTCGTTGCCGGCGTCCTGCCGCGTGACCCAGGCCGAGCGCCACAGGGTGTACAGCAGGGCCAGCACCCCGAACACGGGGACGGCGTAAGCGATCGGATGCATGTGGAGAGTCTTTTAAGGCTCTGTGGTTTCCGGAATGCGAAACAGCGAAACGACTCAGGCCGGCTGCGGCTCCGGCGTTCCCAGGATGTGCGCCGCCTCTTCGGGGGTCACGTCCTCGGCCGGGCGGTCGGGATCGAACTCGCCCTCCCAGCGCGCCATCACCACCGTCGCCAGGCAGTTGCCCACCAGGTTGACGGTCGTGCGCGCCATGTCCATCAGCTCGTCCACGCCCAGGATGAGCGCCACCGCCTCCAGCGGCAGCCCGAACGTGGCCAGCGTTCCCGAAAGGATCACCAGCGAGGCACGCGGCACCGCCGCCACGCCCTTGCTGGTGAGCATCAGGGTGAGCATCATCGTCAGCTGCTGGCCCAGCGTAAGGTGGATCCCCGCCGCCTGCGCGGCGAACACCGAGGCCAGGGCCAGGTACAGCGTGGTTCCGTCCAGGTTGAACGAGTAGCCCGTGGGCATGACGAAGGCCACGATGCGCCGGGGCACGCCCAGCGCCTCCATGGCCTGCATGGCCCGCGGCAGCGCCGCCTCGGAGCTGGTGGTGCTGAACGCGATGAGGGCCGGGTCCTTGACCGCGCGGGCAAACTTCTTCAGCGGCACGCGGGCCATCAGCGCCACCGGCAGCAGCACCAGCAGGCCAAAGACCACCAGCGCGGCGTACAGGGTAAGGATCAGCTTGCCCAGGTTCACCAGCACGCCCAGCCCGCTGTGCCCCACCGTCACCGCGATGGCCGCGCCGATGCCGATGGGCGCGTACTTCATCACCAGCCCGGTGAGCTTGAACATCACCTCGGCCAGCCCCTCCAGCACGCCCAGCACCATCCGCTTGGGCTCGCCGCGCACCTGGCTCAGCCCCACGGCGAACAGGATGCTCCAGAACACGATCTGCAGCACCGAGTTCTCGGCCATCGCCTGGATGACGCTGGTGGGGACCACGTGCTCCAGAAACCCGCCCACCGTCAGCGACTGCGCGGTTTCGCCCAGCTGCTGCCCCTGCTGCGCGTCGGCGCCGGCCAGCACCACGCCCACGCCGGGCTTGGTGATGTTCACGGCGGCCAGGCCGATGAACAGCGCCAGGGTGGTGACGATCTCGAAGTAGATGATGGACTTGAGCGCCAGCCGCCCCACGCGCTTCATGTCGTCGCCATGCCCCGCGATGCCGATCACCAGCGTGGCGAAGATGATCGGCGCGATGATCGACTTGATCATCCGCAGAAAGATGGTGGACAGCGGCTTGAGGTTCTGCGAAAAGTCCGGGAACAGCCAGCCCACCAGCGTGCCCACGACCATCGCGAGCAGGATGGCCTGGGTCAGGGACGGTCGCTTGAGTCTCGCCATCGTACGAGGAAAGGGAACACGAACAAAATACGGCGCCGTCTCCGCCGGCCAGCCGGTGGGGCGGGGCGCGGAGAGGGGCGGCCGCGGGTCCGGCGCCGCGAGGCCCGGCCCGGCGGAGTTTTCCGCGGAACGCCGCGGTCTCGCTTCCAGGGCCGGATACGGCACGGAATCGCGTAAGATGCTGGTTCCGGCGTCTTTCGTCAACCGTTGAAGCCCGTTTTCGCCTCGTTCTCCAAGATTCGCGACCCGGCGGCGGGAGACCGGGAAGTACGGAGTACGAGAGTACGAAAGTACGGAGGGGCACGCTTCCGGGATGGAAGCGTGCCCCTCGTCCGTGCGGCGAACACCGTACTTTCGTACTTCCCCGCCCTCAGTTCACGCTGGGCTCCGGCTCCGCGTCGCGGGCTACGGCGCGGGCCGACACCTTCACCAGCTCCGCCATCCGCACGTCGCGCGCGGCGCCGCCGGTGAGCGCGGCCACCTGCAGCCCGTCAAAGCTCACGCGGGCGATCAGCAGGGCGCCGGCGTCCAGCAGACGGCGCTCGGCGGGGCTGTGGTGCGCCGCCACCTCGAAGCACCCGCCGGCCAGGTACACGCCCGCCGCCGGCAGCGTGCCGCGGGCCCGCACCGGCGCCTGGACGCGGTCCTCGTAGTACGAATCGAACTCGTCCTTGTCCCGCAGCGAACTCATCGGGTATCCATCGTTCGGTAAAGCGGTTGCGCGCCCGCAAACGCCGGGCGCGGCTCGCCGTGTGGTACGCCCCAGGCGCGGATACGTGCCCCGTCTATCCCGCGAGATGCGCCTCGCGGGACAGATCCGGCGAGGCGCGTCTGGTTGCGTTCGATGGAAGACGATCAGGAGCCGGCGGTGGCGCGGCGCTGCTGGCGCGATCCAAAGCGGGCGCCCACGGTGGCGGCGGCCATCTGCAGGATCAGCGAGCCGGCGTAAAAAGCGGGCGTTCCCTCGCCCCACGTCTCCGCGTCCAGCGCCTCGCCAAAGGCCAGGTTGGCGAAGAACCAGACCAGCAGCGAGACGATCCCCATCGACACCCCGTGCAGGATGGGCGCGGCGCCCACCCGCGCGCCGGTGACCAGCCCGCCGAGAAAGAAGCCGACGCCGATCGCGATCACCCCCCACAGCCCCATGCTGGCCCCGTCCGGGTCCGTCATCCCCATGGCCGCCAGCACCAGCGCGATCAGCGAGACCACGGCCACGCTTACGAACCAGCCGAACAGCACCCACGACGGCTTGAGGTTCTGCAGGTGCTCGGTGTGCATCAGCCCTCCATGGAGGCGTCCGGGTCGTCGAGGTCGTCCATCCCGCCAGGAATCGAAGCGGGCGCCAGCAGCGCGTCCGCGAAGTCGAACTGGCAGGGCTGGAACGACTTGCGGTGGTGCGGCGTGGGCCCCAGCCGGTCCAGCGCCTGCAGGTGCTCGGGCGTGCCGTACCCCATGTTGCGCCCCCAGCCGTACTCCGGGTAGCGCGCCGCCAGCCGCGCCATCAGCCGGTCACGCGTAACCTTGGCAAGAATGGACGCGGCGCTGATACAGTGCACGCACCCGTCGCCGCCCACGATGGCCGTGTGCGTCTCCGTTCCCAGCTCCGGTACGGCCAGCCCGTCCACCAGCAGGTGATCGACGTCCCCCAGCCGCGCGATGGCCCGCTGCATGGCCAGCGCCGTGGCGCGGCGGATGTTGATGCGGTCGATCTCCCGCGCCGACGCCGCCCCCACGCCCCACACCAGCGCCGTGTCGATGATCTTCTGATAAAGATCCAGCCGCCGGTCGGCGTTCAGCCGCTTGCTGTCGTCCACCCCGTCGATCCACGTCTCCGCGGGAAGGATGACCGCGGCGGCCATCACCGGGCCGGCCAGCGGCCCCCGCCCCACCTCGTCCACGCCGGCCACGCGCACCAGGCCGCGGTCCCAGAAGCCCCACTCCGTAGCCAGCAGCTTGCGCAGCCGCTGCGGCGACGGCTTGCGTTTGCGCTTGGCGCCTTTGGGCTTTGCTTTGGCGGCAGGCGGCATCCGGATGCGTGCGAAAGTCGTAAGTGCGCGGAGTGTCGGTGGCACGGAGGATAAAACAATCCGCCGCAACGCACAACGCCGTCTCGGCGTCCATTCGCGGCCGTCCGGCGGATTTGCCCGCCGCGTCCGCCAACGGGGATGGCGCGATCCTTGACGCCACCGGCCCGTATGGCAGACGATTCCACCCCGGAACCTTCCTCCCCGCGCATATCGGCCCCGCCCGTGTGGCTCGGCAGACTGGTGAGCGCGTTCGTGCTCCTGGCGCTCGCCGCGCTGGTGGTTGTCCCCATCCTGGTACAGCGGCGGGTGGACGACGTGCGCGCGCGGGTCGAGGAGGTGGCGGACCCGGCGCGCACGCTGGTGCGGCGCATTCAGTTCGACCTGTCGCGCGAAGCCGCGGCGCTGCTGCTGGTTTCCACCACCGGCGCGCCGGAGGCGATGGCGGAGTACCACGCCGCCCGCAGGGACGAGGAGGCGCAGTTTCCCCAGCTGGAAGCGTACGCGGAGGCGCTGGGCGGCGAGGTGCTGCGGGAGTTCCGCCGCTTTCAGTCGCTGGCCGCGCAGTGGCAGGCACGCGTTTCGGTGGATACGACCGGCGTTCAGCCCGCGTCCGTGGTTGCCGCGCTGGCGAACGCGCGCGAAGAGTTGCGGCTGGCCAACCAGGGGCTGGCCGCCGGCAACCAGCTGGACGAAGCGCTGGTGCGCGAGACGCGGCGCAACCGCGAAGACATTCGCCGCGTGGAGCGGTTCGGCCTGCAGGTGACCGTCGCGCTGGGTGCGCTGGCGCTGCTGGCGGCCGCCACCGTCACCTGGCTTTCCTGGCGCGTGCGGCAGCTGGCCACCGTTGCCACGCTGCACAGCGAAGAAGCGGAGCGCGCGCTGGCCGAGACGGCGCGGGCGACGGAGGCGCGCAGCCACCTGCTGCGCGGCGTGAGCCACGACGTAAAGAACCCGCTGGGCGCCGCGCGCGGCTACGCGGAGCTGCTGCAGCAGGGCATCAAGGGCGAGCTGTCGCCGGAACAGGCCAAGTTCGTGGAGGGGATCCGCCGCTCCATCGACGGCGCGCTCTCGATCCTGGCGGACCTGCTGGATTTGGCGCGCGCGGACAGCGGCGGGCTGCACGTGGAGCGCGTCCCCGCCGAGCTGGGGCGCATTGCCCGCGACGCCGCGGAGGACCACCGCGCCGCCGCCCGCGCCGCCGGCCACGTGCTGGAGTGCCCCGCCCCGCCCGACGCCGTGCGCGTGTACACCGATCCCCAGCGCGTGCGGCAGGTGCTGGGCAACCTGGTTTCCAACGCCATCAAGTACACGCCCGCGCCCGGCCGCATCACCGTGCGCGTAGAGCAGGCGGACGGCGGCTCCGCGCGCGAGGGCGTGTGGGCCGTGCTGCGCGTGATCGACACGGGCCCCGGCATTCCACCCGAGCAGCGCGAAGCCATCTTCGACGAGTTCACCCGCCTGCACGACGGGACCCAGATCCAGGGCCACGGCCTGGGCCTGGCGATCAGCCGCCGCGTGGCGCGCCTGCTGGGCGGCGACCTGGACGTATCCAGCGTTCCCGGCGAGGGCGCCATCTTTACCCTCTGGCTCCCCCTCCGCGACGAGGACGAACCCCCTGCCTCCGCGCGCGCCGAGACATCTCAACGGATGGGGGCTCACACGGAGTCAACGGAGTGAACGGAGTTTTTCTCGTGCACCCATCCGGCCTCCAGCAACATCAAATCCGCTTGATGACTACCTGAAGGACAGGACGATTCCCACGGGATCAGGGGAAGCGGATCGAACCAACTCCGTTAGCTCCGTTGACTCCGTGTGAGGCATTCCTTTCCAGAGTTCGGGACGGGACAAAAGGAAGCGGGGCGCGTCCGTGCTGGACGCGCCCCGCGATCTTCTTCCCGGCCCGTGAATCAGCGGGCGACGCGGCGCTCGCGGATGCGGGCCGCCTTGCCGCGCAGCACGCGCAGGTAGTACAGCTTGGCGCGGCGCACGCGGCCGCGGCGCACCAGTTCGATGCTGCCGATCATGGGCGAATGCAGCGGAAAGGTGCGCTCCACGCCCACGCCGCCCGACAGCTTGCGGACCTTGAAGGTCTCGTTGATGCCGCCGTGCTTGCGCGCGATGCAGACGCCCTCGAACGCCTGGATGCGCTCCTTCTCGCCTTCGCGAACGCGCACGTTCACGCGCAGGGTGTCGCCGGGGACAAACTCCGGAACGTCGCTCCGGAGGTATTCCTTCTGGGTCTCGATGAACGGATGCATCTCTCGTGTTCCTTTCAAGTCTACGCAGTGGAGAGGTCGGGCCGGCCGCCGTGAGCGGCATACGAGCGCCGACGTCTACTCGTGATCCGGATGCTCCAGGAGCTCCGGTCGCCGCTCGCGCGTCAGGCCCTCGGCCTGCTCGCGCCGCCAGGCGGCGATCCTGGCATGGTCTCCCGAAAGAAGGATCTCGGGAACCCGGTGTCCGCGGTACTCCGCGGGCCGGGTGTACGACGGCGCGCTGAGCGTGCCGTCGTAGTGGCTGTCCGTCGACGCGCTCTCGTGGTCCGAGATGGCGCCGGGAAGCAGCCGCACCGTCGCGTCCAGCATGGCCAGCGCGGGGATCTCTCCGCCGGAGACGATGAAGTCCCCCAGCGAAAGCTCCTCCGTGGCCAGGTGCTCCGCCACCCGGTGGTCCACGTCCTTGTAGTGCCCGCACAGGAAGGTGATCTCTTCCTGCAGGCTCAGCCGGACCGCGTCCCCGTGCCCAAAGCGCCGTCCCCGCGCCGACATGAGGATGATCGGCCCCGGTGGCCGGTCCGCCCCCGCCGGCCCCAGCGACTCCACCGCCTCCCAGAAGGGGTCCGGCTTCATCACCATCCCCGCGCCGCCGCCGTACGGCAGGTCGTCCACCGTCTGGTGGCGGTCGTGGGTAAAGTCGCGCAGCTGCACCAGGTTGTACGACACCAGCCCCGCCGCCGCCGCCCGCGCCGGAATGCTCAGCCCCAGCGGCCCCCGAAAGAAGTCGGGGAACAGCGTGACGACGTTGATGCGCAGCGTCACAGGTCCAGCAGCCCCGCGGGCAGGTCCAGCTCCAGCACCTTCTCCGCCACGTCCACCCGGCGCACCATCTGCCGGGCGAACGGGATCAGCAGTTCCTTCGCGCCCTTGCGGCGCACGCTGAGCATGGGCCCCGCCGGCGCGTCGTACACCTCGCCGATGGTGCCCACCTCGCCCTCCGCCTCCGTCACCACCTTCATCCCCAGCAGGTCGTGGTAGAACACCTCGTCCTCCTCGGGCGGGGCGGCCTGGTCGCGGGGGATCAGCAGCGTGCGGCCGCGCAGCTCGTCCAGCTCGGGCGTGCGGCCGGTGTGGCCCGCGGCCTTCACCAGCATCCCGCCCTTGAAGGCGCGGGCCCGCTCCACCGTCAGCACCGCGTCGGAGGCGCGGCCTTCGCCGTCCCCCAGCACCAGGGCACGCCCGGCGGAGAAGACCGCGTCGGGGCGGTCCGTCTCCAGCCGGACGAACAGCTCGCCCTTGATGCCGTGCGGCTTCTGGATCGTGCCGACGATCAGGTACTCGGGCGACGAATCCGTCATCCGCCGGTCAGGCCGGTGCGGATCAGGAGTTCGCTTCGTCCGCCGCGGGCTCGGTGGCCTCGGCGTCCGTGGCGACCGGCGTGTCGGTGGCCGGGGCCTCGTCGGCGCCCGCCGGGGCGGTAGCCTCGGCCGTGGGCTCCGTCGCCTCGGCCTCCACCGCCACCACGTCGTCCGCGCCGGCGGTCTCGGCCGGAGCCGCGTCCGCCGAAGCGGCCTCGTCGGCGCCGCCGCTGACGCGCTCGGTCACGTTCTCCACCACGTCACGGGCCGCCTCGGCCACGGCCGACGCGGCCGACGCCACGGCACCGCCCACGCTCGAATCCGCCACCGCCGACGCGGCCGACGCCGCGGAACCCGCGACCGCCGAAGCAGCCGACGCCACGGCGCCCGCCACGGCCGAAGCCGCGCCCGCGGCCGCCTTGCCGGCCTTCTTGGCGGCGCCCGTCACCGCCGCCGTCGCTTCGGACACGACCGTGGGCGCGTCGGAGTACACGCCGGCCTTGCGGAACAGCGACTGCACGGTGTCGGTGGGCATGGCACCCTTGGCCATCCACTGCAGCGCCTTGTCCCGGTCCACGACGAGCGTAGCGGGCTGGGTGGTGGGGTTGTAGTGGCCCACCTTGGCCACAAAGCGGCCATCGCGGGGCATGGCGCTCTCGGCCACGACGATGCGGTAGTGCGGGGCCTTCTTACGGCCCATGCGGCGAAGACGGATCTTCAGTGCCATTGCTGGTTCCTCGTGTGGATCGGGTTGCGTCCAGGGACGGGCCACGTGCCGCGTCCGGACGATCGAAAGAAAACGGTACGAGGGTACGGGGTACGAAGGTACGTCGTTGCGTACCCTCGTACATCGCACCTTCGTACCTCCTACGCCCTCGGCATGCCGCCTCCTCCAAACGGCAGCTTCGGGAAACCACCGCCGCCGCCCTTGGGCATCATCCCCTGCAGCGACTTCATCTGCTTCATGAACTTCTGCATCTCCTTGAACTGCTCCAGGAGACGGTTGATCTCGCTTACCGGGCGGCCGCTGCCGCGGGAGATGCGCACGCGGCGCGCGCCGTTCAGCATCTCCGGGCGCTTCCGCTCCTGCTTCGTCATCGAGAGGATGATCGCCTCGATGTGCTTCATCCGCTGCGGATCAGCCTTGACGTTCTTCAGCATCTTGCTGTTCACGCCCGGCAGCAGCTTCAGCAGGTTTTCCAGCGGGCCCAGGTTCTGGAACTGGCGCAGGGCGATGAGGAAGTCTTCCAGGTCAAAGCGACCCGTCCCCATCATCTTGCGCTCCAGCTTGGCCGCCTCGTCGGCGTCGAACGAGCGCTGCGCCTTTTCAACCAGCGCAACCACGTCGCCCTGCTGCAGGATGCGGCCGGCCATGCGGTCGGGCGCAAACTCCTCCAGCCCGTCCAGCTTTTCGCCCACGCCCAGGAACTTGATGGGCTTGCCGGTGACGCCGTAGATGCTGAGCGCCGCGCCGCCGCGGGCGTCACCGTCCATCTTGGTCAGCACCACGCCGGAAACGTCCAGGGCCTCGTCGAAGCCCTTGGCCACGTTCACCGACTCCTGGCCGATCATGCCGTCGGCGACAAAGAGGATCTCGTGGGGCTTCAGCTCCTCCTTGAGGCGCTTCAGCTCGTCCATCAGGTCCTCGTCAATCTGCAGCCGGCCCGCGGTGTCGAAGATCACCACGCGGTCGCGCTCGCTGCGCGCCAGCTCCAGCGCGCGGCGGGCGATGCCGACGACGTCCTTCGATCCCGGCTCGGCGTAGACGGGGACGCCCACCTGCTCGCCCAGCGTCTGCAGCTGCTCCACGGCCGCGGGGCGGTACACGTCGCACGCCACCAGGCGCGTCTGCCGCATCTCGCGCTTCATGCGGCGCGCGATCTTGCCGGCGGTGGTGGTCTTACCGGAGCCCTGCAGGCCCACCATCATGATGATGGTGGGCGGGATGGGCGCCAGCGCCAGCGGGGCCTTGCGCTCGCCCAGCATGGACGTGAGCTCCTCGTGCACGATCTTCACGAGCTGCTGGCCCGGAGAGACCGCCTTGAGCACGCGCTCGCCCAGCGCCTTTTCCTCCACGCGCTTCATGAACTCGCGCGTGACCTGAAAGTTCACGTCCGCCTCGAGCAGCACGCGGCGAATCTCGCGCAGCCCCTCGCGGATCATGGGCTCCGAGAGCACGCCGCGCTGCCGCAGGCCGGACAGTACGCCTTCGAGCTTGTCGCTTAGCTGGTCGAACACCTGATTGCCGCCGTTCGGATAAGCCGAAACGCCGCCCGTGCCGGTTGAACCCGGCCGAGCGGGAGATGCAAAGCCCAACAAGGTACAAGAATCCCCCGGGTTGGACAACCCTCCGCCGCCCTCTCCCGCCTCTCTCGGCCCTCACCCGTCCACTTCCCTCCGCCCCTCGCTCCCTCCGCGCCAGCAGCCGTACACGCCTGCTCATCTGAGGCGGATTCTGTCCCGTAGCGGCCGAAGTGCCTTTCCGTTACCCTGTTTACTCTGATCAATTCTTCTTCGCTGCGGCACTTGCGCGATACGCTAAAACGTATAGAATTGGGGTAGCTGATGGACGACAGCGTCAAGGTTCTCACATCCCCGTGGTACATGCTCGAACTCCGAGCGCTACCGAGGGACCATCAGGATCAGATCCAGCGCAAGCTGATCGCATTCGCCGCCAAGGGATGGTCCGCAGCCATGGCAGACCAGACGGTAAAGCACCTGCAGGACGGGATTTATGAGTTGCGGGTTCTGGCTCACGGCCCGGCCTTCCGCCTGCTATTCTTCGTGGTGCCCGGACGGAGGCCGCGGTTGATCGTGGTCACCACCTGTGCGGCCAAGTCGCTTACGCTGAAGCGGCGACTGCTGGATGCGGAAATCCGGCGCGCGAAAGGTCGCCGCACGGCCTGGATGGAGAACGACAAGAAGGATGAGGAGGGAACGGATGAAAGGTGACATGACGCTCGACGAGTTCCTGGCCGAGCAGCTCAAGGACCCCGAGTACGCAGCGGCGCACGCGGTCGGCCGACCTTTCACGAACCTGGCGCTGAACGTCTGGAGCCTTCGCGAGACGAAGGAGATGACGCAGAAGCAGCTCGCCGAGGCGGCAAAGATGAAGCAGCCCCGCATCGCCGACATCGAGCGCGACGAGTCCAACCCCACCTTGCTTACCATATCGCGAATCGCGTTCGCGTTGGGTGTGACCGCGTCCGACCTTCTCGCCGAACCGGACGATACGAGGCTCGCAAAGGCTCGCGCACTGGTAGAAGCATCCGCCGCCAAGCAGACGAGACGTCCACGGGTTGCGCAAAGGACGGAAGATGCCACAGAGGTGCCGGAACCCGCGCCACGCCGCCGCGCCATCGCGTGATCATTACAGGCTGCAGGCGATACGGTTTACCAGCAAAGCCGGAGGGATGATGGACGGGGATATGACGTGGGACGAGTACATGGCCCGCCGACTCCAAGAGCCTGGATACGCGGCCGCGCACGCCGTCGGCCGGCCGTTCAGCAACCTGACGCTGAACGTCTGGAGCCTTCGGGAAACGAAGGGGGTGACGCAGGAGCAGCTTGCCGAGGCGGCGAAGACAACGCGGCGTCGAATCGCCAGCATCGAGCGCGACGAAGTGAATCCCACGCTGCTCACCATCTCCCGTATCGCGTTCGCGCTGGGCGTGACTGCGTCGGACCTTCTCGCGGAGCCGGACAAGGCCGTTATCGCGAGTGCCCGTGCTGTCGTGGAAGCCCGCATCGCAACCTGGAGTGTGCGTCGGCGGGGCGCACGTGGCCTCTTGGATGAAGCAGAAAAGCAATCGAAGGCACCCGCCGCTAGACGCCGCCGCGCCGCGGCGTGATGGTTACGCGCGTTGGAGAGCATCTGAAACGCAAAGAAGAGGGGGGCGGATCCACGCGGATCCGCCCCCCTCACGCACTCACGCAGTCGTTACCCCGTCGCTCCGTCCCGCCGCAGCGTACCCGGCGCCACCGCAACAGCCGGCTCCTCCACGTACGCCTCGCGCAGGTGGACGGGCTTGCTCTTGGTGCGGGCGCGCAGGTTCAGCACCTCGACGAACACCGAGAAGCCCATCGCGAAGTAGATGTAGCCCTTGGGGATGTGGTGCCCCAGGCCGTCGGCCACCAGCGTGACGCCGATCAGCAGCAGGAACGAAAGCGCCAGCATCTTTACCGTGGGATGCCGCTCCACGAACTCGCTGATGGCGCCGGCCGACACCAGCATCACCCCCACCGCGATCACCACGGCCGCGACCATCACCTCGATCTGCTCCACCATCCCCACGGCGGTGATCACGCTGTCCAGCGAGAACACCACGTCCAGCAGCAGGATCTGGATGATCACGCCGCGAAACGACGGCGGTACCTTGGCGGACGAATGGCCTTCGTCACCCTCCAGGCGGTTGTGCATCTCGTGGACGGCCTTGCCCATCAGGAACAGGCCGCCGCCCAGCAGAATAAGGTCGCGGCCGCTGAACGCGTGGCCCATCACTTCGAAGAGCGGGGCGGTCAGGCGAATGATCCACGACAGCGAAAAGAGAAGCAGGATGCGCGTGACGAGCGCCAGCCCCAGCCCCAGCTGGCGGGCACGCTTGCGCTGCTCCTGCGGCAGCTTGCCGGCCAGGATGGAGATGAAGACCACGTTGTCCACGCCCAGCACCAGCTCCAGCGCCAGCAGGGTGAGGAACGCGACCCACACCTGCGGATCGGTGAAAAGCTCCATGGGTTTTGCGACCGTCGGATAAGGGATGAGCGAGCGCACGCCGCCCGCATGGTTCGTGAAGACCTGTGCAATGCCCGGCCGCGCCGAGAGCCTGGTGTCCAGCGCCGCTACCGCACACCCAGATTCATGCTGGAGCGCGGCACGCGTCTCACCGCGGTTTCGGAGGCGGTTACGAAACGGGAGGCGCCCGGGGAAGCGGCGACTGCGCCAGTGGCGGCGCGGCGATCGCGACGCGTCGCGGCGGCGGCGCCTCCGCGCGCGCCAGGCGCGGGATGGGCAGCGGTTCCGGCGCGGCGGCGGCGAGGAACGACGTGCCGCCGAGGTCTAGGTCCGGACGCGGAGCAATCGGGCGCGCGGACGAAGCGCGCCACGCCGCGCCCCCGGCCGACTTGTCGCCGCGGGAGGCGGTGACGCGGATGGGCACGGCCCCGGCTACCAGCGCCGCAAGCAGCAGCGCCAGGAAAAACCGGGTTCGGGTCCACGTCCGAGAGTCGCTCACGGTCGCAAATCTATGCGCCCGCCGTGCAGCCGTACAAGCGTGTCCGTGGCAGTGTCGGTCCGCCCTCGCGCCGCCCGTACGATGCGCGGGCGTCCGCGAGCGCGTAGCTTGCAGCAAACGCATGCCCGGAGAGGAGTGCGAACGTGCGAGGAGCGCGGAGGTGCGAGAGTACCGGCACCGCATGCATCGGCCACGTACTTTCGCACTCTCGCACTTTCGTACTTTCGCACTGGTGACAATGGGGATCGGCACCGAAGTAGGGATCGTGCTGCTGCTGCTGGTGGCCAACGGCGTGTTCGCCATGAGCGAGATCGCCCTGGTTTCGGCCCGCAAGTCGCGCCTGCAGCAGCGCGCCGAAGCCGGCGACCACGCCGCCCGCCGCGCGCTGCAGCTGGCCGAGCACCCGGAGCGCTTTCTGGCCACGGTGCAGGTGGGCATCACGCTGGTGGGCACCCTGGCGGGCGCGTTCGGCGGCGCGGCCATCGCGGAGCCGCTGGCGGCGTGGATGCAGCAGTTTCCCTCCGTGGCGGAGTACGCCGCGCCGCTTTCGCTGGCGATCGTGGTCATGGGCATCACCTACATGTCGCTGATCGTGGGCGAGCTGGTGCCCAAGCAGATCGGGCTCAACCACCCCGAGAAGATCGCGGCGGTGATGGCGGGGCCCATGGACGTGGTGTCGCGCGTCGCTCGGCCGCTGGTGTGGCTGCTGACCACGTCCACGCGGCTGGTCCTTCGCATGCTGCGCATCCGCAAGCCCGAGGAGTCGCCGGTGACGGAGGCGGAGATCGCGGTGCTGCTGGAGCAGGGAACGCAGGCGGGAGTGTTCGAGGAAGAGGAGCAGGAGCTCGTCGAGCGCGTGTTCTGGCTGGGTGACCAGCGCGTGGTGTCGCTGATGACGCCGCGCCACCGCATCGTCTGGCTGGACGTAACGGCGTCGCCCGAGGAGCACCGCCGCGCCATGGTGGAGCACCGCTTTTCGCGCTACCTGGTTTGCGACGACGGGCTGGACCACGTGCTGGGAATGGTGGAGGTAAAGGACCTGTGGGCGGCGGAGCTGGCCGGCGAGCGCGTGGAGATCCAGTCGCTGCTGCGCCAGCCGCTCTTCATCCCCGAAAGCACGCGGGCGCTGCGGGTGCTGGAGCAGTTTCGCCAGTCGGGAACGCACCTGGCGCTGGTGGTGAACGAGTACGGCGGCACCGAAGGCATCGTCACGCTGAACGACGTGCTGGAGGAGTTCGCGGGCGAGATGGGCCGCGGCGGCGTGGCCCCCGCGCCCCCCATCGTGCGGCGCGACGACGGGTCGCTGCTGGTGGACGCGTCGCTCTCCATGGAGGAGTTTCGCGAGGTGCTGGACCTGGAGGACCGCCGCCACGAGGACCGCGAGTACCGCACGCTGGGCGGCTTCGTGTTCACCACGCTGGGCCACGTGCCGCAGCCGGGCGAGCACTTCAACGCCAACGGCTACCGGGTGGAGGTGGTGGACATGGACGGCAACCGCGTGGACAAGGTGCTCGTCGCCCCCATCGCCGAGCGCCGCACCGACCGCCACGGCGCGCACTGATCCACCGAGACACCGGGACGCGGAGGGACGGGAGAGCATCCTTCCGCGCTTCCGCGTCTTCCATCGGCCCTTCTTCATCGTTCCGCTTGCATCTTCGCCGCCGGTGGGCGGAAGCACGTGGCCGAAGCCTTGCGGACCAGGCGGCGCCCCACCCACCGATCCACCCCGGACCTTTCCTTCCATGTCCTCCCCGGCGTTCCCGCACCCCCCGCACGACGGCCGCGACGGAGACGACTCCGCCGTGGAGCAGCTGCGCGTGCAGGCGGAACTGCTGCTGGAGCAGGCGGCGGAGCTGGAGGTGCTCAACGAAGAGATCGCCGGGGCGGCGGCGCGGCTGCAGGGGCTGGTGGATTCCGCGCTGGACGCGGTCGTGGTGACCGATTCGTCCAGCCGCGTGCTGGAGTGGAACCACCACGCCGAAACCCTCTTCGGCTGGACGGAGGCCGAGGTGCGGGGACGCACGCTGGGCGAGACCATCATCCCCCACCGCTTCCGCCAAGCCCACGACCAGGGCGTGCGCCGCTACCTGGAAACGGGCGAGGGACCCATCCTCAACCGCCGCATCGAGATCAGCGCCCTGCGCCGCGACGGGCGCGAGTTCCCCGTGGAGCTGACCGTAGCCGCGGCGCGCTGGGGAAGCGAGGTGGTCTTTACCTCCTTCATCCGCGACATCACCGACCGCAAGCAGGCGGAGGCGCACCTGGCCGCGCAGTACGCCGTTACCCGCGTGCTGGCGGAAACGTCGACGGCGGACGACGCGGTGCCGCGGGTGCTGCAGGCGCTCTGCCAGACGCTGGGGTGGGAGCTGGGGATCTTCTGGGCGGAGGATGCGGACGGGGTGCTGTGCGCAAAGGCCAGCTGGGGGGTGCCGGAGGTGGTGGGCCGCGGCTTCGAGACGGCGAGCGAGGGGATGCGGCTCGCCCGCGGACAGGGGCTGCCGGGACGCGTGTGGGAGCACGCCGCGGCGGAGTGGATCCCCGACGTCACCCGCCACCCGGACTTTCCCCGGCGCGAGGCGGCCGCGGCGCTGGGGCTGTGCGCCGCGTTCGCCTTTCCCGTCGCCATCGGCCGCGAGTTTCTGGGGGTGATGGAGTTCTTCAACCGGCGGCCGGTGGAACCGGGCCCTGGGCTGCTGAGCTCCATGTCCGCCATGGGAAGCGACATAGGCCAGTTTCTCAAGCGCAAGCAGGCCGAAGAGGCCGTGCGCGTGCGCGAGGAGGAGCAGCGCTTCTTTGCCGGGGTGAGCGCCACGCTGGCGGAGTCCACGCCCGACTTCGCCGAAACGCTGCGGCGGCTGGCGCGGCTGGCCGTGCCGTTCCTGGCCGACCGCTGCGGCATCTACCTGGCGGGCGGCGACGGCGAGCTTCGCCTGGCGCACTGCGCCCAGGGCAACGCCGCGGACGAGCCCCCCGCCGCCGACGCCGTGCCCGTTCCGCCCGGCCATCCGCTGCGGGAGGTGATGCGGACGGGTGAGCCGCTGGTGATCCCCGCGACCAGCGGGGTAGCGGGCGGCGAGTCGCGCGTGGTGGTGCCGCTGCGGGCCCGCGGCCGCACGCTGGGCGCGCTCACGCTCACCGCCGGACCGGAGCGCCGGCCGTACGAGGCGCGCGACGCCACGGCCGCGCTGGAGTTCGCCGGCCGGGCCGCGCTGGCGGTGGACAACGCCCGCCTGTTCGCGCAGGTGGAAGAGGCCGACCGCGCCAAGAGCGAGTTCCTGGCGACCATGAGCCACGAGCTGCGCACGCCGCTGAACGCCATCCAGGGCTACACCAACCTGCTGGAGGCAGGGGTCCCGGAGCCTCTGTCGGAGCCGGTGCTGCAGTACGTGCGGCGGGTGGGCCTTTCGGCGCGGCACCTGGGGCAGCTGATCGAGGAGATCCTGGCCTATTCGCGGCTGGAGGCGGGGCGCGAGACGGTGTCAGCCGCGCAGGTGGACGTGGGCGAGGTGGTGCGCGAGGTGGAGGCGATCGTGGAGCCGCTGGCGCGCGAAAAGGGGCTTCGGTTGATGGTGAACGCCACCGACCCGTCGCCCCCGCTGCGCACCGATCCCCGGAAGCTGCGTCAGATCCTGCTCAACCTGCTGGGCAACGCCATCAAGTTCACGGACGAGGGTGAGATCGTCTTCACCACCCGTCCGGAAGGCGGCGACGTGCTGTTCTGCGTGCGCGACACGGGGATCGGCATTCCGGCCGAGCACCTGGAGCAGATCTTCGAGCCGTTCTGGCAGGTGGAACAGGGGAGCACGCGCATTGCGCAGGGCACCGGCCTGGGCCTGAGCGTCAGCCGCCGCCTGGCGCACCTCATGGGCGGCACCCTTCAGGCGGAAAGCAGCCCCGGCAGCGGCAGCACCTTCATCCTCCGCCTCCCTCTCGCCCCACCCTGAAGTACCGACACGATCCGACGGAGCGGCGTCATTCTCCGTCTCCCCTCGCTGCGCCCTGAACAGCACCGCCACGATCCTGCGGATCGCTGTCATTCTGAGAGAGGCGCCCCCCGGTCCTGTCCAGGTGCACCAATGCCCGTTGCGCCGACCGAAGAATCTGCCGGATGGGCCCACCGTCCTGTCGGCTACGGCTGGCCTCGGCGCGAACCCCGCCCGTTTCCGAAAGAGATTCTTCGGTCGGCGCCACGGGTAGCGAGGTGTTTCCCGCACGCACGCTGGCGGGCGCCTTCCTCAGAATGACACACATCGTCCACACCTGCTGATTGCGGATTCGCCCCGGTGCCAGCCGATCTCACACGAGCGCGAGCTCCAGGTCGCACTCCTCGACGCCGGCGCGGGCGAGGAGATCGGCGATGGGCGCGGCGAGCGAATCGACCAGCTCCAGCACCGGGCCGGGATCAGCCAGGGGGGCGGCGAGCACGATGCGGCGCGCCTCGGCCGCGGCCACGCGCATGTGGTGCACGCAGAAGCTGAACGCGCCCGAATGCACCAGGATCTCTCGCGCGCGGGCGTACGCGGCCGGGTCTGCCACGCGCGTAACGAGTGCGGCAAACTCGCCGCGGTCCGGGTGATCGGCTTCCAGCGCGAAGCGGAGCGCCAGGTTGTCGCCCGGGCGCTGCCAGTCGGGGTGCAGCAGCTCGCTCATCACGTCGCCCAGGTCGTCGCCAAGCTGTATGAGCACGCCGATGGGCACGCCCGCCGCCGCCAGCGCCTCCGCCGCCCCGGGCGTCGCCCCGCCCAGGAGCGCGCCCATCCGCAGCGCGGCGGTAAAGAGAGGGGGCGTCTTGGCTTCCACAATCCGCCAGCAGCCCTCCTCGTCATCCGCCCCGCCCGCGTCCAGCTCCTGCCCGCGCGCCGTTTCGCGCCCGGCCGCCGCCGCCGCGCGCATCAGCGCCGCCCGCACGTCCGTGGGCGCGTCGTCCAGCAGCTCGATGGCAATGGACTGCAGCGCGAGCGCCAGGTTCGCGCGCAGCCCGGGCGGCAGGTGTACGGAGGGGCGCTCCTCGCCATCGATGATGTCGTCCACCAGGTGGATGGCTACGTGCAGCGCGTGCAGCGAGGCGGCGGCGGGAAAGGCCGGCTCGTCCGCGCCGCCGGCCGCCCGGCACGCCCGCACCGCCAGCTCCGAGGGTCCCTGCGCGCTCAGGCCATCCGCGAACCCGGCCACCGTGCGCAGCGCATCCCAGTCGTACGCGTCGGCCCGCGCGCGAAGAACGCCGCCCACGTACCGCCGCACCTCCTCGCTGCCCACGACTCACCCTTTCGCGGACACGGCGGCCCATTCGGCCCAGCCAGCGGCCACGCGGGGAGCGTCCGTGGACGCTGCCACGCCCCACGGGATCCAGCCATCCATCCGCGCGCCGGCCGCGACGTCCGGGCGGCGCGACAGCTCGCGGTAGGCACGGACCAGCGGGCCGTCGCCGGCGCGCGGCACGGCGAGACGCGAGCGAAACTGCTGAATGCTGACTCTGGACATGGTGGATCTCTCGCTGGACAGGCGTGGATGCTGGACGGTCGCCCCTTCGGAGGACGATCCGTTGGGGAATCACGCGGTTGGCCGGGACGCGGCGACCGCCATCCAGGGTACCCATTCGCCCAGCACCACCCCGTGCGCCAACTCGGGGCGGCACGCGATCTCGCGATAGGCATGGGTGATGGAGTCGTATTCGGCGCGTCCGGCCAGACGGTCACGGAACTGCTGGATGTTGATACTGGGCATGGTCCGTCTCCTGGAGGGGGTAGATGCCCGTCGGGCGGAAACCACGATCACCGACCGGACGCAAGATCGTTGTTTCGCGCGCTCCGCCGGTACATCGCGGGGACGGACGGCTGCCGCGGGGGGACGAACCGCCTTCGCACGCGGGCGAGAGGCAGCGGGGGATCGCGATGGTCACCGCGAGCGAACGGCTGGGATGGGGGCGACCTTGGAACTGGAGAGGTTTCGCGCGGAACGGCGATCCGTGGGAATCGGCATGGACGTGGACCCGTGCCCGGCACGTGCGTGTCTTCATCATCCCCGACGAGGGCGGTGGCGCCACCTCCATCACCACCTGTGACGCGCCGCAGTCCAACGGGGTGATCCACGTGGTCAACCGCGTACTGCTGCCGCAGTCGCTTTTGAGCGATGAACGACGAGGCCGCGCCAGGAAACGGATTCCCGGCGCGGCCCCGTTCGTTATGCCCCCGTCAGCGATAGCAGACGCAGATGCCGGCGCTGCTGCAGAATCCTCCCAGGCCGCGGTTGGTCAGGTCGCAGATCCGGTCGCAGACCTGTTGGTTGCACGCCTGTGCCGTGGGCGCAACCGGCGCCGGCGCCGCGAACGCCTGCGCGCCTCCGAATCCCAGGGCCACCGCCGTCCCGGCGCCGAACACCCGGCGCCGCATCGCCATCATCTTCATCGGCTCCCCCCTCTGGTTGCGGATGAGAGAAGAGCCGCGCCGGAGTGCCCCGGCGCGGCTCCGCGCGTCTACGTCATCCGCCGATGTAGCAGTTGCAACTGCCATCGGAGCCGCAGAAACCGCCGATGCTGCCGGGGATGGCCTGGCAGATCCGGTTGCACGCCTGCGGGTTGCACACCTGCGCCGCGCCGGTCGCGGGGGCCGGCGACGCCATCGCCTGCGCCCCTCCAAATCCCAGCGAGGCCACCGTCGCGGCGCCGAACACCCAGCGGGTCACCGTCTTGCTCGTACGCATGGATCCTCCTCCGGTTTGCGTTTCCGTCAGGATTGCAGGTTACGCGAACGCCCGCCGCTCCTTAGAAGAGGCAGATGCACGCGCCCGCATCGGTGCACCGCCCGCTGATGGCGCCCTGGGCCTGGCAGCCGGCGTTGCATCCCTTGGGATTGCACGCCCGCATCTCGCCTCCCGGCGCGGGTGCCGCCACCGCCTGTGCTCCGCCAAACCCCAGCGCCGCCGCCATCCCCAGCCCGAACACCCATCCCCTCGCCTTGCGCATCTCCCCACCTCCCACCGAAGTGTTTACCCGGCAACCACTTGTGGCGCGCAGGCATTGCAATCATCATACCCTTTCCCGCCGTCCCGCACGGATGGTTCCGGGCGCGCCGGAGCCAAACTCCGTTCACTCCGTTGACTCCGTGTGAGGCATTCTTTTCCTGGCGAAACCGGAGATCCCGGATAGGCAACGCAAAAAGGCCGGGCCAGCAGTGGATGCTGAGCCCGGCCTTTTCTGTTGAGTGGAGCTGGCGGGAATCGAACCCGCGTCCGCCTACAGATCCCTCGCGACGTCTACGTGCGTATCCCCCTGTTCTTTTCTCCTCGCTCGCTCATCGGCCAGTGGGAAGCCCATCGCGAACCAGCCGTGCAAATCTCGCCTGCGCCGTCACGGCGCCAAACGCAGGCCAGCCAGAATTTGATGACGCCCGCCGGCCCGCCTCAGGCGGGGCTGACCGGAAGACGGGAGGTAAGGAAACCGCTAGGGTCTCTACTTACGCAGCCAGAGCGAAGTTATCGTTCGCGGTTACTAGTTTCCCGGAGGTTTTACGAGGTATCCGAGGACCTCGGCACGCAGCCACGGCTTCACCGTACACGTCGAAACCTTGACAGCCCCAAACCCGTGTTTTCAAACGACGCTCCTAATCTACCAGCGTCGGACCATCCTGTCAATCCTCTTGTCCTGCAACAACTTACGCGCCCGCCACCTGTCACGCCCCCCTCGACAGTTGCTCATCGCAACGCGCGTGCCCGCTGCCTATCGAAACTCCCGTCATATGTAGTCAAAAATCTTCGCAAGTGACAATTCAGCAACACGTTAGGCACGACGATTGCGCAGGGAAGATGCACGACCGCCGACGGTCGGTGGCCGATCCTTCGTTTTCTGGAGACGATCTGATGGTTAAAGCAGTGTTTGCGGCGGTTCTGGCGTCCGTGGCGGTTTCGGCGGTGGACGCGCACGCGCAGATGGGGATTCCGCTCTCCGTCGAGGGGCGCCTAGACTACGCCGTCCCCACGGGCGACTTTGACGACGCGGTGGACGAGGGCGCGGGATGGAGCGCGGGCGCGTCGCTGGGGATCAGCCCCGGACTGGCGCTGTACGGCACCTACAGCAACACGCGCTTTGGCGCGGGGCTGCTGGACGACGAGGAGCCGCACGCCGAAGACAGCGGCTTTTCGGTGGGCCTGACGGCCGCCATCCCCGGGGGCACGGCCCGCGTGGCGCCGTGGGTCGGGGCCGGCGCCGTGTTCCACACGCTGGAGCTGGGCGGCGTGGAGGAGGGGATCGACGAGAAGGTGGGCTTCGAGGTGGGCGGCGGCGTGGCGATCGGCGTCGCGCGGAACGTGCGCCTTACCCCGGGCATCGGCTACCGCCGCTACACCGCGGAGTTCGACGGCGTGCTGGGCGACACGGAGCTCGACGTCTCGTACGTCACCGCCGGCGTGGGCCTTAACATCTCGTTCTGATCCACCGCCTTCGGCAGTACAAACGAGGGAGGACGCACGCCGCGTCCTCCCTCGTTTTTGTGCTCCGAGCCTTCCCACACAGTGCGAGCAACTTGGGAACTTTCAACGAAAGAGTTGATTTCCTGAGGGAGGCGCCGCGCTGATCATGGCCCAACCTCTAGGGTCTGACGCCGACCGAAGGATCTCGCCGGCAGAACTGAGGGGCTGGCCTCCACACGCTGCGGCCGGCCCCACAGTGCGGCAGACGAGATCCTTCAGTCGCGCGCACACGGCTGTGATGCTTCGGGCTCCGTGTGGCGCTCCCTCAGGAAATCAACACTTGTTGGCCGCTGAATCTCGTGCGTACGCCCTACGGCTCCACGCTGACGGGATTCTCCAGGCGCGGCGCGATGGAAACGCGGTTGCGGCCGGTGTCCTTGGCGCGGTACAGGGCCACGTCCGCCTGCCCCAGCACCTCGCCCGGCGTGGCGGTGCAGTCCGGGCAGGCGCTCACGCCCAGCGAAGCGGTGACGGAAAGACGCTGTCCGTTGTAGTCCACCATGCGCGTCTCCAGGTTGCGGCGGATGCGCTCCGCCGCCTCCGCCGCCTGGCCCACCGTCGTCTCCGGCAGCAGCACCACGAACTCCTCGCCCCCCAGCCGGGCGGGCAGGTCCACGTCGCGCACCGTGGACTGCAGCAGCTCCGCCACGTGCTGCAGCACCCGGTCGCCCGCCTCGTGCCCCCAGGTGTCGTTGAACTTCTTGAAGAAGTCCACGTCCAGCGCAATGATGCTGAACGGCCGCGCGTAGCGGTCAAAGTAGCCGGCGAGCGACGCCAGCCGCGCCTCGAAGGTGCTGCGGTTGGCCAGCCCCGTCAGCGGATCGGTGGATGCGCGGTGGTCCAGCGCCTCGAAGCGCCTCGCGCTGCGCATGGGCAGCGGCGCCACGGAACACAGCATCCGCGCGATCTCCATCTCCCGCTCCCCCAGCCGCCCCGGCTCCGGGTGCCACACCGCAACCGCGCCCATCGCCCGCCCGTCCAGCATCAGCGGCAGGATGGCGGCCGAGCGCGGCGGCGACTCCCACCGCTCCGCCGCCGTCAGCAGCGGCAGGCGGTCGCTCTGCTTGCGCAGGTCGGCGTGGTGCAGCTCCACACCGTGCTTGACCGCCAGCGCCAGCCGCGACTCGCCCTCGCCAAACCCCTCCGCGTCCATGGGGATGGATTCGCCGGACACGTGCAGTACCTTGCCGCGTCCGGAATCGTCCGTCACCAGCGCCACGCCGGCGCCCGCCGCGCCCGTCCCCTGCCGCACCGCCGCCGCCAGCTGCCCGGCGAACTTGTCCAGCTCCAGCTCGCCCGGCAGCGTGCGCACCGCATCCGACATGGCGCGCATCCCCGCGTCCGCGCGGCGGACGGCCTGCCGCGCCTTCAGCAGCCCCAGCAGCGTGGCCAGGTGATGCCCCGCGCGCGCCGCCGCCGTCTCCGCCCCCGGCGGCACCATCCCGGGATACGCCAGCGCGAGGACAAGAACACGCTCGTCGATCTCCACCGGCACCAGCAGCATCTCCGCCGCCCAGGCCGAAGGCAGCTGCTTCTTTCCCCGCTCGATGCGCTGCGGCAGCCGCTCGTCCACCGCCCAGGCGAACGGGTGGCCGGCCAGCGGCACCGGCGTTTCCGGCGCGTCCACGTCCGGCGCCGCCACGCGCGACAGCAGCGCCGCCGTCCGCTCCTCCCCTTCCCCCTCCGCCCGCCAGAGCGCCGCCTCGTGCGCGTCCGTGGCACGCATCACCGTCGCCAGCGCCGTCTCCACCGCCTCCGCGTCCGTGGCCTCGCCCGAGCGCCGGGGCCGCGGTTCGGCGGGCTCCACCGGCGCGGCCTTGCGGTGCGGCTGGGCGGATGCACTTCCGCCCGCCAGCGCCGCCAGCCCCGCGGCGACGGCCATCAGCAGGATCCACCGCAGCACCATCGTCCACGCCGGCGGCGCCCCATCCACCAGGTCCGCCAGCAGTCCGAGAACGGCGACGGCCGCGATGGCGGGGACGATGGACTTCGCCGGCGCACGGCGCGCGAAAAGGCCCGCCCATCCCGCCGCCAGCGGGGCCAGGGGCGAGGCGAGTGAGCCGGTGGCGATGATCAGGACGTGCAGCGGGGGCCAGAGCGCCGCGACCGCCGCGGAGTCCCTGCCGTGCACGCGGTGCGTCCAGACGTGCAGGGCCAGGAGGGCGACGACGGCCAGCGCCGCGCCCCACCACGGCAGCCGGGGCACGGCCACCAGCGCGGCCAGGTAGGCCAGCGCCGACGCGGCGAGCGGCAGGGCGGGTGCGCGGTCGCGAGGGGGAATCGTCAGGAAGGCGGAAGAAGGTTGATGCGCGACGCGGCCGCCGCGGCGCCGAACCCGTTGTCGATGTTCACCACCGTCACCCCCGACGCGCAGGAGTTCAGCATCCCCAGCAGCGCCGACAGCCCGCCGAACGCCGCGCCGTATCCCACACTCGTCGGCACCGCGATCACGGGGACGGAAACCAGCCCGCCGACGACGGAGGGCAGCGCGCCCTCCATCCCCGCCACCACGATGACCACGGCGGCCGAGCCCAGCACGTCGCGCGCGGCCAGAACGCGGTGAATGCCCGCCACGCCCACGTCGGTAAGCCGCTCCACGGGATTGCCGTACGCCCGCGCCGTCACCGCCGCCTCTTCCGCCACCGGCAGGTCGCTGGTCCCCGCGGTGACGATCAGGATCGATCCACGCGTCTTTCGCTCGACGGGATTCGCCGCAGGGAGCCAGGCCGTGCGGCCGAGCGGATTGATCTCCACACCCGGCACCGCGCGCCGCAGCGCCTCCTCCGCCTCGGGCGCCACGCGCGTGGCGAGAAAGCCTTCCCCCCGCGCCGCGATGCGCTCCGCGATCCCGGCCAGGTGCTCCGGTGTCTTTCCGGCGCCAAAGACGACCTCGGGAAAGCCCTGCCGCAGCGCGCGGTGGTGGTCCACCCGGGCAAAGTCCAGGTCTTCCACCGGCGCCCACGCCAGCCGCCGCTCCGCCTCTTCCACCGCCACCGTGCCGCCGGCCACCTCGGCCAGCAGCGCGCGAAGCCGCTCGGGGGTCAAGCGGGCACTCCCTCGTACTGCGCCAGGTAGCCTTCCAGCAGGCGCTCCGCCTCCGCCAGCTCCTTGACCTCGAACAGCTCCTGCCGCAGGTAGCGCCCGTTGGGCAGCCCCTTGGTGTACCAGCCCAGGTGCTTGCGGAACTCGATCATCGCCTTTTCCTCGTCCGATTCCCAGGCGATCGCCAGCCGCGCGTGCTCGATGACGGTGCGAAAGCGCTCCGCCGGGTCCGGATCGGGCGGAACGGGCCGCCCCTCCAGCGCCGCGCGGGCCTGCGCGAACAGCCAGGGCGCACCGTGCGAGCCGCGCGCGATCATGATGCCGTCGCAGCGGGTGTGCTCGTACATCCGCCGCGCGTCCTCGCCGCTCCACACGTCGCCGTTGCCGATGACGGGGATGTCCAGCGCCGCCTTGACCGCCGCGATCTCGTCCCAGTTGGCCACGCCGCTGTACATCTGCGTCCGCGTCCGCGCGTGCAGCGTCAGCGACTCGGCGCCGGCGTCCTGGCAGCGCAGGGCAATGCCCACGGGGTCGCGCGTGTCCTCGGTGAACCCGCTGCGGATCTTGACCGTCGTGGGGATGCTGATGGCCCCCTTCACCGCGCGGATGATGGATTCCACCAGGTCCAGGTCGCGCAGGCAGCCGCTGCCCCCGTTGCGGTTGACCACCTTCTTGACCGGGCAGCCGAAGTTGATGTCCAGGAAGTCCGGCTCGTACACCTCTTCCACCAGCCGCGCCGCCTCGGCCATGGCGTCCGGCTCGGCGCCAAAGATCTGGATGCCGATGGGCCGCTCTTCGTCGTTGAAGCGCAGGTAGGTGTGCGTCCGCTTGTCGTGGCGGCGGATGCCCTCGGCCGATACGAACTCCGACACCACCACGTCCGCTCCGAACTGGCGGCACAGGCGGCGGAACGGCGACTCGCTGACGCCGGCCTGCGGCGCCAGGTAGAGCGGAACGGTGCCGCTCCGCAGCAGGTCGATGGGGTTGATGCTGGACATGGCGGCAATATACACGGATGCGGCGGACCCGTTCAACCGGCGCGGCGCGGCTGAGGGTCGGGCGAGGGAAAGGCCCAGCGGCGGGACGTGCGAAAAGCCCCGTCCCAGCGCTTCCCACAGGCGCCGGACGGGGCTTTTCCTTTCCGGGCGTCGGCCCTGGCGCCCGCTGGCTGCGCGGCGCCGTGCGTCAAGTCAGGCCGTCTCCTGGTTCAAGCACTTCAGCCCGCGGATGGTGCACTCGCATTCCACGTCGCACGACGCGTAGTCGGTCCGGCGGCGCGCGCACGTCAATGCGTCGTCGGCGGAAGTACAGGGATCCTGGGGCGTCGTAAAGTACGCGCGCACGGTACCGCGAGGGTCCTGCACTTCGCCCGTATCAAACGATTCCACGGCCAGCGATTCGATCTTCAAGCGGATCTTGCGCATGGGTCTGCCCCTTGGGAGAGCGGTTTGGCGGACGCGCGGACGTCGTCCGCATGAGCCGGGGGTGGCTCTTCGACGCGGCCTCGCGGGTCTGGGCCCTGTCGATCTACATCTACAATGGTCATTAAGTATGTGTTTTGGCAATCTCCCGAGTCGTTTCTGTCCCGATGGGGAGAGTGAATCGTGGTACCCGGCCTGACGTTCGAGATCCGCAAACGGCCAGGAGATCACCGTCATTCTGAGGCCGGGAAGGCGCAGCGCGCAACCCTTTTTCACGCGCCAGGGTTGGTGGCTCTGACGAAGAATCTCCTTCGGAAACGTAGCAAGGGCTCACCAAGCAGACGTAGCGGACGAGATCGTGAGCCCATCCCGCACACGTAACGGTGCGACTGAAAAGGACCGGCCGCGTCTCGTGCAGAATGACGCCATCCGCCGCATTTCGTACCGGTGCCCTTCTTCCGGACCCCGGGAGCGCAAGCGAAAAACCCGCAGTCTTTGCTGCGGACGCGCAGGCGATTGGGCCCCGCACACACCTAGGCCGCCGCAGTCCGCAGGACTTTGTGACGTTCCAGCCGCGGTTTCAACCGCCCGGGAACGCGACCGGACGCACTTCCTTCCGACACGAGAAAACCTCCCCCGCGGCGAGGAGAGGGTCGTATCAATCGACGCGCGTGTCGCGTCACCTACGCCGCCTGGCGGTCGCTGCGGCCGATGGCCCACAGGCGGAGGACCAGCCGTGGACGGCGCTTCCCGCGCGCACTTCCATCCTCCGTTACGACGACGCGCGATCAGCCGGCGGAGGGCGAGTCCGCGGCCGCACGCGCGGTTCGCCCGCGGAAGCGGCGTACGAGCGCACACCCGCAGATCCACGCCGCCGTCGCGCCGGCCAGCGCCCACGGCTTCGGCACCTGCATCCAGCGCTGCAGCAGGATGAGGCCCGCGATCACCGGCGCGCCGAACGCAATGCCGGCCATGGGAAGGAACGCCAGCCCCAGCGGCCGCCGCGCGTACGCCACGACCGCGGCCTCCGGGCGCAGCGACCAGAGCAAAAACGCGCCGATGACCAAGAAATACAGGATGAACGCGGCCAGAAACGCGACGCTCTCCTGCCACCCCACCCCCAGCCGCCCGCTCCGCGCGCTGGCGACGAATGGAAGCGTGAGCAGCAGCAGCGCTCCGGCCCATTCCACCCCCATGCGTACCCTTCCCTGTACCCGCACGCCGCCTCCCCGCTGGTTTTACACGACTGCAGCGCCCACGCACCGGCGGATCAAAGACCGTGCTCGGATCAGAATCCTCCGCGAGCCCCGCCCTGGGTCCGATTACGGGACGGACAGGAACATTGCGGTACAAGTCATGCTATGGCAAAGCCTTACTTCGGATTGGCGCATAAGGAGCCAATGCCGGGCGGTACGTCCACTTCACCGCAACCCTGACCGTGTGAGGTGCATCATGAATCCACGAGTACCCGCCACGTTCATCATCCTGGCCGTAACGGCTGTCGCGGCCTGCGGTGACCACGGCGTCACGGAGCCCCGCGTCGCGACATCCGCTCCCGCCGCCACGGAGCTGGAGATTGCCTGCGCGTACCCGGATGGCGCCAGGATCGTCCAGGTCTCCACGTCCACACAGCTGACGGCCGCCCTGGCGAACGCGCAGCCCGGCGATTTCATCCAGATGGCGGGCGGAACCTACACGGGTCCTTTCTCGGCCACCGTGTCGGGCACCGCCGGGCAGCGAATCACCCTCTGCGGAAACCGGGACGCCGTCATCCAGACCGGTTCCACGTCCACGCTGGGCTTTGCGCTGCGGATACGGGCGAGCTACTGGACGCTGACGGGATTCACGGTCACCAGCGCGCAGCAGGGTGTCTCCGTGGAGGGCGGTGCCTACAACGACGTCCAGAACCTCGCCGTCCACGGCATCGGACAGGAAGCCATCAAGCTCTTCAAGCTCAGCAGCTACAACACGGTGCGGAACAACCACATCTACGACACCGGGGTCTGGTACCCGGAGTGGGGCGAGGGGGTGTACGTGGGCAGCTACAACGGTCACTGGACCGCGAACAGCGGTGGCCAGCCCGACGCGAGCGATTACAACCAGGTGCTGAACAACGTCTTTGGCCCCGACGTACGGGCGGAGCACATCGACGTAAAGGAAGGAACCACGGGAGGCCTGATCGACGGTAACACCTTCGACGGGCGGGGGATGGTGCAGTCCCAGACCTGGGTCGATTCGTGGGTGGAGATCAAGGGGAACGGCTACACCGTCAGCGGAAACACCGGCGCCGTTTCCATCCGGGACGGGTTCCAGTCCTATCAGGTCCTCGCCGGCTGGGGATACAACAACACCTTCGCCGGCAACGTGGCCGACGTGCAGGCCTCCGGGTACGGGTTCCGTGTGGACAACGGGATGGGCCACGTCGTCCGCTGCGACAACCAGGTGACGAACGCGGGGACGGGGTACGCGAACGTGGCCTGCACGCCGTGATCCGCATTCCCTGACGAAAAGGCCCTCTCCCGTCGCGCGGGAGAGGGTCCTTTTCGATGGCTCGATGCGTGGCGACGGTTCTTTACGCCGCCTGGCGGTCGCTGCGGCCGATGGCCCACAGGCGGAGGAGCAGCTCCTCCAGCGCCTGGCGGTCGGAAAGGGAGGCGGACTTGAGCAGGCGGTCGGTGCGCAGCAGCTCGGCCAGCGCCTGGTCCACCTCCGGCAGGCTCCACCTGCGCGCCACGGGGACAATGCGGCGCGCCATCCACTTCTGAAACGGCTTCAGTTCGCGCTCCAGCGCCTGCTGCCCGCCCGCGCACACCAGCGCCACCTTCAGCAGCTGCCCGCCCATCCCGATCACCAGCCCCACCCCGTTCTCGCCCGACTCCAGCAGAATGGGCAGCGTCTCCAGCGCCTCGCGAAAGCGGCGCTCGGAGATCATGTCGAACCAGGCCCAGCGGTCCTGGCGGGGGATAATGCCGCCCACCGCGCGCACGTCGTCCAGCGTGACCCGCTTACGGTCCTGCGCGTACGCGGCCAGCTTGCGCAGCTCCGACCCCAGGTGCCCCAGGTCCACGCCGATCCCGCCCACCAGCGCCCGCGCCGCCTCGGGGTCCACCTCTACCCCCAGCTCTTCGCGCGCCGTCTCCATCACCCACCCCGGCGCGTCGTCCTGCGACAGCTGCGCGTACTCCACCGAGACCGCGCGCTTCTTGAGGTCGTCGTAGAACTTGGCCTTGGACGACGAGGGGATGGACGCGGACACGACCAGGATCAGCCCGGGATCGGGCGCCTTGGACACCGCCTCCACCACCTCGCGCGCCTTGACCGAAAGCCCCTGCGCGTCGCGAACCACCACCACGCGGTGCTCCGCCATCATCGGCGGGGTGGCGACGATGCTGGCCAGGGCGTCGGCCGTCACGTCGCCGCCGCGCAGCTGGTCGAAGTTGAAGTCACGGGTGGCGGGATCCAGATACGCGGCGACCACCTTGGCCACCGCTTCCTCGCGCAGGTAGTCCTCGTCGCCAAAAAAGAAGAACGCACCCCCCGCGACACGGTCGCGCAGGGTGCGGTCCAGCTGTCCGGGGCGGATGGAGGCCACTTACTCGGCGGTGGAGTGGCGCAGACCGTCGCCCGGCGAGGAAAGCGCCGCGGTCGAGGCCGCGTGGTACAGCACGTTGCCGTACGGCATGGGATACACCTCCACTCCCACCTCTTCCAGCCGCGCGGCCAGCCCTTCACCGGCGTGCTCGGCCGCCAGCCGGTACTGCGTCTCGGGCGCCGGTGCGCTGGCCGCGGCCGAGGGGAGCATGGTCACCGTCGGCGTCAGGCGCGCGTACATGCCGGGCACCACCGCCACCGCGGCCACGGACGCCGCCGCCGCCATGCCCACGGCCGCCACGCGGCGCGACGAGCGGCGGGCAAGGCGCGCGCGGGCGGCGGCCATGTCGTCCTGCTCGTGCCAGATGCGGTGCTGCAGCCGCTCCATGAAATCGCCCGAGACCTCCAGCTCCGGCAGGTCGCGCAGCACCCTGGCGCCGCCGTCCACCACGCGGTCGTACCGCGCGCACGACGCGCAGTCGCGCAGGTGCGCCTCAAAGGCGACCCGGTCGGGGAGCGCAAGCATCCCGTCGCGAAAGTCGGAGTAGCCGTCCAGAAAGGTGCCGCAGTCCATCATCTCACGCCTGCGCCGCTGGTTGCAACCGGAGCCCCGGTCTGTGCCTTGGGCTGCGTTGTACGCGCGGAGCGTGTCAGGGTTCCACACCCCCCGCGTCCGGTGGACACACCCCGTCCGCCGCGTGAGACACGATGCATCCGCTTTCTCGAAAAGGAAAGGGGTGCAAGGAAATCAGCACTTCCGCGCCCTCCCCCATCATCCCCCGCGCGCAAACCCCTGCCCGCATCAGGCCGGGCCTCGCGGAGCGGATCAGGATCCGCCTCGGTCCACGGCTCGCCGACGGCATCTTGGGCAGCACATCCGTGGGCGTGATGCACCCGCGCGTCAAAGGAAGCGGCGCTCGTCCGTTCTATCGCCGGCGGGCACCGTTCATCCGCCCTCGCCGCCGCCTTGTCGGGGCACGGCAGGGGTGGTTGCCGGTGAAAGCTTGACCCGTCCGCGACCGGCGCGTTACCGTGCGCGCCGGCCGGGCCGCTCGCAAGGGCGGCTCGCTCCGCCCCGGGCGCCACCCTGCCGCCCCGGCCGCGGCGCACCACGTTACCCGGATGCCGGCGCCCGTGCCGGCGTCTTCACGCCGTTCCTTTGTCCGGAGAAGACTGCATGCGTCGGATTACGCTGTTCGCGACCGCGGCCGCACTGGCCGCTACCGTTCAGGCGGCGGAGGCACAGGCCCCGCAGCTGGCGCTGGAAGGCCGCGCCGGCTTCGCCTTTCCCATCGGGGAGTGGAACGAGGACGAGGTTCTGGAAAACGGCGTGGGATACGGCGCCAGCGTCATCGCCATGGTGACCCCGCAGATCGGCGTGTACGCCGGGTGGGAAACCTACGAGTTCTCCATCGACGAAGACGAGCCCGGCGTGTCGGCCGACGCGACCGACGTGGGATACCGGGCCGGCATCTCCCTCTCCACCCCGCCCCTGCCGGGGAACCGCATCACGCCGTTTGTGGAGGCGGGCGTGATTTACAACGTCCTGGAGATCGGCGCGAACGCGGGCGGCACCTCCCTCCAGATCCTCTCCGACCGGACCATCGGCTTTGAGGGAGGCGTCGGCGTGGTGGGCGCGGTGAACTCACGGATCAGCGTGGTGCCCACGCTGCGCTACCGCCGCCACGACGTGGAGTTCGACAGCGCCGAAGGCCTGGACGCCGAAACGGTGGAGTACGTCGTCATCGGCGTGGGGCTGCGGCTGCACATGTAATCCCGGGCCAAACAAACGGGAGGTGTAACGCGAAGGGCGCGGAGAGAGATTCTCCGCGCCCTTCGCCGTTCGCGCTCCCGCGCCTATGCGCTGTGGGCGTGCGCTCCCTCAGAGGGCCTGGAGAAACCGCAGCTCTTCGCACGAAACGCACAGTCATCCTGAGGGAGCGCCACGCGGAACCTTCAGGAGCACAAGAGCTTACGCGCGACCGAAGGACCTTCTCTCCGCCACCGTGGAACTTGATGCGGGGCATGAAGCCAGCCTCACGCTTGTGCCGGCAAGGTCCTTCGGTCGGCGCCAGGCTATTGTGTATGAGCAGGGTATGGAGCGGCGCCTCCCTCAGGATGACTGTCATGATTCGAGCTTTCTCAATACCCTCTCAGCCTCAGGACAGTGTGGCTCACGTGGGCGTGAGGACTGGCGCGCAAAGGGCAAAGAAAACGGGGGTGAGCCAGACATCGGCCCACCCCCGTCCTGCTCTCCCGCCCCCCGACGGGAAGATCCTTCAGTCCAGCACCGGCGCGATCAGCTGCGCAAAGTTGTTGCGCGCGCGGTTCAGCCGGCTCTTTACGGTGCCCAGGTTGGTCGCCGTGATGTCGGCGATCTCCTCGTACGTCTTGCCCTCCATCTCGCGAAGGATGAAGACGGTGCGGTGGTGCTCCGGCAGCTGGTCCACGGCGGCGTCGACCTGGCTCTTGAGGTGGCGCTTGCGGAACAGGTCGTCCGGCCGGTAGGTGTTGTCTTCCCACTCCAGCGGACGCGCGTCGGCGTCGCGGTTCTTCATCAGCGTCTGGAACAGCACCAGCGGGTTGCGCGAACGGTTGCGCAGCTCGTTCTTGGCCAGGTTGGACGAGATGGTGTAGACCCAGGTGGAGAACTTCTTGGTCTGGTCAAACCGGTGCAGGTGCCGGTAGACGCGGATGAAGGTCTCCTGCACCAGGTCCTCGGCCCGCTCGCGGTCGCCGGTGGTGCGGTAGATGAAGTTCAGCAGGCGGTTCTGGTAGCGCTCCACCAGCTCGCCAAAGGCAAGGCGGTCGCCGGCAAGGTGCGCGGCCACCACGCCGCTGTCGTCCAGCTGCTTGAGCGATTCGCGGGGCGTGCGCTGCTGCCCGGCGTTGCGTTCCTTCGCGAGAATCTGAAACATGGTCTGGACTCCCTGGGGGGATAAAGCCGGAAGGGCGGCCTGCTGTCGGCGTAGAGGAAAGGCAGGTGCCGTTCCCGGACCGCTCTGAAGGTTGGATGCGCCAAAAGCCCTGATGGTTGCTACGCTTTTGGCCCACCCGCCGCCGCCCGCCGTTCTCACGTCTGTCCCCCATTCAGGACGGCAGCCGAGAGAAAGTGACACCGTTTTCCGTACCGCGTGGCGCCGTGCTTTCCGGAGAACGTACTTCCGGCCCCGCCTCTGACGCCGCGCCTACCTTCCGAACACGAACCCCGCCGCGTACAGCAGGGTGCAGATCGTCTTTCCGTCGCTGATCTCGCCGTCGCGCACCATCCGCAGTGCCTCCGAAAGCGGCACCGTCACCGTTTCCACAAATTCGTCCGCGTCGAACTCCGTCTCGCCCGCGGTCAGGTCGGTGGCCATGAACAGGTGAATGCGCTCGTCCGTAAAGCCCGGCGTGGTCCAGATGGCCGTGAGCGGCCGCAGCGTGCCGGCCTCAAGCCCCGTTTCTTCGCGCAGCTCGCGCCGCGCGCATTCGTCCCACGGCTCGCCGGGGCGGTCGGGGCGTCCGGCGGGAACCTCGTACAGCCAGCCGCCCGAGGCGTAGCGGTACTGCCGGATCAGGACGATCTGGGGATCGGGGCCGTCGGGATCGCTCAGGACGGGGAGCACCGCGGCGGCGCCGGAGTGGCGGATCATCTCCAGCTCGCCCGTGGAGCCGTCGGGATAGCGGACCGTGTCCACGCCCAGGTCCACGATGCGCCCCCTGTGCACCGGCATGCGTTCGATCAGCCCGGGCTGTACCGCGGGGCGCTGCGTGTCGGAATCGCTCATGTCGATGGTCCGTGAATGGAAGATGGATGTTCGCCGCGCGCCGCTCAACCGGTCGCGGGGTGTGCTAACCCGATCCTAATTCCGCATTTGTGGCGCGGGGCCGCGGTTCGGGCGGGGATTGCGATCCGGGAACCAGACCTAAACGCGGGTGCGGAGTGGTTCGAATGACATCGAACTGGCCGCGGGGTGCCCCTCCCCCGGCCCCTCCCCGTTCGTGCCTCACGGAGAGGGGAGGATTCGATCCCGCTGCGACGGACTTCCGGGTCGCCGCTGGGGACCCGTTCTCCTGAACGCCGACGCTCCGCGGCAGCGGGGCCGCGGAGCGTCGGTGCATCCTCATCATCCGTTCCGCGCGCGCGTCAGCCCAGCACCTCCGCGGGGTCGACCACCTGCACGGGGCCGATGTCCAGCGCCTCCAGCCCGCCCCGCAGCTCCCCCGCGTCGCCCACGACGACCACGGCGGCGCGGTCGGGCATCAGGTGGCGGCGGGCGGCTTCGCGCACCTCGTCAGCGGTGACGGCCATCAGCCGGTCGCGGTAGCTGTCGTAGTAGTCGTCGGGGAGGCCGTAGACGGCCAGGGAGCTCAGCTTGCCCGCCAGTCCGTCGGTGGTCTGCAGCGCCAGGGGAAAGGTGCCGGCCAGGTAGCTGCGCGCGTCGGACAGCTCCGCGTCCGACACCAGCTCGTCCTGCAGCAGGCGCATGTCGCGCAGCACCTCGCTGACGGAATGCGCCGTCCCCTCGCTCTGGATGGCGGCGGAGACGGTGAACGTTCCCGGCAGCTTGCGCATCCCGAACGCCGAGCTGACGCCGTACGTGTAGCCCAGGCGCTCGCGCAGGTTCAGGTTGAGGCGCGAGGAGAACAGGCCCCCCAGGATGGCGTTCATCACCGACACCGCAAAGTAGTCCCGGGAGGTGCGCGGGATGCCCAGGTGCCCCACGCGCACCTCGCTCTGCACGGATCCGGGCCGGTCCGCCAGAATGATGGTGGTCTCGCCGAAGCGCGGCTGCGTCTGCGGCTCGCGCGCGGGCGCCGGCGCGCCGGTCCACCCCGCGAAGTACCGCTCGGCCAGCGCGGAGACGCCGTCCAGCGTCACGTCGCCCGCCGCGCACAGCCAGGCACCGGCCGGCAGATAGTGCGTCGCGTGGTAGCCGGCGACGTCCTCGCGGGTGAGCGTGGCGAGCGTGGCGGGCATCCCGCCCAGCCGCCGTCCGAACGGGTGCCCGGCGGGAAAGCTGTACCAGGTGTTCAGCTCGTCCGCCAGCGTGGAGGGGTCGGCGCGGCGCTGCGCCACCGCGGCCAGCCGCTCGTCGCGGATGCGCTCCACCTCGTGCCGCGGAAAGGCGGGGCGGATCACCATGTCGGCCAGAATGCGCATCCCCGCCTCGAGCCGCGAGGTGAGCGCGGTAAAGCCGGCCAGCGTGGTATCCCACGAGATCCCCGTCTCCAGCGCCAGCCCCAGCTCGTCCACGGCCTCGGCCATCTGCGTGGCGTCGCGGCCGCCGGCGCCGGACTCCAGCAGTCCGGCCGTGAGCGAGGCCATCCCGCCGCGCTCCTCCGGCTCGCCAAGGCCGCCAGAGGGGAGCACCAGGTCCAGCGTGGCGATCGGAAAGGCGTGGTTCTCGGCGACGACCACCTCCAGCCCGTTGTCCAGCGTCCGCCGCTGCACCCGCGGAAAGGTGAACGGGCGCAGCGGCCCGGGGGCGGGGGGACGCGTGCGGTCAAGCATCGTGGCGTCCGTCATGCCGCCTCCGCCGCCGGAGCCGCGGCCTGCGGCACGTAGGTCAGCACCACGCGGTTGTCGGCGACGAGGTGACGTGCCACAAAGTCGCGCACGTGCTCCGCCGTCACGGCGCGGTAGCGGTCCATTTCGGTGTTGATGAGCTCCGGCTGGTCAAAGTAGGTGGTCAGCATGGAAAGCTGGTCCGCGCGCTCGCTCACCTTCTGCAGCTCCAGCACCCGCCGCGCCTCCAGGCTCACCAGCGCGCGCTCCATCTCCTCCGCCGCCGGCGGCTCCTGCGCCAGCCGCCCCAGCTCCTCCAGCAGCGCGGCCTCCACCGGCTCGGGCGCGTCCCCGGGGGGCACGGTGCCGCGCAGGATGAGCATGGCCGCGCCGGTCACGACGGGCAGGACGAACGCCGCCACGGCGCGGGCGACGCGCCGCTCGCGCACCAGCGCCCGGTACAGCCGCGCGGACTTGCCGCCGGCCAGCAGCTCCGTCACCACGTCGGCCACGTAGTAGTCCTGCGTGCCGTACGCCGGCACGCGGTACGCCACGTGGACGCGCGCCAGGGCCACGGCGGAGTGCACCGTCTCGCGCACCTCGCCCCCGATGTGCAGCGGCTCCAGCTCCGGGCGGCCGGGGAGCGGGGGCACGCCGGGCCCGCGGGGGATGGGCCCGAAGTAGCGGTCGATCAGCCGCAGCGCCTCGTCGCGTTCGAACGAGCCGCAGAGGGTGAGGACGGCGTTGTCGGGCGCGTAGAAGGTGCGAAAGAAGTCGCGCACGTCGTCCAGCGTGGCGGCGTCCAGATCGTCCATGCTGCCGATGACGGAGTGGTGGTACGGGTGGTCGGGCGGGTAGACCAGCCGCTGCAGCCGCTCGTCCCAGTCGCCGTACGGCGCGTTGTCCACCCGCTGGCGCCGCTCGTTCTTCACCACCTCACGCTGGTTGTCGAACTTTTCCTGCGTGAGCGCGGGAAGGTAGAAGCCCAGGCGGTCGCTCTCCAGCCACAGGCCCAGCTCCAGGTGGCTGGCGGGGAGGGTGGCGTAGTAGTTGGTGCGGTCCAGCCAGGTGCTGGCGTTGATGGACCCGCCCACGCGCTCCACCAGCGCGATGTGCTGCGTGTCGGGGACGTTCTGCGACCCCTGGAACATCATGTGCTCGAACAGGTGGGCCAGCCCGGTGCGCCCCGACACCTCGTTTCGGCTCCCCACGTTGTACCACAGGTTCAGCGAGACCACGGGCAGGCTGTGGTCCTGTGAAAGCACCACGCGCAGGCCGTTGTCCAGCGTAGTTCGTTCGATCGGAATCTGCATCCGCTCCGCGTCCTCTTCCGGTTCTGTCTGGTTTTTCTGGTATCGACGGGCTTCAGGAACGGCGGGGTTTGGGCGTGTCCCTCCGCTGCGCTACGGGCCGGGCTGCGCGCGCCGTAGGCAACGATACGACTGTTGCCAACGGCGCCGAGCCCCCGGCGCTCACCGGCGGATGCGCGTTCCCTCGGCGCTCGTGCATGCGCGCCGGTGTCTCGGCCCTGCGGGCGCGCATCCCTCACGCAACGACGCCCAGCCGTCCGCAATCAGGACGTACCGTGATCTCTCCGCGCAGTGCTCCGGCACGTCCCCGCCCGGGCGGTTGAAACCGCGGCGACAACGGCACGAAGTCCGCCTGCGCGGACTCGGCGGCCGGGCGCGTGCGGCGTTCCACGCACCTGGGCGTCCGCAACCGGGGACGTACCGTCATCTTTCCGCCCAGTGCTCCGGCACGTCCCGTCCCGGGCGGTTGAAACCGCGGCTACAACGGCACAATGTCCGCTGCGCGGACTCGGCGGCCGGGGTGCGTCCGCGTTCCAGGCACCTGCGCGTCCGCAACCGGCGCCGGCTTCCGCGCGAACCCATCCGTCGACATCCGACGGTGTCATTTCGAAGGAGCGCCGCGCGGAACCTCCCCGCACCTCGAGTCAGGGCGCGACCGACCGATCGGGTTTCGGCCGGCTCGTGACCCGTCGTCGCGCCGCGATCCCGCGGCTACAATCCGCGCAGGCGGATTTTGCGCCCTTCCAGCGGCGAATTTATTCGCTCCTGGACGGGGGACGCGCGCCCATCATCAACCGCCGGACGCTCCCGATCCTTCCCACCGCCGCGCCGCATCTGCCTGCACCGCGAACGTGAGCGCGGCGCATCACCGGCGGACCTAGAGCGCCTGGAGGAGCGCGAAGGGGAGGCTGAAGCTTTCGCGGATCAGGTGCTTGCGCTCTTCCTCGCGGTTGCGCGAGATGGGGCTGGTGCGTGTGGGCGAGGTGTAGCCGGTAAAGCCCACGCGTTTGGCCAGCAGCTTCAGGCGCAGCATGTGGAACGGATCGCTCACCAGCACGGCGGTCTGCATGTTCTGCCCGCGCATGAGCCGCGACACGGCGCGCATGGACTCCAGCGTCGTCATCCCGCCGCGCTCCGTGAGGATGGCGGCGGCGGGGACACCCTGGCGGATGGCGTAGCGCCGGCTGACCACGGCCTCGCTCACCGTGTCGCCGGGGGCCTGGCCGCCGGTCATGATGAGCATGGGCGCCACGCCGCGCTCGTACAGCCGCACCGCGTGGTCCAGCCGCGCCTTGAGCACGGGGGACGGACGTCCGTCGTACTGCGCGGCGCCAAGAACGACGATGGCGTCGGACTTTCGCGCCTCGTTGCGGCGCCCCCACAGGTGGATGGAGGCGATGGAAAGCGCCCAGCACGCGATCATGAACAGCCCCAGCTTCACCAGTCCGCTCACGATGCGCACGGGGAGCGGGCGGCGTTTGCGGGTGCGCCCGGGCGCCTCCGCATGCGGGGGCGGCGGCGGGCCTTCCGGCGCGGGCGGAGGGCCGGCGATCGTGTGATCGCCGTCGGAGGGGGGCGGGTGGCCGTTCACGCGCGCTGCAGCAGCCGCTCGCGCAGCAGTGAAGGCCCAAGATCCAGGCGCAGGAACTCCGCCGCGGTCTCCGCACCCGCCTCCACGCGGTCCTCCACTTCGGCGATCAGCTCGCGGTCGCTGCTGTCCGCCGCCTGTCCGGCGCGCGCCAGCGCCTCCCACGCGGGATCCTCCCACCCCTCCGCCGCCATGGCCAGCGCGGCGATCAGCTGCACCTCCACGTCTTCGTCGCGCTCCTCCGCCGCCTGGTGAAGCTGCTCGGCGCCCTCTTCGCCGCGCCCGGCATCCACCAGCGCCAGCCCGAACAACCCGCGCAGCCACGAATCCCCCGGCGTGCGCGAAAGGGCCTCCTCCAGCGCGTCCAGCCCCTCGGGCGCGCGGCCGGCCAGCAGCAGCGCCATCCCCAGCTCCGCGTGCATGGAGCCGTCTTCAGGCGCCAGGTCGCGCGCGGCCTGCAGCTCGGTGATGGCCTCGGCGAACAGGCCTTCGCGCGCCAGGTACGCGCCGTACGCGGCGCGGGCGAAGGGAAAATCGGGCGCGGTGAGGGCGGCCAGGCGCAGGGCGCGCTCGGCCTCGGGATCGTCCAGCGCGGAAAGCCCGCTCCCCGCGGTCGCCAGGACGAACGGATCATCGGGCTCCATGGCCAGCGCGCGGCGAAACATCTCGTACGCCTCGCCGTCCTCGCCCACGCGCTGCGCGGCCAGCCCCGCCCACACCAGCAGCAGGGGGTCGTCGCCCTGCTCGTCCAGCGCGACGGAGAGCAGGTCGTGCACGTGGTCCCACATCTCGTCCTCGGCGAGCGCCTGCGCCTGCGCCACGATCCCTTCGATCGTGGCGCCACGGTCGTCGTCCACCGGCTGCCCGTCTTCGCTCATCCGCTCCGCTTGGTCGTCGTCGTACCCGCCCGCGCGAACCGCCGCGCCTCTGGAATCCTGCCCCCCCGTGCCGCGCTTCGCAAGGTGCGCTCCGCTTTGCGGCCATCCTCATACCGAATCCGTAAAAACCAACATCGGAAGGTACAGAGGAACCGGGAACCGCCAGAGAAACAGAGGTGATCCGCATTCCTCCTCTGTTCCTCTGGCTGTTCTCTGTTCCTCTGTACCCTGACCTCTGTTTTCGGTAGCCCGACGTGAGGTGAGGTGGTT
>NZ_JBMDXM010000047.1:0-41591 GCF_048594345.1 Longimicrobium sp.
GAAAAGCATCACGCGGAGGCGCGGAGGAACGGATGAGGCGCGGAGGCGTTTTGGGCGTTCCCTCCGCGCCTCTTCTGTTTTCTCCGCGCCTCCGCGTGAAAATCGTTCCCCTCACTGCACATCGAAATCCGGGAGATGGTATGACGATGACACCGAATCCGCAAAAACACCGGCACGCAGAGGAAACGGAGGAAGCAGAAAACTGCAGGAAGGAACTCTGCTTCCTCGGTTCCCTCTGCGTGAGAACCTGCGGTTGGGGCATACGGGGTGTATTTGCGGATCAGATATGCGATAAACCGCCCGTAGCACCTCACCAACGTACCGCCAGCCATCCAAACAGAACCGCCGCGCGAAACTCCATTTCGCGCGGCGGCCCCGCATCCCGAGATCCGGCCCCGCATCACCTCCGCGGGACCGCACTCACGCACTCAGGCAATTACTGAATCCGCGCGATGGCTACGCGCAGGTTGCCGTTCAGCGCGCCGCCACCCGTGCCCGTCAGGTTGATCAGCTGCGCCTGCGTGTGCGTGCCGCTCAGCTCCAGGTAGATGACGCCGCCGCCGTACAGCTCGCTCGCAGCGAGCGGGGCAAAGCTCCCCAGCGCCACCTGCGTCGGCTCGATGCGGCGGGCACGGGTGTAGGTGCTGGGGAAGTCGGCCTTGAGGCCCGCGTAGATGTTGGTAAAGTCCCAGGTGGGCATCTGCATCGACGGATCGACCGCGACGCCGGCGTAGTCGTCCATGAACAGCGACAGCGCCCATCCGCCCATCACCTCGGCCAGCGGCACCCCGGTGCGTGCGTTGAAGTTGGCCGTCCCCACCAGGTTGCTCTGCGTAAGCGCCGTCAGGAACGCCGCGTCCGACGCCGCGTACCGGTCGATGGCGTAGCGGTTGAGCGACCACGAGGTGGCGTAGTAGAAGGACCCGTCGTACGGCGTGGGGCCAAAGGGCGAAAGCAGGTTGGGATAGCCCAGGAACGTGTACAGCGCGGAGAAGTGCCGCTGCATGTTCAGCGACGGGCGCCGCGGGTTGCTGGCCGCGCACGCCGAACTGGTGGGCCGCACGTCGCAGTAGATGGAGTTGGGCGCGGCGGCGCTGCCGTACCCCGTGTTCCCCTTCCACGCCACGTTGTAGATGGCGTTGCGGGCCCACAGCTCCTCGGAGTGGCGCGCGGTTCCCTCCTCCAGCCAGCCGGCCTCCCAGTTGCCCGTGCCGTTCACCACGCGCGCCACGTACGAGGCCACGTGCTTGGTCTCGTGGATAAACGTCGCGCGGATGCTGCGGTACCAGCTGTCGGGCGTGAACGTGTTGTACCCGGTGCCCGGGTCCGTGGGCTGGTACGCGTAGAACACCTCGCCAAAGTTGCTGGACAGGTTGCCGGCCGCGTTGGGGTACTGGTCGCAGCTCACCACAAACCCGGCCACCCCGTTGAAGTTGTTGTTGATGACCGGCGTGAACAGCGCCACCACCACGCCGTTGTTGTCGGTGCTGGCGTCGCGGGCCAGCGGGTCACCGAAGTTGTTGCGGATGACCGGCTCCATGTCGGCGTTGAACTCGTCGCCGATCTTCTGGTAGTACGTGGCCATCGCCGCGTTGGCGGAGGCACGCAGCGCCGCCGGCGTGGCGTCGTCCTCGTAGATGGCCAGTTTGCCCGCGTAGTACACCCGCGTGGCGGTGACCTCGTAGTAGCTGTTGCAGAAGCTGTTGCTGTTGATGTTGGCCACGCGGATGGTGCGCGTAAGCGGCGGCTCCACCGGGTCACGCGACACGTTCATCCGCGGGCGCATGCGCGCGTCGTTGCGGAACCGGGCGGCCAGCCGCTCGCCGGCCTGGCGGTTCATCTCCAGCAGCTGCCCGTGCCGGTCGGGCTCGCCCGCCTGCGTCGACAGCCGCGGCCCGGACCGCAGCGCCACCGGAGCCGGCGCCGCCGCCGCGGCGGGATCGCCCGCGATCTGAAAGCCGGTGGTAAAGTCGGGGTCGTCGCTGGTGTTGTAGACGGCCACCAGGTAGCGCGCGTCGCCACCCGTCGCGGGAAGCTCGTTGCACCCCACGTCGGCCGCGTTGGCCACGACGGCCGACTGGCCCACGTTCAGCGTGCGCTGCGCCACCTGCAGCGGCGCCGCCACCGGCACGCCCGTCATGGCCGCCTGCGTCACCTGCACGCCCACGCTGCCCGAGGCCACGCACGGCACCGTGACCTGCAGCTGCGTGGCGCTGGCGCTCGTCACCGTCGCCGTTACGCCGCCCACGCGCACCGTGTTGTTGCCCGGGGTCGCGCTGAAGTTCATCCCCGTCAGGGTGGCCGTGGCGCCCGGAACCAGGGTGGCGGGGGAGATGGAGGTCACCTGCGGCGCCACCGTCGCCATGGCACCCGTGGGCGTCTCGCTGCTCACGTACACGGAAAAGCTGAACGAGGTCGTGCCGCCGGGCACGTTGAACTGCCACTGCTTGGCGCCCGAAACCTCGGCCGAAGCCAGCACGCCGTCGGCGCCCAGCTCGCCCTGGTCGGTGCCGCCGATGCTGCCGCCGTACTGAAAGTAATCCTGATTGGCGGCGGTAAAGAACGCCTGCCCCGTGGCGTTGGCCACGCTCACCGTGCCCCCCACGCCGACCGGGTCCTGGATCAGGAACACACGCAGGCCGTTGGCGTGGCGCGTGGCCCCGTCGGCCGTGGCCATGGCCAGGTTCGTGAGGTTCTGCACCGTCACGTTCAGCGAGAAGATGCCGCCGGCGTACGCCAGGTCCGACGACGTAAGGCGCACGTAGTACCCCTGGTTGCCCACGATGCGCTCGTCCTTCGACGGCCCGCCGGGCGACACCGACGCCTGCGCGCCGGCCTTGGGCACGCCCACGCACTCCATGGTGGCCTGGGCGACGTTCGCCGTGCACCGCAGCAGCGTGGCGCGGTCGGGAATGTCCGGCAGCGTGAGCGGCGTGGTGGGACCCTGGCGGTCGGCGCAGGCGCCCAGGACGGCGGCACCGCAAACCAGGATCGCGGTCCGGGCGCGGCGGCCCGGGCGGGATACGGCGATTCGCATCTTGTCGGTGATCTGCAGGAGGGAAAAACGACGGCACCGCGCGGACGCGGGGACGAACCGGGGTGGGACGGCGCCGGCGTTCACCAGGGTTGGCTGCGGCGCCGGAACAATTTGCTCCAAAACCGCCGTTCAGGCAAGACTGATCCTCAGGCCCGGCGCAGTCCGGCCTCCTGGGGCACGCAACGACTGCGGAACATGGGCGGATCCCGCGAGACAAAAGCTCACGCGGAGGCGCGGAGGCGCGGAGGCGCGGAGGCGCGGAGGACGCGGAGACGCGGAACACGGCAGGGGGAGCGGAACGAGTATCTGTTGTCCGCGTTCCGCGGCTCCGCGTGAGGCTTTTCTGCCGATGTCGATCGCCGGTCCCGGGGGCGGATCTCGTGCGCACGTCGATTCCTCGCACGAATCCGGTGATCTCGCGGTTGCGCGGGCGCAGGCCCGGAACGCGGCGCCACGACGCACTCACGCACTGATGCCATTTCTCGCAGTTCGTTGTGCAATCAGAGGAACGACGGAAGAGCATCACGCGGAGGCGCGGAGGAACGGATGAGGCGCGGAGGCGTTTTGGGCGTTCCTTCCGCGCCTCTTCTGTTTTCTCCGCGCCTCCGCGTGAAAATCGTTCCCCTCACTGCGCATCGAAATCCGGGAGATGGTATCACAAGTCCGATTCCGTCGCGCCGGACGGCGCCCGCAGCCGCACCGCCAGACTGGTGGAGTGCGGGACGAATCCCAGCCGCTCCGCGATGCGCAGCGAGGGCGCGTTGTCGGCCAGGGCGCGGTACTGCGGCACCAGCCCCACCCACAGCGCCGCGCGCAAGGCGCCCTCCACGGCGCGCGTGCCCAGCCCGCACCCGCGATGCGCCGGGTGCGTAACGATGGCAAGGTGCGCGATCCGGCCGCCCCACACCTCGTATCCCGCCACCGCCGCGAGCGCCCCCTCCACGAACGCGCCGATCACCGTGTCGCGTCCCGGGTCGCTGCCGCCGTGCTCCCACTCCGTCGTGCCACACGCGGCCTTCAGCCGCTCCACCGCCGGCCGGTCCGCCTCGTCCAGCGTCCGGACGCGCGCGTCCGCCGGATGGAGCCGGAGCGTCCCCGCATCGGCGTAGAGGACGTGCGCGGGCCCGATCACCACGTCCAGCAGGCCGCCGAAGACGCGGTGCCATCGCCCGTCATGCACCAGACCCGCCCCCGCTGCCTCCGCCGCCGCCCGCCCGTATCGCTCCAGCGCCCACGCGGGAAGCGAGACCACCGGCGCCCCGAACGACTGCGCGTACATCCCCCCGTAATCGTCCAGATCGCCGGTGTGCGCCACGAGCAGCGGCTTCGCGGGGCGCAGCCGCCCGCGCGGCACACCGAGAAACGCGGCCCAGTAGCCGTCCACGTGATCCAGCGTCGTCTGCGAGAGCATCAGCGAACTCCGAAGGTTGGCGGCGGGCGAGCCGTGCGAGCCTGGAGGGGCGCCTGTCCCTGGCGCCGTACCCGCGGATGACGAAACCGCCGCGCGAGGAGATTCGCGCGGCGGCTTGCGTGTTCCGGACTGCGTCAACCGGCGGATCACAGCCGCTCGACCACGCCCTCCACCAGCGCCGTCAGGTGGGGCTCCGCGCGGCCGGCGGTGGCGATGATGTGCTCGATGTTGGCGGGCTCCAGCGCATCGGGAAGGCACTGGTCGGTGATGATGGAAACGCCCATCACCCGCATCCCCCCGTGGATGGCCACGATCACCTCCGGCACCGTCGACATCCCCACCACGTCCGCGCCCATCACCCGCAGCATGCGGTACTCCGCGCGCGTTTCCAGGTTGGGCCCGGGGACGGCAACGTACACCCCGCGCCGCAGCGTGATCTTCCGCTCCAGCGCCACGTCGACGGCCAGCTTCTGCAGCTGCAGGTCGTACGGCTGCGACATGTCGGGAAAGCGCGGGCCCAGCTCGTCCGCGTTGGGCCCGATAAGCGGGTTGTCGCCCAGCAGGTTGATGTGGTCGGCGATCAGCACCAGGTCGCCGGGGCCCCAGAACGGGTGCATCCCCCCGCACGCGTTGGAGACCAGCAGTGTATCCACCCCCAGCGCCCGCATCACCCGCACGGGAAAGGTCACCTGCTGAAGCGTGTAGCCTTCGTACAGGTGAAAGCGGCCCTGCATGGCCACCACCGGCTTGCCGGCCAGCGTGCCCAGCAGCAGCCGCCCCCGGTGCGTTTCCACGGTGGAGAGGGGGAAGCCGGGGATCTCCTCGTACGGGATCTCCGCCTCCACCTGGATGCGCGCGGCCAGCCCGCCCAGCCCCGTCCCCAGGATGATGCCGATGTGCGGCTCCGCCGCCGACCGCTGGCGGATGGCCGCCGCCGCGGCCCCGATCCGTTCCATCAGGCTCGCCTCCGCCATCAGCCCCCCTGCCCTTCCGCCGGGATGGAATCTTCCGTGTCGCCGCCGCCCAGAACGGCGCTGCGGTCCTCCTCCGACTCGATCTCCTGGAGCTGTCGCTCCACCAGTGTGCGAAACAGGCGAAGAAAGCGCACGCGCTGCCCCTGGATGCGGCGCAGCGCCTCGGCCGCGCTGGTGGCCTGCCGGCGCGCCTCGCCCACGATGCGCTCGGCTTCGGCCCGGGCCTCGCGCAGCACCAGGTCGGCTTCGCGGGCGGCCTGCTCGCGCATCTCCTCGCGCAGCTGCTGGGCACTCACCAGCGCCTCGTTCATGGCCCGCTCGCGCTCGCGGTAGTTGCCGATGGACTCCGTCATCGACTCCAGCCGCGCGGCGCCCATCACGTTCTCGCGCACCAGTTCTTCCATGCGCGCGCTTACGGTGTCCAGAAAGTCGTCCACCGCGGCGGGGTCGTAGCCGCGCACGGCGCGCCGAAAGTCGCCCTTCTTCTTCTTTACGTCCAGCGGCGTAAGGTCGATCATGGTCCGCGTTCTCCAAACAGGGTGGAGCCCACCCGGACGAGGGTGCTTCCCTCCTCCACCGCGGCCTCGAAGTCGTTGCTCATTCCCATGGAAAGGTGCCGCCCGGTGAACGCCGGCACCTGCCGCGCCGCGTCGTCGCGCAGCGCGCGTGCGCCCGCGAAGGTGCGGCGGATGACGGCCTGGTCGTCGGTGTAGGGCGCCATCGTCATCAGCCCCTCCAGCCGCAGCCCCGGCAGCCCCGCCATCCGCCCGATGGCGTCGACCGCCTCGTCCGGCGCCAGGCCGAACTTGCTCGCCTCGCCGGAGGTGTTCACCTGCACCAGCGCGCGGACCGCGACGCCCGCCTTGACGGCCTCCGCGGAGAGCGCTTCGGCCAGGCGCACGGAATCCAGCGAGTGCACCAGGTGGGCGATGGCGACGGCGCGCGCGGCCTTGTTGCGCTGCAGGTGGCCGATCAGGTGCCAGCGCACGGCGTCGCGGCCGATCTCCGCCACCTTTTCGTCCATCTCCTGTACGCGGTTCTCGCCCACGTCGGCCACGCCGGCGCCGAGCGCGGCGCGGACGACGTCGGCCGGATGCGTCTTGGTCACGGCCACCAGCGTGACCTCGTCCGTGCGTCCGGCCCGTGCCCGCGCGCTCTCGATCCGCTCGCGTACCTCCGCCACCCGCGCCCGCAGCTCATCCACGTTCATAGCGCAGGAACGTACGCCGGGCCGCAGGCACGAGCAAGCCGCACGCGCGCGTGCGAGGGGACGGTGGAACGCCGCGGTGACCGTGCCCTCACGCCCGCGGCCGTGGCAGGATCCTCTTCGCACCGTCGCCGGTCGGCGCAGATGCCCGCCCCGGGAGGGGGCGGGCCTTCGCGTATGGGTCAATCGACCCTTAGAGAAAATCGTGGCGCATTTTAACGTGCGGCGCCGCGCCACCCGCGGCACCGTCCTCCCGCCGCACCAGGCAGGCGGACTTCCCCTTCTTACGCACACAGGTCATCCAATGACTTTTCCGGCATCGCGGGCCCTGGCCGCCGCCGCGCTCGCACTGGCCCTGGGCGCCTGCTCCGACGCGTCGACCGCACCCACCGCCGCGCGTATCGCCGGCGCGGACGCGCCTGGGCGCAGCGAATCGACGAACCCCGCGCTCATCCCCAACGCCGTCCGCTACCGCGACGCCGGCGGCAAGCCCGCGCACGGGCGCGCGGGGTCCGCCACGCTGGACGCCCTGGCGCTGCTGGGCCGCGACGGCACCACCGCGCTGGAACTGCGCGCCGGGCAGGTGGACGGCGCCGCGGGCGCCTTTGTCACGCACGCGCAGGTAAAGCGCATCGGACTCGAGGGCACCACCGGCTTCGCCACCAACCATCACGCCGGGCTGGACGCGCCGATCCCGCTCCCCGGCCTGGGACGCGGAAGCCCGCTGCGGGTGCAGGCCCACGTGCGCGGCGCCGACCCGCACCGGACGGGGGTGGTGACGGTCACCGAAACGGTCAAGCTGCGCCCCGACCTGTCCGTCACCCTCTCCGCGCCTCAGGGCGTGCACCCCGGCACCCCGGTGAACATCACCGCCGTCGTGGCGGAGGAGAACGGCGACGTGGGCGCCAGCGCCGACTGCGAGCTGCGCGTGGACGGCGTGCGGGTGGACCAGTCGCCGGACGTGTGGGTGGATGCGGGCGACGCGGTAAGCTGCACCTTCACCCACACCTTTCCCGCCGCCGGCACCTACACGGTGGAGGTGCGCGCCGCCGCCACGCGACCCGCGGACTGGGATGATGCGAACAACGCCGCCACCGCCAGCGTGGCGGTGACCGAGCGCACGCCGGCAATCGAATCGAACGCGTACGTGGAGCAGACGGTGGGCTTCGAGCGGCAGGCGTCCGTCAACCGCTGGGCCGACGCCACGGGGCACGGCGAAGACACGTACGAGAGCCGGCGCGACCGGGCGCTGCAGATCGGGACGATGAGCGGGTACATGCCCACCCGCATCTCCGGCCCGGTGCGGATCGACGTGTCACAGTCGTCCGGCGGCGCCACCCTGCACGCCGCGCGGTGGACGGCCGGGACCGGCGCGGACTGGTGCACGTCGGTCAAGGAAGGAGGCGTCTCGTTCTACGGGTGCTCGAAATCCTACTACGGCGGCCTGTGGGAGGAGACGGCTTTCACGTACGAGCGCTACGCCGGCACCGTGACGTACCACAGCTATGCGCACACGCGCATGTGGATGGACGGCGCGGAGCAGGAGTACGGCTACACGTTCAACCAGTCGTTCGTCTACGGGTCGGGAACGCTGTCGCCGCTGGGGAGCGAGTACCGCTTCGACGTGCGCATTACCGCCGTGGACGGCACGGAGTACGTGGCCCGCTCCATCGTCCCGCTCACCACGCGTGTGGACGAAGGTGGCTTTCCCCAGGCGTGCTCGCGGGAGGAGCTGGGCGGCGGCGGATTCCGGGAATACTGCAACCTCTCCGAACATCGCTACGTGGTGACGTCCGGCTTCGGCCAGTGACGTCCGCCTGATCCCTCGAATCCCGAAAGACCGAAGAGCTCACGCGGAGACGCGGAGGGCGCGGAGGCGCGGAGAATCTCTCCGTGTCTTCCGCGCCCTCCGTGTGTGGCAGGCAGCCGCGTACACCGGGTGTTCAGCCGGATTCGGCGTGACGATGACGCGAGGCAGCGGGGGCGAAGAACGAGGACGCGGATGAGTTCTCCATCCGCGTCCTCCGTGTCTCGACAATGCTGTTTCATTCGTTGACCCCGCAGGCCTCCGGCCCTCGCCCTCGCCCTCGCCCTCGCCCTCGCCCACGCCCACGCCCACGCCCACGCCCACCCCATGCCCACGCCGACGCCGACGCCGACGCCGACGCCGCGCAGCCATCGCCCACTTGACGCCTTTTCGGTAAGTACTTTCGAGACACGCGTGCGCCAGATGGGGCCGGTGCGCCTCACCTCCGCCTCCCTGGTCCTGGGCGGATTCCCTTGTCCTTCAATGAGTTATGAAGAAGGCCACGGGGGAACACACGGTGCGAAAGGATGTGGAGAGCCGGATCATCGGGAACAGCGCACCGGCGGCCCCCCCGCGGTGCGGATCTTCATGAAGGAGATGGAATGCAGACCGGAACTTCACACCGTACCGCCGCCCGCGCGGCACACCCCCTCACCCGCCTGCGCGCGGCCGCGGGCGCACTGGCGCTCAGCCTGGCGGCCGCGTGCGTGGACGACGTCGCGACGGGGCCGCAGCTCGCGCCGCCGCCAGATGCGTCCGGCCCGGCGGCCGCGCTGGTCTGCCACGCCGACGTACGCGCGGGAACGCTGGAGTGCGCCCCGCCCGCCGGCGCGGGTGGCGCGTCGGCCGTCATCCTGGCCGGCCAGGGGATCGACGTCCGCCTGCGCAGCAGCAACCTGTCCTACGACGGCGTGGACACGTTCCGGGTGGACGTGACGGTGGAGAACCTCACGAGGCAGGCACTGGGCACCCACGACGCGCATTCCCCCTATTACCAGGGCATCCGCGTCTTTTTCGCCAACGGACCCACCTCGGCCACGGGAGCCGTCGAGGTGGCCAACGCAACGGGCGAGGCGTTCTTCACCGCGGCCGGACAGAAGTACTTCCAGTACCCGGGGCTGCTTGCGCCCGGCGACACCACCACGCCGATGCAGTGGCGCTTCAGCGTGCCTCCCACCGTATCATCGTTCCAGTTCGGCGTGTACGTGTCCGCGCTGGTTCCGCACGAATCCGGGTGGCTGCGCATGGAACCGTTCTTTCCCAGCCTTGCGGTGGGCGAGTCGATGCCGCTTCACGCACACCCCCACGACGTGACCGGACGGCCGATCCCCGCTGGAACCACCACGTGGAGCAGCGCGGACAGCACGGTGGCGCGGGTCGCGGCGGACGGCACCGTGACCGGCGTGGCCCCGGGAGAGACGTTCGTCTTCGCCACGAACGGCGCGCGAACGGGGCTGGTGCAGGTGCGCGTGTCTTCCACCGCCGGCGACGTGTTACCGCCCACCGCGCATGAACTCACCATCTCACCGGTCCACGTGGCGGCGGACGGGCTGGATTCCCTCACCCTGTCCGTGCGCCTGACGGACAAGGGATCGGGAACGCGCTACATCTACCTGCACGCCGCCAGTCCCTCGGGCATCCACTTCGCCAACTGCTACAGCGTGGAACCCACCACCGGAACCCGCGCCGACGGCACCTTTACCTGCCGCGCGGCCATTCCGCCCCACGCGGAGGGCGGCGTGTGGCACGTAACCCAGCTCTCGGTGGTCGACCGGGTGCAGAACTCCCGCACGCTGTGGGGGATGGGAACGCTCGCAACGATCTGGGGTGGCGTCTCCAGGGCAGTGTACGTCCGCAGCCCCACACCGGACGTGCTGCCGCCCACGTTCACCAGCGTGGCGTTCACGCCGGACAGCATCGAAGCCAATGGCCTGGATTCGGTGACGGTAAGCATGGAGATGCAGGACGCCGGCTCGGGGGTCACGTACGCCCTGGCCGCGTTCCGCGCCCCGGCGGGCGCGCTGGCAAGCTGCGACTCCGGCACGCCGTTCACCGGCACCCCGGCGGCGGGTGTCTTTCGCTGCCGGCTGGCCGTGCCCGCCGGCACCGAGCCCGGCACCTGGACCCTGGAGTCCGTGGAAACGTACGACGCCACCGGCAACTTTCGCCGCCTGTATACCGCGGAGCTTGCCGCGGCGGGCTATGCTACGACGCTGCGCGTGTCCGGTCCTCCCGCCGACACCACGCGGCCCGCGCTCACCGGCTTCACCTTTTCTCCCCGCACGGTGGCGGCCAACGGGCTTGACTCCGTGACGGTCGTCGTGGAGATCACCGACCACGGCTCAGGCGCCGAGCGGGTGCAGACCGACTTCGTCAGCCCCTCGGGGCAGCGGGTCACCTGCTACCGGTACGGTCCGTCGCCGCAACCGGGGACAACCGTGATCCCCTGCCGCTTCGCGGTCGGTCCGGGCCGCGAAACCGGCGAATGGCGCATCGACTTCGTGTGGATCGACGACGCGAATGACAACAACCGCGCCTACTTCACGGAAGAACTGGAGGCGCTGGGCTTTCCCGTCACGCTGACCGTTACGCCCTGATCGGCCCCCGCACAGCCAGTGGAGGCACGACGAAAGGGCCCGGATGATCCCCGTCATTCGCGCCCTTTCGTTGTTTCTCCACGTCCTCCGCGTGATGCTTTCCGGTCCCGGCGTCAACTCCCCGGCGCGCCGCGGCCGTCGGAGGTGGCGACGGGGGGCGGACCCTCGATCAGCATCTCCTTCAGCTGGTCGGGGGTCAGGTTGCGGAACAGGCGGCCGCCGTGGGCCAGGGTGATGAAGCCCGTCTCCTCGGAGACGACCACGACCAGCGCGTCCGTCTCTTCCGAAAGGCCCAGCGCCGCGCGGTGGCGGGTGCCCAGCGAGCGGTCGGTGACGGGCTGCTGCGTCAGGGGCAGGATGACGCCCGCCGCCACGATGTCGTCGCCGCGGATCACGGCGGCGCCGTCGTGCAGCAGGGAGTAGGGGGTAAAGATGTTCATCAGCAGCGCGTCGCTCACGCGGGCCTGCAGCTGCGTGCCGCTCTCCAGGTACTCGCCCAGCCCCAGCTTGCGCTCGATGGCGATGATCGCGCCGACCTTGCCGCGCGACATCTCCTCCACCGCCTGCACCACCTCTTCCGCCACCGCCGTCTGCTCCAGGCGTGAGAAGAAGCGCAGCAGCCGGTTCTGCCCCAGCTGCGCCAGCGCGCTGCGCAGCTCCGGCTGAAAGACGACCAGCGCCGCGATCACGCCAAACTGAAAGACGGTCTCCAGCAGGTACTCCACCAGCGACAGGTCCAGCACCCGCGCCCCGGCGTAGATCGCCACGACCACGAACAGGCCCAGGAGCATCTGGATCGCCCGCGTCCCCGCCAGCACCAGCAGGACCCGGTAGATGACGGCGGCGACGATCAGGATCTCCAGCAGGTCCTTCCAGTCCGGCGCCAGGAACCCGAAGCGCTCCACCAGCCCGTTCACCGCGACCTCGCCGGGTTCCGCAGGATCGTCCAGGCCACGTCCAGCGCCTGCCGCGCGGCGCGCACGTCGTGCACGCGGAACAGGCGGGCGCCGCGGGCCAGCCCGGCCACGCACGCGCCGGTCGTCCCCGCGTCGCGCGCCTCCGCCGGCACGCCGCCCAGCAGCGACCCGATGAACGACTTGCGCGACACGCCCAGCAGCAGCGGCCGCCCCAGCCGCGCCTGGATGCGATCGAGCGACGCGATCAGCGCCAGGTTCTGCTCCGCCGTCTTGGCGAAGCCGATCCCGGGGTCCAGCACCACCCGCTCGCGCGCGATCCCCGCCGCGTCCGCGCGGGCCAGGGATCCCGCCAGCTCCGCCGCCACGTCGTCCACCACGTCCCCGTAGTCCGTCAGCCCCTGCATGGTCTCCGGCGTGCCGCGCATGTGCATCAGCACCAGCCCCGCGCCGGAGGGGGCCACGACGGACGCCATCCCGGGATCCGCCAGCCCGGAAACGTCGTTGACCACGTCCGCCCCCGCCGCCAGCGCTTCGCGCGCCACCGCCGCCTTGCGCGTATCCACCGAGACGGGAAGGTCCAGCGCGGCGCGGAGGGCCCGCACCACGGGCACCACCCGCGCCGCCTCCTCGTCCGCCGTGACCGCGGGCGCCCCGGGGCGCGTGGACTCGCCGCCCACGTCCACCAGGTCCGCCCCCTCCTCCGCCATCCGCCGCGCCCGCGCGATCGCGTCCGCGGGGTCGAAGAAGCGCCCCCCGTCGCTGAAGCTGTCCGGCGTGACGTTCAGGATCCCCATCACGACCGGGCGGTCCAGCGGCAGCGCGCCACGGCGAAGTGCCCAGTGCCCAGCACCATGTGCCCCATCGGATTGCGACGCACCTTCCGTCACATCCCTCTGGGCACTGGGACCTTGAACCTGGGCACTCGTCGTCTCCATACCGCCAACCTACCGAAAGCAAAAGCGCGAAGGCAAGCCATGGCTCACCCTCGCGCCGCGCACACCCGATCCTCCGGTCACATGCGGCGCCTTGCAAGCGCCGCCATGGCGTCCACGCTGCCGCACGCACCAAAGGGGTGCAGGTGCGCCCAGCCCGTCTCCGGACCCGCCTCCCCCACCACCAGCGTCCCGCAGTCCGGGGTCAGGAACGCGGGCTCTGCTCCACGGCCCGCGTACCGCCCCAGCATGCGCCCCGAGGCGGCGTCCCACACGCGCACGCCGTCGGCCAGCCCGATGCTGACCACCAGCGCCCCGTCGGGGGAGAAGAACGCGCGGAGCACGCCCGCCTCGTGGCCGAACAGCTCCAGCTCCATGGCTCCCGTGCGCACGTTCCACACCCGGACCGCCGCGTCACGGCTCGCGGTGACCAGGCGGGAGCCGTCGGGGCTGAACGCCACGTGAAAGACCCGCGCATCGCCCGCCGCCAGCACCCTGCCGCGAGCAGGCACCGCCACGTCGAACAGCACCACCGTGCCGCCGTCGCCGCCCGTGGCAACCTGCTTTCCGTCCGGACTGTAGGCCGCGGTGTACTCGGTTCCCGCCCGGTGGTCGTACCGGCCCACGACACGGCCCGTGGTGGTCTGGACGACCAGGGTCGCCGGACCACCCGCCGCCGCACCACGGTCCCCCGGCGGTACCAGCAGGTGCAGCCCGTCGGACGTGAGGCGCGCCTCCAGGTCTTCGGTCAATCCCGCGGACGGGTGCGAAACCAGCGGCGCCAGGTCCGCCCCGCCAACGCGGCGGCCCGCGGCATCCCACACGCCCAGCCGCGCCGGTCCCAGCCGCGCCACCAGCAGCGTTCCGTCCCGGCTTCGCACGGGCATGCCCCTGGGCTGCTCGCCTCCCTGCAGTTCGGGGAGGGGGGCCCCGTAGCGCAAGCGGAACAGGTCGCCGGGAGAAACGGAAACATCCGCGTTGCGCATCCCCGGCTCCCACACCCGCGCCCGTCCGTCCGCCGCCACGGTCAGCACGCGTGCGCCGTCGCGGCTTATGGCCACCCGCCGCACCGCCGCGGCGTGTCCCCGCAGCACGGCGAGTTCGTCGCCCGTCGGCGACCACACGCGGGCGGTGCGATCGTCGCTGCCCGTAACGACCAGGGTGGGGCCGGGGCTGAACACCGCCGCGTTGACGGCACGCAGATGTCCGGAAAGGATGACGGGAAGCCCGGGCTTCTCCAGACGCCACACCCGGGCGAACTTCTCCGCCACGTCCGTGAGCCCACCCCCGCTTCCGCCGTACGCGGCCTTGTCCGCCCAGGTTACCAGCCACCCGCCTCCCGGGCTGAGGACCGCCCCCGCGAGGGGATCCGCCCCCTCCGGCATGGCCACCAGCAGGGCGCCGCTCCGTGCGTCGCGGACCTCCTGCGCCCGCCACCACTCGCCCACCACCCGAACCGGCGCATCCCCGGGCGCCACCTCACGCGGATGAGCCGCGTCCGGCTGGCAGGTACGCACGTCCACCGGCGGACCGGAGGCCGTCACCACGTGCTCGCCCCCCGCGGTAAAGCCACCCTCCTCCGCGCCGCCGATCCGGCATCCGGGCCGGCCTGAAGCGGCGTCCCACAGCTGCAGATACCGCCCCCCGTTCTTCGCTTGCACCGCGGCAAGCACCCGCGCACCGTCGGGAGAAAGGGCGCCGGAAAGGATGATGCCGCCCGAATCCGGCACCAGCTCGGCGCGAAGGGTGGAGTGGATCAACGATTCGCGGAGGGCCGCCACCGCCTCGGGCGTGCGGTCGATCCCCACCGCCTCCACGGCCAGCCGCAGGCTCTGGCGCGGATCGACGTCCAGCATCGCCACGGCGCGCGCCGCCCACTCGCGCGAGCGGGCACGGTCGCGCTGCCGCACCGCCTGAAGGGCCATCCACGACGCGGTGGTGGCGAGCACCAGCAGCAGAACCGCCACCGCCCAGGCCACCCGCACGTTGCGGCGCGCGATGCGCACGTCTTCGCCGATCAGCTCGTCCTTGCTTTTTCCGTGAATCGGCGCCGCCAGGTCCGCAACCTTGCCGCGAAAGTAGGCGTTGCGCAGGGAAAGGTCCTCGCGCGAGCGGGCGTCACGCAGGTCCACCCACAGCGGCTCTGTCGGGAACACGCCGCCGTGCAGGCGCGCGGGAAGGGCCGTGCTGAGCGTCGCGTTGAACGCGTCCGTCTCATCATCCCAATGGATTTCCCCCTCGGTCTGGACGATCAGGATGCGCTTGGCCGCGTCCCCCCGCGCAGCCGCGGGCGACCGGGTGAGCCAGTGGTCGATCTCCTTTCCCACCCATTCCGAAGCCGCCGCCTGCGGAGACGCCATGAGGATGAAGTAGCGCGACTGGTCCAGCGCGCGCTGGATGTCGGGCCACAGCTCGGGGGTGGCGGCAAGCCCCGTCTTGTCGCGGAACACGCGCAGGGCGCGGGGACGCAGCGGGTGGCGCGCCAGCCGCTGCAGCCCCTCCTGCACCCGCGGCGCCAGCTGCCCATCCGCCGAGTGGCTGTAGGAGAGAAACGCGTCGAACGCGGCGCGCCCCGCCGGCGGAGCCGACGGCGAAGCAACGGCGGGGTCGGTGCGGGTCATCCGGAAGGAGGAAAGCGGAGAGATGGTGCCCGTGGAGTTTCTGGAGAGGCCGCGGCTCGAGCCCGGCCGTGCTGCCCGGTGCAGAGGCTATGGATGCTATCGCAAGCAAAAGCGCGAAGGCAAGCCATCGCTCACCCTCGCGCCCCGCATGCACCGAAGTACGTACCGTCGTACCCCGTACCTTCGTACCCTCGTACCCCCTTACGCCAGCCGCGGCTTCAGCTCCGGTGTGGGCGGCTTTACCCGCTCGGGGGCGGGCGTCGCGACCTCTTCGATCGCGGGCGGTCCGATCTCCACCGACTTGATGGGGGGCAGCGCCTGGCCCGCCATCAGCAGGTCCACCTCTTCGCGGGAGAGCGTCTCGCGCTCCAGCAGGTTGGTGGCCACCGCGTGCAGCAGCGGCTCCTGCTCGCGCAGGGTGTCGCGGGCGCGCACCAGCGCCTCGTTCAACACGCGCGCCACCTCGGCGTCCACCAGCTCCGCCGTCTTTTCCGACACCTCGCGGCGGTGCCCCAGGTCGCGGCCAAGGAAGACCTCTTGCTCGCTTTCCGCGATCGCCACGGGTCCCACCGCGTCGGACAGGCCCCACTGCGTCACGTAGCGGCGCGCCAGGCTGGTGGCCTGCGAAATGTCGCTGCTGGCGCCCGTGGTCACCCGGTCGCGGCCAAACACCAGCTCCTCGGCCGCGCGGCCGCCGTACGTCATCACCAGCTTGGCCTCAACCTGCTGCCGGGTGATGGAAACGCGGTCGTCCTCGGGAAGCGTGAACGCCAGCCCCAGCGCCCGCCCGCGGGGCACGATGGTCACCTTGTGCAGCGGGTCGTTCCCCGGGACGGTCATCGCGCAGACGGCGTGGCCGGCCTCGTGGTACGCCGTAAGCCTGCGCTCCTCCTCCTTCATCACGAAGGAGCGGCGCTCGGCGCCCAGCATCACCTTGTCCTTGGCCTCCTCGAGGTCGGTCATGTAGACCTTGTCGCGCCCCCGACGGGCGGCCAGCAGCGCCGCCTCGTTCACCAGGTTGGCCAGGTCGGCGCCGGCCATACCGGGCGTGCCGCGGGCCAGCACGGTGATCTTCACGTCCTCGGCCAGCGGGATCTTGCGAGTGTGCACCTTGAGGATCCCCTCGCGGCCGCGCAGGTCCGGCGCATCCACCACGATCTGCCGGTCAAAGCGGCCGGGGCGCAGCAGCGCAGGGTCCAGCACGTCCGGCCGGTTAGTGGCGGCGATCAGGATCACCCCGTCGTTGCCCTCGAACCCGTCCATCTCGACGAGAAGCTGGTTGAGCGTCTGCTCGCGCTCGTCGTGCCCGCCGCCCAGCCCGGCGCCGCGGTGGCGCCCCACCGCGTCGATCTCGTCGATGAAGATGATGCAGGGCGCGTGGCTCTTGCCCTGCTCGAACAGGTCGCGCACGCGGCTGGCGCCCACGCCCACGAACATCTCCACGAAGTCGGAGCCCGACATGCTGAAGAACGGCCGCCCCGCCTCGCCCGCCACGGCGCGCGCCAGCAGCGTCTTGCCGGTGCCCGGGGGGCCCACCAGCAGCGCGCCCTTGGGGATGCGCCCGCCCAGCCGGCCGAACTTCTTGGGGTCCTTGAGGAACTCGACGATCTCCTGCAGCTCGGCCTTGGCCTCTTCGGCGCCGGCCACGTCGTCGAACGTCACCTTGGGGGTGTCGCCGGTCAGCAGCCGCGCCTTGCTCTTGCCAAACTGAAAGGCCTTGTTGCCGCTGGCCTGCATCTGCCGGAAAAAGAACACCCACAGGCCGATGATGAGCAGCCAGGGAAGCGCGCGCACCAGCACCTCGCCCCAGCCCACCTGCGGCTCCTTGGCCTTGATGCGGACGCCAGAGGCCTCCAGCTGCTTGACCATCTCTTCTTCCAGACCGTCGGGCGCGCGCGTGCTGAACGCGTGAACGGTCAGCTTGCGCTGCTCGTTGCGCCACGGCGTCTTTACGCGTCCCGTGATCTTTACGCCGTTGATGATGGTCACCTCCTGCACGTTGCGGGAGGCCACCTGGGCGCGAAAGTCGGAATAGTCGATCTCGCGCACCGGCTGGGCGCGGCTGCTGGTCACCTGGACGGCCAGGATGCTCACCATCACCAGCAGCAGCCAGAACCCCGCGGTACGCGTCACCTTCCCCATGCGCGGCGGCTGGGGCTTGGGCGTGCCACCCTTTTCTTCGTCTGCCATGGACTTCCTTCTGCCCGCGGGCTGGGGGGCCCGCGTCAAGATTAGGTCGAACCGCGAACGCCGGTCAGGGCTCGATCACGCCCACGAACGGAAGGTTGCGGTACTTCTCGGAATGGTCCAGCCCGTACCCGATCACGAACTCCTGGGGGCAGTCGAACCCCACCCAGCGCGCGTCCTTTACCACGTCCTTCGCGATGTGCTTGTGCAGCAGCGCGCAGATGTCCAGCGACTTGGGGTTCCGCTTTTCCAGGATGGGGATCAGCCGGTTGAGCGTGGTTCCGCTGTCGACGATGTCTTCCACCAGGATGACGTGCTTGCCCTCGATGCTGGCCTGCCGGGCGTACAGCAGCTTTACCTCGCCCGACGACTCCGTTCCGTCGCCGTAGCTGGAGGCGATCAGAAAGTCGACCTCGATGGGGCGCCGGATCTCGCGCACCAGGTCGCTGAGAAAGATGAAGGATCCCTTGAGCAGCCCCAGCACCAGGATGTCCTCGCCCTCGGGGATGTCGCGGGCGATCTGCTCGCCAAGCTCGGCCACGCGCGCGGCGATCTGCTCCTCGCTGAAGAGGATGCGCGAGAGGGGCTGCCCGCCGGTGCGGGCCAGGGTCTCTGCGGTGGTCGGCATCAATGCACGGAAAGGGTAATGGACGGCTCTCCCGGCGCGGGGGCGGTTCCCTCCGCGCGGGCCACGCCGGGCACCCACAGCACGGTGCCTTCGGCATCCGCCAGCACGGGGAGCGTGCCGCGTACTCGCAGCGGCACGCGCGCCTCGCCCAGCAGCTTTTTGAGCGGGCGAGTGCCCGCGCGGGTGCGCACCCGGTCGCCCGGAAGGCGCGCCCGCAGCGTGAGCGGAAAGCGCACGCGGTCGATGGCCATGCGCATCGTCCGCTCGTCGTCCACCCCGACCTCCCCTTCCACGCGCCAGCGGGCGGTCCACTCCACCCCGCCAATGCGGAAGCTCGCTTCACCCGGTTCCGCGCGCCCGATCACCAGCGATTGGTCCGGCGGCGCGTGGGGCGCCGGGCCGGCGGCGCGCTCCAGGCGCGCCGTGCCAAACTCGGTGGTGATGCGTACGCCGCCGGGGAGCGTGAAGGTCCGGCCGCTGGGTGCATGGCTGATAAACTCAAGCGCCATGCGGGTTCCCGCCCGGTCGGGGGTGGCGCCCACCCGGCGCAGCGCCACCCGCAGCACCCGCGCGGCAACCCGCCAATCATAATCCGCAAGGCGTTCGCGGACAAGCACTAGCGCGCCGTCTTCCTCGCGCAGCACCGTGTCCAGCGACGGCGCCAGCACCGCGTCCCACGCCGCCGCGTCGTCGCGCGCCAGCTCGGCCAGCCGCGCCAGGCTGCGCCGCGCTCCGGGCGCGAGGTGCCGCTCGATCTGGGGAAGCAGCCGCAGGCGGATGCGGTTTCGCGCCGGGTCTACCCGCGCGTTGGTGGCATCCTCCCGCCACGCCAGCCCCGCCGCCCGAGCGTACCGCACGATCTCCGCGCGCCAGAACGGCAGCAGCGGCCGTACCAGCCCACCCTCTCCCGCCGGCGGAATCCCCGCCAGCCCGGAAAGCCCGGTGCCCCGCAGGACGCGAAAGAGCACGGTTTCCGCCTGGTCGTCCGCGTGGTGCGCGGTAGCCAGGTGCGTGGCACTCGTCTCCGCCTGCGCGCGGCGGAGGAATGCGTAGCGCGCGTCGCGCGCCTCCTCCTCCGTGCGCGGCGCCGTCTCCGCCCGCTCCACGATCAGCGGCACGCCCCACGCGCCGCAGACGCCGCGCACCCACGCCGCGTCGCCTTCGCTTCCCGCCCGCATTCCATGGTCAAAGTGCGCCGCCGCCACCCGCAATCCCGCGTCATCCGCCGCAAAGCGCAGCAGGTGGAGCAGCGAGGTGGAATCGCATCCCCCCGACACCGCCACCAGCACGTGCGCATCCGTCCCTCGCACCCCCAGCGCGTCCAGGCTGCCGCGGAAGCGGTCGATGAAGGTGGGGCGCTGCGGGCGTGGGGGCATGAGGGGGGATCAACGGCGCGTGGATGGATGGACACGCGGGGCGCGGTGTTCGTTTGTGCGCGCGGGCCGGGGCGCGACGACGCTCGTCGAAAGGCATCGAACTGCGCCCGCCGGGGTGCCCCTCCCCCGGCCCCTCCCCGTTCGTTCCTCACGGAGAGGGGAGAACTTCGATAGCGGAACGAGCGGCATCGAACTGCGCCCGCGGGGGCCCTCACCCGCTCGCTCAGGCTCGCACCCTCTCCCGCACGCGGGAGAGGGATCAACTTCGATCCCGCGCGATGGGCTCTCCGCCGTGCTCCCTCCCCCACGCAGTTTGTGGGGGAGGGCTGGGGAGGGGGGCGGCTCACCATCCCGCACCCACCCTGTCGCAGCGGATCGAATCCATCCCCATCCCCAAGCAAACTCGCCGCCCGGGTGGGCGGCGAGCAATGGGTCAGGCGGACCGGCTGTTGCCGCCCTGTCCCCGGGGCACGCCATCCACCGGCGGGCGCTTGCCGGGGTTCACCGTGAGCTGGCAGTGCACGCCGCGCACCCCTTCCACGTCCCAGGTGTCGTCGGTGGCGTAGCGAACCTCGTGGTAGTCGGGAAGCTCGCCCTTGAGCGTCACCACGCCCTCCTTTACCTCCACCGCGATGGATTCCGCGTCCACCCAGGTGTCGTAGAACAGCGCGTCCTCCACGTCCTTGCGCACCTCCTCGTCCGGGCGGCGGCGGGTGCGAAGGCGGTGGTGGTAGGGGCCCAGGCCGTAGCGCGCGGGCCCGTATACCGGCCCCGTCTCCCATTCGCCGCCGTCAAAGTCGTCCGGAAGGCCGCCGCCGTACGGCTCGGCGCCGCGTCCGTACGTCACCTCCGGCCCGCCGCCGCCAAACCCGGTGTGCGGGCGAAAGTCGCCGCCATACGGGCCGCCGCGCGGGGCGGGACCGCGGCCAAAGTCACGGGCGTACGGGGGCCACGCGCCTGCGCGTCCGCGATCCTGGTCGTAGCGGGCCATCGATCCTCCCAGTGTTGAGCCGGAGTGTGCCGAACGGAACAAGCGGGCGGCGGACATCGTCATCCACCCCTCCCGCAAGGCGGCGTCAGGGCCGCAACAACCGTTCCAGCCACGGCTGCACCTCGTCCGCCGGCGGGCCGGGCGGCAGCGGGCGGCCCACGCGCTGGTGAAGGACCCGCGCCAGCCGGTCCGGCCGGTCGCTGATGATGCCGTCCACCCCCCAGTCCAGCAGCCGCCGCATGTCCGCCTCCTCATCCACCGTCCAGACGTGGATGGCCACGTTGTGCGCGTGCGCCTGCGCCACCCACTTCGGGTTGAGCACCTGCCTCCCGCCGCTGCGTTCCGGCATCTGGAAGGCATCCACCGGCGGACGGTACATCCGCGTGGTCCCCGTAAGGTGCAGCGCGTAAAAGGCGTACAGGTCCTGCGCGCCGGCGCTGGTGGGCCCTGGATAGTCGTGGAAGAGGGCGCGGTTGCGGCTGTCCCCCGCGGCCACCAGCACGCGGTGCTCGGCCCTGGCGTCCTGGATGGTCCGGCGCACCGCCTGCTGCGCGCGGCCGTCCTTGACCTCCACGTTCACCCGCGCGTCGGGAAGCGCTTCGAGAACTTCGTGCAGGGTGGAGAGATGGATGCCGCGGCCGCGGAAGGGGTGCGTGGCGCCGCCGTCCGGGGTGAAGCGATACCCCGCGTCCAGCCGCCGCAGCTCGTCGACGGTGAAACTGGCGACGGGGCCTAGGCCATCGGTCGTACGATCGACGGTGCCATCGTGGATGACCACACAGTCGCCGTCGCGGGTGGGATGGACGTCGATCTCCAGCAGGTCGGCGCGCCACCAGTCCAGGGCGCGCCGAAAGGCGAAGAGCGTATTTTCGGGGGCGAGAAGCGATCCGCCGCGATGGGCGATCAGCAGGGGGGCGCCGGCCAGGTACCGATGGCCCGGGCGGGCGCCGCCACGGAGGGAGATGCGGGGAAGGCGCACCGGGGCGCCGCGGTCAGGCCGCGGCTTCCAGCCGCTCCTGCTCGGCCGGGGTCAGGCCGTACAGCCGGTACAGCGCCAGATCGATCAGCCGCGCCGTCATGTGGCGCGCCCACACCAGTTGTTGCGAGTCGGCGCCGGCCTCGATCTCCGCCGACGCCTCGGCAAAGCGCTCACCCAGAAAGACGAGGATCTCCTCCACCGCGTCCGGATGCGGCCGCGCGGGGGCCAGCGCATCGGCCGGCACGCGTTCCACCAGTAGCCCCTCGATGTAGGCAAGGACGGCGGGGAACACCATCTCGGTCAGGTGGCCGCCGGGGATGAGCTCCTCGTCGGTCAGCTCTTCCCAGGAAAGCTCGTTCCAGTACAGCTCTTCGGCTTCGCGGCGGATGAACTCCAGCCGCTCGGCCGACAGGGGCTCCGCGTCCGCCGCCACCACCGTCGCCGGGCGCTGCAGCCCCGCGCAGATGCGCGTGCGGCGGCGTTCTACGTATGCCTGTCCGGTATCGGAAAGCGCGGCGTTCCTGCTCATGGACAACGGGCTCCAAAGGCTGCAAATAGGCGATTTCGGCTGGTGGGAGAACATAGACCGGGGTTCGACGGGCCGCAAGTTGGCAACGGGTGGCGGGGTGAACGGGTGAACGGGTGAACGGGTGAACGGGTGAACGGGTGAACGGGTGGCGGGTGGCGGGTGACGGGTGAAAGGTAAGTGTGGCGCGACCCTCGGGGGCCCTCTCCCCCGCCGACTTCGCCGCTCGTTCCTCGCGGCTCGCGGCGACCCCTCCCCCAACTTCGGGGGAGGGGTTGGTCGTTTCCTCAACGACTGTGCGCGCGAATGACCTTTCTCCCGCGATATTTGGGGATTCGCCGCGACGCAAGCCGTACGCGCCAACGCCCTCTCCCGCTCGCAATTTGGGGATCCGCCACGACGACAGCCGTGCGCGCAAACAACCCCTCCCCCGAAGTTGGGGGAGGGGTCGACCGCCGTTGCGAGGAACGAGCAAACGGCCGGTCGGGGGTGAGGGCCCGCGGGTCGCGCAGCCCTCACACCCTCCCGCCCAACCCACTCTGTCTCGAAGCGCGCGCCCGGACCATCCCCATAACAGTCGCTACCTCGACGTCCGTACGCGCCAACGCCCTCTCCCCTCGCAATTTCGGGATTCGCCACAACGACAGCCGTACGCGCAAACAACCCCTCCCCCGAAGTTGGGGGAGGGGTCGACCGCCGTCGCAAGGAACGAGCGAAAGGCCGGTCGGGGGAGAGGGCCCAAGGGTCGCGCAGCCCTACTTCCGCGTTACCCGCTCCGCCGCCAGGCGCCACCGCATCCGGCCGGACCAGCCGCAGCGGAGGCAGTGGCGAACGCTCACGGAGGATGCGCGCGCGAGCAGGCGGTCTACGTGGCTGGTGCGCGTGGTTTGGGAGGTCATGCGTTTACAGGTGGGGCACTCCGGCGCGTAGGGCAGGCTCCACAGGTAGTTCGCCGCCAGCCAGCTTGCGCCCAGCAGCACCGCCATCGTTATCGCCATCGTCACCACCGTTGTGATCGTCACGGCCACCGACCTCCGTTGCACCACCCGCCGCGGCCTGAAGAGTGGCCGTGGCAAACGTCTGTGCAACCGTCGTACCCCCCGCGCACGCACGGAGCTTGCTACGGAGGGTCTGGAACGCGATGCCGAAAGGAGGAGGCCATGGCAGGCAACCGCTACGACCGCGGGTGGATGGAGGGCCGCGGCTACGGACGCGAGTACGGCGCGCGCCGCGAGGCGCCTGGCCGCGGAGGACGCTACGACGCGGGGATGCGCGGTGGATACGACCGCGGCTGGAACGAGGACGTGGCGTACGGTCGCGAGCCGGGGATGATGGGCCGCGGACCGGGGGCGTTCACGCCATTGGGCTGGGATCCCATGATGCGCTGGGCGGGATGGGACCCGCTCATGGGCCTCGTTCCCTACCAGGACACGCCGCGCCAATGGTCGTACGGGCTGGAGGCGGACTACCAGCGCTACGACCACGAGTACTACCGCGGCAACACCGCCCGTGGATACGGCGGTGACTACCGGCGCCCCGGCTACGAGCGCGATTTCGGACCGCCGCGCGGGTACGACGCCCAGCAACGCGGCGTACCGCCCCGCCAGAGCCCGCTGTACGGCCGCGGCGGCGACCGCGCCCTGCGCGAGTGGGCGCGCCAGCGCGGCTACGACGTGGAGCACACCATCCGGCCGCGGCTGCCGCGGCGATGATTTCGCAGCACCTACTCACAACCCGAAGGGAAGTTGCACATGCCCAAGCGTAACCAGGATCCGGCGTTCGACCCGGAAGAGATCGAGAACGACGACCCGCTCGGCGAGCAGATGTTCGCCGAAGGCGGCTTTGAAGACGGGCCGAACGGCGGACCCGCCTTTTCCGCGCCCGGGATGGAAGAAGACGACAAGCGCCCCGGCGGCCACGGCCAAAAGGTGGCCGGTGTTCCCGAGGACCGGCAGCGCATCGTCAACTCGCCCAGCGAGCAGCGCCCCGACAGCGGCAACGCCGTCATCCACGAGCGCGGCGGCGAGAGCAAGGGCGATCCCGCCGTCGGCGGCACCCGGCCGGACTGAGGGCCAGGGAATAGGGAACAGGGAATAGGGAATAGAGGGCGCCTACCGGCGCTCCGACCCCTGACCACGCGAAGCCCCGCGCAGTTTGCGGGGCTTCCGCTTTTGTTGCGGCGAGCTTACTCGCTCCCGGACAGGTCCGGTCGTAGCGGCTCGATCCTCTTGTCCCTCGCCCCACTACCACCGTAACCTGTCCCGACGCAGTTCACTCCGCGCACTTCGGCCCCGGCCATACGTGCCTGACGACAAGCTCCCGTTCGACATTAATGCCGTCATCCGGCGCATCCGCAAGGCGGTGGAGCCGTTTCCCAAGGCGGCGATGTTCGAGCTGGCGGACCGCGGCTTCCGCACGCCGTTCCAGCAACTGGTGGCGTGCATCATCTCCATCCGCACCACGGACGAGGTGATGCTCCCCACCGCCATCAACCTTTTCGCGCACGCCTCCACGCCCGCCGGGGTCGCGCGGATGAGCGTGGACGAGATCGACGCGCTCATCCGCACCTGCGCCTTTCACTACGGCAAAGCGGGGCAGATCCACGAGATCGCGGAGCGGCTGGTGGCGGAGCACGGCGGCGAGCTGGGATGCGACGAGGCGCTGATGCTCTCCTTTCGCGGCGTCGGCCCCAAGTGCACCAACCTGGTGATGGGCGTGGCGTGCGATGAGGCACGGATCGGCGTGGACATCCACGTGCACCGCGTCACCAACCGCTGGGGCTACGTGGCCGCGCCCACGCCCGAGGCGACGATGGCCGCGCTGATGGAGGTGCTTCCGAAGCGCTACTGGGTGGAGATCAACCGGCTGCTGGTCCCCTTCGGCAAGCACGTGTGCACGGGCCGCCTGCCGAAGTGCAGCATCTGCCCGGTGCTCGCGTACTGCCGCCAGGTGGGCGTGACGGAGCACCGGTGACGGTGGATGATCGGACTTCCGCCGTGGCGGGCTCGGCCGGTGCGTGGGCCTTGGCCTGGTACGTTCCCGGCACGGCGGGAAAGCGCCATGACGTTGAAAACGTCAGCCGCCAGATGCCCCTGCCGTATCCAGCGCCGCAGCAGCGGACTCCTCGCCCTTCCGCTTGCGCCGGCGCTTTGGCGGATCGTTACGGGCCAGCAGATCACGGAGCGTATTCACCAGCCCGCCCACTTCGCGGATCACGCGCTCGTCACCCTCGCGCAGCATCGCCGCGAGAATGTGTTTGCAGATCCGTTCGCGCCACAGGTGGTCCCCGCAATCGCACCGGGTGAGCAGGCGCTCGCGCAGGTCCACCCAGTGCGGTTCGTCGCCACCGGTGACCAGGTACTGGCCGGGGGCGATGCACTCCACCTCAAGCCCCAGGCACCGTTCCAGCCGTCCCGCCTCCACGCCACCCGCCGCCTCCACGTCGATCTCGATCATCGCCATCGTCGCCGCTCCCGATCAAGGATGTGCACCGTTTTCCGCCAGCGATGATACACCTCAACACCCATTCGGTTTCGGTATTTATGCGGTTTGATACGATTCGCACGAGGTGCGCACGAGGCTGAAATCGGCGATGCGAAGCGGGAGAAACAGGCAAGGGAGAAGCCCCGTTCGGCGACGCGTGAGCGGCACCGGAACGGGGCTTCTGCAGTTTCATTATCAGGCCACGGCCTCCACCGATGGCGTCAGGTCGCCGAACGCCGGCCGCGGGTGGACCTAGCTGTCTCCCCGCTCCTCGCGCGGGTGGCCGTGGCCCTGGTTTTTGGATTCGCCGCTGGTGTCCAGGTCGCGGTCGGTGCCGCGGGTGGCGCGGTCGCTGGCGCCAAACTCCGCGCCCGAGTTGTTCTCGCCCTGCGTGCCCTCGGGCGTGTCGCCGCTGGTGACGCCGCCGGGGTGCTGGTGCGTGGTCTTGAGGTCGGACATCGTCCCTCTCCTGATCAGGTGCCTGCGAGCAATTTCCTCATCCCGTCCCCAAGCCGCCACACGGCGCAAAACTCGTTCCGGCAATGGGATACAGGATCTTCCCCCACCTGCTCGATGGCGATCCACCACTTCCCGGAGAGCATCGATCTTGCGTGCGATGCGAACCGGTGACGCGCCCGCGACAAGGGTGTTGCGCGACCCGTTCACCACGCATAGCTTCCGAACGTGGAGCCGCGCAAACGGGCAGTCCGACAGGCGGACTGCTCCGTGCCCGGCGGTCTGGAAAGGAGGTTGGGCTCTTGAAGATTTGTAACCTCGTTCGGGACCCCGCCCGCGACGCTCCGCATTCGGAACGCCCTTGCAGCACGCATGCTGCACGGGCGTTTTTCGTTTCCCGTCTTCGCAGGAGGGTGACATGCTCGATTCCGGGATGATCAACAAGATCCAGAAGGCCAAGGACTACGCCTCGGAACCGGAGCGCATTCACTTCCAGAAGCTGGAAGTGGAGTTCGACGGGCGCAACGGCAACCACAACGTGGGGTTTCAGGAAGGCCACTGGCATTGCGACTGCGATTACTTCAAGCACCACCACACCTGCAGCCACACCATGGCCATGGAGCGCGTGCTGGGCGTGATGGCCCCCGCGGAGGTCGCCTGAGCGTGGCGGCCTGAGCCGCACCCCCCGCCCCGGCGGGAGCATTCGTAACCATGATCGCCGCGGGAGAGACGGACTCTCCGGCGGCGATCGCGTTTGGGGGGAGTGCGGGAGTGCGAGAGAAATGGTGTGATGGTGTGATGGTGTGATGGTGTGATGGTGTGATGGTGTGATGGTGTGATGGTGTGGCGGTGTGCATCGGTGATCCCGCCCCACGCGAAGAACTGTCATTTCGAAGGAGCGCCGCGCCGCACCCGCCGATGCCTCGACCCCGGCGCGCGACTGAGAAATCTACCGTTGGAGTTCTCGTGGCTTTGAGTCGCGCCTACGCACTCGCGGCCACAGTCCGCGCAGGCGGACTTCGCGCCTTTCCAGCGGCGAATTTCATTCGCTCTTGGAGGGCGGACGCGCGTCAGCCAGCGGATCCGCGGTTGTGTCGCGGGTGGGCAGACCACGCCGCGCATCACCCGAACAGGCTTTGTCCGGCTACGCCGTTGCCGCAGGGGCGAGGTGGGCTGCCGCGTCCCGGTTCGAGCACGCGGCACGTAGATCCTTCGACCCTGCCGACCTGCTGCGCGAGAACAGACTTCGGTGTTGCCCGGGCCTCAGGATCACACGCCGGGGGGCTGCGGAGAGGATGGAGCCGAGGAAACACACCGCGAGTCGTTGAGACGTTTACACCCTCTCCCGCTTGCGGGAGAGGGTGCGAGCCTAGGCGAGCGGGTGAGGGCCTACGGCGCCTTCTGCGGCTGCGCGCCGGCGGGCGGAGCGGCGGTGGCGGAGGGCACGCTGTCCGGTGCGGTGGCGCCGCTCGTGGCCGGGGCCGGAGTGGGCGCCGCGCCGCCGCCGGACGCCGTGTCGCGCGAGTCCAGCTGCTCCAGGTGGATCGTGGTGTCCACGATGATCCCCATGCGCGCCGCTTCCTCGGGCGAGAGCGCCTTGGCCTCAGTTTCCACCTGCTGCGCCGACATCCCGTCCTCCCACTGCGTGTTGGCCGTATCCATCTTCACGGCCCCGCGCTCACCGCCGCCGCCACGCCCCGGACACGCCGCCAGCACCAGGCAGGCGGCCGGCAGAAACACGGGCAACAAACGGCGCAGGATCGGCTTCGGCATGGTTGCACTCCGAACTGTGTGAGCCAGGAAAAAAGATCGAGATCTCGGGCGAGCGGGCGTCAGGCGCGTGGCCCGTCGCCCTCCAGAAAGTCGCGGACGCGCTCCCACACCTCGGCGGCGCGCTCCCAGTGGGGCAGCCCGCCGGTGGGGAGCCCCACCACCTGCACGTTGAGGCGGCCGTCCAGCTCAGGCAGGCGGTCGTAGCTTTCCTGGCGGCGGCTTTCCACCGTGCCGTGCACCACCAGCACCGGCTGCCGCAGGCGGCGGAAGGTGTCGCCCGCGTCGCGCGGGAACATGCGGCCGCTCAGAAAATCGTCAAGCGGGAACGCCGCGCCGTCCATCCGCGACGTCTCCGCCCCGAACTCCACAAACTCCTCGGGCACCCCGAACTCCGGGGTGAACAGGTTCTCCTCCGCGAACCGGTACAGCGCCTCGGGCGTCGTAAGCCGGTCGTAAAAGGCGCGCTGCACGCCGGGAAGCGTGAACAGCAGCCGCGACCAGATGCGGGGGATGGCGGGCGGGTCCTTGCCCAGCCCCGTGGGCTCGATGGCCGCCAGCGCGTGCACCAGGTCCGGCCGCCGCCGCGCCACCTCGGCCGCGTACGCCGCGCCCAGCGACAGGCCGATCACGTCGGCGCCACCGGCGGGGCGCACCACGCGCTCCAGAAAGTGCTGCAGCTGGTCTTCCATCAGCCCCGGATCGTACGCCAGCTCCGGCCGGTCGCTGTGGCCAAACCCGATCCACTCCAGGGCGTAGATCGGCCGCTCCGAGTGCTTGCGAAAGGCGCGCACCAGCGGCCGCATCTCGTGCGCGCTGGCCACGGCGTTGATGGAGTGCAGGAACACCACCGGCCGTCCCGTGCCCTCGCGCACGTAGTAGGCGTAGTGGACGTCGCCCCACTTCTGGTACTGGATGGGAAGCCCCAGCGCGTTGGGCAGCTCCGTCACCGGACGCCGCCGCGCGCGCCGCGCGCCAAACACGTACATGGCGTATGCGGCGGCCGCGGCCGCGCCCAGGCCGGCGGCGGCGCGACGCGGCGTCACCAGCGGCTTCTTGCCCTTTTCCTCGTCCCTCGGCCCCTCGTCGTGGTCCGCCATCCCCGTCACCCTTTCGTCCGTTCCGCCGTCCATTGAAGCCATCGTGCAATCCTCGTGCAAACGGAAAAGCCCGGCGAGCGCGCCGGGCCGTCCTTCCGTCCATCTACCCCCCGCCAGCGCCCGCCGTCAGCGCTGCGCCTGCACCTCGGCGGCCTGCCCTTGCGGCTGAACCAGCCCCTGCTGCGCCCAGGCGAACAGCGACCGCTCGCCCCGCTCGGCCAGGCCGATCACGCTCCACCGCGTGTCCCCGGCCTCGCTGGGGTCGCGGTCGCGCCCAAACTTCATGCCGCTGACAAAGAACAGCAGCACCACCAGCACCGCCGCCGTGGCCACCCCCGCGAACGCCGGGCGCGAAAGCCGCGCCTCGGCGTGCTCGTCGGGGCCGCGGGCCGGGCGCATGTACATCACCACGATCACCCGCAGGTAGTAGAAGTACGACACCAGCGAGGCCAGCACCAGCACCACCGCCAGCGACGGCACGTTCATCCGCACCAGGGCCCGCAGGATGTACAGCTTGCCCAGGAACCCCGCCGTAAGCGGAAAGCCCGCCAGCGACAGCAGGAAGATGGAAAGCATCCCCGCCAGCCACGGCTTTTGCGAAGCGAGCCCGGCGTAGTCCTCGAGCGTGACCCGCTCCTCCGCTCCCCGCGCGTTGGCGATCACGATGCCGAACGCGCCCGCCGTCATCAGCGTGTAGATGAGGAGGTAGAACAGGAACGCCGAGGTGCCGCCCGTGAACCCCGCCAGCACCGCCGCCAGCAGGTAGCCGGCGTGCGCGATGGACGAGTACGCCAGCATGCGCTTGAGCGAGCCCTGCGTAAGCGCCAGCAGGTTCCCCGCCACCATGGTGATGGCCGCCAGCAGGTACACCGGCCGCGCCCAGTCGCCAAAGTTGCCGCCAAAGCCCACCAGGAACACGCGGATCAGCGAGGCGAACGCCGCCGCCTTTACGCCCGTCGCCATCAGCGCCGTCACCGGCGTGGGCGCGCCCTCGTACGCGTCGGGCGTCCACATGTGGAAGGGGATGGCCGCCACCTTGAAGCCGAACCCGATCAGCACCAGCGCCATGCCGGCCAGCAGCATGGTGTCGTGCCGCTCGCCGGAAAGCAGGAGCGGAAAGAAGGTGCGGATGTTGGTGGTGCCCGTGGCGCCGAACACCAGCGCGATGCCGTACAGAAAGAACGCGCTGCTGAAGGCACCCAGCAGAAAGTACTTGAGCGCGCCTTCCGTGCTGCGCGGGTCCAGCCGGTCGAAGCCCACCAGCACGTAGATGGCCACCGACATCACCTCCAGCCCGATGAAGATCATCATCAGGTCGCTGGCGCCGGCCATCAGCATCATCCCCAGCACCGCGAACAGCACCAGCGCGTAGAACTCGCCGCGGTTGATCCCCCGGCGGTCCAGGTAGCCGATGGAGATGAGGATGGTCATCACCCCCGACAGCAGGAACAGGCAGTTGGTCAGGCCGCGGAACGCGTCCACCGCCACCATCCCGTTCTCCACGTCGCGCAGCGGATCCGCCCCCATCGTCATCGCCACCAGCGGAAGGTTGGCGATGAACGTGGCCACCAGCACCACGATGGACGCCCAGGGCACCCAGCGGGCCGAGGGGCGCGACGCGCTTCCCTTCTGCAGCACGTCGCCCAGCAGCACCGCCATGGCGCCCAGGGTAAGGACGATCTCGGGAAGCAGCGCCCAGAGGTAGTCGCCCTGGCTGCTTACCAGCTCCAGCGTACGATCCATCGGTCGGGGGTCCTTATCGGTTGTCGGACGCGGCGGCCACCGGGCCGCCGGGGCCAAACTCGGGGGCCAGGCGCGACGTCCGGCTCAGCTCCAGCACGCGCGCCGCCGCCGGCTCCATGCGGTCCAGCACCGGCTTGGGGTAAAAGCCCAGCAGGATGATGAGGATCACCAGCGGGGCCAGCAGGCCGATCTCACGCGCGTTCAGGTCGGGGATGCCGCGGTTCTCCGCCCGCGACAGCGGGTTGAAGAGCATCCGCTGCACCATGGGCAGCATGTAGTACGCGGCAAAGATCACCCCCAGCGCGGCCACCAGCGCCATCCACGGACGGGACAGAAAGGCCCCTACCAGCACCAGGAACTCCGAGGCGAACCCCGCCGTCCCCGGCAGCCCGATGCTGGCCATGGCCGCGAACACCAGCAGCGTGGCAAAGACGGGGATCGACGCCGCCAGCCCGCCAAAGTCGTCGATCTCGTAGCTGTGGCGCCGCTCGTACAGCATGCCCAGCAGAAAGAACAGCATGGGCGTGGACAGGCCGTGGCCGATCATCACCAGCAGCGCGCCCTGCAGCCCCACCAGGTTGAAGGCGAAGATGCCCAGGATCACGAAGCCCAGGTGCGCCACCGAGGTGTACGCCACCAGCTTCTTTGCATTCGGCTGCACCGCCGCCACCATGGCCGCGTACAGGATGCCGATGATCCCCAGCACCATGGCCCAGGTGACCGTGCGGCTGTCGCTGGCCGCGTTGGGGAACAGCGGCAGGGCAAAGCGGATGAAGCCGTAGGTGCCCATCTTGAGCAGCACGCCCGCCAGGATCACCGAACCCGCCGTGGGCGCCTGCACGTGCGCGTGCGGCAGCCAGGTGTGGAACGGGAACATGGGCACCTTCACCGCGAACGCCAGCGCAAAGGCCAGGAACAGGAAGAACTGCTCGCGCCCCGTAAGCTGCAGCTGCAGGAAGTCGAAGTAGCTGAAGGTGGCCGCGCCGCCCATCGCCACCGGCCCGCCCGCCTGGGCCTTGTACCACAGGTACAGGATGGCCACCAGCATGAGCAGCGAGCCCACGGCCGTGTACAGGAAGAACTTGACCGCCGCGTACACCCGTTCCTTGCCGCCCCACAGGCCGATCAGGAAGTACATGGGGATCAGCATCATCTCCCAGAACACGTAGAACAGGAACATGTCCACGGCCACGAACACGCCCACCACGCCGCTGGTAAGCGCCAGCAGGCTGGCGTAGAAGCCGCGCTCGCGCTCGCGGATGTACGTCCACGAGCCCAGCACCATCAGCGGCAGCAGCAGCGTGGTCAGCAGCACCATGAACAGGCTGATGCCGTCCATCGCCAGCTGGTAGCGGATCCCCCAGTCGGGGAACCACGACACACTCACGCAGTTGCTCATGGGCACCGACGTGCCCCCCCGCAGCCCCACGCTGCAGGTGGCCCGCGGGTCGAAGAACACGAACAGGGGGATGGAGATCACGAACTCCGCCACGCCCACCCACAGCGCCACGTGCTTGGCGTTGCGCTCGCCCGACAGGTACGCCGCCACGGCGCCCAGCAGGGGAAGGACGATCAGCAGCGTAAGGATGCCGTGGCTCTGATAGAAGCTCTGCATTTGCGTTGTGCGGTCAGAAGGCCACGAAGCTGCCCAGCACCACCAGCGCGCCCACCACCAGCAGGAAGGCGTAGGTGTTCAGCTGTCCCGTCTGCGCCCGGCCGGTCCACAGCCCCAGCGCCTGCGCCATGCGGCCAAAGAAGTCGACCGTGCCGTCGATGATCCGGTCAAAGCCCCACTGCGCCCGCGACGCCACGTTCACCGTGCGCACCACGAACAGGTCGTACAGCTCGTCCACGAACCACTTGTTGTACAGCCACTTCTGCAGGGTGCCGCGGTACGCCGGCTCCTGGTCGGCGGTGCGCAGCCGCTTGTTGCGCGGCGACACCCGCAGGTGTGCCAGCGCCAGGCCGCCCAGGCCGATCACGATGGCCAGGAAGATGGGCCACGCCGCGTGCGTGGCCTCGCCGGCCTCGGCCACGTTGTTGCGCATCACCTCTTCGGCGCCCGAGATCACCGGGTGCAGCCAGTGGTGCAGCGCCGCGTCGCCGCCGATGGCGATGGCGTTGAACAGGGGCCCGATCACCGGCACGTGGTCGAACACCGCCTTTTCCACGTTCAGCAGGCCGCCGATGGTCGACAGCACGGCCAGCACGATCAGCGGCATCGTCAGCGTCCAGTCACCCTGGTGCAGGTGCTGGCGCTCCGTCTCGCTGCCGCGGAACTGGCCAAAGAAGGTGTAGATCATCATGCGGCCCATGTAAAAGGCCGTCATGAACGCCGTCAGCGTAAGGATCACGCCGATGGCCAGCATCCAGAACCACGGGTCGATCCCCACGCTGGCCAGCCCCTGCGCCAGCGGGTTGTGCCCCTCCATCCCCAGCCACGCCGCGCCGATGATCTCGTCCTTGGAAAAGAACCCGGCGAACGGCGGCACGCCCGCGATGGCCAGCGTGGCCACCGCCATGGTGACAAAGGTCCAGAACAGCGGCTTGCGCAGCCCGCCCATGTTGCGCATGTCCTGCGCGTCGGCGGTGTTGTGCGTGGCGTGGAAGGCGTGGTGCATGGAATGGATCACCGCGCCCGAGCCCAGGAACAGGCAGGCCTTGAAGAAGGCGTGCGTCATCAGGTGAAAGACGCCCGCCGCGTACGCGCCCATCCCCACCGCCGCGAACATGAAGCCCAGCTGCGACACGGTGCTGTAGGCCAGCACCTTCTTGATGTCCCACTGCTTCAGGCCGATGCTGGCCGCGAACAACGCCGTCAGCGTTCCCACGATGGCGACCACCAGCGACGCCACCGGCGCCATGGCGAAAAGCACCGACGAGCGGACGACCAGGTAGACGCCCGCCGTAACCATCGTCGCCGCGTGGATCAGCGCGGAAACCGGCGTGGGGCCGGCCATGGCGTCCGGCAGCCAGACGTACAGCGGCAGCTGCGCGCTCTTGCCGGCCGCGCCCAGAAAGAAGAACAGGCAGATCGCCGTGACCACCGCCCCGCCAAACAGGCCGCCGTACGGGCTGGTGCCCTCCGCCACGGCCCACTCCGTCACGCCGCCAAAGTCCAGCGTGCCGGCGTGGGTGAACAGCAGGAACATGGCGATCAGGAACCCGAAGTCGCCGATGCGGTTGACGATGAACGCCTTCTTCCCCGCGTCGGCGTTCGCCTTTTCCTTGAACCAGAAACCGATCAGCAGATAGCTGCACAGGCCCACGCCCTCCCAGCCCACGAACATCACGGGATAGGAAGCGCCCAGGACCAGGATGAGCATGAAGAACACGAAGAGGTTCAGGTACGCCATGAAGCGCGGGTACCCGGGATCCTCCTTCATGTAGCCGATGGAGAAGATGTGGATCAGGAAGCCCACGCCGGTGATGATGAGCGTCATCACCATCGACAGCGGGTCCAGCAGCAGGCTGAAGTCCACCTGCAGCTCGCCCGCGGGCATCCAGCTCCACCCGCGCGACACGGGGAAGCTCCCCGTCCCCCGCATGGCCAGCCAGTTCATCACCGCGATGATGAACGCGCCCAGGATGGCGCCCGGCGCCACCAGCGACGGCAGCGTGTGCGTCCACGGCTTGGGCCCCGACGGATGGTCGTGCGCGTCGTGCGCGTCATGGCCATGGGCGTCGTGCCCGTGCGCGTCGTGGGCGTGCGCGTTGTGCGAGCCGTGGTGATGCGCGTCGTGGGCGTGGTCGGCCGCGGCGGCGTCCACGGGATTGGGGCGGACGCCGACGTCCAGGCCTTCCTGCTCGCTGGGCGCGCCCGCGTGGGCGTGCGCCAGGGCCGGGGCGGCGTGAACGGCGTGCGCGTCGTGCCCGTGCGTGTCCCAGTACGGATCGCCCACCGGCGGCACCTTGGGCAGCGCGCGGCGCGCGGCCAGCAGGGCGGCCAGGCCGTTGATCAGAAAGCCGAGCAGCGGCAGGCCCAGGATCAGCCAGGGCATCACCGGGTGAAAGGCGGCGCCGTGGGCGGCCGCTTCGGCGGCGCCGTGCGAGGCCGCGGCCGCACCGTGCGCGGCGGCCGGGGCCCCGTGTTCGGCGGCTTGAAGGAGGAGCATCACCCCTACCACCTGAGCAGGCTGAAGTTCTTTACGTCCACCGACTCGCTGTGCCGGAAGACCGCGATGATGATGGCCAGCCCCACCGCGGCCTCGGCGGCGGCGACGGCGATCACGAAGAACACGAACACCTGGCCGTTCACCCCGGCGCTGGGGCTAAGGGCCACGAACGCCAGGTTCACGGCGTTGAGCATGAGCTCGATGCACATGAACAGGATGATGGCGTTGCGGCGGACGATGACCCCCGCCACGCCGATGCTGAACAGCAGGGCGCTCAGGCCCAGCGTGTACTGAAGCGGCACGCTTTCCATGGCCCCTTACACCTTTCTCTTGGCCAGCATCACGGCGCCCACCACCGCGATCAGCAGCAGGATGGCGGTGGCCTGCAGCGGCACCACGAACTCCTGGTACAGCGGCATGGCGATAATGCCCACCGTGCCGTTCTGCGCCTGGTTGGCGGCCAGCGCCGCGGCGCCCGCCTCATTCCCCAGCGGCATGGGCATGTCGCCGGCGAACACGCGCGCCAGCAGCGCCAGCATCACCAGCCCGCCGCCGCCCGCCATCACCTTCCACCCCGTGCCGCGGATGTCGGCCTCCAGGTCGTTGCCCAGGTTGAGCAGCATGATGACGAACAGGAACAGCACCATGATGGCGCCCGCGTACACCAGGATCTGGATGATGCCGATGAAGAAGGCACCCAGCAGGGTGTAGATGGCGGCCAGCGAAAAGAAGGTGCCGATGAGCCACATGGCGCTGGCCACCGGGCTCTTGCGCGTGATCATGGCCAGCGCGCTGCCGCCGGCGCACGCCGCGAAGATGAAGAACAGGACCTGGGTTACCATTCGATCGCGGTTCGATCGTCGTTTGGGGCCTTGCAGCCGGCCCGCCGGGCGCCGTTGGTCCGGCGCCGAAAACACGAAGTCCTTACGGTGGCACAGACTCCCCCGCAGGCACTGCTTCCTCCGTCGTGCATCACTCCGGAGCCGCCAGGCTCGCGAGAGCGATTGAAATCGCGGCAACAACCTCACGCTGTCCGCCTTCGCGGACAACGTTGCCGCGGCCCTTCGGTGTCTCAGCCAGCCAGCAGCAGACCGAGAGCAGATTCCTCAGTCGCGCACCGGGTGAGATGCGAGTCCGCCGGGTCCGGCGCGGCGCTTCCTCGAAATGACAGTATGTCGCCCGGACGAGGTCAGTCTCGCCACACCATCACACCATCACACCATCACACCATCACACCATCACACCACCACACCCGTTCACCCCGCCACCCGTTCACCTACTCCCCCGCCGGATCCGCCGGGTCCCACAGCAGCGTGCTGGCGTGCGTCTGCTTCATCAGCCGGTCCAGGTCGTACACGAAGTTGTTGCGCGTGTACTCGGCGTTCTCGTAGTGGTTGCCCACGTGGATCGCCTCGACCGGGCACACTTCCTGGCACATCCCGCAGAAGATGCAGCGGAACTCGTCGATCTCGTAGACGATGGGGTAGCGGTTCCCCTGGTCGTCCTCGCCCGGCACCAGCTTGATGCAGTTGGCCGGACAGATGGTGGGGCACAGGCCGCAGGCCACGCACTTGGGACGTCCGTCGTCGTGCGTCTCCATTACGTGCGTGCCCCGCCAGCGCGGGCTCAGCTGCTTTTTCTGCTCGGGGTACTGGATGGTGACGTCGCTGCGGTCACCGGCGCTTTTCGCCATGTGCCGGAAGGTGAGCGCCATCCCCTTGAGCGTGGCCCGGATGTACGAGGACTTCCGTACCGGGCGCTTCATCACTACGACGTTGGCCGCCATGATCCTTACCTTGCCCCCGCGCGCGGGGTGGTCAGCGCGACGCGCATGGCCTCGGCGCGCTTGCGGGCGCGCTCACGGGCGACCGTGCGCTTGTCTTCCATCGAGCCGGTGCCTTCGAGCGTGTTGCCCTTGTCCATCAGCCACAGCACCACGAACAGCATCACCCCGTTCACCGCCGTAAGCACCAGGCCGCCCGCCAGGGTAAAGTAGCCTCGGCTGCCGTTGGGGCGAATCTCCACGAACGGGGCGCCCATCGAGTCCAGCGCCAGCACCGTGGCCGCCGTCACCACCACCACCCCCAGGGCCACGGGGAGCATGATCTTCCAACCCAGGTCCATCACCTGGTCGTAGCGGAACCGGGGCACGGTCCAGCGCACCAGCATGAAGACCATGATGAAGAAGAAGGTCTTGAGCCCGAACGCCACCAGCGTGAGCAGGGTCACCCACACCGCCGGCTGCGTGCCCACCCAGGTGCCGTCCACAAAGCCCAGCATGTCGTCGCGGCCCAGCCCCGGAATGTCCCAGCCGCCCAGGAACAGCGTGGCCAGCAGCATGCTCTGCGTGAGCACGTGCGAGTACTCGGCGATAAAGAACATGCTGAACTTCATCGCGCTGTACTCGGTGTGGTACCCGGTCACCAGCTCGCTCTCCGCCTCGGGCAGGTCGAACGGCAGGCGGTTGGTCTCGGCGAACGCGCTGATCCAGAAGAAGAAGAACGAGGCCGAAAGCGGCAGCGCGAACCACAGGTTCATCTTCTGCTGCGTGTACACCACCTCGTCCAGCCCCACGTTGCCCACCAGGAAAAAGATGGACATCAGCGACAGGCCCAGCGAGATCTCGTAGCTGATCATCTGCGCGCCGGCCCGCAGCCCGCCCAGCAGCGCGTACTTGTTGCTGCTGGCCCACCCCGCCATCACGATGCCGTACACGCCCAGCGAGCTGAACGCCATCAGGAACAGGATCCCCACCGGCAGGTCGGCGATCATCATGGGCATCACCCCCCACGGCGTGGGGAGCGGCGCCGCGAACGGGATCACCGCGAACGTCACCATCGCCGGGATGATGGACAGCATGGGCGCCAGGGTAAAGAACACCGCGTGCGCCTCGCCCGGGTTGCTTTCTTCCTTGAGGATGTTCTTGAGCCCGTCGGCCGCGGGCTGCAGCAGACCGCCGGGGCCCACGCGGTTGGGGCCGATGCGGTCCTGCATCCACGCGCTGATCTTGCGCTCCAGCAGCGTGAGCATGGCCACGATCACCAGCACCGCCACGAAGACGATCAGCAGCTTTACGACGGACGTCCACAGGTAGGCGTTCGCCGACAGCTCCCTCAGGTTTCCTACCGCATCTCCTGCTTGCATCTCGCGCCCGGTCCGTTTGGCCCGCGTGGATGGAAAGCGCGGCTCGCGCCACGCTCGTAGTTCCTGGCTCCTCTATCCGTCCGCGAAAGCGCCGTGCCGTGCCGTTACTTTCGCACTCTCGCACTTCCGTCCCTCAGTCCCCCGCCTGCCCCACCGCTTCGGGGAGCGCGGCGCCCTGCGCGCCCAGGTCGCCCCAGGACAGCAGGCCAAACTCCGGCCGCACCGCCGCCAGCCCCATGAAGGCGTCGGCCGCCGTCCCCGGCGCGCCCGCGTCGCCGATTCCGGCCAGCAGCACGCCCAGGATCTGCCACGCCGGGCGCGACATCCCCGGCGCCCGCAGCGCCGGCCAGAAGCGCTGCACGCGGCGCTGCACGTTGGTGAACGTCCCTTCCATCTCCGCGAACGTGGTCGACGGCAGGACAAAGTGGGCGTTGCGCGCCGCGGGGCTCAGCTGCTGCCCCACGTAGACGAACAGCGACGCGTTGGCGCCAAAGTCCGCCGGCGCGTCGGCCAGCTCGTCGCCCAGGACAAAGAGGACGCCCGTGTGCGCCGCCGCCGCCTCAAGCCCGCCCTTGCCGTCCGCCCCGCCCGTGCGGGCGAAGCCGAACAATTCCGCACCGGCGACGTTGGCCGCGCGGTCCGTCCGCAGCGCCAGGTCGGGGAAGCCGGGAAGCACCACCTGCTCCCCCTGCTCGCAGCGGAACACGCCGCCGCCGCCGCCGATCGCCTCCATCACCCGCCGCAGCGCGCCGATGTCCTCGTTCGCCGCGAAGGGGCTGACCACCGCGTGCGCGCCACCCGAATGGCCGCGCAGCGCGTCCGCCAGCCGAAGCAGCGCGTCGCTCCACGACATGGGCACGTGGCGGCCGCCGGCGTCGCGCACCAGCGGCGCCTCGACACGGTCCACCCGGTTGATCCACTGGTAGTTCAGCCGCCCGAAGTCGCACATCCAGTGCGAGTTCACCTCGGGGTTGGGGCGCGGCTTGATGCGCATCACCTGGTTGTCGCGCGTCTCCAGCCGGATGTTGCACCCCTGCGTGCAGTTGGGGCAGACCGACGGCGTGCGGTCCAGGTCCCAGGCGCGCGCCTTGTGCAGAAAGTCCTTGCTGACCAGCGCGCCCACCGGGCAGATGTCGACGATGTTGTCGGCCCACAGGCTTCCCGTGAGCCCCTCGTCGAAGAAGGTGTCGATCACCGCGCGGTGGCCGCGCTGCACCACCGTCAGCCGCTCGTCCTGCGCGACCTCGCGCATGAAGCGCACGCACCGGGTGCACATCACGCAGCGGTCGGCGTAGAACAGCACGTCGCCGCCAAAGTCGTCGCGGCCCAGCACCCGCTTGGGCTCCTTGGTGCGCCCCATGGCCGGCCCCTCGGCCGCCACGTAGTCCTGGAGCTTGCACTCGCCGCTCTGGTCGCAGACGGGGCAGTCCAGCGGGTGGTTCACCAGGTAGAACTCAAGCACGCCCTCGCGGGCCTTGAGCGCGGCCTCGCTCCCGGTGTTCACCACCATGCCGTCGGTCACCGTGCCCACGCAGGCGGGCACCAGCTTGGGGCTCTTTTCCACCTCCACCAGGCACATGCGGCACTGGGCGGGGGCGCTCATCCCCGGGTGGTAGCAGTAGTGGGGAACGTCCACGCCGGCCTGGGCGCAGGCGTCCAGCAGGCGCGTTCCCTTGGGCACGCTCAGCGCCATCCCGTCGATGGTGACGGTGGCGGTCTCTACCGCGGCAGTCGTTTCGTCGGCCATGGCCGTCTTTCTCGGATGCGTTCCGGTACGCGCGTCAGCGCGCGCCGGCCATGGCGAAGTCCCCGGCCTCCATGAGGGCCAGGTAGTCGCCGCGGAACTTCTGGATGCTGGAAACAATGGGGGCCGCCGCCGCGTCGCTCAGCACGCAGATGGTCTTGCCCGTCATCTTGTCGCTGATGTCCAGCAGCGTCTCAAGGTCGTCCGGCGTACCGCGACCCATCTCGATGCGCTTGAGGATCCGGGCGCTCCACGCCGTTCCCTCGCGGCAGGGCGTGCACTGGCCGCAGCTCTCGTGGGCGTAGAAGTCCACCATCCGCCGCACCTGCTTGACGACGTTGGTCCCCTCGTCCATCACGATCACCGACCCGCAGCCCAGCATGGTCCCCGCCGCCGCCATCGACTCGTAGTCCATCCCGATGTCCAGCTCGTCGGCCGTCAGGATGGGCACCGACGAGCCGCCGGGGATCACCGCCTTGATCGCCTTGCCGGACGGAGTTCCTCCACAGATGTCGTAGATGAACTCCTTGAAGTTGAAGCCCAGCGGCACCTCGTAGTTGCCGGGTCGCGCCACGTGCCCGGAAACGCAGAACAGCTTGGTGCCGACCGACTTCTCCGTACCCCACTGCCGGTACCACTCGGCACCGTTCTGCACCACCTGCGCGGCCGCGATCAGCGACTCCACGTTGTTCACGGCCGTGGGAAAGCGGAACGCGCCCGCGATGGCCGGATAGGGCGGCTTTACGCGCGGCTCGCCGCGGCGGCCTTCCAGCGAGTTGAGCAGCCCCGTCTCCTCGCCGCAGATGTACGCGCCCGCCCCGATGTGCAGCGTGATGTCGAGGTCGATGCCGCTGCCGAAGATGTTCTTGCCGATGTACCCCGCGGCGTACGCTTCTTCGATCGCCCGCGCCATGATCTGCGCCGCCTCGAAGAACTCGCCGCGGATGTAGATGTAGGCGTGCTCGGCGTGGATGGCGTACGCGCCCACCAGGCAGCCCTCGATCAGGGCGTGCGGCGTCCAGCGCATCAGCTCGCGGTCCTTGAAGGTCCCGGGCTCGCTCTCGTCGGCGTTGCAGACCAGGAAGTGCGGCTTGCCCGGCTCCTTCTTGGGCATGAAGCTCCACTTCATCCCCGTGGGGAAGCCCGCGCCGCCGCGGCCGCGCAGGCCGCTGGCCTTTACGACGTTGACCACCTCGGCGCGGTCCATCCCCAGCGTCTTGCGCAGGGCCTGGTAGCCGCCCAGTTCCAGCCAGCCCTCCAGCGTCCGCGCCCGCGGATTGCCAAAGTGCTCGGAAAGCAGGCGGACTTCGCTGTCGTGACGATACGGATACGCCATGGCGCCCTCAGGTCAGCCGCTCGAGAATCGCGGGCACGTCGTCCGGCCGCACGTTCTCGTAGTATCGCTCGTTGATCTGGACCGCCGTGGGAAATCCACAGGCGCCCAGGCACTCCACTTCCATCACCGTCCACAGCCCGTTGGCGCTCATCTCGCCCGGCTCCGTCCCCGTGTGCTTGAGGAACGATTCCAGCACCGCGTCGCCCCCGCACAGGTTGCACGAGATGTTGGTGCACACCTGGATGAGGTACTTCCCCACCGGGGCCAGGTTGTACATGGTGTAAAAGCTGGCCACGCCCCGCACGTACGCGGGCGGCAGCTGCAGCTTGGCCGCCACCTCGTCCATGGTCTGCGGGGACAGGAAGCCGCGCAGCTCGTGGGCAAGGTGCAGCGCGGGAAGCAGCGCCGCCTGCCGGTCGGGGTAGCGGCTCAGCACCTTCTCCAGCCGTTCCTCGTACGGCCCCACGAACAGCGGCGCCTCGGGGTTGCTGGTCGACACCTGGTACGGCA
>NZ_JBMDXM010000048.1:0-23760 GCF_048594345.1 Longimicrobium sp.
CCGACGGTAGGCCCCTCCCCCGGCCCATCCCCGTTCGTTCCTCACGGTGAGGGGATAATTCGTCCCGGTTCGTTTGCCGCCGGAGCCCACCGCACCTTCCCAAACGCCAACCCCGCCCCCGATGTTGGGGGTGGGGTCGACCGCCGTTGCTAGGAACGCGCAAAAGGCCGGTCGGGGGAGAGGGCCCGTCCGGAGCGGGTGGCGCTTCGACATGCATCGAACTGGCGCCCGACGGGGTGCCCCTCCCCCGGCCCCGCCCCCGGCCCCTCCCCGTTCGTTCCTCACGGAGAGGGGAGAAGTCGATCCCACCGCGACAAAGCCGTCCGCGCCGCGATCCCAGCCGCAGCACCTCATCCCCTGCCCGCACCACCCCTCCCCCGAAGTTGGGGGAGGGGTCGACCACCGCTGCGAGGAACGAGCAAAAGGCCGGTCGGGGGAGAGGGCCCCCGCAGGTCGCACGTCTACGTCCAGCTCCGCCGGATTGTGACGAGGCCGGAGCGACGGCATCGGTTTTTGCGTAAGAGCCTCCGCGCCCGGTGTTTGCCGACGCAAACGCCCCTGGGCAGGAAAGACATCGCAGCGGAGGCGGGCAGGGATGACGGGGAGGGAGCACGACGGCGCGCCCGGGTTCGCGCCGCAACACGCCGTGCCCGGTGCGGGCGCACGGGCCGGGAACGCCGATCCGCTGTTCGACGGCCCGGGCGAGATGCGCGCCCGCTGCCGCGCGACCGACTGGGCCGCCACGCCGATGGGCCCCTCCGCCGCGTGGCCGCCGGCGCTGCGCGCCGCCGTGCGGCTGATGCTGGCGACACCGGTGGCCACCTGCCTGTGGTGCCTGCCCGCGTACACCCTGATCTACAACGACACCTACCGCCGCATCCTGGGCGCCAAGCACCCCGCGCTGGGCCGGTCTGGCTACCAGGTGTGGGACGAGCTGTGGCCCGCGCTGGAGGCGCAGTTCGAAGGCGTGCGCGCCGGCGGCGACGCCGTGTACCTGGACGAGGCGCTGCTCACCATGGAGCGGCTGGAGGGCGGGGCCAGCGAGGACGCGTGGTTCACCTACTCGCTCAGCGCACTCAACGACGAGAACGGCACCTGCCTGGCCGTCTACAATCTGGCTGTCGAGATCACCGAAAAGGTGTACGCACGGCAGGTCGTGGTCCGGGTCACCGAGCAGCTGCAGGACCAGCAGGTAGAGCTGGAGCTCAGCAACCAGCAGCTGCAGGACAACGCCGTGGAGCTGGAGGCCGCCAACGACGAGCTGCAGGCCATTGCCGCCGAGCTGGAGGAGCGCACCGCCGAGGCCGAGGCGGAGCGCGCGCGCACCCTCTCCGTTCTGGAGAGCATGTCCGACGCGCACTTTACCATGGACGGCGGCTTTCGCATCCTCACCATGAACCGGGCGATGGAGCGTTCGCTGAACGCCCCGCGCGAAGCCTTCGTGGGGCGCGACTTCTGGGAGGCGTTCCCCGGCACCGTGGGCACGGCCGTGGACACCAACTATCATCGGGTGGTCACGGATGGCGTGGAGGTGCACTGGACGCAGCAGTACAAGGACGACTTTTACGACCGCGACGTAGAGGTCGACGCATACCCCACCCCGGACGGCGGCGTCGCGGTCTTCTGGCGCGAGGTCACCGAGCGGATGCGGCTGATCAAGGCGCTGGGGGTGGAGCGGGCGCGGCTGGAAGAGGTATTCCGCGTGGCTCCCAGCTTTATCGTCGCCTATCGCGGGCCGGAGCAGGTGTACGAATTCGTGAACGAGGCCTACTACCAGCTGGTGGGGCACCGCGAGCTCCTGGGCAAGCCGCTGCTGGACGCGCTGCCCGAGGTTCGTGGCCAGGGCTTCGAGGAGCTGCTGGAGCGTGTGCGCCAGACCGGCGAGCCCTGGGTGGGGCACGAGACGCCCGCGCAGCTGCAGCGCACCCCCGGCGGCCCGCTGGAAACGCGCTACCTGGACATGGTGTTTCAGCCCCTGGCCGAGGCCGACGGCACCCGCACCGGCGTGGTGGCGCACGGAAACGACGTGACCGACCAGGTGCTGGCGCGGCGCGAGGTGGAGCGGCTGCTGGAGGAAAGCGAGCGGGCGCGCGGCGAGGCCGAGGCCGCCCGGGCCGAGGCCGAAGCGGCCAACCGCGGGAAAAGCGAGTTTCTGGCGGTGATGAGCCACGAGCTGCGCACCCCGCTCAACGCCATCGGGGGATACGCGGAACTGCTGGAGATGGGGATCCGCGGCCCGGTCACGCCCCAGCAGGCCGATGACCTGCGGCGCATACAGAACAGCCAGCGGCACCTGCTGGGGCTGATCAACGAGGTGCTGAACTACGCCAAGATCGAAACCGGCAGCGTGCACTACGACGTGGCCGACGTCCCCGTGCGCGAGGCGCTGGCCGCCGCCGAGTCGCTGGTGGCGCCGCAGGCCCGCGCCAAGGGCCTGGCCCTGGGCGTGGGCGACGGCGCCCCCTCCGTCACCGCCCGCGCGGACGCCGAGAAGCTGCGGCAGATCCTGGTGAACCTGCTCTCCAACGCCATCAAGTTCACCGATCGCGGCGGCCGCGTCGAGATCTCGTGCCAGCGCCTGGACGGCCGCGTGCGCGTGGACGTGCGCGACACGGGCGTCGGCATTCCGACCGAGAAGCTGGAGGCCATCTTCGACCCCTTTGTGCAGGTGCGTGCCGACCTCACCCGCCCGCACGAGGGTACCGGCCTGGGCCTGGCCATCAGCCGTGACCTGGCCCGCGGCATGGGCGGCGACCTCACCGTCGCCAGCAGCCCCGGCGAGGGAAGCACCTTCACTCTCACGCTGCCTGCGGCTTGATGTACGTCAAAAGATAAAAGAGGATTGGGGTACAGAGGAACAGAGAGCAAAAGAGAGATACAGAGGAATGCGGGGTCGCGATTTCCTCTGTATCTCTGGCTTTCTCTGTTCCTCTGTACCCTTCCTCGGTTTCTTCGTCAGGCGAACTGGGCTTGCTCGGTGGAGCCTTCCAGCGCCGCCGTCGACGCCTGCCCGGCGGTGACCGTCATCAGCACCTGATCGAAGTAGCCGGCGCCCACTTCGCGCTGGTGCTTCGTCGCCGTGTAGCCGGCGCCCTCCAGCCCGAACTCCTGCTCCTGAAGCTGCACGTAGGCGGACATCCCCTGTTCGCCGTACGCCTGCGCCAGGTTGAAGGTGTGCAGGTTGATCAGGTGCCACCCGGCCAGCGTGATGAACTGAAAGCGGTACCCCATCTGGCCCAGCTCGCGCTGGAACTTCTGGATGGTGTCCGCGTCCAGGTGCTTGCTCCAGTTGAAGCTGGGCGAGCAGTTGTACGCCAGCATCTTGCCCGGGAACTCCGCGTGCACCGCGTCGGCAAAGCGGCGCGCCTCGTCCAGGTCGGGCGTGCTGGTCTCCATCCACAGCAGGTCCGCGTACGGCGCGTACGACTTTGCCCTCGCGATGGCCGACTCGATGCCGCCGCGCACGCGAAAGTACCCCTCCGCCGTGCGCTCGCCGGTAATGAACTCGCGGTCGCGCTCGTCCACGTCGCTGGTGAGCAGCGTGGCGCTGTCGGCGTCGGTACGGGCGATGATCAGCGTGGGGATGTCGAGCACGTCCGCCGCCAGCCGCGCCGCGATCAGCGTCCGCTCGAACTGCGAGGTGGGGACCAGCACCTTGCCGCCCAGGTGGCCGCACTTCTTTTCCGAGGCCAGCTGGTCCTCAAAGTGCACCCCCGCCGCGCCCGCCTCGATCATCGACCTGGTCAGCTCAAAGGCGTGCAGCGGCCCGCCGAAGCCGGCCTCCGCGTCGGCAACGATCGGCACCATCCAGTCGCGCTGGGCCTCGCCTTTTTCCGCCCACTCCACCTGGTCGGCCCGCTGCAGCGCGTTGTTCAGGCGCTTGACCACCGCGGGGACGCTGTTGCTGGGATACAGAGACTGGTCGGGGTACGTCTGCCCGCTCAGGTTGTTGTCGCCCGCCACCTGCCAGCCGCTCAGGTAGATGGCCTGCAGCCCGCCCTTGACCATCTGCACCGCCTGGGCGCCCGTCAGCGCGCCAAAGGTGCGCACCGGCTCGTCGCCGTGCAGCGCCTTCCACAGCCGCTCGGCGCCGTGGCGGGCGATGGTGTTCTCCACCAGCAGCGATCCGCGCAGCCGCACCACCTCTTCGGCCGTGTAGGGGCGGGTGATGCCCTCCCAGCGGGCATCCGTCATCCACTTGATGTTCAGGTCCTTGACCTGCGCGTCGAAGCTCTCCATCGGTCTCGTCTCCTTCTCGAAGGGTCTGCCCCGGCGCGTCTGCCGGAAAAGTGCGTGAGTGCGTGAGTGCGGAAGTGCATCAGCACTTCTCCCTATTCCCTGTTCCCTACTGTCCCGAGCATCGCCCGCCGTCCAGCATCTGGTACGCGGGGATGGTGAGGAACGGGATGAACTCGGCGCCCAGCACCAGTTCGTCCAGCAGCTCGCGCGCGGCCTCCAGGCAGCGCGGATCCTCGCGCTGGGCGCTCAGCGTCTCCATCTCCGCGTCGCGCAGGCGCGTGTAGTCGTCGGGGGTAAAGAAGCCGTCCCCGTCGCCGTCGTCCTGGATCGGCGAGCGGTGGCGGATCCACTGCCACAGCTGGGCCCGGCTGATCTCGGCCGTGGCGGCGTCTTCCATCAGGTTGTGCAGCGCGGCCGCGCCGTTGCCCATCAGCCACTGCTCGATGTACTGCAGCGCCACGTTCACGTTCAGCCGCGCGCCGGCTTCCGTGATCTGCCCGCCCACGATCCCCGTCTGCAGAAGCTCGTGCGGAGCGACGTCCACATCTTCCCGCTTGACGTCCTTCTGGTTGGGCTTGTCGGCCAGAACCTTGTCGAACTCCGCGCGCGCCACCGGCACCAGGTCCGGGTGCGCCACCCAGGTGCCGTCAAAGCCCTGCCCCGCCTCGCGCGACTTGTCCTCGCGCACCCTGGCCATCGCCTTGTCGTTCACCTCGGCGTCGCGGCGGCTGGGGATGAACGCGGCCATGCCGCCCATGGCGTGCGCGCCGCGGCGGTGGCAGGTCTTTACCAGCAGCTCGGCGTACGCCTTCATGAACGGCACCGTCATCGTCACCTGCACCCGATCCGGAAGCACAAAGTCGCCGCGGCTGCGGAACTTTTTGATGACGCTGAAGATGTAGTCCCACCGGCCGGCGTTGAGCCCCGCGGCGTGATCGCGCAGCTCGTACAGGATCTCGTCCATCTCGAACGCGGCCAGAATGGTCTCGATGAGCACCGTGGCGCGGATGGTCCCGTGCGGAATCCCCAGTTCCCGCTGGGCCGCCGTGAACACGTCGTTCCACAGCCGCGCCTCCCGATGGCTTTCCAGCTTGGGGAGATAGAAGTATGGCCCGCTGCCGCGATCCAGCAGCTCCCGGGCGTTGTGGAAAAAGAACAGGCCAAAGTCGAACAGCGACGCGCTGACCGGCTCGCCGTCCACCAGCACGTGGCGCTCCGGCAGGTGCCACCCGCGCGGGCGGACGATGAGCACCGCCGTCGTTTCCTTGAGCCGGTACTGCTTTTCGCCGGCGTCCAGCGAAAGCGTGCGGCGCACGGCGTCCATCAGGTTGGCCTGCCCATCCAGCACGTTGCGCCAGGTGGGCGAAAGCGCGTCCTCAAAGTCGGCCATGAAGCAGCTTGCCCCCGAGTTGAGGGCGTTGATCACCATCTTGGCGTCGGTGGGCCCGGTGATCTCCACGCGCCGGTCCTGCAGGTCCGCGGGGGTGGGCGCCACCGTCCAGTCGCCGTCGCGCACGTCCGCCGTCTCGTCCAGGAACGAGGGCTCGCCGTCGGCGTCCAGCCACACCTGGCGCTCGTCGCGGGCGCGCAGCAGCTCCATGCGCGTGGCGTTGAAGCGCCGGTGCAGCCCGGCCACGAACTCCAGCGCTTGGGGGGTGAGCACCCGCGCCGTGGTGTCGTTGTCCTCGCCCAGCACCTGAACGCCCTGCACCTCGGGCGCCTCTTGCTGTACTGCCGACATGCGGGTGTCCTTTCCGTCTCACGTGGTTCACGCCTCCCGGCCGCCTCCCCAGGCCGGGCCCGCCAGCCCGTACGCCCGCGTTCGCCGGCGGCGCGAACGCGGTAGACCGTTCTGTCTAGCAACACTGATTCCATGAGCACTGCTCACAGGCCGCAGGATGCCGATCGCCACGCTTTCTGTATGGTAGCGCGCGTGTGGCGGGGAGATCGTAGCCGCTGAGTTCACGTTGCGCCGACCAGCATCGAACTGGCGTCCGCCGGCGCCCCCCCTCTCCCGGCCTCTCCCCCCCGAACTGCAGGGGGGAGAGGAGATCCCGCTTCGACAAGGTGCGTCGCACCTCCCTCCCCACCCTCTTTGTGGGGAAGGCTGGGGAGGGGGGCGCCCGCTGCTCGCGCTGCGTCTTCCGAATTGGCTCCGATGCCTTCCTTGAGCAGTTCGCTCGCTGCTACAGGATCAGCGGAAACCCCTTGATCCATCCCGCACAAGTCGTTAGCTTGCTTGCACTTGAAAGAGCGCCGCCCCTGCTGGCTCCAGCGGATGCGGCGACCCGGCCTCCCGGCCGGGCACCTTCGACAACGGCAAACCCGTAGAGATACGGGGACGCAAAGCCACGGGCCTTCCGTGGGCGCCTGCACAGGCGCCGCAAAGGCAGCCGGGCTACCGAAGAGGTGAACCCATGCGAGAGATCCGCTCCGGCGCCCTGACGGGTGCCGCCCGTCCCTCCGTTCGCCGCCTTGCCCCCGCGCTGCTGGTCGCGCTGGGTACCCTGGCCGCCACTCCGCGCACCGCTGTCGCCGCCGACACCGATCCGGTCAACCCGATCGCACGGGCGCACTTTTACGTAAATCCGGGTACCCACGCCGCGCGGCAGGCCGCCGACTGGCGCCGTTCGCGCCCCCAGGACGCCGCGCTCATGGAGCGCATTGCCCGGCAACCGCAGGCCACCTGGTTTGGCGAATGGAACCGCGACGTGCGCGCGGACGTGAACGGGCTGGTGAGCGCCGCCACGGCGCAGGGCGCGGTGCCCGTGCTGGTGGCGTACAACATCCCCCAGCGCGACTGCGGGCAGCACTCCGCCGGCGGCTCGCGCGGCGCCGACGGCTACCGCCGCTGGATTCGCGCCTTTGCCGCGGGGATCGGCGGCCGCCGCGCCGTCGTCATCCTGGAGCCCGACGCGACGATGGTGACCGACTGCCTGAGCGCGGAGCGCCGCGCCGAGCGGTTCCGCCTGCTGGGCGAGGCGGTGGATGCGCTCAAGGCCGCGGGCGCCACGGTGTACCTGGACGCCGGCAGCCCCACGTTCGGCCGGCACGACGAGATGGCGGAGCGGCTGCAGGCGGCGGGGATCGAGCGGGCGGACGGGTTTGCGCTCAACGTCTCCAACTTTATCGCCACCCCGCGCGCCATTGCCGCGGGCGAGCAGCTTTCGCGGCGCGTGGGCGGCAAGCACTTCGTCATCGACACCAGCCGCAACGGCGCGGGCACGGCCGACGGACACAACTGGTGCAACGCGCGGGGCCAGGCGCTGGGCCACGCGCCCACCACGCAGACCGGCCATCGCCTGGTGGACGCGTTTCTGTGGGTAAAGCACCCCGGCGAGAGCGACGGCACCTGCAACGGCGGCCCCGCCGCCGGCGGCTGGTGGGCCGACTACGCCCTTGGCCTGGCCCGCGCGGCGCGCTGATTCGCATCGTCTCATCCAGAATCGACTGAACCCCTCGCGGCACGGCGCCACGAGGGGTTCTTCGCGTCCTTCAAGCTCCGGCAAAAGATTGTCTCACGCAGAGTTACCAGAGTAAGCAGAGTTTTCTCGTGCCGCGCGACACGATTCGCGTTGCATCCACGGCTGCAGGATGAACGGGTGCGGCACGAAGGTCCGGCATCACACCAGAACCCAACTCTGCTCACTCTGGTGACTCTGCGTGAGACCATGCCGGCGCGGGATCGAAACGCGGCGATGGAAAGCACGGTCCTTGCTACGGGCCGGGGCAAAGACGGAAACTCTTCCCATCCTGTCGCCGTTCCCCTGGGGGAGATCTGGCTCTGCCCACGAGACCCCAGCTCCCAATGCTCCCATGAGCCGGCCGGCCGTCCTGATTGTTTCCGCCGCCAACGGCACCGGGCACATCCGCGCCGCCGACGCCGTGCGCGAGGCGTTCGCGGCGCGGGACCCCGACCTGTACGTGGAGCACATCGAACTGCTTTCCATCGCGCCGCGGTGGGTGCGCACGTTCTACGGCTCGCTGTTCGAGACCATGGTGTCGCGCGCGCCGCGGCTGTGGAAGGAGATCTACCGCTTTACCGACGGGGCCGACGCCAACCAGGCGCGCTGGGGCCCCGTGGCGCACCGCACCCTCTTTCGCGAGTTCCGGCGCCTGCTCAAGTCAGGCCCGTGGCGCGTGTGCCTGTGCACCCACTTTCTTCCCGCGCAGCTGGCGGCCGGCCGCTTTGGCCTTCCGCCGCTCGCCCTGGTGATCACCGACTTTGGCCTGCACCGCTTCTGGGTGCAGCGGGGCGTCGCGCAGTACTTTGTGGCGACGGACACCATGGCTACCGACCTGCGCCGCCGCCGGGTGCGCCGCAGCCGCATCGAGGTCACCGGCATCCCCATCGCCCCCGCCTTTTCGTGCGCGCCGTCGCGGACCGAGGCGCGCGCGGAGCTGGGGCTGGCCCAGGACCGGCCGGTGGCGCTGGTGATGGGCGGCGGGCTGGGGATTGGCGTAGAGGAGGGGACGGCGGCCGCGCTGCAGGCCACGCACCCCGCCGTGCAGATCGTCACCATCTGCGCAAAGAACGAGGCGGCGCGGGTGCGGCTCCTGTCCCTGGGCGTGCCGACGGAGCGGCTGCACGTGCTGGGCACCGTGCGGGGGATGGAGCGCTATCTGGCCGCCGCGGACGTGGTGGCGGGCAAGCCGGGCGGGCTGACGGTCAGCGAGACGCTTGCGGTGGGACGCCCCCTGCTCCTTACCCGCCCCATCCCCGGCGCCGAGGAGGTGAACACGCGCGCCGTGGTAGAAGAGGGTGCCGGCCTCTGCGCGTCGACGGAGCAGGAGATGCGCGACGCCTTTTACCGCGTGTTCGCCGAGCCCGGGCTACTGGAACGCCTGTCCGCCGAAGCGCGCCGCATCGGCCGCCCCCACGCCGCCCCCGACATCGCCGCCGCCATCCAGCGCGACTACTTCCCCCCGCGCGACGTGTGATCCCGAAATCCGCAAAGGACTGCGGCCGGAAGATCGCGTGATTCCGGGAAAGAACCGAGAAACCTCGGTTTTACCTCCAGAAGCGCGCTGTCATCCCGAGAGGATGAGGAACCTCAGTTGTTCCTCCAGAAGCAAACTGTCATCCCGAGAGAACGCGTAACCTCAGTGGTTCCTCCAGACGCGCACTGTCATCCCGAGAGGATGAGAACCTCAGTTGTTCCTCCAGAAGCACACTGTCATCCCGAGAGGATGAGTAACCTCAGTTGTTCCTCCAGAAGCACACCGTCATCCCGAGAGGATGAGTAACCTCAGTGGTTCCTCCAGAAGCACACTGTCATCCCGAGAGGATGAGTAACCTCAGTTGTTCCTTCAGAAGCACACTGTCATCCTGAGGGAGCGCACGCCTGAACTCTCATAGCCACAAGAGCTTGCGCGCGACCGAAGGATCTTTTTCGGGTCGCGACGGCTCAAGCCCCCGGGAGCTGTTCACGTCCTTTTGTCGTGCAGGCAACCTCCTTCGGTCGGCGCACAGGCGCCCGTGCAGACCCGTCAGAATCGAGCGCGTGCCTCGCTCAGAATTGACACCATCCGCTGGATTGTACGGGTGCTCTTTTCCGGCTTCCGCGTACACGCTCAACCCTCGCGGTCGCCGGCGACCTCTACCTCCAGGCCAAAGGTGTCGGTGAAGAGGCCGGATTTGCGGCGCAGGGCCCAGCGCTCCAGCAGCAGGTCGCCGGTGCCATCCAGCTCCAGCGTGAGCTTGCTCTTGCCGGCGGTGGCCTTGACCCCGCGCACCGCCTGCAGGTGCTCGCGGTCCAGCGCGTCGGCGATGCGGAGGATGCTGGCCAGCTTGACCACCCGCTCGCGGTCTTCCGACTCCAGCCCCGTGTACGCCTCGTGGTGCACCGCGGGAACGCCCTTGCGGTGGTAGCGCGCCACGTTGGCGATCACCGCGATCTCCCGCGGCGTGAACTCGGGGATCTCGGACTGGGAGATGACGTACAGCGAGTGCTTGTGGTGCTTCTTGTGGCCGATGAAGATGCCCACGTCGTGCAGCACCGCCGCCGCCAGCAGCATCCGCCGGTCCACCGCGTCCAGCCGGTGCAGCTTCTGCAGCTGGTCGAAGAGCGAGCCGGCCAGCCGCGCCACGTGCTCCGCGTGCTGCTCGTTGAACAGGTAGCGCTTGCCCAGCGCCACCGCGCCCGCCAGCGCCTGCTTTTCCTTGCGGACCTCGTGCGCCTCGTGCTTGGTCAGGTCGTCCACCAGGTCTACCAGCACGCCGTCCTTTAGCCCCACGGCGGGGACCAGGATGGCGCTCACCCCGGCCAGCGTGGCCACCCGCTCGTAGACCATGGCCGCGGGAAGGATGACGTCCGCGCGGTCCTCGCGCAGCCCCAGCTGCTCCACCCGCTGGCGAAACGAAAGCCGCGACAGCTTTTCGATGGCCGCGCGCAGCTCCGTCAGCGGCAGCGACGCCACCTTGCCGCGCCCCGGCTCGGCGCCCACCAGCTTGGCCAGCGCCTCGATGTTGCCGCCCGTCGCCACCAGCCCCGCGGGGTTCCACTGCTGGGCGATCACGGGAATGCGCAGCGTGGCCGCGTACTCCTCCAGCAGCCGCTGAAAACGCCCCGGCTCCTCGCCGGACACGGCCAGCTCCTCCAGCAGCCGCACCGACCCCATGGTGTGCGACTCGCTCCACAGGATGGTGCTCTGGTCCACCAGCGACACCTCCACGCTGCCGCCGCCCAAATCCACCAGCAGCCACTTCTTTCGCCCGAACGGCACCTGCGCCTTGACCGCCTCGTACACCAGGCGCGCCTCTTCGCTGCCGGTGATCACCTCAAGCTCGATCTCCGTCTCGCGCCGCACGCGCGCCACGAACTCCTCGCCGTTGCGGCTTTCGCGGGTGGCGCTGGTGGCCACCGCGCGGTAGTGGCGAATGCCCAGCGCCTCCATCTGCAGGCGGAACATGGCGATGGTCTGCACCGCCGCCTCCATGGCCCCGCGCGCCAGCTTGCCGGAGAGGAACACCTCGTGCCCCAGCCGTACCGGCTCGCGCAACTCGGCCAGCACCTGGTACTTGCCGGGCGCGGTGAACTCCGCGGCCAGAAAGCGGATGGCGTTGGAGCCCACGTCGATGCCGCCCACGCGCAGCGGAAACGGGGGCGGCGCCTGGTCGGCGGACTGGGCCTTGGTACGGGTCAGCAGCTGGATCATCGGCACGCGCTGGGGTTGGGGATCGCGCCGGCGGGCAGGCGCAAGGCGCGGACCGCGGCGCGGGTGAGCGGGTGAGCGGGTGAACGGGTGAACGGGTGAACGGGTGTGATGGTGTGATGGTGTGATGGTGTGATGGATGCCCCGGTTGCGGACGCGCAGCCGCCTGGAACGCCGCACACCGCCCGGCCGCCGAGTCTGCGCAGGCAGACTTTGCGATTTTCCAGCGGCGAATTCATTCGCTCCCGGGGGGAGGCGGCACGCCACCGTAGGAAACGCCCCGGTTGCGGACGCACGGATGCCCGGAGCGAAGCCAGCGGAACACACCTGGGGCAACGGCACGCAGCCAGTCTCCACACGCAAAAGCCCGCCTCCTGCTGGGAGACGGGCTTCCGTCGTTGTCATCCGACCGAAAGGCTACTTGCGGCTGCGCTTGCGCGCGGGTGCCCAGCCTTCCTCCGAGGCGTACTCCTCTTCCAGGCGGCGCAGGAGAAAGCGCTCCATGTCATCCGCATACGCGCCGGCCTTGCGGGTGCCGCGGATGGCGTCGAACACCTCGCGCACGGCGGCGGTGGCCTCTTCCATTCCGCGCGGCAGCAGCAGCTTCAACTGGCCGGCGGTGGGGACGGTGGCCCGCTCCTTGGCCTGCAGCGCCTGCCGCTCGTTGTACAGCTGCCCCATGGCCCGCAGACTTCGCTGGTGCGGGCGCTCGGTGGTGCCGTTTACGTACTTGCGCAGCGCCTCGTGCCCAAGCCCTACCCGTGCCGCCACGTCGCGTAAGGACGTGTCGAGCACGAGCTGGTGCATGAAGGCACGCAGCGTCTCGATGGGCACATGGCGCCACGCATCGTCCTGCGCGGGGGCCCGGCCACTTTGTCTAGGTTCGGTGGGTGGACACTCGGGATTGTACGCACCGGCCCGGCTCCGCGCAAGGCGTCATGTCACATCACGCCGGATCGGCTACAATGCCGGCGGGGTTGGCGCCGGGTCCGCGTGCAGGGGCACGGCGGCGCCGGCATCGCTGCCGGGGGCGGCGCTGAGCTGCGGGGCAGCGGACGCTGCGGGCTGCGGGGCGCCCAGGAGCACGCGGACGCGGGCGGCGACCTGCTCCATCTGAGCCTCGCGCTCCAGCGCCCAGCCGGGCAGACGGAGCGCGTTGTAGGCGAGCGCCGCGCCGCCCATGGCCGACATCATCAGCGGGACGAAGAGCTCGGCCCCCAGCCCGCCTCGCAGAAAGAACACCACTACCCACAGCAGCGCGAACACCAGGCCGAACGCACCCATCTGGTTGAGTCCCGCGGCGTCGCCCTTTTGGGTCCCCAGCCGCAGGCGGTAGCCCGTAAGCGTGGGCTCTACGTACGCGTGCAGGTTGCCGTTGTGCCACTCGCGAACGTCCTCGCGCGAGCCCAGCCGGCCGCGCGCGCCAAACGTCTCGCGCAGGTCGGCGACGATCATCTCCCACTCGCGGTCGGTGGGCGCACGCGGCAGGTCCACCGTCTGGCCCACGGCAACCGGCATCCCCAGGGTTGTGCGGCGAACCGCGCCGCGCCGCATCTCCACCGCCGCCGCGGCCTCGGCGATGCGCTCGGGCGACAGCCCCGCCTCGCCGCCGATGGACTGCAGCTCCGCCAGCGTGAACCCCTCCGCCCGCGCAAGCGTGGTGGATTTGGGCGCCGGCCGCGCAGCGGCCTCGAAGATCTCCGCGACCTCATCCTCGCGGTACGTACGCTCGTCGGGCATTTCTCACGTCACCTTCGGGGTGAATCTCGCGCCGCATCGGTCCATCGAATATCGGCGCCTGCGCCGGGCCCGTCAAAACCGTTGGGACCCTTGTGGCGCGTGCTGACGAATACGGCGCGACGGTGGGTAAAGATTCCACCAGGCGCCAGCCGTTCCCGTCGTACAAACCGGCTACACGGCCGGCGCCGGCGGCGCGGACTCCACGCGCAGGCGGATGCCGGTGCTGGCTTCGCCGCAGGTGCCGTCGGCGAGCAGGGCGTCGAGGGCGGCGCCGATGGCCTCCTCCAGCTTCGCGTTCAGTCGGCTGAAGCCGAGCAGGGCGCGCACCTCCGCCATCAGCTCCTTGCGCGGCAGGCCGCCGCGAACGCGCAGCACGGCCAGCGCGGCCTCGCGATACTCCTCGGGGGCTATGCGCTCCGCCGGGATCTTGGTGTCGCGGCGCGAGCGGACGATGACGGCGCCGTCCGGGGCCCAGATGAAGTCGCCGCGGCGCACCAGGATGCCCTGCGCCGCGGCCGCGTCGACGGCGTGGGCGATGCGCGCGGTAATGCGCACGCCGGTGCGCGCCAGGCCCCACATGGCGGCGACGCGCGTCCCCACGTCGTCCGCGTGCACGGGCGCCTCGGCATCCACCACCTCGCGCAGGGCGGAGAGCAGCAGCGACTGCGGGCTGGCCAGGATGTCCGTCCCCGCCCAGCGCGGCGTGACGTCCGTCATCACGTACGGCTGCGCGGGGATGGTGGCGGGTTCGCCGGCTGGCGGCGGAGCGGGCGCGGCGGCATCCGCATCGCTGACGATCTTTTCGATGCGCACCTGCTCGCGCTGCTCGGCCTGTTGGCTGCGCGCCTCGGCATCCGCTTCCCGGCCCGCGGCGGCTTCGCGGGCGTGGATGCGGGAGGCGTCGATCAGCTTCATCAATCGCTCGATCTGCCCCTCGCGGTCCTTGAACCAGTCGGTGGACCACAGCCGGTGGATCTGCCAGCCGCGCGCCTCCAGCACCTGCTGCCGCAGCCGGTCGCGGTCGCGCGCGGTCTCGCTGGCGTGGTAGGCCACGCCGTCGCACTCGATGCCGCACACGTAGCGGCCGGGCATCTCGTCATCCACCACCGCCATGTCGATGCGGTAGCCGGCGGCGCCCACCTGCGCCTGCAGCGTGACGCCGCGCTTCGCAAGCTCCTCCATCACCTGCCGCTCGAACTCGGACTCCGCATCCGCCGCAAGCGTGGCGCTGGCGCTCTGCAGGGTGCCGCGCTCGGCGTAGAGCAGAAACTCGCGCAGCAGGGCGGGGCCGCGTGACGTGGCGGACGAGGGGTTGATGTCGTCGCCCTTCATCGACGAAAAGACGATCATGCGGCGCCGCGCCCGCGTCGTGAGCACGTTCAGGCGCCGCCAACCGTTTTCGCCGTTGATGGGGCCAAAGTTGTGGCGCAGCCGCCCGTCGCGCCCCCTGGCGTAGGTGACGCTGAGAAGGATGACGTCGCGCTCGTCGCCCTGGATGTTCTCCAGGTTCTTGACGAAGAACGGCTCGGCGCGGTCGCGGGCAAAGAACGGCTCCAGCGACGGATCCTGCCGGCGGCGCAGCTCCAGCTCGTCCTGGATCTGCAGCTGCTGGCGCAGGTTGAAGGTGCCCACGCCCAGGCTGACCTCCGGCTCCGTCCTCGCGTGGCGCACCACCTCGTCCACCACGCGGCGTGCCTCGACGGCGTTCAGCCCCTTGCCCTCGTACACGCCGTCCGCAACGTACTCGAACGAGAGGCCGGAGGCGCCGCTCGCCGCGTCCACGCTGGGGAAGGTGAACAGGTCGGCCTCGTAGAACGACACGTTGCTGAAGGTGATGAGCGACTCGTGCGCGCTGCGGTAGTGCCAGCGCAGCCGCGTCTTGGGCACGCCCGCGCCCAGGAACTCCTCCAGCACGCTCTCCGTGTCCTCGAACAGCGGCGTGCCGTCTTCTCCCAGCTCGGCGGTGGCCTGGCCGCTCATCACGGAAAAGAAGTTGGTGGGCGGCAGCTGGCGCGGATCGCCCACGACCACCAGCCGCGCGCCGCGGACGATGGACCCCACCGCGTCCTCGGACGGCAGCTGGCTGGCCTCGTCAAAGATGACGACGTCGAACGAGGGCGCACCGCCGTCCAGGAGCTGCGCGACGGTCAGCGGGCTCATCATGAAGCAGGGTTTGATGGCGCGGATGGCCGCTCCGGCCTCGCGCAGAGTGCGGCGCAACGGGGCGTGGCGGCGCTCGCGGGCCATCTGCGCCTGCAGAAAGGGCATCGCCGCCTTGGCGGCGGGCTCGCGCAGCCGCGCCTGCACGGCGTCGCGTAGACGGACGGTAAGGGCGTCGCGGTTCTCGCGCAGGACGGCCTGGTCCAGCTCGCGGAACTCGGCGACGCGCTGCTCGTGCGGCATGGTGGCAAACTGCCGCAGCGGCTCGCGCTCCTGCACGGCGGCGGTGACCCACTTCTGGTGAAACGCGCGGCGAAAGGCGTTCGGCAGGTCGGCGAACGCGACCTCGCCGGCCAGCGCGGGGGCCAGCAGCTCGGCCGCGACGCCGGCGGCGACCTTCGCGCGCACCAGCTCGAACGCGGCCCAGCGCGGCGCCAGCGTCAGGCCCGTTTCCAGCGCGGCGGCACGCTCCGCGATCTCCGCCAGCGGCGCCGTAGCGAGATAATCCCCCGGCCACTCGGCAAGCGTGCGCAGGCCGGCGAGCGCGGCGGTGGCGGCTGTGGAGGCGGTGCGGAGCGCGTCGGCCAGCGCCACGTCGGGGCGGGGCTGCGTGGCCAGCTCCGCAGCGGCCTCGGCCAGGCGGTTCTCCACGCAGAGGGTGCGATACTCCACCACCCAGCGCACGTATCCATCCAGCGCGTCCCAATCCGACGACTCCCCCCGCCAGAGCGCCCCGAACAGCTCGCGGCCGACGGGATCCAGCGCATCCAGCGTGGTCCGCTCGCGCTTCAGCTCGTCGATGCGGCGCATCTCGGCGGCCTGATCGGTCAGCGAGCCGGTGTACGACGGCTGACGGTACGCCATCCACCGGCGTTTGGTCGCGCGATGCCTGCCGCTGAGAAAGTTGAGGAAGCGGAAGGGGCTGGCCTCTTTTTCCTCGATGAACTGCGCGTCCGCGGCGTGGTCCTGCTGCAGCGCGTCGGGGGTGAACCAGTGCGTCAGGCGGCGGTCCAGGTCGCTCACCCGGCGGCCACGCGCGATGAGCTCCACGGCCTGCGGCGGCGGCGCATTCCACTCCGCGCTGGTCAGCACGCCCAGCGGCGCGCCGGGCGAGCGCGCCAGGACGGCGGCCACGCGCACCGCGGTGTCCACGTCGGCAAAGGTGCGCAGCGGCGGCAGGCGGAGCGCGGATTCCACCGCGGCCGCCTGCTCCAGGGTCTGCGCCAGCGCGGCGCGAAGGGCGGCGATCAGCGTGCGCGCATCGTCCAGCTCGTCCTCCGGCCAGAGGGTGCGCCGCGAGTCGCGCCACGGGTGGTTGCGCACGTCGCCGGTTTCGTCCGCCGCCCTGGCCAGGTCCGCCAGCGCGCGCACGGCCTCGTCGAACTGCTCGCGGGTGATGGCGGTGACCGGCCGCTCCAGCTTGACGCGCGGGGCGTCGCGCAGCGCCATCAGCTCGCCGAAGCCGCGGTACGGCGTGAAGCCGGTGGGGCCGTACGGCGTGTGCACGGCCTGGGCGTATTCGGTGAGGGTGTGGCGCACGCCGCCCAGGCGGCTGGCGACGGACTCGCCCGGCTTCGGAGGCTGCAGCGAAGCGTCGAGCGAGCGGGCGATCTCCTTGACCACGGCGCGCTTGTTGGCCTTGGTGCTGTGCATCTCCAGGCAAAAGTCGCCCAGGCCGGCGCGCACCAGCCGCTCGTGCACCACGGAAAGCGCGGCCATCTTCTCGGCGACAAAGAGGACGGACTGGCCGCCGTGCAGCGCCTGCGCGATCAGGTTGGTGATGGTCTGCGACTTTCCCGTTCCCGGCGGCCCCTCCAGCACCAGGTCGTGCCCCCTGGACACGGCGGCGATGGCGCGCAGCTGGCTGCTGTCGGCATCCACCACCTGTGCGGTCTTCTCGGGCGGGAAATCCTCGTCCAGGTCCATCCGGCGCACGTCGTCGGGCAGGGCGGCGTAGCCGTCGCCGGTACGCGTGACCAGGCGGCGGACCAGGCGGTGGCCGGCAAAGGCGCCGCCGTTGGCCTCCAGGTCCTTGTACATCACGAACTTCTGGAAGGCGAACAGGCCCAGGTAGATCTCCGTGGTCACCTGCCAGCCCGCCTGGTTCTTCACGGCCTCGGTCACGGCGGCCAGGAACACCTGCAGGTCGTAGCTGTCGGGGATTTCCGCCGGGTCGGGGAGCAGCGGCAGCGCGATGCCAAAGTCGCGGCGCAGGTACTCGGCCAGCGCGGGGTTCAGGATGTAGTCGTCGTCGGTGACGGAAAGTGTGTAGCCCGCGCCGGCCGACGTGCGCGCCAGCGCGACGGGAAGGAGGACAAGCGGCGCGCGGAACACCTGCTCGGAATCTTTGGATTCCCAGTAGTGCAGCATCCCCAGCGCCAGAAAGAGCGTGTTTACGCCCTGCTCTTCCTGCGTCTCGCGCGCCTGCTCCTCGATTCGCCGCAGCGACACGTCCAGCTTGTCCGCGGGCGAGGTGGTCTGCAGCACGTCGTCGCGGTGCTTCGCGGCGAGCGCATCCGCCGCGTACGGCGTGAACACCGCGGCCGCCGCCAGCGCGTCGTCATCCTCCCCCAGATCGTCGAACCCGCCCGCCGCCGCGTTGTCCACGGCCGGGCTCCCCGTCACCGAAACATTGTTCCAGTTGACCCTGATCGACGCCTTCGCCACATCCCCAGGGTTGGCGGCGGCGAGGGAATCCAACGTATCTACCGAATCCGACGCATCTACCGGATCCGACGCATCTACCGGATCCGACGGATCTACCGGATCCGACGTATCTACCGGATCCGACGCATCTACCTGATCCGATGCATCCGACGAGGCAACATCCGCAGACACCTCAGGCACCGCGGAGTCCGCATCCGGATCAGAGGCGTCGTCGGCCGGCACATCGGCAAGCCCGCCACCAGGAGCGAATGAGTTCGCCGCTGGAAAATCGCGAAGTCCGCCTTCGCGGACTGTGTCGTCGGGGGTGTGGGGCGCAGCGGAGGCGGGGGGTTCGTCGGACAGCAGGTCGCCCTGCGCGGCAGAGGGCGGGAGAGTCGACGACGTGTCGGCGGCGACGGCGGGCGACGGCGCGACGACGGGTGACGGGGCGGATGCGGGGGATGCGGACGCGGCGGACGTGTTGTCGGCGGATGCGGGCGCGGGGGGCACGGCGGCCGCGAACTTCATCCGCTTTTCAAGCAGGTACAGACGGCGGAAGACCTCGGCGGGCTGCTCGTCCACGATGGCGACGGTGGACGTGCGAGTCATGCGGAAGTTGAGCGCACGATTGCGTTTGCTCAAATCCAGCAGCTTGCGCTTCCAGTTGTCCAGCGCCGCCGCGATGCGGGCATCGTCCGTGGACGCGGCGGGGGGGTGCGTGTCGCTCATGGCTTGCTGCGGCGGGAGACGTGGCCGGGTTCGACAGGGAAAATGCGTTTGGCGGGGCGCGGGTGACAAGCGGCGCGTGCGCGGTTCGTTCCCTATCGACTCGTATCCCCGCCGTCTCCCCGGCGCTTCGAAAGATGTCGATCTCGGCGAAGTGTCACCTCACTCCGTCGCGAGTGCGTGCGGGGAGCCCCGCAAGGCTGGCCTTTTCGAGCTTTGCGGCCACGCCGGCGTTTCTTCCGGCCAGCGTCACGATCTCGTAGTCGACCAGGGTGCCCAGCACCAGCGAGGCCTCCCGCAGGCTCAGCCCGTAGTCCTGCTCCAGCCACTGCGCCATCCCCGCCGTCGCGGACCGCACCGCATCATCCAGCGACCCTGCCTGGCCCACCGCCATGATGTGCGTGGCGGTTTCCACGCGCGGGGTGGCCAGCGGCCGCGCGGGCAGAACGTCCACGGTGAACTCCACGTCGAGCGACGTTTCCAGCGCCCACTGGGTGGTTTCGCCGTCGCCCTGCGCCGCGTGGCCGTCGCCCAGAAAGAGCAGGGCCCCGGGCCTGAACACGGGCAGATAGACCGTGGCGCCCTCCACGATCTCGTTGTAGTCCATGTTGCCGCCAAACCGGCCGCTGTCCCCCGCCGACGCGGCCGCAAACCCAAAGTCCGGCGCCACGCCGATCCCACCCAGCATGGGGCGCAGTGGTACCGTGAACCCCTTCAGGGGCTCGGGCGCGTTCTCCAGGCTGGCGACCCTCCGCTCGCGGTCCAGCCGCCACCGTACACGCTGGCCCAGACCGGCGGCCCGTGAGGCCAGCCCGGGCCCCATGGCGCGTCCCACGATGCCGTCCAGGCTCTCGGCGTGGTCGCGGTTCAGGCGCAGGCGCCGGATGTGGATGGCCAGCACGTCGCCGGGCTGCGCGGTGGCGATAAAGAACGGGCCCGTTTGCGGATTGCCGTACATCGCCCGCGTTGTGCCGTGCTGGTCGGCGCCGCCGGAATCCAGCGTGCGCGTGCTGACGGTGTCGCCCGGCCAGATCACCAGCACCGGCTCGCGCGCGGCGGTGAACTCGTTGGAGAAGGTGGCCGGCTCGAACCGGTGGCGACGGGGCGCGCCGTCCGGCCGCGCGGGGATCCGCCGGCCGGTGAACGCATGCCGCACGCGCTTCTGGGAATCGTTGATGTCGGGAAAGTCCGCGACGCCGGTGAGCACGCTGGCGCCTACCATGCCGCTGTAGCGATACGCCATTTCGCGGCTGTCGGTCGCGACAAAGGTGATGCTGTCGCCGTCGGCCCGCCCGGCGAGTGGCCAGCCGCCCAGCCGGCCTTCGATCACGGAGCCGCGGCGCTCAAGGCTCAGCATCTGGTGCTCGGCGTTCCCCCAGCGGTCCACGGTCAGCAGCCACACTTCCGGAGCTCCTTCCTGAGCATGGGCAAGGGTGGGGATGATGGAAAGCAGCACGGCCAGCAGCAGCGGTCGCATCCGGCACTCCGGGGAAAGGTGGGCACATCGTACGTGAATCCCATTGGAGCGCGACGAGGGGCAAAGGGTGGCATGCCGCGGCGTTGCCGGTTTTCCGCAGAGATCTGGTAGTCGTCGGCGATATACCGACAGGATGGTGCGGGATGGTGAGCCACCCCCCATCCCCGGCCCTTCCTCCGCAAACAGCGTGGGGGAAGGGAAAATCCGATCCCGCTACGGCAACCTCCACGCGCTGAACCGTCCAGGCGCGTCACCTCTCCCCATGCGGTTTACCGCACGTCAGGGGGAGAGGCTGGGAGAAAGAGGCGGCCGGGGCCGCGGTTCGACATCCCCCTTAAGCCGCTCCGGCCCCTCCGCCCCCCGGTCCCCGCGCCGTTGCCCGGCACCCCCCGCGCGCGTAGCTTGTCGCCGCGCCACGTTTGCGCTCACGCACGACCGCACTCACGCACTTTTTGCCCGTCCCATGGCCGAATACAGCAACATCACCCTCGAAGTCCAGGACCGCGTCGCCACGCTGTCCTTAAACCGGCCGGACAAGCTGAACGCGCTCAACGAGCAGACCATCCGCGAGCTTGGCCAGGCGATGGACGAGATCGCGTCGCGCGACGACGTGGGCGGCGTAATCCTGACGGGCGTGGGCGAAAAGGCGTTCGTCGCCGGCGCCGACATCGCCGAGCTGGCCACGATGGGGCCGGTGGATGGCATCGAGGTAAGCCGCCTGGGACAGCGCGTGTTCCGCCAGATCGAGCTTTCGCGCAAGCCGGTGATCGCCGCGGTGAACGGCTTTGCGCTGGGCGGCGGGTGCGAGCTGGCGCTGGCCTGCCACCTTCGCGTGGCCGGCGAGAACGCGCAGTTCGGACTGCCGGAGGTAAAGCTGGGCATCATCCCCGGCTATGGCGGCACCCTGCGCCTGCCGCGCATCGTGGGCAAGGGCCGCGCGCTGGAGCTCATGCTCACCGCGCAGTTCATCCGCGCCGACGAGGCGTACCGCATTGGCCTGGTCAACAAGGTGGTGCCCAAGCCGCAGGCGGCGGAGGGCGGCGAGGCTCCGTCGGCCAAGGACGCGCTGATGGCCGCCGCGCGGCAGATGATGACCACGATCCTGGCCAACGGTCCCATCGCCCTGGGCTTGGCCATCGAGTGCACCACGCGCGGGATGGAGATGTCGGTGGACGACGGCCTGGCGATGGAAAGCAACCTGTTCGGCCTGCTCGCCGCCACGACGGACATGCGCGAGGGCATGCAGGCGTTCCTGGACAAGCGCTCGGCCGCGTTCACGGGTCGCTGAACTGCAAGTGCGAAAGTGTGGGAGTGCGAAAGTGCGAAAGTGCGAAAGTGGTTCGCGCACGGGCGGCGCTCTCGTCCTGAACGGAGGGATGTGAGATGGTGAAATCCGCGGGAAGACGCGTGGGGCCGGGGATGACGCCGTCGTCGGCGGTAAAGCGGCTGCTGCTGCCGTCGCCGGTGGGGCCACTGTTCGTGGAGTACGACGAGGCGGCGGTGCGCCACATCCACTTCTGGCCGCAGGGCGCGCACCCGCCGGCGGGGACGCGCGTGGAGCCCACCCGCGACGATCCGCTGGGGTGGAAGGTCGCCCAGCAGCTGCGCGAGTACTTCGCGGGCACCCGCCGCGACTTTGACCTGCCGCTCGCGCCCGAGGGGACGGAGTTCCGCAAGCGCGTGTGGGATGCCCTGTGCCGCATTCCGTATGGCGAAACTCGCACGTACGGCGACGTGGCGGACGACATCGCCTGCCGCGCGCCGCGGGCCGTGGGCCAGGCCAACCGCAACAACCCCCTCCCCATCGTCATTCCCTGCCACCGCGTGACGGCGTCCGGCGGCGGCATTGGCGGATACGCAGGCCAGTGGGAAAAGGGCGAGGGGATGGACCGCAAGCGCTGGCTGCTGAAGCACGAAGGCGCGCCGGGGTTCTAGGCGTCGAGCGGATCGGCGTCGGTGGATCGGCGTCGACAACACGGCGGATGTGCGCGCAGGCGGAGATTCGAGGCGCGGAGTCGGGCTCCGAGCACCCGGCGACTGAAGTCGCGGCACCGAAAACGTGATGTCGGCCTTCGCCGACGGGTCCGGCACGGGCGGGTGCCGCGGAGTGCAGCGAGGATCCGGCAGGTGTGTTCCGCGTGGAACGCCACGTCCCGATGCAGTTTCCCCTCCCTCGCGAAGCGGCGCAAAGGGTCGGGGGAGGGAGCCCCCCGCCCGCGAGAAAATCGTCGTCCACGAGCAGGATCTCGCCCGCGCCCCACTTTCGCACTCTCGCACTTTCGCACTCTCGCACTTGTTCCTCTCCCGCCTGCACCTGCGCAACTACCGCAACTTCGCCGAGCAGGTGCTGGAGCTGCCGGCGCAGGGCGCCGCCATCGTGGGCGACAACGGACAGGGCAAGACCAACCTGCTTGAGGCCGTCTACTACCTGGAGATCTTTCGCTCCTTTCGAGGCGCCCCCGACGAGCAGCTGGTGCGATTCGGCGAGGACGTCTTTCGCGTCGAGGGGCGGCTGGAGGACGACGAGGGTCGCTCGCGCTCCGTATCCGCCGCGTTCGACCGGCGCGGGCGCAAGAAGAAGGTGGCCGTCAACAGCGCCGAGCCCGAGCGCCTGGGCGACGCCCTGGGCCAGGTGGGCGCCGTCATCTTCTCCCCCTCCGACGTGGAGCTGGTCAGCGGCGGGCCCGGGGGACGGCGGCGCTTCCTGGACATCGTCCTCTCGCTGGCGGAGCCGGGGTACCTCCACGCCCTGCAGCGCTACCGGCAGACGCTGTTTCAGCGCAATACGCTGCTGCGCAAGAACAGCCCGCGCGCCATGGTGGAGCTGTGGGACGCCGGGCTGGTGGCCGCCGGCAGCCGCGTGGCCGCCGCGCGCGCCGCCTGGGTTCGCGAGCACGCCAACAGCTTTGCCGAACACTACGCGCGCGTGGCCGGCGGGCACCCCGGGCACATGACGTACGCGTCGTCGGCGCCCGAGCTGGGCGAGGCCGCCACCCCGGCCGACATCGCCGCCGCCTTTGCCCAGGCGCTGGCAAAGAACGCCGACCGCGAGCAGCGGCGGGGAATGACGCTCGTGGGCCCGCACCGCGACGACCTGCGCTTCACCATCGGCGGCGTGGACGGCGGCGCGCTGGAGCTGCGGACGTACGGCAGCGGCGGCCAGCAGCGCACGGCCGCCATCGCCCTGCGGATGGTGGAGGCCGAGACCATCCACGCCGTGCGCGGCCGCGAGCCCATCATCCTGCTGGACGACGTGTTCGCCGAACTGGACCCCGGCCGCTCGCAGCGCATCGTGGACTGGATCGAGAACGAGGACGGCGGCGGGCAGGTCATCCTCACCTCCCCCAAGCCCACGGACTTCGAGCTGCGCGGCCAGCTGCTTCCCCGCTGGGGCATTCGCGACGGCGTGGTGCTGGCGGGGTGAACTGCTGAACGGCTGAACGGCGGGGGACAGGGGACAGCCGGCAACGGCGGGGCTGACGCCAGATCCGGGAAGCAATTGACTTCCTGAATCACTCGGCGCTGCGCGCACCATGCCGGATGAAAGCGGGTGTTTTAACCTCCCCCAGGGGTTTTTGGGGGAGGTGCGAGCCTCGGCGAGCGGAGGGGGCGTTCGC
>NZ_JBMDXM010000049.1:0-57270 GCF_048594345.1 Longimicrobium sp.
GGGCGGCGCCGCGCCAGGCGTCCGCCAGCGCGGAGCGGACGGCGCGCTCCCACTCCGGAGGCGGGCGCACGTCGCCCGGCCGGGGCGCCAGGCGCCCCGGCGCGGAGAGCGCGCGTACCACCAGCACGGACGACGGCGGCAGCCCCGGCGGCTCCAGCTCCGCCGCGGACAGCAGCCGCCGCACCTGCGCCCGCCGCGCCGCGCCCGCCGGCGCGTGCGTGCTCACGGCCGCGCGCGCGGACGGTGCCCCGCGGGGGGCGCCGCCGCGTCACGGCGGGAGCGGGAACGGTCCTTCATCGTCCCCCTCCCGCTCAAAAGTAGTAGTACCACCAGTAGGCAATGCGCTGGACCGAGAACGTAAAGTCGCGCACCTGCTCCTGGCCCGCGGGCACGCTCTGGCCCTGGCGCGTCACGCGGATGCGCACCAGCCCGTCCTGGGCCGTGGAGTCCGCGTAGTTGTTGGAGAGCACCACCCGCGGCGTGAGCGTGGTCTGCCCCGTCACGGTGTAGCTGACCTCCCCCGCCGGCGTCTCGTTGGTCTTCTGCAGTTTGACGCTCCACCCGGTGAGCGGGACCTCGGCGCCGGCGCTGGTCACGAAGTCCACCCTGACCCTGTAGGTGGCCGCCATGTCCACCGCCACGTTCGCCAGCACCTGCGCCGGGTAGAACGGCGACACGCTCACCCGGTCGCGGTTGGCGTTGAGCGCGCTGGGCGGATTGGCCGTGACCAGCGCGATGGACGTGACGTGCAGGTCGGGCGTGTTGCTGGGCAGGTGCACGCCAAACTCCAGCTCGCGCGACGACCCCGTGACCGTTCCCGCCGAACCGATCAGCTCCAGCGTGAACTTTTTGGTGGCCACGACGGCGGCCGGGATCTCCATCCGCACGAACACGCTGCGCTCTTCGCCGGGGTTCAGCAGCACGCCGGTGATGGGCTTGCTGGTGTCGGCCGCGGCGGCGGGCAGCAGCCGGGGGCTCCACGACGGCTCCGACGTCTGCAGGGTGAGCCCCACCGTGGCCTGCTGCGCGGTGCGGTTGCGCACGGTAAAGCGAAAGGTCGCCGCCTCCCCCGGCAGCGGCTCGGCGGGCGTCACCTGCACGAACTCCACGTCGACGTCGCCCCTGGTGGGGGCGCTGGCGGGAAGCACCTTGAGCGGCCGGAAGGCCGAGGTGCTGCGGTTGCTCACCACCAGCAGCGCCGGCCGCCCCGCCTCGGGAAGGTCGGGGAGCGCGGGGAGCTGAAACGCCAGCCGGGTGTCGGTGGCGTCGATGGACAGCCGGGGCACCGGCGTGCCGTCCACCAGCACCTGGTGGGCGTTCTGCGACGCCTCGAAGTTCTTGCCCGTGACCACCACCGGCTCGCCCACGTGCACGATGGGAATGCCGGTGCCCTCCTCCGTCTGCTTTGCCCAGGTGGTGATGCTGGTGATGCGAACCGGGCTCAGCTCCAGGTCCGGCTCCAGCGGGTAGCTGGTGAACAGGACGGAGGGCGCCGTTCCCGCCGGCCGCGGACCGGTGACCGTGTAGAGCCAGATGCGCTCCGTCGTCGCCGACAGGTCCACCGGCGGATGCTCCAGCGCCTCGCGCAGCAGCGCGGGGATGCGCGCCGGGGCCAGGTCCTCCGGCCCGTTCACCCGCAGCGCCGGAAAGAACTGCCCCGCGTCGAACCCGGCCGTTCCGGCGGTGCCGTGCAGCGGAAGGACGCCGGCCGGGGGGAGGTACAGGAACCAGTCCGACGCCCGCACCTGCGCCGACGCCAGCGCCGGCTTGTCCGCCAGGAACGACGCCGCGTGCTCGCGAAACTGCATGAACGCCGCGATCCCGTCCGCCGACGGCAGGTCGCCCGCCAGCGACAGCGGGTCCGGCTCCACCCGCGGCACCGGCGTGCGGCGCACCGCCCAGCCGTCCACCCACTCCAGCTGGCGGCGGGTGACGAACAGCAGCGCGATGGGCAGGTCGCACCCCGCTAGCGCCCCCGCGCTGCGCAGCGCCTCCAGCGGCGCGTCGGGAAGGGTGGGCCCCGACGGCGCGGGCGTGGCCAGCGAGGCCACCCGCGCCGGTGCCACGTCGTGCCCGGCGATCCAGTACGCCACGCCGTTGCGCAGCCGGCTGAGCGCCTTGTCCAGCTCCAGCCCCACGGACAGGTCGTTGCCGCGCCACTTTTCCACCAGCGTGGCGATCGTCCCCGTGAGCTCCGTCAGCCGGCGCGCCAGCGGGGCTTCGGCGCTGCCGGCGGGAAGGGGCAGGGGGATCAGCGAGAACGCCGCGCCCGACTCGGCGTACTTGGCGCCGCAGCGGGTGCCCAGCCCCTCCTGCGACAGGTCCACCGTGGGCACCTGGTCGCGGCTGAGCCCCTGGGCGGGGCGCGCGGCCAGGATGTAGAAGCCGGGGTTGGTGATCTGCGCGATCACCGCCGGGCGGTCGTCGCACAGGGCGAACAACCCCGCCCGCGGGTCCACCTGCGGCTGCGCGGGAAGCAGGCGCAGCTGCACGTCGCGCGGCAGCGCCACCGGGTCGCCGTCGCGGTTGAAGCCCAATCCGGCGGTAATGCGCACGGTAGGGGCGGGAAGCTCGCGGGTGTCCAGGCTTACCTCCAGACCCTGCACCACGCCCTCGCCCACCGCGCCCGCCAGCCCGCGGTGCCGGTCGCGCACCGCGTCCTGCTCGCGGCGCAGGTCCTCGGCCGTGAGCAGGCGGCCGTTGAAAAAGTTGGTGATGCGGACGCCGTCCTCCACCACCGGCTGCAGCAGCTCGGTTGCCATCGTCCAAGCTCTCCGGTTAGGGCTTCTTGGGGGTGCGGACGGCCGTCTTCTTGACCGGCGCCGTTGCCGCCGCCGGCGCGGTCCCGGCCGACGTCGCCGCCGCCGATTCCTTGCTGGTGGCGGTGTCCGTCTTGCGCAGGCTTTCGTTGGAGAAGCGGCCGGACTCCGGCGCCTGCCGCCGGTAGGCGCTCACCTCCAGGTGCAGCTCGGCCCAGTTGTCGCCCACCACGCCGGGAAGGCGGATGCGCAGCTCGTCGGGAAAGTCCGGGTTGTTCGCCAGCAGCACGGGGCTGTCCTGCGCCGTCCCCTTGACGATGTAGACGAAGTTGCGGACGTCGAACGGGTACCCGGTGAGCAGCCACACCTGGTCGCCCAGCGGCTTGAGGATCAGTCCGCCGTACGGCGCCGCGAGCGGGATGGCGTCGCCCGGCGAGTTGCGCACCTCGAAGGTCCCCGCCGCCACGATTCCGTACGCCCCCGACGGTGCCTCAACCACGTGGCCGGGCACCCACTCCACCAGCCGGCCCAGCCGCGGATCCGTCCTCATGAACAGCACCTGCCGCTCCCCGCGGCCGGGGCCGATGGGCGCGCCCATCAGCCCGCGCACGTCGGGCGAGGGATAGGTGCCGTCCAGGTCGCCGCCCGCGGGGCCCGTGGGCAGCCCGGCCGGATGGGCCGGCATCCACGCCGAGCCGTTGAACATCAGCACCTGCCCCTGCGCCGGCTGCGCCGCGTCCAGCGTCTGCCCCTGCAGCCGGCCGATGGAGGGCCCGGGATAGGTGCCCGCCAGGTCGCCGCTCGCGGTGCCCGAGGGCAGGCCGCCGCCGCTGCCGCCGCCCGAGGGCGGGGTGGCCGCCACCCACGCGGAGCCGTTGAAGGTGAGCACCTGGTTGGCGGCCGGGCTCCCCGCGTCCACCGGCTGCCCCTGCAGCTTCGCGATCGTGGTGTGGGGCGCGTCGCCCGCCAGGTCGCCCGTCTGCGGATCGAATCCCACCGACGCCGGCACCCACGCCGAGCCGTTCCAGGTGAGCGCCTGGCCGTTGTCCGGGTTCTGCGCGTCGAGCGCGTTCCCCTGCAGCCGGGCGACCGTGGGGTTGGGCGCGGTTCCCGACAGGTCGCCGTCCTCCGAGAACTCCACCGCCGCCGGCACCCACGAGGTCCCGTCGAACGAAAGGAACTGGCCCGGCTCCGGCCCCTGCGCCGCCAGCGGATGCCCCTGCAGCTTGGCGATCGTGGTGTCCGGCGCGTCGCCGGTCAGGTCGCTGGCCTCCGAAAAGCCGACGGTGCCCGGGACCCAGGAGGTTCCATCGAACGAGAGAAGCTGGCCCGCACCCGGGCTCTCCGCGGCCACCGGGTTGCCCTGCAGCCTGGCGATGGTGGTGCCGGGCGCGTCGCCCGTCAGGTCGCTGGTTTCCGCGTCGAACGCGACCGCCGCCGGCACCCACGACGTGCCGTTGAAGGTGAGCACCTGGTGCTGGTCGGGATCGCCCGCGGTGACGGTGTTCCCCTGCAGCTTCGCGATCGTGGTGGTGGGCGCATCGCCGGTTAGGTCGCTCTCCGCCGGATCGAACGCCACGGCCGCCGGCACCCAGGCGCGGCCGTTGAAGGTGAGCACCTGGTGCTGCTCGGGATCGCCCGCGGTGACCGTGTTGCCCTGCAGCCGGGCGATCCGGGTGTTGGGGGCCGCGCCCTCCAGGTCGCTTCCCTCCGCGTTGAAGGCGACCGCCGCGGGCACCCATGCGCTGCCGTTGAAGGTGAGCACCTCGAACTGCAGCGGGGTGGGCGCGGTGAGCGTCCTGCCCTGCAGCTTCGCGATGGTGGTGTTGGGCGCATCACCCTTCAGGTCGCTTACGACCGGATCGAACGCGACCGGCGCGGGCACCCACGACGTGCCGTTGAAGGTGAGCACCTGGTGCTGCTGCGGGTTGGGCGCGGTGACCGTCTTGCCCTGCAGCTTCGCCACCGTGCTCCGGGGGTAGCGGCCCGCCAGGTCGTTCTCCCCGTCGTCCAGGAACGCGGGCGCCCACTTGACCCCGTCAAAGCGCAGGTAGTGCTCCTTGTCGCTGGGGCGCGTGGTGGAAACCGGCGTCCGCTGGATCTTGGCGACGATGGGGAGCTTGTACTCGCCCGCCAGGTCGCCGCCCTGCAGTCGGTTGTAGACGATGAACGCGGAGAGCGTCCACCCGTAGCGGTCCAGGTACTCGCCCGAGGGGCCGCGCAGCTCGTCGGCGACGGACCGCGGCGGCTGCAGGCGGTCGGCGCCGGCGGGCGTCCACTCGCCGTAGCCGGTTTCGCGGTCGATGGGGTCCTCGTCGCCCATCTCCTCGTCGGTCTCTTCGCCGGGCCCACGCTCCGCGGACGCCTCGACCTCGAGCTTGTCCTTGTCCTCGCCCTCGCCCGTGCCGGTCAGCCGCTCGGCGACGTCCACCACGCGCGCGATGGCGTCCTTTACCCGCCGCGGCACGGGCGTGCGGACCAGCTCCGCCTTCCCCTGCGCGAACTCCGGCTCCGGCGGCGCCTCGACCAGCTCGATCAGCTCGGTGTCGAAGCGGATCTCCACCACGTCGCCGTCGCGCATCTCGTTGGTGAGCACCACGTCCCACACGTTGCGCACGTCGGCCCACACCATGGTGGAGATGCGGTCCGCGGGGAGCGGCACGTCGTTCAGCACCACGGTGATGGCGTCGCGCGGCACGTCCAGCCACGCGTCGTGGTGCACCCACATGCGGATGCGGCGGGGACCCAGGATCTGGAGCGTGGCCCAGCTGTCCACGTCGGGCCGGCCTTCCTCGCCGCCGGTGGCGATCAGCCACTCCTGCAGCAGCCGGGTGTGCAGCAGGTACGGGCGCCGGTCCTCCATGGGCCGCACCGCCGTCTCCGGCGTGGTGCCGGCCTGCACCGCCCACAGCGCGGTGACCGGCAGGTCGTACTCCGCCAGCAGCACGCAGCACTGGTCCTCGTTGCAGGCGCCCGGGTCTTCCTGCCCGCGGATCGCCGGGCGCACCTCCGTCACCCACACGCGAAACGCCTCGCGCAGGATGTCGGGGGCGGTGGGGGCGGGAAGGAGGATCGGGTCGTCCGTGGCCTCCGGAGGGCTGGCCAGCTCGCGCTCGTCGGCGGCGGTGGCCAGGGCGCGCACGCCGCGCAGCAGCTCGCCGCGGCCGTGATCGTCCAGCAGCGGGTCGGTGGTGCTCTGCACCCGCGCCAGCAGCTCGCCAAAGGCGCGCACCGCCTGCTCCTCCGGGTGGTGCAGGCGGTAGACGTCCAACCCGTGGGGGTTCACCCGCAGCGGCGCGTTCCACGGCGCGTCGTCGCGCAGCATGAGCTTGAGCTCAAAGCTTTCGCGGATGCGCGACGGCTGCATGGCGTCGTCCTGGCTGCGGCAGGGCTCGCCGGGGACCGGGACGGTGTCGGTGGGGCACTCGCGGTGGCACAGGACCACCGCCACCGGGATCGGCCGCGAGGGCGTGTTGCCGTACAGGTCGCGCAGGGCCTCCTGGTGGCGGTCCAGCCACCGGTTCACCTTGACGCACATGCGGTCGGGGACGTGGATCTCGCGGCCGGCGGGGTCAACCGCCACGCCGGCGTCCACCTGGATCTCCGGGTCCGCGCCCTGGGTGACGGGGCCCACCGCCAGCCCCGACACGGTGCCGTAGCCGTGCAGCAGGCGGTTGTGGCCCCGCCGCCCGGCGGCGTGGTACAGCTGGTCCTGCTGAAACTCGTCAACCCCCAGCACCAGGCCCAGCGTGTAGTTGACGCGCTTGGAGGGGTCGGTCTGGAGCGGCCCGGCCGCGGGCGATGCCTGTGCGATCATGTCCACCTCTGTGATGTTCCGCCTGTTTGGGGCGCAGGAGCCACCGGGTCCCGCCCGACGACCAGCCGCCCGCGTACGTTCCAGGGCTCCGTCCAACCCAGGTAGCTTCCCGCCAGCTCGCCGCGGTCCAGCACCAGCGCGGTAAACCGGCTTCCCTGGCCCAGCAGGGTGTCGCGTCCCAGCCGCGCCTCGCCCACGCGGAAGGCGGCCCAGTACAGGCGCGTTTCCACGATGGTGTGGGCGGGCTTTTCCAGGAGGGCGATGCGGCGCGCCAGCTCGCGGCGCTGCCGCTGCTTTTCGCGGTCCTCGCCCGGGCCCACGGGCACCAGCACCGTGAACCGGTGCGCCGCGCGGCGCATGGGGACGACCGTGGAGACGAAGGTGATCCAGTCGGCCAGCGCCGTCCCCTGCTCGGGGAGGGCGGTGGGATAGGGAACGGCCAGGAACGAGGTGTATCCCTTGCCCCGCTGCAGCCCCCAGGCGCGGGACAGGTCCCCCGGCTGCCCGTAGCGGCGGGCCAGAAAGTCCCGCCAGTTGGCCAGGTCGCCCGCGTTGTCGGGGACGGCGTAGGTAAAGCCCAGCCCCTCGCACAGAAAGCGCGTCCAGTCCGCCGCCTTGGCGGCGTTGCGCGGCGTGGTGGCCGGCATCCGCAGCCGCGGATCGGCGAACGAATCGTAGTCCTCGTCCTCCACCACCACGGCGGCGGTGGGGATCTCCATCTCGAACCCGGCGCCCAGCTGCGAGCCGATCTTGATGCTCGCCGCCCCGTCCGCCGTCACCGTGATGGCGTTCGCCCTCCGTTTCGCCGCGCCGGACGCCTTGCCCGTCGCCGCCGCCGGCGGGGTGATCCCCCACGCTTCCTTGAGCGCCTTGATGCTGGCGTAGCGCGCCGCCAGCCACTCGCGCCAGCGGGTGTGCAGCGGCTCCGTGCCCTGCGCCGGCGTCCACTGCAGCGCCGTCGTCGTCGTGCCCGGGCCCGCGAGTCCGCCCACGTCGCCGTAGGCCACGCCCGGCGCGCCGCGGGTAAGGAACTGCTCCACCACGCGGACGGTGAAGCGCGCGTTCGCCGCCTCCGTGGGCCCGGTGCTGGTGGACCATCCGCCGCCGCATCCGCATCCGCAGTCCTTCTTCGCCACGGCGGTGGACGGGGTCGATGAGGTCGACGGCGCGGGGGAGGGGACGACGAGCGTCGTGGTCCCCTCGGGATCGAACAGGTGCGGATCCACGCAGTCTTCCAGCGCCAGCCGCAGGGCGCGGATCAGCCCGTCGCGCGTGCCGCGGCTGACGAACATCTCCATGGCGTGGGAGAGGAAGTGCCGCTTCTTCGCCTCGCTCCAGCTGGCGTCCAGCGCGGCGCCCATCCATCCCGCCAGCCACTCCAGGAACTCCGGCGGCACGGTGCCGGGATCAAAGAGCATCTGCGCGTTGGCGATGCGGTCTTCGATCGTCGTAAATCCGCCCTCGATCCCGGCCAGGTAGCGGTCCAGGAACGATGCGGACGCGGCGTCCTCGCGGTACGCGGCGGGCAGGTACTCGCGCAGGTAGCTGAAGCGCGGGTAGTAGGCGCGAAGGGAGCGGATGCGCGGCGTGATGCGCCCGTTGCCCCGCAGCGTCACCCGCAGCTGCAGCCAGCGGCCGACGGCGTGCTGAAAGAGCAGCTCCCACGTCCCCGTCTGCCCTTCCGGCCCGCCGGGCGCCGTGCGGGTAAAGGGGAGCTCGGAGCCGTTGCCGCGCAGGTAGGGCATGGGCTCCGCCACCCACTCCAGCGCGTCCAGCTGCTCCAGCTCGTCCGCCGCGCGGCTCTCGATGAGCACCGACGACTCCGGCGGAATGCAGGCGTCCAGGAACAGGCGGTGCCACACGCACCCCGGCTCGCGCCCGTCGTAGGCGTACAGCGGCCGGCTGCCGGGGACGGACGGCCCGCCCATCCGCACGGGAAGGTTCAGCACCGCCGCGCGGGCAAAGTTGGGGCGCGGGTACTCCAGCAGGGACACCCAGCTGTCACCGCTGTCGTAGTGCGCCTCGCCGCCCTGCGTGACCAGCGCCCGCCCGCCAAAGCGGCGCATGGGAAAGAAGCGCGGGTCGAACCTGGCCTGCAGCTCGTCCGTCGGGCCGGAGAGGGTGAACGCAAAGGCCTGGTTGCCGTCCGGCGTGACGATGTAGACCTGCCCGCTGATGGAGTCGCCCGAGCACCCCGCCCCGGGGACGTACGCCATCTCGTGCCCGCGCGGCAGCTCGTCGCGCACGTTGCGGTCGGCGATCTCGTCGAACAGCCGCCGCCGCCAGGTGCCGCCCTCCGCCAGGGTAAAGCGGTACAGGATGGGGCTGACGGTGTCGTCGCCCAGCACCAGCACGCTGCCGTCGCACAGCACCGCGACGGAGACCGGGTTCTGCGTGGCGGAGATGTCGATGGCGGCGGCCGGCGTCACCGGCCCCTCCCAGAACTCCGTCGCATTCGGATCCGGCGCCCGCGGATCGGCGGGTGTGAAGTCCGGCGGATCGTCCGGCAGGGGCGAGGGGCGGGCTTCGCGGACGCGGAACAGGCGGTCCAGCAGCCACACCCGCGCGTGGTCGCGGTCCAGCACGCACACGCCCCCGTCCGCCGTGGCGCGGATGTCCCACGCGGAGAGCGGCACCGCCGCCGGCCAGCGCAGCGCCACCGGCGGGCCCCCCGCGGCCAAGTCCCAGACGATCAGCCCCGACTCGTCCGGGGCGCCGGCCACCAGGTAGTGCTCGCTGGTCACCGCCAGCCCGCGCAGCCGCGGCGGCGGGGGAGGGGGCGGCGGCGCGACGGGCTCAAAGTCGCCCGCGGACGGCGGGGGCGGCGACGGCTCGGCGGCCGGGTGCGGCCAGAACGGCACCGGCTCGGCGCCGCCGGGCGTGCGCGCCAGGATGGAGCGGCCGTCCGGGCCGATGGAGTACCAGTGGCCAAAGCGGTCACGCCCCGCGCCCCGCCGGTCGTCGTCCGTGGGCGGGCGCTCCTGCTTGCGCGGGGGAAAGGTCACCGCCAGGCGGGTAAGCCCCACCGTGGCCGTGTCGTCGTCCCACTCCGCGCAGGGGTAGTCCGGCCGCTCCCCTTTCTCGTCGGGAAGGCAGGTCGGCCAGGGCTGGGGGAACCAGTCGTCCTTGCCCAGCACCAGGTGAAACCGGGTTCCGTTCGCGTCCACGGGCGCCTCCTCAGCAGCTCCGCGGGATCACCGGCACCGGCCGGCGCCTGCGACCCGCCGCGCCGCCCGATCCCGCCGCGCCGCCGGCGCCCGCGCCGGAGCGGATCACGTCCGTCAGGTCTTCCGCGTCGCCCGCGCGCACGGAGATGTTGTCCAGCCGCGGCAGGCGCAGGCCGGAGAGGGGGAGCGACTGGATCGACGCGCCGGACCCGTCCCACATCCGCACCGCGCGCACGCTGCTCACGCCGGGTACGCGCGCCACCTGCGCCCACAGCTCGCGGTCTTCCACCGCCGTCTCCAGCGGCCACCCGCGGGGCGCCGCCGTCTCGAACGGGTTCACCCGCACGGGATGCCCTCCGACGAGGGGGGAGAGGAAGCGCCGCAGCGCCGCCTTCACCTCTTCGCGCACCGCCGCGATGTCGCTCCCCGCGATGGGGTCGAAGCCCACGGAGATGGAGAGCGGCACGTAGTCCGGGCCGCGGAGGTGCACCTCCGTCGTCAGCAGGCGGCGCGGCTCCAGGTAGCGGCAGACGGCCTGGAGGAAGAGGCGGTCCGGGACCGGCCCTTCCGGACGGAGCGGGTCGTCCGGGATCAGCAGCAGCGTGATGACGCCGGGCGCGGGCGAGCCGATCTCCGGGTGGTAGCTGGCCATCACCTCCATCCGCCCCAGCGCGATCCCCGGCGTCTGGGGGACGATCTCGCGAAAGTCCTCTTCGCTCACCGCGCGGTCCTGGTGCTTCAGGTGCAGCGGGATGCGGCGCTCCGCCTCCGTTACGCTCTCGCCGTCGTCGCCGCCCCAGGTGGGGACGGGGTTGGAGGGCTTGAAGCCGGCGGGAAGGCGCGGCGCCGTCTTGATGGCCCCCACGCCCACGTTCCCCGCCTTGCCGCCGCCGTACGCGTACGCGGCCACGATCGGCGCGCCGGGCGGCGGCCGCATCCCCGCGTACCCGGTCCCGAAGCGCACCACCCCGCTCTCGCGGTCCACCGCGTACACGCGCGGGTCGCCGGCCGCGGGCGCCGCGGCGCCGGGGGGAAGCGAGGGGTCGCGCACCGGCACCTCCGGCGGCGACGACAGCAGGTCGTCCACCCGCGTCCAGATCTCTCCCCCAACGGTCAGGACGACGGAGTCGGGGAGGACGGGCGTGTTGGGCAGGGTGAGCGACTGATCCGGCTCCCCCGTCCCCGTCCCCACGCGCAGCCCGGGGACGGGAACGCGCTGCGACAGGCGCACGGCGTTGATCCCCGCCCAGCTGAAGCGCGCCTCCCACCCTTTCGACGCCTCGCCCTCGTTTCCCGCCTCGTCCAGGCGGATGCGGATCCAGCAGAGGACGCGCGCGGCCAGGTTCTCGTCGTCCAGCGCCGGGGGCAGCTCGCCCACGCCGTCTTCCATGGGATCCAGGTCGTCCCAGGGCGCGAAGCCCTCCGCCTGCGGGAGGGTGAGCTGGACCAGGGTCAGGTTCTCCAGCGCGTCGTCGTCCGCGGCGGCGTCCAGCCGCAGGTAGACGGGGGTGTCGCCGCTGAAGCGACCGGTAGAGATGTCGAACGAGAGCGTGGGCAGCTGGCGGGGCGGGGCGCCGCCGGGGCGCAGCACGCGCTGCTTGCCGTCCCACGCGGGGACGAAGCCCAGCGTCAGCGTCTTTCCCGCGATCGCCGCGCGCACCACGTCGCGCGGGTCCACGGGCGGGCTGCCCTGGCCGCCGGCGTTCATGTCCGACGGCCGCACCAGCAGCGCCAGCCAGAGCGCGCGGTCCACCGCGTCGCCGGTCAGGCTTACCGCGCCGATGCGCGCGCCGTTGACGGGCGGATCGAACGGCGTGGTCCGGTAGAAGTCCAGCGCCGCCGCGTCTTCGTCGCCATCGCCGTACAGCTGCGTGTAGATGCGCTGCGCCGTCTGCTCTTCCGTCCCCGGCAGCAGCGGCGCGCGGTAGAACACGCGCCCCTCCACCGGCAGCACGTCCAGCGCGTTGCGCGTGACAAAGCCCACCGGGCCGGAGAACAATTGCAGCTCGCGCGGCAGGGTGACCGTCTCCAGCGGCCCGCGCTCGTTGGCGATGGCGGCCACGCCGGTGGCCGCCGCGGGCGGGCGCAGGGGGATCCCCAGCAGCTCCAGGAACTTGAGCCGGTTGCGCTCGGGGATCAGGTTGGCGCGGTACAGCAGGCTGTCCGTCATAAAGGCGAACAGCTGCAGCAGCGTAACGCCGGGGTCGGCGTCGTTGAAGTTGGTCCACTCCGGGTTGTGCACCGGGATGCGGGCCAGCGCCTCGTTCAGGATCCGCGGGTAGTCGCGGTCGTCGATCCTGGGGATGGTCAGGGGCATGATGTCGTTCGCTTCAGCTGGACAGCTGCACGCGCACCGCCACCTGCTCCGAGGCGCGGTTGGCGACCAGCTGGTAGCGGATCGTGGCGATGGCCGACTGCGGGTCGTCCGGATCTTCTTCCACGCTCACCGCCTGCAGGGCGATGCGCGGCTCCCACTGGCGAAGCGCTTCCTCGATGCGCTCCTGCACCCGGCGGCGGGTGCCCACGGTGTTGGGCTCGAACAGAAAGCGCCCGGCGCCGCCGCCAAAGCCGGGCAGCTGCAGCCGCTCGCCCGGCTCGGTAAGCAGGATCACGCGGATCATCTCGCGGATGTTGTCCGGGCCGGCCGACACGGCCACGCGGCCGTCGGGCCCCAGGCGCATGGGGAACGAGATCCCCGATCCAAACACGGTGTCACGGGCCATCTCTCACCCCCTCTTCGGTACCGGGAAGCAGATCTTGAACAGCGGGATCCACCAGAACACGATGTTCAGCAGCGCCACCAGGATCATCAGCAGGATGAGCGCGCAGATGGTGATGATGGGGATGCTGAACGAGCAGATGACGCCGAACTTGATCCCCGAGTCCTCGTCGCCCACCTCGCCGTCCACCAGCTTTTTGAGGTTGCTGGCGCGGCTCATCTGCCGCCGCAGCTGGTCGCTGAGCATAAAGGCGACGTTGCGGTTGTACTTGCGCAGCGTGGCCGGGCTGGTGTCCACCGGCAGCGCCACGCGAAGGTGCCGCGCCGGCGCGTCGGGCTCGAAGAACGAGGTGAGCTGAAAGCGCTCCGAGCGGTCGCTTACCAGCGGCGGCTGGCGGCGGCCGCAGTGGGGGCGCAGGTACACGCAGCGCACCACGAACCAGTCGTCGCCCTGCACGCTGGCCGGGCGGCGCGCGGGGAGCTGCTCGGCCAGCACCGCGGGCACCAGCGCCAGCCCGGCCGCCGCCAGCGCGTCCATCACCAGCTTCTTCAGCCGGCGCACGCCCAGCCCCCCGGGGAGCTCGCTCGGCTCCAGCTCCCACGGCGGCCCGATGCGGTCGCCGATCAGCTTGATCAGCGCCGCCTCGTCGTCCTTCGGCGTGCCGGCCGGCGGCGGGGCGGGGAGGGCGGGAAACTGGCGCGGATCGCCGATCAGCACCCGGCGCACGTAGCCGGCGGGAAGCCCGTCCGGCGCGGCCAGCGTCTCGATCTTCGTGCGGAAGGCCAGCGCGTGGCGGATGGACTGAACCAGGTCCGCGCGGTTGCCCAGCGCGCGGTCGGTCACCCGCACGGCGGCCAGGGCGTCGTACAGCGCCTTCTGCGCGGGGACCAGCGTGGACGCGCCGCGGGTGCCGGCCAGCGCCTCGGCCAGGCGCGGAAGCTCGGCCTCGCACCAGGCGTACAGGTCGATCAGCAGCAGCGCGCTGGACTGCTCCACGCTGTCGAGCGCGAACCGCCGCCGGTCCTCGTCCGCCTCGCCCGGCAGCGTGCGCCGCTGCGTGTCGTACCACTCCTTCATCTCCGTCCACGGATCCAGCACGGAGCGCTGAAAGTCGATGACGCGCGGATCGTCCAGACTGCCGGCGGCGGGGCGGGGGGGCTGGGCCTGCGCGGAAAGCTCCGCCCCGTTGGCGTACGTCTCGCGCCGCGAGGCGGGGATCAGCCCGGCAAAGACGCGGCGCCGCATGGGCGTGTTGCGCAGCCCGCCCGCCCCCGCGAAGGTGCTGGCGAACATGGGGATGCGCTCTTCGTCCGCGGCCAGCCCCGTGCCGTCCGCCCGCACCCACCCCTTGCTTCCGTCCGTGCGCTGCACCCACGCCCACTCGCCCGTTTCCGTCTCGATCCCCTTGGCGTTCTTCACCGTGGTGATGCGGCGCAGCACGAAGGCGACGGCTTCTTCCTTGGCCGTATCCACCGTGTGCTCCGGGAGGCCGGGGACGCGGCAGGCGAGGGAGGTGGCGACCAGGTAGAAGCGGCCGTGGACGGGCTGGTACAGGCGCAGCGGGTCCTTGGACACGGGGCCGTCCAGCCCCACGGCGGGCTTGCGCCACGTCTCCGGCCGGGCCACGAAGCCGCGCAGCCCCTTCGGCTCGGTTTCCAGCACCGCCTGGTACTGGTCGATGAAGTCGTCGCCGGCGAAGCGGAGCAGCGCGGGGGCGCGGAAGCGCGCGGGCGCGGCCACCAGGTCGTCCCACAGCGGGGACGGGGCGAAGAAGCGTACCTGGCTCACCAGATGTTCCCCGCGCCGGGGGTGTAGCTGGCGCTGACCACGGAGTTGGTGATCAGCGTGTCGCACTGCACCACGCCGCTGAACTGGCTCATCCCCGCGCTCACCTTCACCATGCTGGCCGTCACCTCCACGGTGGCGCCGGCGGTCACCGTCACCTTGGCCGCGGCGGTGATGGTGATGCCCGACGCCTCCATCTTGAGCGAGTTGCCGTTCGAATCCACGACCTCCACCTGCCCGGGCCCGTCCTTGAGCGTCACCTTCTGCCCGCCGGGGGTTTCCAGGATCAGCGTTTCCTGGCCGTCGTGGTCGTCCATCGTCACCTGCACGCCGTTGCGGCTGCGCAGCTTCTTGATGTAGTTCTGCCCGCCGCCGTCCATGGTCGCGGGCGGCGTGTCCTGCCCGTTCCACATGGCGCCCACCACGCAGGGAAAGCGCGGGTCGCCGCCCACGAACACCAGCAGCACCTCGTCGTTCACGTCGGGGACGAACCAGCTGCCGCGGTTGTTCCCCGCCATCATGGTCGCCAGCCGCGCCCAGGCCTCGTACTTCGATCCCCCGCCGTCGGGCGACCAGGGCAGCTCCACCTTCACGCGCCCCTGGCCGTCCGGGTCCGCCACGTCCGTGACCAGGGCCGGGTAGGCGCCGTAGAACAGGCCGCCCCAGCCGCGGGGGACGCGCGCCTCGTGCACCTCGAGCATGAACGGGTCGGCGATCACGCGGCCCTCCCCAGCGCCGGGCGCTCCACCGAGAAGAGGGTGCGGAAGCCGTTGCCCAAGTCAAAGGTGTGGCGCACCCGGGTGACGGTGTACTTGCCCTCGAACAGCGGCCCCACCTGCTTCAATTCCAGCTCGGCGCCCACGCGGAGCCGCGCGTCGCCCTCCGCCACGCCGTTGCCCAGGACAAAGCGCCGCGCCGCGCGGGCAAAGTGCGCCTCGGCCAGGGCGCGGGCCTCGTCCTCGTTCACGGGAAGGTCGTGCACCACCTGCTGCTTTCGCGCGCCGAACGCCTGCCGCAGGATGTCGCTGCCGCTGGTCCCCCCGTTCAGCTCGCCCTGGACCACGGAGGCGGTCGCTTCGGGGTGCACCCCCTGCTTGCTGGACACGTCCCAGCCGGAGACGGTAAAGCCGGTGGACTGGTGGGCCAGGTCGGCCGAGACGGCCAGCTCGTGCAGTCCCTGGCCGTAGGTCAGGGAAAGCGAGCCGGCGCCGCGGCCGGTGCGCGGGCGGGCCTTGAGGGTGTCGCCCTCGATCCACAGCTCCGCCCCGGCGGCCTGGGCGCGCTCGCGGGCCAGCGCCAGGTCGCTCTGGTTCACCTGCGCGATCACCCGGTGCGTGGGCCCGCTCACGTTCACGTCGGCCGCAAGGCTGTGCGCCTGCGCCACCTGGCGGATGACGTCGGCGTCGCTGGCGTTTTCGAAGGTCCGGGTGCGGCGGGTCATCCGCAGGTCCTGCAGCCGGTCTTCGGCCAGCACCAGCAACTCGGGGGGGCGGTTCCCCACGAAGCGCCCTTCCAGCCCCGTGATGCGGCCCTCGAAGATCGGTCCGCGCCCGTCGCCGGCGCCCATCTCGACCCTGATCTTCTTGCCGAAGTCCAGGGTGCGGCGGTCGAAGTACAGGTAGCCCAGGGAGCCGTCCTTGTTGCCCCAGTTGGAAAAGGTCATCTCGCAGCGGTACAGCCCGGCCGTGGTTTCTTCCACCAGCAGCGACTGCAGCTGCTCGGGGAGCGCGGCTTCGTCGCGCCCCTCCACCAGGATGCGGGGGCGTGACGGGTACAGGCTGGGTGCGGATCCCGCGTCTGGCATCGGTCTCTCAGTGGGCGAACAGGCGCAGCTCGTTGCGGGCGCGGCGCTCCAGCAGCTCCGCGATCTCCAGCGGCGTCAGGGGCGGCGGCGTCTCGCGCGGGGTGCCGCCCGGCATGGGCTCGGTGTCGGGCTCGGTCGATACCTGGATCTCGTTGATCACCACGGGCATGGGCGGTCTACCGGCTGGGGCCCAGCGGGCCGGTGAAGCGCAGCGACGACGACGCGGAAAGCCCCGACGAGCCGGATCCCGATCCCTCCACGCGGATCGATCCCGACGCGGAAGCGGCTACGGACGGGGCGGTCGATCCGGACATGCCGCCGCCGATCGACACGCCGGACGCGGCGCCCATCGTGGCCGCGGTCCCCCCGGTAAGGCCCAGCGAGGCCGCGCCGGAACCGGAAAGCGAGCCGGACACGTTCAGCAGCGCGCCCGGCGACATGCGCCGCGGGTTCTCGATCCCGTTGGCGATGGCCACCGCCTTCCAGTCGCTCACCCCCCCGGCGGCGGCCATCCCCTGCACGGTGTCGCCGGACTTGGCCATCGACAGCGGCTGCGTCCCCGCGGCGGGCCCGCCCCCGGCGCCCGGCGTCCCGGCGGCGGCGGCCGCGGCGGCGGCCGGGTCCGGCTTGTGGAAGTCGAAGTTCAGGTCCTGCTTGGAAAGCGACAGGGTGACGCCGGCGCGGAGCGGCTTGCCGTCCTCGCTGAACAGGTCCAGCGTCTCCTCCATGGAGTCCACCGTCCCCTTGAACAGAAAGGTGCCCCACTGAAACTGCACCCCCGGCGGCGCGAAGCCCGAGCCGTCCTTGAGCTTTTGCGGGGACATGAAGTACGCGACCTCCTTGGTGAGGTTGCGCACGTCGCCTTCGGGATCGGCGCCGCCGGCGCGGGGCAGCGTTACGTCAAACCACAGCTCCAGCGAAAGCTTGGTGGTGCCCTGGCCCGCGAACTGGGTGGGGCTGCCGCCGGACTGGTTGCCCCCCGCGTTCTGGTTGCTGAACGACAGCTTGAGCGTCTGGGGGTTGAACTGGACCTTGACGATCTTTTCGGGTCCGTTCTGCCCCTTGATGGTCAGCGCGTTGTTGGGTCCCCCCGGCCACATCTCGGTAAGGGTGGCCTTTTCCAGCTTGCCGGTGATGGGCATTGGATCTCTATCCCTCTCGTCACCCGGTGACCGGCTGGCCGCCCAGCAGCAGCTGCAGCGACTCGTAGGCGATCTGCATCTCTTCCACGGCGATCTGCCCGTCCTTGGCGTTCAGCGGGCTTCCCTTGAGCTTGACGGGAAGGCAGCCGCCCAGCCGGTAGCGCAGCTGCTCGGTGGCGCCGTCGGCGGCCATCATCACCACCTCGGCGCTGCCGCGCAGGCCGCCGCCGCCGGGGGCGCTCACCCGCTCGAACCACTTCCACAGGTCCACGTTGGCCGTCATCCCCCGCTTGAGGGTGAGCTGGCCGTAGCTCACCGGTCCGGCCATGTGCACGGGGCTGGCGTTGCGGCCGCCCTCGCGGATGGTCTTGGGCTCCATGCTCATCTCCAGCCCGTCGGCTTCGCTGAAGGCGGCCATCGCCAGCTCCCCGCTGATCCCGCCCACCTGCACCTCCACCAGGAAGTTGAAGGCGGTGAACGGGTGGGCCACCGGGTCGGCGGGATCGAACGGTCCGGGCACGCTACCCCTCCTGCACGGTAAGGCCGGCGCCGGTCTGCACCAGGCGCACGGTGAGAAACGCCATGGGCCGGCTGGGCGCCACCCGCAGCTCCACCACGAAGCGGCCCTGGTCCACCAGCCCCGGCGGGTTGACGGTGTCGTCGGTCACCACGCGGTACGCCTCGGCGTGGCTGCCGCCGGCGAAGGCGCCGCGGACGAACAGCATCCCCATCAGCCCGTCCCACTGCCGCTGCACCTTGCGGCGGAAGGCGGCGTTGTTGGGCTCGAACACCCAGGTGTTGCCGTCGCGCACCACCAGCCGGCGCAGCAGGATCAGCAGCCGCCGCACGCCCACGCCGCGCAGCTCGGGGTCGTCGGAGAGCGTTTCCTCGCTCCACGCCATGAAGCCGCGGGGGAACGGCGCGATCACGTTCACCTTGTTCCCCAGGAACGTGGCCCGGGCGGATTCCGGCAGTTTGGGATCGAGGATGGCGACGCCGTCGACCGGCTGGTTGGCGGGCGCGGCCCAGGCGCCCACCAGGTTGGCGCGGGTGGCCATGATGCCCACGGTGGCGCCGTCGGGCGGGATGGCGCGCAGCGGGGCGGCGCCGCCCGCGGTGGTCAGCACCGGCGCGGCGTACGCGGCCAGCGCCTGCTGCCCCTGCTGCTGCGGCGCGTTGAAGCCGCCGGCCAGCGGCAGGGTGGCCGCCTCCTGCTGCGCGGATCCGGCCGACGCGCCGGGGCCGGGCGCGCGCACCACCGTCCACGGGTGGTAGAGCGCGCCAAAGCTGAGGGTGCGCGCGCCCAGGTCGCCCACCTCCTGGCTTCCGCCCAGCGCGGCGGTCAGCACCCGCGCGTGGGCCAGCGCCTGGGGCTCGCGGTAGTGCCGCGGCAGCGCCAGCACGGCAAAGCAGTCCGACCGGGCGGCGCAGAACCGCAGCATGGCCACGTGCAGCGCGTACAGGTGCTGCGGGTTGGCGGCGGACGGGGCCAGCGTTTCCCAGCGGCTGGGCTGCTGCGCCGCGTACCGCACCGAGGCGGACCACGGGCTTTCCTCCAGCAGGTGGGGCGGCACCCCGTCCTCCGGATCGGCGTCGCGCTGCAGGCGGGCGGCGGCGCGGAAGTACACGGTGCCGTTCAGCGGCCGCCACAGCTCCGCCTCCTTTAGCGGCCCCTCGTAGACCAGCTCGGGGATGCCGAACGCCGGCTCGGGGGACGATTCCACCCGGTACCACAGCGAGTATCCCTTGCGGCGGGCCCTTTCCTCCGCGTCCAGCTCTTCCCCCGCCGGCTCCCAGCGCACGATCAGGCGCTCGCCCTGCGCGCTTACGTCCACGTGGGGGGCGCGCAGCGGCCTGGTGCCGCACACGTCGAACAGGTCCTCGGGGATGTCGATCAGCGCGGCGGCCGACCACGGGCTAAGCCCCTGCTCCGTGCGCGCGCGGACGCGGAAGTACAGCCGCTCGGGGCAGGGCTGCGGGCGCACCACGGTGGTGTGCGTTCCCGCGCCGGTGGCGTCGGTGACGGTCTCGGTCGCGCGCACGCCAGTGCGAAAGCGCGGGTCGGGCGAGTCCTGCAGGGTGTAGCCTCGCGCGCCGCCCACGGGGCTCCACTCCACCCGGATGTGCCCCTCCGCGTCGCGCCGCGGATTGAAGATGACCAGGTACGGCGCGCCCGGTGCGTCGGGCGGCAGCTCGATGGCGTTCAGCGACCACCCGGTGTGCACCGCGTCGGGGACGGCCAGCAGCGACACCTCGTCCACGGGGAGCAGCGCGTGCATGCGCACCGGCGGCTGCGGCGGCTGAAAGACGTAGGCGTTCTGAAAGGCGCGGGTCAGCAGCGTCTCGGCGGTCTCGTTCCGCAGCCAGGGGTCCAGGAACAGGTCGGCGGAGAAGGTGGCCAGCCCGTCGCGCTCCAGCGCGGAGGCGCCGGAGTGGTAGGCGCCCTGGTAGAACTCGTCCCGCAGCACCCCCGGCACGCCCAGCGGCAGGTAGATTTCCGGCGCCTCGCCCGGCACGCCCTCGTCGTCATGGTGGACGTAGTCCTGGGGATCGTCCTGCCCGTGGCCATGGCCGTGGTGGTCGTGGCCGTACCCGTGTCCCTGGCCGTGCTGGTGGTGGCCCTGGCCCTGGCCCGTGTCATGGCCGCCGGTGCCCGCGTCAGCCGTCAGCGCCTGCAGCTCGGACGGCTGCGTGGCGCTGAACGCGTCGGAGCCGGGCGCGGCCAGCTGAAAGCGGCGCAGCGCCAGCTCGGTGAACAGCGCGTCGTTGGTCGTCTGCGTAAGCTGCTCGGTGGGGGCAAAGAGCACGTCGTCCGGCGGCAGCTTGCCCAGAAAGCGCGGGTGCCGCGGCACCAGCCCCACGTTGGGCAGGCGCACCTCGGAGCCGTCTGCGCGGCGCGTCCACAGCTCCACGTTCACCAGCGCGCCCACGCTGCGGCGGCCCCGCAGCCTGGCCCACGCCAGGTCGTGGTGCATGGTGCGCCACGCCTGCCGGATCACCGCGATGCGCTGGCCGTTCTCGTACTTCACCTCGTCCACCAGCAGGTACGCGCGCCTGCCGTACAGGCTGGGCGCCGGGGTGGTGCCGGTTCCCCCGGACTGCGGCGCGCCCTGGCCGGAGCCGCCCTGGCCGGAGCCCTGACCGGAGTTGCCCTGGCCGGGGTTGCCTCCGCCCGAGTTCCCCTGACCGGAGTTGCCGTGGCCGGAGTTGCCCTCGCCGGAATTTCCCCCGCCGGAGTTCCCACCGCCCGAGTTGCCTTGGCCGGAGTTGCCCTCGCCGGAATTTCCCCCGCCCGAGTTCTCTCCGCCGGACTTGCCCTCGCCGGAATTGCCTCCGCCGGAGTTCCCACCGCCGGAGTTCCCACCGCCCGAGTTCCCACCGCCCGAGTTGCCTTGGCCGGAGTTTCCCTCGCCGGAGTTGCCGCCGCCCTGACCGGAGCCCTGTCCCTCGCTGGACCCGGATCCGCTGCCAGTTCCTTCGCCGGAACCAGATCCACCGGAGCCCGACTCTTCGCCGGAACCGGATCCGCTACCGGAGCCGGACCCAGATCCACTTCCGGAGCCCTGTTCTTCACCCGATCCGCTTCCGGAGCCCGATCCTTCACTCGAACCGGTGCCTGAGCCGGAGTCACTACCCGAGCCCGATCCCTCGCCGGACCCGGGACCCTCGCCGGAACCAGATCCGCTTCCCGAGCCCGAGCCGCTACCGGAGCCCTGGCCGGAGCCGGAACCCTGTCCGGGATTGCCGCCCTGGCCCGATCCACCGACGGAGCCCTGGCCGGAGCCGGGTTCCTTCTCATCGCCGCCACCCTTGCCGCCGCCCTTTCCGGGCGCGATGCCCTGATCGGAATCGTCCGGGACCAGCGCATCGGGGTCGATCGGCTCGATGCTGGCGACGGGCGGGACCCAGAGGGAAGGCAGGCCGTCGTCGCCGGGCTTCTTGTCCTTGGGATCGGCGGGCGGGGCCATGAAGGCGTGCACGCCGCCCAGCGCGTCGTCCAGGATCACGCGGATCCAGCAGCCGGGCTGCAGCGCGTCGGACTTGCCGGGGATCAGGGGGATCTCCAGCGCGCCGTTGTCCCCCTGCCGCCACTTGACCGGCGGCGTGAGAAGCGGAATCTCGTCGGGGCCGGCCAGGAACACGGCGTCGTGCGCAAAGGGCAGCTGCGCCGGGGTGAGCGCGCGAAAGAACCAGGCGTCGGCAAACAGCCGCACCCGGGCTGCCTCGCGCTCTTCGAACGTAGAGTCGCGCGCGGGCAGCGCCGTCTGCGGCGGAAAGAAGCCCACCACGCGGTCGTCCGGCCACTCGATGCGCAGCAGGTCGGGGCTGTCGGCCGCCAGCACGATGCCGTTGTTCCGCTCCGTGCCCCCGGCGACGAGCGTGGCGTTCAGCGTGGCGTTGAGCGACATGCCGTCCGCCCAGCTGCCCGGCGACGAGGCCAGCAGGTAGGCCGGCCACAGCGTGCGCCCCAGCCCGTGCAGCATCCCCGGGATGCGGAACGACGACGTTTCCAGCCCCGAGTCGCCCGCCACCCGCACGATCCAGCACCGCCGCCCGCCGTTGCGAAAGAACTCGCGAACGGCGGGCGCCAGGTGCGCGTGCACGGTCTCGCCGCGCTGCGCGTCCCAGGCGATCGGCAGGTCGGGGCCAAACACCTGGCGAAAGCGCACCTCGTCGTCCACCGCCACGGGCACGCCCACCGGCCCCGTGCTGGCAAAGCCGACGAACGCGGCCACGTCCATCCGCGGCAGCTCGGCGTCTGCCGGGGGACGGGCGGTCTCAAAGCGCAGGCCGGGAAGGCGGGGCGCGGAGATGGGCATGATGGCGGGCGGCGCGCGCGGGTTATTCCAGGTCGATGCGCTCGGACGCCAGCACCAGCTCCTCGATGGCCACGTCCGTTCCCTTGCCGCTCAGCGAGGGGCCGGTGTACTTGGTGGGCCGGGCGTTGGTGAGCTTCCACGCCTGCACCGCGCCGTTGTGCGACTCGTCCCACAGCTCGACGGTCACGGTGCGCAGCGCCGTCTGGCTGCCGTTGCGCACTTCGTTGATCCATCCCCACAGCGTGCCCGGGTCGCCGATCACGCCGCGCTTAAGCGTAACGTCGGGGACCTTGAAGGTGCCGGTCACCTTCATGGGGCCGTTGGTCTTGAAGTTGCCGCCGCGGTACTCCGCCACGGTGATCTCAAGCCCCAGCCCCGAGACCTCCTGAAACGCCGCCTTGGTGCTGGCCGCGTCGGGCCCGCCCTCGATCACCACCCGGAAGTTGAACTGGCCGTACGGCCTGTCGCGCTCCACCGCCATCGGATCCTCCTGGAAAGTACGAAAGTACGAGAGTACGAGAGTACGACGTGCTTGATCGCGTTAGTGCGTTAGTGCGTTAGTGCGTCAGTGCGTGAGTGCGTCCGTACTTTCGTACCTCGTACTTTCGTACTTTCGTACTCACGCACGTCCGTTCGCCCCTACTGCCGCGCCTCGGCCGTCCACTGGCCGATGCGGAAGATCACGAACTCCGCGGGGCGCACCGGTGCCACGCCGATCAGGCACACCAGGCGGCCGTTGTCGATGTCGTTCTGCGTCATGGTGCTGCGGTCGCACTTGACGAAGTAGGCGCCCTCCGGCTTGTCGCCCATCAGGTGCGCCTGGCTCCACTCGCTGAACAGAAAGTCCTCGATGGTGCGGCGGATGTTGGCCCACAGCGGCTCGTTGTTGTTCTCGAACACGGCCCACTGCGTGCCGCGCTCGATGGAGCGCTCCAGGTAGGCGAAGTAGCGGCGCAGGTTCACGTACTTCCACTCGGGGTCGCTGCTGGCCGTGCGGGCGCCCCACAGCCGGTTGCCGCGGCCCTCGAAGAAGCGGAAGCAGTTGATGCCCTCGGGGTTCAGCACGTCCTGCTGGCCCTTGTTGAGCATCACCTCAAAGCCCAGCGCCCCGCGCACCACCTCGTTGGCGGGCGCCTTGTGCACGCCCTTTTCCACGTCGTTGCGGGCGTAGATGCCGCTCACGAAGCCGCTGGGCGGCAGCAGGATCTCTTCGCCCGTGACCTGGTCCAGCACCTCCACCCACGGGTAGTAGAAGGCCGCCCACGCGCTGTCGAGCTGCGCCCGCTGCGCGCGCACGTCGGCCAGCGACTGCCCGTCGGCGCTGTCCAGCACGGCGATGCGGTAGCGCATCTTTTCCGCGTGGCTGATGAGGGCGTTGGAGACCGTCTGCACCCGCGTGGCGTCGGCGGCGCCGGCGTTGCCGCCCGCCGAGTAGCCGGGCGCCGCCACGATGGAGATGTCGGCGATGTCTTCCAGCGACTTGAGGCCCGTCTTGGCGCTGGGGTCGCTGGGGTCCTCGCTGCCGATGTAGTCCGCCGCGCTGGGCTGCACCCCGTCCGAGCCCGCATCCAGCGTAAGCTCGATCCCCTTGCCGCTGTCCGCCGCCAGGTTCCCCGCCGCCGACGCGCCCACCGCCGAGATCAGCAGCCCCGCCAGCTCCACCCCGCTGCGCCCACCGGCGTCCAGGATCACCGGGATGCGCAGCTCGCGGGTGCGCGAGGCCAGGTCGGCGCCGAACATCACCGGCAGCGAGTTACGCCCGTCTTCCGAAAAGCCCAGGTTCTCCCAGCTTTCCTCGCGCACCGTGCGCCCGGTGCGGTCCACGTGCTTTACGCTCAGCGTCACGCTTACCACGTGCACCCGGTCGGAAACGGCCGGGTCGCCCACGTACAGCGACTGCAGCTCCCACGTGACGTTGCCGGCGCCCACCAGCCGCCAGTTGGCGCGGCCCTGGCTGTCGAAGTAGCGCTCGGCGGTGAACAGGTTGCCGCCGGCGGGCGTGCCCCCCGCGGGCGACCCCGCGTCCGACACCCACACCACGTCGCCCGGGTTCACCCCGCGCAGCACGCGAAAGTCGGCGCCCTCCTGCGCCAGCACGTTGCCGCCCACCCGCAGCGTAAGCGTGACCCGCGCCGCGCCGGCCTGGCCGGGAAAGCGGGCCATCACCGTCATCCCGGTGTTCCCCACGTCGGCCGTGGCGCGGCCGTACGTGCCGGTGTCGGCGTTGTCGGGGTAGCCAAAGATGCGCGACACGTAAACCCGGCTGCCGCCGTTGTCGAAGAAGTTGAAGACGCCCTGAGCCAGGTAGTTGTGCGTGCGGACGGTGCCGCCGCCCCCGTTGTCGAACTCCAGCCGGTCCATCCCGCCAAACACCCGCTCGAACTCGGCGAACGAGGTGATCAGGGTGGGCGGGCCGTCCACGGGGCCGTAGCGCGCCGGCCCCACGAAGCCGGCGGTGCTGGTGCTCACGCCCTCGATGCTCTTGGCGCGGAAGCTCGTTTCCTCGACGTATACGCCGGGGGCCAGGTATTCGGGCATCTTCAGTCTCCTGAGGGGTTACGGGGGTGACGCTCCGGCGGAGACCCAGAGGGTGGGGGCGCTTCCCCCGCCCGCCAAGGTGGTGCGGAGCCGCAGCTCCTGCCCGTGGACGAGCGTTTCCGTCCACTCCACCGCCGGCACCTGGCCTTCGTCCGTCCACACGAGCGCGGTTCGCTGCTCGTCGAGAATGCTCTTGAGCGAGGGGCGCGCTGCCCACGCGGGGTTCATCCCTTCGCGCGCCGGAAAGGGGTACCGCAGCGCCGCCGGCTCCCACCGCGCCCGCAGCGACACCGGCCACGTGGCCGCGCGCGTGTCGGCCGGGGGCGAGCCCTGCCGCAGCCGCTCGGGGGTGGGAAAGGGGACCAGCACCACGGCGCGCCCCGCCTCGTCGGCCACGGCGGTGCGGGTGATGCCGCCCACGGTGGCGCTCAGCACCGCGTACGCAGCGGGTGCGCCCGTGTCCGGGTCCGCCAGGTCCGCGCGGATCGCCGCCACCCCCGGCGGCACCGGGCGCGACACGGCGGGGAACAGGTACGCCTTGCCCGGCTGCGGCCCGCCGGACAGAAACTCGCCGCGGTAGCCCAGCGGCAGCGGCACGCTGAACGCGGCGCCCATGTACCGCCCGCCGGGGTCGTCCACGGCGATCACGAACTCGCCCGCGGGCCCGTCCGTCTCCGGCCGCGCGTCGTCGCCGGCGGGCTTTTCCGCGCTGGCCTGGCCGGGGAGGCGGTGGAACGCGTACACGCCCGAGGGCGAGCGCACGGCGGGGACGGGCGGGTACGCGCTGTCGCGCAGCCACGCGTGCACCTGCAGCCGGTCCGTCACCGGCGTGTCCAGCGCCGCGTCCCAAAAGCGGATCCCCAGCGGGGTAAAGGTGCGGTCGCGCTCCAGCACCCTGATCTGCACGCTCACGGCGCCACCAGCGTTCCGGGGGCGAACACGCGCTCCTGCACCTGCCCCCACCCCTGCAGCCGCGGCGACTCGATCTCCACCGTCCGCGCCACGTAGGGCACGGAAAGCTGGTACGAGTGGTCGATCACCGTGTCCCAGATGCGGAAGGTGTCTTCCACGCTCAGGTCCGTGTGCGTGAGCGCCACCGTCTCGTCCGGCTGAAATACGCCGGGCCGGGGCGCGTTCAGCAGGTCGGCCGTCAGCACGGTGTTGTCTTCAAGCACGCGCATCATCCACCCGGCGATCTCGTGCTGCAGCGACGCCTTGCGGGCCCAGGCCGTGGCCAGAAAGTGCAGGTCCAGCGGCAGCTTGTTGCGCTGGCGGCGCCCGTCGGGCAGCAGCCGCCCCTGCGGCGCGCGCACGGCGCCGTTGGGGTAGATGCGGTACAGAAAGAGCGAGACGCCCTGCTCCATGGGGTGCGTAAAGTCGTCCGACACGTAGACCTGAAAGTCCAGCACGGCTCCGTTGAAGTCGGCCGGGTCGTACGCGGCGCGAAGCACGCGCACCACCGCCTCCAGCGTGCTGGCGATCCCCGCGTGCCCGCTCATGCCGCCTCGCCGGAAGCGCCGTGCACGGCGGCCAGCAGCGCCTCGCGCGAAAGCTCTCGCAGCGGGGTGCGGTGCGGGCGCAGCTCGTACAGCACGGCGCGGCGGGCATCGGGGCCCAGGGCCAGCACGCGGGAGCGCGGGGACTGGATCAGCATGGAAACGGGAACGTCCTCGTTTTCCGGGTCGGGTTGCGAAAGCAGCAGCACGTCGGCCAGGGACGGCTCGGCGGCCGGGTCCAGGACGCGGATCTCCGGGTCGGTGGCCAGCAGGCTCACCAGCAGGCTGTGGAGCACGGGTGGCTGCACCCGCAGGGCGACCGTGATCAAACGGAAGGCGTCCGGTACACGGGTGGGCGTCAGGGCTCCGCGGGACCGGCGCGAACAGTGGGGCCGCGCCGCGTCGGGGTGAATGGGCGATACGATCCACCGCGCGGTCCCCCCCGGTCCCCGATCTCCGCGCGTCTTGACGAGGTGGATCCAGAGGTGGATGAATGGATCCTCGGGACGATTGCGCTTCTCCCAAATCCTTCTGGAGCCTGAGAAATGCTCATGCTTCGGTGGATGGATCAAAGGGTTCATCTCCCCATGAATCCTCAGGCTCTGAAGCGTATTCAGGCTCCGGAAAAGAGGATGGGGTACAGAGGAACAGAGAAAGCCAGAGGAACAGAGGAGTCAATTTCCTCTGTTCCTCTGGCTTTTGTCTGTTCCTCTGTACCCCTTCCTCCGTTGTTGTTGCGAGGCGGGGCGGGGGATCAGGCGCCGATGGAGACGGAGCTTCTAAGGCGCGCACCCGCTTCGCCGCGGCTGCGCACCTCCAGCTTTTCCAGGATGTTGTGCACGTGGTTCTTTACGGTGGCCAGCCGCAGCCCCAGTGCCCGCGCGATGTGCTTGTTGCTCAGCCCCTGGCTAAGCAGCTCGCCGATCTCCGCCTCGCGCGGGGTGAGCGGCGTGCCGGGCGAGGGGGCGGAGGGCGGACGCTCGCGCGCCAGGGCGGCCAGGCGCCGCGTAAGGAGCGCGGCCGTGCGCGCGGAGCACAGCAGCTCGCCCCGCGCCGCGCGCAGCACCGAGTCCACCACCTCCGCCGCCGTGGCGTCGCGCCCGATCCACCCCGCTACGCCGGCCTCCGCGTACGCCAGCACCTGGTGCTCGGCCCGGTCGTCCACGGCAAACGCCACCATGCGCGTGGTGGGGACGGTCTCGTAGATGGAGCGCACCAGCGCCAGCGCGCCATCCAGGGCCACGTCCAGCAGGACCACGTCCGGACACAGGCGCCCCGCCGCGGCCAGGGTGGCCGGGGCATCGCCGGTCTGCGCGACCACGTGCATGGCCGCGCCCAGGCTGTGCGCCAGCCCGTCGCGATAAAGCCGCACCGATGCGGCCACGATGGCGCGCACGGGAGGGGGCGCGCCGTTTTCAAGGACAACCGTTGCCGCCGGCGCGCTGTCCGCGGCGGCGTTCGGTGCAAGGTTCAGCTGGAGCATGGATCGGACGCCGCGCGTGCACGGCGCGTGCTGCGAGGTTCGTCTGTGCGGGGCGGTGGAGCCCTGCCGGTCGCTGGAAGGGCGCAGCATAAATGGCGCCAACAACAAGTTGTTTTGCAAATCTGCTACAACCGCGTGTCCCCAAACGAGTTTTGCGAAATTGTCAGAAATTTGTGGACACGGACGGGTGGGGAGGCCGTGTCCCGGTTTGGGGCTCGGCCTCCACAAACACGTGTCCTCATCAGGGATCAGAGCCGTTTCGTTGGCGCTGGTCGCGGACGCGCGACCAGCGCGCGCCGGATCTGCACGGCAGGCGCACCAGGGGAGGGAAGAGGTAGAGGAGAGGACGGTGGTGCTATTCGAGATCGCATCGGCGCCCGGCAATCGGGGCCGGCTGGGTACGTGTCAGTGAGCGGGTGCCCAGCGGCAACTCCACTCGTTGCCTTCCAGCCAGTGCTTCCTTGCGCCGAAATCGGGCATTACTCGCCCGAGCAGAGTCCAGAAATCCGGCCCGTGGCTGCGCTCTTTAAGGTGGCAGAGTTCGTGGACCACCGCATACTCGAGCACGGCTCTGGGAGCGAAAACGAGCTGCCAGTTGATGTTGATGCTCCCGTCGCGGCCGCAGCTTCCCCACAGGTGTTTCTGTGCCTTGATCCTCACCGGACCCGGCGACACGCCGATGCGTGGCGCATGGCGCCGGACCATCTGCTCCACGTCTTCACGCACGCGTGCACGAAGCCAGGCCACGATGCCCTTCTCCGCCGCGTCGTTCCGCGCCTGGTCTGTCAGCGCGCGCGGAACCTCGACCACGATTCCACCGTGGTGGGTGACCCGCACCGCGTCGCCGTCGGCAAGCTGGACGGTAAGGCGAAGTCGGCGGCCCCGATAAAGCACCTTTGCCCCGGTGACGAACCGTGTGGGGGCCGCGGGGTCCGGACGCGTTCGCTCGGCCATCCGCTCGGTTTCGTCGTGTACCCAGCGCCTGCGGCGGTGCACGAAGCTGGCGATCTCTTCATCCGTGTGCGACTCGGGCGCAATGACCTCCACCTGCCCGGGCGTAACCACGATGCGCTGCCGGCGCGCCCGCGCGGAGCGCCGGACAACGTACGGAATCCGCCGGCTTCCCACCTCCAGAACCTGCATCTCTATCCCTTCAGGTAGGTCTTCAACGCGTACTCTTCCACCTGCCCCGGGATCTCCTTCCAGCTGAACCCGGCGGGAATCAGAACGCGCTTGACCTGCTGGCGCAACTCCTTTCGAAGCTGTTCCTTGAGGTGCCATCCCGGCGGGGCGCTCTGGTCCGATGCATACACCTGGTCTATCTCCACCGCGACCTGCTGTGCGGGGTCCGGTGCCGGCGATGCATGCGCGCCCCTTTGGCCGGCACCGTTGGAGGCCCCGTGCGGCGCGGCCGCGCCCGGCTCAGGGGTGGGGAAGCCGGCGAGCAGGATCTTGTAGATGCCGTACGCACGCGCCGACAGCCCCGTGGCGTGGTGCGCGCTTTCTTCGGCCTGCAGGTCGTGCGCTACCTCCTCCATGGTGCGGAGCAGTTCCAGCGCGTCGATCTGCTGCTGCTCGAACTTGTGGATCGCCTCCAGTACACGCGCCGAGAACGGTCCGTACTGCGCGGGGTTCTCGGCTGCCTTGTCGGTGGTGATCTTCTTTAGCTCCGCGCTCTTGCGGATGGCGGCCATCTTGAGGTCCCCAGCCGCGTTTCCGGGCTGGAAGTCTTCCCAGAACTTCGGGTCCGTAAGGTTGCGCAGCTTGGTGAGGGTGCGAATGCCGGTCACCTCCAGCTCGTCGCGCAGCATTTCGCGGATTTTCGCGCTGTAGTCGCCCAGACTGGGACCCTCGTCCTTGTCGAACACCACGGCGGCGTAGTGGATGAAACCCACCACCCACTTGAGGTCGGTCTGGAACTGGAGCGTCTCGGGATCTGGAGTAAGCGCCGTGTACGCAGCCACGAACTCCCTGGCTTTGCGGCGGAAGGTAAACCAGTGCTCTTCCGTTCCCAGCACTTGGATCAGCGCGTCGTACTCGGCTTTCAGGTTCTGGGTGTTTCGCTTGATCCCCCTGGTGAGCGCCATCACGCCGGCATGCGCGGTGCGAAGCTCTGACAGCAGGGCATTGGCGTCGCGCATGGCGTTCTGCACGTCGTCGGCACGGTAGCTGGCAAGCGCATCGTCCAGCTTGCGCGAGATGCCGATGTAATCCACGATCAGCCCGTTCTGCTTCCCGGCGTACACCCGGTTGGTGCGGGCGATGGCCTGCAGCAGGCTGTGGTCCGTCAGCGGGCTGTCCAGGTACATCACCGCTTCCACGGGCGCGTCGAAGCCCGTCAGCAGCTTGTTGCAGACGATGAGGAACGACAGCGGGTCCGTGGCCGAGATGAAGCGGTCCTTCACGGTCTTTTCCGCGTCCCGGTCCAGGTACAGGCGGCGCAGGTCAGCCCGGATGGATTCCGTGTAGGGATCCTCGCTCGGCTTTTCATCCTCCTGGCCCTTGCTGTAGACGCACGCGCTCATGCCAGCCGCGTGCGCGCGGGCCTCGTCGGGATCCATCCCTTTCGCCATCAGTGTCTTTGCGATGGCGCGGTCCAGAGCGCGCTTGTAGAGGATCAGCGCCTCGCGGTCAATGGCCACGATCTGGGCCTTGAGGCCGTCGGGCTGGGCATGCGCGCGAAAGTGCGCCCAGATGTCGGTGGCGATCAGGTCGATGCGCCGCGGGTGCCGCGCTAAGTCCGCCACGCTCACGCCGCGCTTCTTGATGGCGGCCTGCACGTCTTCGGGCTCGTCGGAAAACCACTGATCGAAGAGGATGTCGATCTTGGTGGTGTCGACGGCCCACTCCGTTTTGCGCGCCGTGTAGAAGATGGGCACGGTGGCTCCATCGCGAACCGCGTCGTCGATGGAGTAGCGGTCCAAGTATCCCTCGCCCGGCGCGCCAAAGTTCTGATACGTGTCCTTGTCGTTCTTCTTGATGGGGGTGCCGGTGAAGCCGAAGAACCGCGCCTGCGGAAAGGTGGCCCGCAGGTACGTTCCCAGGTCCTTTTCCTGGGTGCGGTGGCACTCGTCCACCAGCAGAATCCAGTTGGCGCTGTCGGGTACCGGCGTTTTTGAGCCCTGGAACTTGAAGATGGTGGAGAGCATGGTCTGACCTGCGGACCCGCTGTGGATGCGGGCCTGCAGATCGTCGCCGTCCTTCACCTGCACGGGGTTGGGCAGCCCGCACGCCTCGAACGTGCGGGCGATCTGGTCGTCCAGGTCAATGCGATCGGTGAGCACCAGCAGGTTGGGGCTGGCCAGCGCGGGCGACTCCAGGGTGCGGTGCGTCTTGAGCTTGAGCGCGGCAAAGACCATGGTGAGGCTCTTTCCGCTTCCCTGCGTGTGCCAGATCAGCCCGCGGCGGTGCTCCTCGGCCACGACGCGCTGGATGATCTTGTTGACGGCGCGGAACTGCTGATACCGGCAGACCTTTTTGATCACCTTTTCATTGCGCCGCTCGAACACCGTAAAATGCGCGATGATGTCGAGCAGGCGCTCAGGGTTTAGCAGGGCGTACAGCGCTGCGTCCAGCGCGCTGGGAAACTCCGCGGCTTTCCGCGGCCACGGATCCTTCCACTCCGACCAGTGCTCCGACGAGGCTCCCGTCGCGCCGTACAGCGTGGTGACGCCGTTGGTGACCACGTTGAACGCGTTGGAATAGAACAATCGGGGAACCTGCTGCTCGTATTGCTTGATCTGGTCAAAGGCCTGTCCCGTCTTGTCACCGGGTGCGAGCGGGCTCTTGGCCTCGATCACCACCAGCGGAATGCCGTTTACGTATACCACCACATCGGCAATACGGGTCTTTTCCGCCCTGACTTTCAGCTGGTTGGTGACGGTGTAGGTGTTGTTGCCGAGGGTGCGGAAGTCGATCAGGCGGATGGTTTTCTTCTTTGCCTCGCCCGGCACCGTTTTGCTGTAATTGCCGCGCAGCAGCGAAAGCCACTCCTCGTTGTCGCTCTTGCCCACCACTTCGGAGTATACCTGCCGCGCCACATCCTCGGAAACGCCGTTGATCCGCTGCACGGCCTGTACGAACTCGGCGCGGAGGAGGACGTGGTTCTCCCCGTCCCGGTGCGCGGCATGGGCGCTCGGCGGCAGGTACGTGTAGCCGAGCGCTTGGAGAGTGTCGAGCGTGGGCTTCTCCGCGAGTTTGTACTCGCTCATTGCAGCCTCAGATGGTGGGGACGCGAACGCGGCCGGTGAGGAGGTCTTGCAATAGCCCGTTTTTGAGCACGCGTGACTGCTGCATCACACGTTCTTCCTCAGCGGAATAGCAATCGAGCGCTTGCAGTTGATTAGCTATCTCAACCTGTTCATCCACAGGAGGAACGGGGATCAGGATTGAGGCCAAATCTTTTGGATAGAGGTGCGTTTGTCCGCGAAGCTCACCGAAGACACTCCCGATCTCACGCTCTAGGATCTGCTTCCGGCCGACAGACGACGACAGGTAATCGAATAAGAAGCGAGGGAGAAGGCGTTGTGCGTCACGAGACCTGATTACCGTGACCTGTCCGTCTACTGTCCAATCAGACTCTGCCTTCTCGACAAAAGCGACCCGCCCGATGGTGCCATGGGCCATGTTCGGCGTCAGGACGTCTCCATCCTGGAGGTGGGCGCGCAGCGGAATATGTCCGGCTCGGTCATCTGGAACATACTCAGGCTGGTGCATGAGAAGTGGTCCATCGTACACGTGCTTTGTCTTGAAGACGCGCAGTCGGGTACCTCCTGTCCCGCTCGCCTTTCCGTTGAACAAATCACACGTGTCTCCGAGGCGCGCAGTCGTCCAATATTCAGGAATGTAACCTATGGCAGTCCTCTTCAAAGGGGACTTCCTCAAGCCTCCTGAAAGTAGTAACTGCATCAGCCCGCGCTTAGCTTGACGCGATTGGTCAACGACGGTTTTGGCTGCTCGGATCGTCTCGTCCACACTTCCTAAAATCGATGCGATTCTTCGCTGGTCGGCTAGAGGTGGGAGCGGCACTTCCATTTGGAAGAAATCATCAGCTCCGATATTGAGGAGACCGTTCCCCCGCACACCCGCGTTGTTGATCCGTGCGAGTTGGCCGTTCAGGCCACCACCAGCAAAATATTGCGTGAAAAAAACCGGATCGATCTCAATGTGGCTCCGAAAGCAGTAATACACATGCGGTACCGCTGCTCTCTCATACTCGTCGAGTGGGTATACGCATCCGTATGGGTACGTTTTTGAGTTACCTTTGTTGTACGCGAACTCACCTCGGTGTAGCTCGGTGTAGCGCAGGAGACTCTCCCCAGCCATAAAGCGGTTATAACGATCCTCTTGCTTCATGAAGCCGATCTTGGATGAGATCGTCAGGATGGGGAGGTCGTGTGTCTGGATCTTGCGAGTGATACGCGTGAAAACGTCTGACATCCGGACAATCCGCCATCCATCAGGGGCAGGCTGGTTCCAAATGCAGATCTGGGGCGTACCAGGCGCTGGCTCGAGGCTACTCTGCATACCCGAGCTCTCGCAGGAAACCAATCATTCGGGTTTCGGCAGCATCCCTTTGGGTACGCAGTTCCACCAGACGCGCGACCTCTGTCGGCACATCGATCCACTCTTCATCATCTCCCGCTTGCACATAGCGGGTGATGTTCAAGTTGTAGTCATTCCCGGCGATTTCCTCTAATGTGGCAACACGGCTGAATCGCTCCTCGTCAACAAAAGCGTGGAACACGCCCGCGAGCCGGTCTACGTTGGTTTGAGAAAGTGTATGCTGGTTTTTTCCTGGCACCATTTCGTCCGCCCCATGGACGAAGAGCACCCTTCCTTTCCGGTCCGCCGGCTTGTTGCGGTGGAGGATAAGAATGCAAGCGGGAATGCCGGTGCCGTAGAAAAGATTCGAACCGAGTCCAATCACAGCCTCGACTAAATCGTCCTTGAGCAGCCCCTCGCGGATCGTTCCCTCAGTGCCGCCGCGGAAGAGCACACCGTGCGGCAGTACTACTCCGAGCATCCCGTCGGCCTTCAGACTACCGAGCATGTGCTGCACGAATGCCAAATCGCCGTAGCTCTTTGGAGGCGAGCCGTATGCGTCACGAGCCCACTTGTCACCCTTGCTCCATACCTCATGTCCCCAGTCTTTGAGCGAGAACGGCGGGTTTGCGAGCACCCGGTCAAAGGTCATCAGTCCTTTGCCGCCAGGGAGCACGTGTTTAGGGTCGCGCAGGGTGTCACCGCGGCGTACGTCGAAGTCACCCAGGTCGTGCAGAAACAGGTTCATCTGGGCGATGGCCCAGGTGTTCAGGTTGCGCTCTTGTCCGAACAGGTGCAGCGACTTGGGGTTCTTTCCGTTCCGCTCCATGTAGTGCACGGCCTCCAGCAGCATGCCGCCCGAGCCGCAGGCAGGGTCGTAGACGCTCATCCCCTCCTGCGGGCGTAGGCATTCCACGATCAGCCGCACCACCATCTTGGGCGTGTAGAACTCGCCCCCCTTCTTTCCCGCGTCGTCGGCAAACTCCGCGATCAGGTACTCGTACGCGTTGCCGAGCATGTCGGCCTCGACGTCCGCGTTGCGCAGCCGGTACTTCTCGAAGTGCTGGAGCAGGCGTTCCAGGGCGTCGTCGGGAAACCGCTCCTTGTTGTTGAAGTCCACGTCCTGAAAGACACCCTTCAGCCGCAGGTTCGCGTCTTCGATCGCGTGGAAGGCGCTGTTCAGGTGCTCGCCAATGTTGGTGGAGTGCTTCCGGATGTCCTTCCAGAATGCACCCGCCGGAATGTGGAAGCGGTGCTCGTCGGGGTCCGCCGCGAGCTCCTCGTCGCCATACTGGGCGATGCGCTCCTCGTACTCCTCCTCCCATACGTCGGAGAGGCGCTTGAAGAAGAGCAGCCCAAAGATGTAGTGCTTGTAGTCGCCGGAATCGATGCTGCCACGCAGAATGTCGGCGGCACCCCACAGGTGTGCCTCGAGTTGCTGAAGAGTCAGCTTCGATGCTGCGAAAACGGCTATATCTGACATGGGGATGCGAGCCGATCAGTACTTGAGAGAAGAGACGTACTTCTGGTGATGCCGAGCAGGGTCGAGCGACCAGTTTGCCGCGACAGCTTTCGGCGGAATCATATGGCTCAGACCACGGCTGGCGCCAGAGGAACGCCCCGTCAGCGCCTCAGCCGCAGAATTTGAGACACCGATCACGTCTCGGGGGGGGAAGCAGTTCTCAGTACGCAGAATGGTCGTGCACCAAGCCGAATCGTCAGTTGATTTTATCCTGATTACCACTCGCTGACTGAGCGTCCCAGGCCCTCTCCCCAATAGGGTCACGCCTCCGGGTTGGGCGGCGAGGCATCGTGGACACGGAGAACGGGCGCGGAGGATCGTCACCCCGTCCTCATCATCTCCATCACCAGAAAACCGGGGAAGCAGCGGGGTGGGGCAGAGCGGCAGGACCCGACGGATGGATGACGCGGGCCGGTGGCGTTCGCAGGGCACGCGGCCAATAGAATTGACGCCAACTCCGCCATTCCTCAGACCAGCGTTGCCCATTCGGCGGGGGAGGCGCAATCATGGACGGGCAGGCCGCGGTTCATGACCTCCCTTTCTCTCCCTTTCCGGATTCGTGCACATGGAAAACAGCATCCTCGTGGGAACCGTGCAGTCGGGCGCCGCCGGCTTTACGCCGCTGCCAAACGTGCCGGTGACGCTCTACCGGGCCACGGCGGACGTCCCCGTCACCATCGGCCAGGCGGTGACGGACGCGGACGGCGCCTTCACCATCTCCGTCGCCGATCCCGAGGCCGACACCATCTACTACGCCACCGCCCAGTATCGACCCACGGTGCTGCTGGTGGCCGTGGTGGGGCCGCGGATCGCGGGGCGCACCACCCTCAACGAGCTGTCGACGGTGGCGGCGGCGTACAGCATGGCGCAGTTCAGCGACGGCACGCGCATCGCCGGCAACGCGTTCGGGCTGCGCATCGCGGCGGGGATGAACGACAACCTGGTCGCGCCGGGGATCGGCATGCAGTCGCCGGTGCTGCTCACGCCCCCGAACGCCAACCAGACCATCGGGCTGCAGACCCTGGGTTCGCTGGGCAACCTGCTCTTTCAATGCGTGCGCTACGGCGGCGCTTTCGAGGAGGAGTTCTTCAAGCTCACCACCGTCCCCGGCCGCGCGGCCCCGGCGAACATCTTTCAGGCGATGCAGAACATCGCCCATCATCCGGCCCACAACGTCGCCGGACTGTTCAACCTGTCGCGCAGGGCGGTGCAGTACTTTGGCCCGGCGCTGGAGAGCGCGCCCGATGCCTGGACGCTGGCCGTCAAGTTCAACGACACGGGGGATGAGCAGGTCCCGTTCGGCGGCCCGGCCAACATCGCGTTCGACAAGGACGGGTACGCCTGGATCGCCAACAACGTCACCCAGGGCACGCCCAACTCGGGGAACTTCATCGTCGTCCTGCGGCCCGACGGCAGGCCCGCGCGCGGCGGGATGAACGGACGGCCGGTGTCGCCCGTGTACGGCGGCGGCATCAAGGGGCCGGGGTGGGGGATCACCATCGCCCCCGACGACCACGTGTGGGTGGGCAACTTTGGCTGGGGGGTCGACAAGGAGAACCCGCACCACGGCAGCGTTTCGGAGTTCCTTCTGGACGGCAGGCCCGTCTCGCCCGAGGACGGCTGGCACGGACCCGAGCACCGCGTGCAGGCCACGGTGGCGGACCGGCACGGCAACGTCTGGATGGCGAGCTATGAAAACGGCCGCGTGGTGGTCTACGTGGGCGGCGACCCCGACAACGCGTTGTGGGGCGACAGCGGCAGCTACCCGTTCGGCGTGGCGATCGACGGCAACGACAACGTGTGGGTCACCAACGGCGGCGGGCTGGGCTGGCCGACGGCCAACCAGGGCACCGTGACCCGCTTTCGCCTGCGCGACGCCGACACGCTGGAGCTGACGCTGCCGCCGCAGCCCGTGGGCCGCGCCACCAAGGTGATCGCGGTCGACTCGCGCAACGAGGCGTGGGTGGCGTCCAGCGGCGACAACACGGTCTACCACGTGGGCTTCGATGGAGCCATTCGCGGAGCTTACGAGGGCGGCGGGATCGACGGGCCGTGGGGGCTGGCGGTGGATGGGGAGGACAACGTCTGGGTGGCCAACTTTGGGCAGATGGGGGTGACGCAGGAGTTCTCCGGCGCGCTCTCCCGGCTCAAGGGCACCAACCGCGACGCAAAGCCGGAGGGGGTGGATACCGGCACGCCGCTCTCGCCGCCCACCGGCTACACGCTGCGCTCCGGCGGCATGCCGGTGACCTTTCCCAACGGCGATCTGGTGTACACCGACGGCAAGGTCTGCTACACCCCTTTCATGCGCGCCACCAGCTGCCAGATCGACGCGGCGGGGAACGTGTGGGTGGTGAACAACTGGAAGCCCGGCTTCGCCAGCGACTTCGATCCCGAGGGCGGCGACCCCGGCGGCGACGGCGTCGTCATCTTCGTGGGCCTGGCCCCGCCGCCCAGAAAGCCCGCCGCTTCCTGACCGCGCACGAGACGAATGGATGCGCGGAATCGTCCGCGCATCCGCACCGCTCTCCGGGGCCTGTTGTCATCGTGAGCCTCAAGAAGCCGACGCTTCGGATTGGGTCTGGCGACACCGCATACCCGAGCATCGACTTCCTGAGGAGAGGGTGGTGCCAAACCTCACCTGCTCCTGAGGCCCACTGTCATCCTGAGGGAGCGCACGCCTGCAACCTTCATAACCACAAAAGCTTGCGCGCGACCGAAGGATCTTTGTCGGGTCGCGCGAGGCCCAGCCCCCGGGAGCCGTTCCAGTCCCTCGGTCGGATAGACAAGGTCCTTCGGTCGGTGCCAGCCCGTTGCGCGAAACCTGAGCACGACCCGAGACACGGCACTCTTGTGGCGGTGTGCCCGATGATCGATTGCGCGGTACCCGGCCGCCGACCCCACCCTCCGCATCCACTCATCGCGACGCCATGATCCGGATTCTCGCGCTTCTGCTGTTCGCCGCGTGCGCACCACGCCCGTCCGTGCAGGCCGGTTCCGGTGCGCCCGCCACCCGGGCCCCGGCGGTGGAGAGCGGGCCGATGCACGCCGGCCAGACGTTCCGGTTCGAAGTTCCCGAGGTGAGCGGGGGCCGGTGGTTCAAGGGGAACACCCACACCCACACGCTCAACAGCGACGGCGACACGCCCCCGGAGCAGGTGGCGCGCTGGTACAGGGCGCATGGCTACGCGTTCCTGGTGCTCTCCGACCACAACGTCTTTACCGATCCGGCGCAGCTGGCGCACCTGGCTGATTCCACCTTTCTGCTGATCCCCGGCGAGGAGCTGACGACCTCGTTTCAGCGGCGGCCGGTGCACGTAAACGGCCTCAACATCCCGCACGTAATCGCGCCGCGGCAGGACTCCACGCTCGTGGGCACCATCCAGGCGAACGTGGACGCGGTGCGCGAGGTGCGCGGCGTGCCGCACATCAATCATCCCAACTTTCACTGGGCGTTCGACCACCGCGTCCTGGCGCAGGTACGCGACGACAAGCTGCTGGAGATCTTCAACGGCCACCCGCACGTGCACAACCAGGGCGGCGGCGACGTTCCCGGCCTGGAGGCCATGTGGGACAGCCTGCTCACGCGCGGCAAGCGCATCTACGGAATTGCCGTGGACGACGCGCACCACTTTCAGGGCGAGTTTGCGCCGGAGCGGTCCAACCCGGGCCGGGGCTGGATCGCGGTCCGCGCACGGCGGCTCGACGCGGGCGAGATCCTGCGAAACCTGGAGGCGGGGCAGTTCTACGCGAGCACCGGCGTGGAACTGGAGGACGTGGTGGTTACGCCCTCCACGCTGCGGGTGCACATCCGGCAGCGCGGAGACTTCCGATATCGAACGGAGTTCATCGGAAGCGGGGGCAGGGTGCTGGCCCGGTCCGACGCCAATCCAGCCGTGTTCACCCTCACCGGCGAGGAAGCGTACGTTCGCGCCCGGGTCCTGGATTCGGGCGGGGGAGCCGCGTGGGTGCAGCCGGTGTTCGTGACGCGGGACCAATCCTGAATCCGGACAAACAACACTGGAAGGTACAGAGGGCCAGAGAACAGCCAGAGGAACAGAGGTGATCCGCATTCACTTCACTGTTCCTCTGGCTGTTCCCCGTTCCTCTGTACCCTGACCTCTGTTTCCTGTAGTCCGCCGTCCTCTGCTAATATCAGAGTGTGTTTACGATCTGATTTTCGGATAACCCCAGGATTGATTTCCTGAGGGAGCGCGCCTCCGGAAGTGGAGTTGCTCAACCGCTTGTGCGCGACTGAAGGATCTCGTCTCGGCGATCGCGGGGCTTGCTCCACGGCACAGATCCAGCCCCCGCGCGCTGCCAGCGAGATCCTTCGGTCGGCGCCAAGTGTCTCTGTACAGCAGGTTCGGAGCGGCGCCTCCCTCAGGAAATCAAGCTCTTGGTAGATTCGTAAACACACGCTCAAGGAAGCCATTGCTACGATAGGGGGTTAGCAACACCCTCTGCCGGCACAGAAGCTGGACGACCTTCAGGCGAGGGGATTGGCCGGTCAGCGCACCATCTCGCGTAGCGACTGCGAGCCGGCGCGGCTGGCCACCACCTCGGAGCCGTCGGCGAAGCGGACGGACAGGCGGCGCTCGTCGTACGGGCGGATGGCGGAAACGTGGTCCAGGTTCACGATGTGCGCCCGGTGGATACGGAGGAAGCACGCCGGGTCCAGCCGGCGCTCCAGCTCGTTCAGGCTGATGTCGGCCAGCACCTGGCCGGCGCCAGTGCACAGCGTCACGTAGTCGCCCGCGCCGTCGATGCGGTGCACGTCGCGCATGCTCACGGGCACCATCTCGCCGCCCCGGCGCACGAACAGCCGCTCCAGGTACGGCTCCGGCGCGGAGGCCGGCGTCGAAACCGGCACTGGCGCGGGCGGGGCAGCCAGGCGGCGCGCAACGCGGTCCACCGCCGCCTGAAAGCGCGTCCATCCAAACGGCTTTACCAGGTAGTCGTACGCCTCTACCTCGAAGGCGCGCAGGGCATACTCCGCGAACGCCGTCGTGAACACCGGCGCGGGCCGGTGCGCCGCCCGCTCCAGCACCTCCAGCCCGGTGCACTCCGGCATCTGCACGTCCAGAAACACCAGGTCGGGCGCCAGCGTGTCGATCAGCTCCACCGCCGCCATCCCGCTCTCCGCCTCGCCAACGAGCTCCAGGCGCGGGTCGCGCTCGATAAAGCGCCGCAGCCGCTGCCGGGCCAGCGGCTCATCCTCCGCCACCACCGTCCGCATAATCATCCCGCTCATCGCCGTGCCGCCATCATCGACGCGGGCGCGCCGGAGGGGAGGGCGAGGTCCACGCGGAACCCCGCGCCCGGCGCCGTGGTGATCCGCACCTGCCCATCCCCCCCGTAGCGCGCCTCCATCCGCCCGAGCACCAGCCGCAGCCCGGCGCCCTCCGCCCGCTCCACCTGTTCCAGGACGGCGCCCGGTCCGTCATCCTCCACCGACAGCAGCAGCCGGCCGCCCTCCCGCGCCGCGCGGACGCGGATGGACGTGGGCGCCACGCGGGTGGCCGCCGCGTGCTTCACGGCGTTCTCCACCAGCGGCTGCAGCACGAAGGAGGGGATGGTGCAGGGCAGGGCATCGTCATCCACCTCGATTTCGGCGCGCAGGCGCGTGCCCAGGCGCAGCTGCTCGATCCACAGGTAGTCGCGCACCAGCTGGATCTCCTCGTCCAGCGGCACGTCGTCGGCGGCGCTGCGGCGCACGTCGATGGTGCGGTGCAGCAGCGCGCCAAAGCGTTCGATCGCCTCCTCCGCCCGCCCGTCGCCCGCGCTCACCAGCTCCAGCAGCGAGTGTAGCGTGTTGAACAGGAAGTGCGGGTTGATCTGCGCGCGCAGCGCCTGCATCTCCGCGCGCGCCCGCAGAGCCTCGGCCCGCGCGGCGCGCGCCTCCTGCTCGCGCAGGCGCCCGCCGACCTCCGTCACGTACCGCATCGCCGCGATGGTCAGGTACAGCAGCACGCCCGCACCCATCTGCCAGCGCAGCTCGTCGAAGGTGAGCGTGAACACCCGCGTGCGGCCCGTCCACAGCGATTCCACGATCGTCCGCGTGGCGATCATCCCGCCGGCCCACGCCAGGGCGTAGACGATGGCGAGGGCGGCGTGGATACCCAGGAACGCGACCGGGCCGCGGCTGCCCCACGGGATTCGCGCGCACGCCAGCACCACGCCGATCCCCGCCAGCGCGGCGGGAACGACGTTGTGCAGCGCCAGCAGAAAGCTCTCCAGTGCGGAGCCGCCGCCGGCCATGATGGCGCCGAAGTACGCCGCCAGCATGGGAAGCCAGGCCGCGGCGTACAGGATCCAGCGGCGCCGGCCGGAGCCGGCGGTCGGTGCATCGGTCATGCGGATCAGGGAGGGGGTACGCGCAGGGCCTGGGCGGCCGCGCGGAGCAATGCCGCGCGGTCGGCGGGCGGCGCGGGGACGTCGGGCGCCACGCCGTCGCCTTCCAAGCGGCGGCCGGCGCCGGTGCGATAATCCATTGCGGGATACCGAAGCCGCCACCCGGGGGCCACCATCACGTCGGCGGAGGAGAGCATGGCCCCCGCGGTGCGCGCGCCGACGACCACGGCGCCGCGCGCTTCCTGGAGCATGGCGGCCACCGCCTCCGCGGCGCTCCCCGTGTTCTCGTCCGTCAGCACGGCGATGCGCCCCGTGTACGGCCGCGCGAGTCCGCCGCCGATGTACAGCATGGCCGCGCCTCCGGCGGCGTACACCGCCTGCCCCAGCATGGCGCCGGTCACCGACCCGTCGGTGGGCAGCGCCGGCACCATCACGGTATCCAGCGCGGCCGCGGCCCGCATTCCCCGCGCGTCGTAGCCGTGGCGGATGACGAAGTAGCCGGCGGCCACGGGCTCGCGCTGCAGGTGCTGCCCCAGGCGGTAGGCCAGGTCCACCGAGCCGCCCTCGTTGCCGCGCAGGTCGATCACGATCGCCGGCAGCTCCGCCATCTCCGCGAACGCGCTGTCCATCCGCGCCACCTCGGGCGGCAGCGACTCGCCCGACGGTTCAAAGCTCGCGATGCGCAGGTATCCCAGCGACGGCGACAGGACCTGCCAGCTCACGGACGGGGTGGAAGCGGCCGGCGCGGTGGGGGTCTGCGTGCTCGTGGAGGGCGGCCGAGAGATGCGTGGGACGGCGGTAAAGTACAGGTGCGAGGTGCCGATCGCCCGAAGCAGCCCACTGATGACGGCGTACGCCTCGCCGTCGGAGCGGGCGGCGGCGACGCGGGGGCGCGCCTCGGCCACCAGCCGGGCCCAGTCCGCGCCGTTGTAGCCGGGATCGTAGAAGTGCCGCTCCAGCACCCCCACAACACTGTCGAACACCGCCGTCCCGGTCAACGGCGCCAGCGTTTCGCGCGGCAGGCGCACGCCGGAAGCGGGGGCGGGCGCCTGGCCGGCGGTGCTCCAGCTGCCTCGCAGGGAATCGCCGCGCACGGCCACGTCCAGCGCGTGCTCGCGTTCCCACGCCGCCGCCGCCACCACCAACCCCGAATCCGTCCGCGCGGCGGAGCTGGGGAAAATCGTCTGGTACCGGGACATGGCGCGCGGCGTCAGCACGCCACCGTGCTCATCCACCGAAAGCACCAACGTGAACGGCTGCGGGCCCGCCACGCGCACCAGCCAGTTGCCGGCAACGTCGGGCCGCCCCTGCGCGTGCGAGGGGGACGCCACGGCTGACGTGAGGAGGAGGGGGAGGATCAGGAGACGGCGGAGAGATATCATCGCTCGCAACGGTTGCGGGGATCGGAACAGCTACGTGCGCCAACGGTGCCGTGTCCCTGCGCGCTGCTCAAGCGTCGTTCGCCCAACCGGCCGCCCGCGCGCCCGACCGGGCCGGATCGTCGCCGGATGGCGGACACATCAAACCCCGTACGATGATCGCCCGAACGAGTGATACCCCTTTCTCGCAGTTCGTTGTGCAATCAGAGGAACGACGGAAAAGCATCACGCGGAGGCGCGGAGGAACTGATGAGGTTTTGGCTTTCCCTCCGCGCCTCTTCGGTTTTCTCCGCACCTCCGCGTGAAAATCTTTCCCCTCACTGCACATCGAAATCCGGCAGATGGTATGATACGCGTCGCTCACCGCGTTGTCGGGCAGATCGCCCGTCTCCCGCGGAGCCGCGCGGATCGCGGTCGGGCGCTCAGTCCCGCACGCCGGCCAGGGTGAGGGTGAAGGTGGAGCCCGCGCCCACGGTGCTTTCCGCGGTCAGCTCGCCGCCCATGGCCCGCGCCAGCTCGCGGCTGATCGCCAGCCCCAGCCCCACGCCCTGCTGGCTGACCTCGGCCAGGGTGCCGCGGCGGTCCACCTGCACGAACGGATCAAAGACCGCCTCCAGCTTTTCGGTGGGGATCCCGCGCCCCGTGTCCGCTACCACGATGCGCACCACGCCGTCCCCGTCGTGCGCGCCGATCTCGATGTGCCCGCCGTGCGGCGTGAACTTGATGGCGTTGGTGAGCAGGTTGATCAGGATCTGCTGGATGCGCTCGTAGTCACCCGTCACCCGCAGCCCGGGCGCGCACGCCACGCAGCGGAACTGCAGAGAGCGGGCGTTGAGCTGCGGCGCGATCAGCGGCTCCAGCGCCTCCAGCAGCGGGCCCACCTCCACGGCCTCCATCTCGATCGTGAGCCGCCCCGCCTCCAGCTTGGCGAAGTTGAGCACGTCGTTGATGAGCGACAGCAGCACTTCCTGGTTGCGCTTGATGCGCCCCATGGCGTCTACCTGGGCGTCGGTCACGGGGCCGTGGATGCCCAGGCTGAGCAGGTCCAGGTACCCCGCGATGGCGTTCAGAGGCGTGCGCAGCTCATGGCTCATGCTGGCCAGGAACTCGCTCTTGGCGCGGTTGGCGTCGTCGGCCAGGGCGCGGGCGCGCTCCGACTCTTCCAGCAGCATCTCGCGCTCTTCCTCCACCAGCTTGCGGTCGGTGATGTCGATCACGGAGCCGATGTAGCCCATGAACTCGCCGGCGGGGCCCACGCGGGGGACCGCCGCGTCGATGGCCCAGCGGTACGCGCCGTCGTGGCGGCGCAGCCGGTACTCCAGGCGAAACCCCGCGTGCCGCTGGTTGGCGTCGATAAAGATGTCGTGCGCACGCTGGCGGTCGTCCGGGTGCGTGGCGTCCAGCCAGCCGAAGCCCAAACCCGTCTCCGGCGTCTGGCCCGTGAACTGGTACCAGCGCCGGTTCAGGTAGGTGCACACCGCGGCCGGGTCCGTCACCCACATCATCACCGGCGCGTTGTCGGCCATGTTGCGGAAGCGCTCCTCGCTCTCGCGCAGCCCCTCGTTGGCGCGGCTCAGCTCGTCGTTGGCCACCTCCAGCTCCACCTGCACCTCTTCCAGGTGGGTGGCCTGCGTCTGCAGCTCCTCCGCCTGCATCTCCAGCTCGGCGGCCTGTTCCTGCAGCAGCTCCTTGGCGTGCAGCGTTTCCTCGTACAGGCGCTCGTTCTCCTCGGCCGCGGCACGCTGCACCTCGGCGGCAGCGCGCCGCACGCGCGCCAGCTCCAGCTGCGACCCCACCTGCGCCACCAGCTCGCGGGCGGAGAACGGCTTGACCATGTAGCCGTCGGCCCCCGCCTGCAGCCCCTCCACGCGCGACTCTTCGCCCGCGCGCGCGGAAAGCAGAATCACGGGCACCTCGCGCGTGGCCGGGTCCTCCCGCAGCGCGCGCAGCAGGCCAAATCCGTCCAGCACCGGCATCATCACGTCCGACAGCACCAGGTCGGGCACCTGCTCGCGCGCGGCGGCCAGGGCGGCGGCGCCGTCGGGGGCGGTGCGCAGCCGGTAACGGGCGCGCAGCAGCCGTCCCACGTAGTCGCGCATGTCGGCGTTGTCGTCGGCCAGCAGCACCAGGGGACGATCCGCGGTCTCGTCGTCGTCCTCCCACTCCGTGTCTTCGCCGGCCATGCCGGCGGCGGACGACGGCGCACCGGCCGGCAGCCAGCGGAGCGCCTCGTCCACGAACGCCGCCGCGGCCCCGCCCCCGCGAGCGGGGGCGCCGGAGGCCAGGTGCTCCGCGGGCAGGTGGTCGGCCCCGGTCGGAAGCACCACCACGAAGGTGCTGCCTTCGCCCGGCACGCTGGTGACGGACACCTCGCCGCCGTGCAGCTTCACCAGCTCGTGTACCAGGGCCAGGCCGATGCCGGAGCCCTCCTGCGTGCGGCCCTGGGCACCCTCCACCCGGTGAAAGCGCTGGAACAGGTGGGGGAGCTCCGCGGCGGGGATCCCCGTTCCCGTGTCGCGTACCCGCAACTCCACCCGGCCTCTCGGCAGGGCCCGCACGGTGACGGCGATCTCGCCGCGGAAGGTGTACTTGAAGGCGTTGGACAGGAGGTTGAGCACCACCTTTTCCCACATCTCCCGGTCCACGTACACCGGCTCGGCCAGCGGCGGCGCGTCCACCGTCAGCCGCAGCCCCGCGCGGTCGGTGGCCGAGCGGACCATGCTGGCCAGCTCGGTAGTGAGCGCGGACAGGTCCACCGGCTCGAACGAGGCATGCACGCGCCCGGCCTCCATGCGGCTGAAGTCCAGCAGCGAGTTCACCAGGCGCAGCAGCCGCCGTGCGTTGCGGTGGATGATCTCCAGCCGCTCGCGCTGCTCGTCGTCCACCGGCTCCGTCAGGGCGTCCTCCACCGGGCCCAGCATGAGGGTGAGCGGCGTGCGGAACTCGTGCGACACGTTGCTGAAGAACACCGTTTTGGCGCGGTCCAGCTCGGCCAGGGCCGCGGCGCGCCGCCGCTCTTCCTCATACGCGTGCGCGGTGGCCAGCCCCGCGGCCACCTGGCCCGCCAGCAGGTCGACGAAGCCCTGGTAGGGCTCGTCCAGCAGCCGAAAGGGGTTCAGCCCCGCCACCAGCACGCCCGCGGGACGGGGCTGCCCGGGCCGCGCCAGGGGAAGCACCAGGGCGTGCGACGGCGGCACGTCCCACGGGCCGCCCAGGGGCGCGGGGATCCCGGCTTGCGCCAGGTCCACCCGCACGGCCTGCTCCCCGGCGAGCGCGGCCGCCAGCGGCCAGGGACCGCCCCCGTCCGCCAGCGGCACCAGCGGGGGCGCGGCGGGATCGCCCGCATCCACCCCGGCGTGAAAGGCGAGCCGGGCCTGCCCCTCATCCGCCTCGGGGAGGTAGACCAGCAGAAACGGGAGGTCGGGGGTGCCGGCGCCCAGCACCTCGCCCATCGCGGCGAACATGTCCGCCTGGGTGCGCGTGCCCGCAATCGCCGCCGCCACCTCGCGCAGCACGCGCAGGCGGCGCTCGGCGATCACGCGGTCCGTGTCCTCCGTCAACACGCAGTACAGCCCCGCCACTGCGGCGGCGTCGTCGTGCAGGGGGCTGTAGGAAAAGGTGTGGGACGTTTCCTCGCGGTAGCCGCTGCGCTCCAGGAACAGCAGCAGCCCCTCGTCCCAGGTGGCCTCGCCCGAACGCATCACCGCCTGAACGCGGGGCAGGATGTCGTCCCAGATCTCGGCCCACACCACGCCGGCCGGACGGCCCAGTGCCCAGGGGTGCTTGGCCCCCAGTGTCATGCGGCGGTAGGCGTCGTTGTAGAGGAAGGTGAGGTCCGGCCCCCACCCCATCCACATGGCGAACCGCGAGGTGAGCAGCAGCCGCACCACCGCGCGCAGGCTTTGCGGCCACTGCTCCGCGGGCCCCAGCGGCGTGGCCGCCCAGTCGTGCGCGCGCACCAGGGCGACCATCTCTCCGTCCGTGTTGCCGGAACCGTGTGCCGCGTCCATTCTCCTGTCAGGTGCCGGGTTCATCTGCATGCCGCGCATCCCCGCGTGACCCTCCCGGGGCGGACGCGCCACTCCGCCTCGCGCGGACGGCGCGGCGGCGGGGTGCGCCTCCCGCGCCCGACGTCCATCCGCATCGTCCGCAAGAGGATACGTATCCCGCCGCCGTCCGACCCGCAATCCGTCGTCACCCGTTCGCAGTAACGGATTTGAGGCGCTGGTGTGCAGGGTTTGCAAAATCCGCAGCACCGTGGCGAGATCGGGCACCTGCTCTCCATCCGTTTGCTGCAGGCACCACGCTGGCGGTGGCGCTCGACGTGGCGGCTGGAGTGACCGCAACGAAAGGATGATCTCAACTGCCGGGAAACATCACGGGCGGGCGGGGTTGCGGAGCAGGGAAGGGTGGAGGGCCCCGGACGCGGCGGATCATCCGCGGCAGCACGAGTTCGTGCGGGTGCGGGGCGCGGGAGCACAACCTCAAGAACGTGGATTTCGACATCCCGCGTGACGCGCTGGTGGTGTTCACGGGCGTGTCGGGGTCGGGCAAGTCGTCGCTCGCGTTCGGTGCGCTGTACGCGGTACTACCCGAGTCGGCGGCGCCATACGCGCGGCGGCTTGTTCACCAGATGAGCCCGCTTACGGGCGACTCTACAACCACGGTATCCGATCTAGTGCAATCTCACGCGACCTGCTTTGCAAGCGGGTCCAGCAGGTCGCACCCATAGTAGCTGCAAACCCGCTGCTTCAGTTCGGTGGCGCTCAGCTTTCGCATGGGCTCCACCACCTGCTTCTTGCCGTGCACCCATTTGGGCTCAATCGCATTCAGCCACGGGCTCTTTGTCGGTAGCCGGCAGACCAGGATGCGTACTCCCGCACCTGCCTGCTTGACTGCGCGGTTGTGCTCCTTGATCCAGGTGCGCACCTCCCGGCTTACGTGCCACGCGGCGTTATCCCAGACTACCACCAGCACGCGTTTGCCTTCGGCCTCCAGTACCTCGCAACTCCAGCCAAGAAACTGCGTGGTCACATTGCTGACAGGCCGCTCCTCCACGAAGCGCAACAGCATGCCCCCGGTGTCGTAGCGCAGCAAGCCGTAGCAAGCCAATGCCTTGGGCTCTGTCTTCTCGCCCTTTGCTTCCTGCTGCTCCTCCAAGTGCAGGTGGGTGCCTTCGGTGGCCCAGGCAGACACGTTGGGCTGGGCCAACCGGCTCCACCACACCTCGTCTTCGAAGCCCAGCACCCAGTCGGGGTTGCGCCCCGCCAGCTCGATCAGGTAGTCCCGGCGTTTTTTTTACGCAGGTACTGCGGATCCGGACTCGTGATCCACCGTTTCGCACGCTTCCACGACGTGCCCAGCCGCTTCAGCGCACGCCGAATGGTTTCGTCGCTCATCCGTTCGGGCGTGATCCCCTGCTCAAAGCAGACCTCGGCTGCCAGGTCCAGCGTCCACAGGCTCTTCGGCTTCCCGAAGGCGCGCGGGCTCTGGTGCATCAGGTGCTGCAACTGCTCCCGGCGCACCTCGTCCAGAACCGGCTGGCTGGTCTTCGGACGCGTTGACTCTCGCACAAGGCTCTCCACCCCACGTGCGTTGAAGTCGTGGATCACGTTCCGCACCATCTGCATGGAGCAGCCCACGGAGCGCGCAATCTTCGACACGCGCTCCTTGCGCGCGCTGCCCAGTAGCACCTGGGCCCGGCGAACCGGAAATGCATCCGCCGAGCGGAGAGCCGCTTCAAGGCCGGCGCGTTCCTCAGAAGATGGCTCGCGTACAAACAACGGCGGTGGCTTCTTGGAGTTCATCCCTCCAAGATAACACCTCGTTGTTTACTTCGCATACTTTGTCGTGTGGAACTGCACTAGGAATGGCCCTGCTCAACTTCTTCTCCCGCAAAGATCCCACGCACAACTGGCCGGCCAGCGGCACAACTCCGCTTCGTTTCGACGTTGCGCGGCGAGATGAATGGGATTGCCTTTGACGCCCGTTCGACGCGCTGAGCGTGCTCGGAAAGCCAAGCAACCCTAGACCGGTCCAAACGCGGCTCTTTGCCTATGCGCCACGGGGGCTGGGCGGTTGCGCTGGGAGCAAAGTCCGAGGTACTCGTCTTCACCTGCGTGTTCCAGGCGGGCGCTGGTGGGGAGGCGGACGAGTTCCCCGAATTTTTTCCCTGCCGGATTGCGCTGCAGAACGAGCGCGGAACGTTGCTGGAGGTCACGAGCACCACATCCGTCGGCGTTCTGGAGGCTGTACTGGGGCCCCTCACGCGCAGAAGCGACGAGATGGCCACGCCGCCTGGACGGTGATCGGCAGCACCGGGCTGAACTTCATCTTCAATCACGCAGGCGAACTGACGCTGCTGGACATTGAACCCGCCGAATTCGACACCGACGAGATGGACCACAAGGCAGCCGGGCAGTCGGCTGGATAGTCGTCGCTTCGCGTAGAAGGGCTGCGCGGGAGCTCGCTGCTCGGTCGCACTACCGTCCGTCGACGCTCATCAACCACCCCAAGTTCAGGGATGATTATCGGGCGGGTGGGGCGGATGAATGAGGCGAGAGCAGCAGGGCCCCGGACGCGGCGGATGATCCGAGTTCGTGCGGGTGCGGGGGGCGCGGGAGCACAGCCTCAAGAACGTGGACGTCGACATCCGGCATCCTGTCCGCCGTGGCCCTGCAGCAGCAGCGCGGCACGCCCACCACGCGCTCGTCCATCCGCGTGGAGAAGCCGCTTCTGGCGGCGGACGAAACGGGATTCGGTGACGAGCACCTGCATGAACGCGAGCCGTCCCGCTACTCCGCCTCGTATGACCGGATCACACATAGGCGTCATAACGGGGCGGCTGCGCGCTTTTCATCCCGACCTCCTCGCTCTCCCGCTCCTAGCAGGCGGCGATGCAGGTAGTCCCGAGTCGGCTGAACTCGTTGGGCCGGGTCGTATTCGTGTAGGTGCTGCATTCGTTGGCCTGGACCGTGCCGCGCTCGCTGGTATTCCTGGTGCTCGGCTCGTACGAGTCCACCTGCAACTGCTCAATGTTCAAGGTCAACTTCTTCATGGGACGCTCCTGGCGCTGAATATGAGGAACGGCGCATTTGTTACGCTCCTATAAGAAGGTAGAGTTGTGTTTGTTCATAATCAAGTATGTACTGGAATGGATACGAATTACACGCACTCCGCAGGAGAACATGGTGGAGCACTCGCCAACGGGCTAGTGGGTTGGCTACGCAACTGTTCCACCAAAGCGGATCCCCGCCGCCGACGAGATCGACGTTGCGGCCCGCCTCGCGCGGGTTATCTCCGAACTCCAGCACCGCCTCGGCAACCAGCAGATCCATTGACATTTCGCACTCGGATATGTAGCGGGAGAGCTTCATCGAGGAGTACGCGACGGCCTTCAAGGCGCCGAAGCGGTCCGGAAGCATTCCCAGCAGCCTCGCGCGGTGAGGCTCCCGTCGTGTTAAACGTTCCTCCTCGTTAGCTTGTGCCCACATCTCCATCATCAGGAACATATCGGGCAGGCGGGGCGCGGATGAGGGCAGGGAAGAGCAGTAGCACGCCGGACGGGTCGGACGACGCGCGGCAGCACGAGTTCGTGCGGGTGCGGGGGGCGCGGGAGCACAACCTCAAGAACGTGGATGTCGACATCCCGCGCGACGCGCTGGTGGTGTTCACGGGCGTGTCGGGGTCGGGCAAGTCGTCGCTCGCGTTCGGCACGCTGTATGCCGAGGCGCAGCGGCGCTACCTGGAGTCCGTGGCGCCCTACGCGCGGCGGCTCTTCCACCAGATGGGCATCCCCGACGTCGATGAGATCGACGGCATCCCGCCCGCCGTGGCGCTCCAGCAGCAGCGCGGCACGCCCACCACGCGCTCGTCCGTCGGCAGCGTCACCACGCTCAGCAACCTGCTGCGGATGCTGTACTCGCGCGCCGGCGACTATCCGCCCGGCCAGCCCATCATCTACGCTGAGGCGTTCAGCCCCAACACCCCCGAGGGAGCCTGCCCCGAGTGCCACGGGCATGGCCGCATCTACACGGTCACCGAGCAGTCGATGGTGCCCGACCCGTCGCTCACCATCCGCGAGCGCGCCGTGGCCGCGTGGCCGCAGGCGTGGGGCGGGCAGAACCAGCGCGACATCCTCGTCACCCTGGGCCACGACGTGGACCGGCCGTGGCGCGAGCTGCCGCAGGACCTCCGCGACTGGATCCTCTTCACCGACGAGCAGCCCGTCGTCCCCGTCTACCCGGGCTACACGCCGGAGGAGACCCGAAAGGCGCTCAAGCGCAAAGAGGAGCCCAACTACATGGGCACCTTCAGTAGCGCGCGGCGGCACGTGCTGCACACCTTCGCCAACACGCAGAGCGCGTCCATGCGGCGGCGGGTGATGCAGTACATGCTCGCCACCGACTGCCCCGTCTGCGGCGGAAAACGGTTGAATCCCGCGTCGCTGTCGGTGACGTTCGCGGGGATGGACATTACCGAGCTGTCGCGGCTGCCGCTGTCGCGCGTGGCGGCGCTCGTGCAGCCGTACGCGGACGGAACGGCGGCGGGATCGGCGGATGCGGATCATCCCGAAAAGGCGCTGGTCGCGCAGCGGATCGCGGAGGACCTGGCTGCGCGGCTGACGACCCTGCTGGACCTGGGATTGGGATACCTGTCCATCGAGCGCAGCACGCCCACGCTGTCCCCAGGGGAGTTGCAGCGGCTGCGGCTGGCCACGCAGGTGCGCTCCAACCTGTTCGGCGTGGTCTACGTGCTGGACGAGCCATCGGCCGGGCTGCATCCGGCGGACACGGAGGCGCTGCTCCGCGCGCTGGACGGGCTGCTGGCCGCGGGCAACTCGCTCTTCGTGGTGGAGCACGAGATGGACGTGGTGCGCCACGCGGACTGGATCGTGGACGTGGGCCCCGCGGCGGGCGAGCAGGGCGGGCGCGTGCTCTACAGCGGCCCGCCCGCGGGCCTCGCGGATGTCGCGGAATCGCAGACGCGCCGCCACCTCTTCGGCGAGGACCGGCTGCCACAGCGCACCCCGCGCGAGCCGAAGAGCTGGCTGGTGCTGGAGGGCGTCACCCGCAACAACCTGCACGGGCTGGACGTGCGGATTCCGCTCGGCGTGTTCACGAGCGTCAGTGGCGTATCCGGATCGGGCAAATCGAGCTTGGTGAGCCAGGTGATGGTGGAGCTCGTCGCCGCGCACCTGGGCCACGAGATCACGACGGCAGCGGAGGATGAGGACGATGCCGATCCGTCGTCATCCCCCGCAACGCTCGGCGGGCGGATCGCGGGCGGGATGGAGGGCATCCGCCGGCTCGTCCGCGTCGATCAGAAGCCGATCGGCCGCACGCCGCGCAGCAACCTGGCGACGTACACGGGATTGTTCGACCACGTTCGCCGCCTCTTTGCCGCCACGCCGGAAGCGAAGAAGCGGCGTTACGATGCGGGGCGGTTCTCGTTCAACGTGGCCAAGGGGCGCTGCGAGAACTGCGAGGGCGAGGGGTTCGTGATGGTGGAGCTGCTCTTTCTCCCCAGCGTCTACGCGCCCTGCCCCGTCTGCCAAGGCGCGCGCTACAACGCGAAGACGCTGGAGATCCGCTACCAGGGCCGCAACATCGCCGAAGTCCTTGGGATGACGGTCGATGCCGCGTACGACTTCTTCGCGGGGGAAGATGCCGTGCGGCGCGCGCTGCACGTGCTGCGCGAGGTCGGCCTCGGCTACCTGCGCCTGGGCCAGCCGGCGACGGAGCTGTCCGGCGGCGAGGCGCAGCGCATCAAGCTCGCGGCGGAGCTCCAACGCCAGCAGCGCGGCCACTCGCTTTACGTGCTCGACGAGCCGACCACCGGCCTGCATCCCTCCGATGTGGAGAAGCTGGTTGCGCAGCTGCACGGCCTGGTGGGGGCCGGAAACACCGTCGTCGTCGTGGAGCACGACATGCGCGTGATTGCCGGCAGCGACTGGGTGATCGACATCGGCCCTGGAGCGGGGGAGGAGGGCGGCCGAGTGGTGGCAGAAGGTCCGCCTACAGTTGTGGCGCAATCGGCGGAGAGCTGCACCGCGCCCTACTTGGCGCGTCAAGTGGGGTGACGGGATGGGAGTGATGGGGACGGGTGAGTCGAGGTGTTTACGTAGGCCTAGACCCCAGCTTTGAGCCCATTAATGGTTGGGCTAGTTGTAATGGTTGACTGTACGGCAACGTAGCAACCTCCACAGAGAGTGGTGTGAACCGCGCTAAATGCATTGCTGTGTACGTCTCAAATCGTATGATTAGGCACGATACAATGAACAGGTTACTCCCACCCGCCGATCTGCATGCCCGAGCCATTTGACGCAGAGGTTGCATTCCTCACGCACCTCGGCTGGATCGAGAAAGTCATTTCTCTGGTCTGTAGGAGACACGGTCTACGGGGTGATGATGCCGAGGACTTCGCAGCTTGGGCCAAGATGCGGATGATCGAAGATGACTATGCAATACTCCGTCGATTTCGTGGTGAGTCAAGTCTGCGAAGCTATCTAATGGTCGTGGTGTTGCGGCACCTCAGTGCTTATATGCGCGAGCGGCAGGGCCGATGGCGGCCGTCAGCCGAAGCGGTGCGTCGAGGTTCGCCAGCGGTACCGCTGGAGCGACTCGTACGCCGAGACGGCTATTCACTGTCGCAAGCGGGAGAAATGCTGCGTACTTCCAATCAAACCACGTTGTCTGATTTCGAGTTAGCCCAGATACTTGCTCAGCTACCCGAACGGGTGCCGCTCCGACCCATCGATGTGAGTTCTGATGCTGTTTTGAAATGGATACCCGCTAATAGTAGTGCTGATGCCCGGGTAGTCGAATCAGAGCTAGCGACGTGGCGCACTGAGGTCGCGGCAGCGCTGCAGCGTGCCTTGGGGCATTTGGAGCCGGAGGAAAGATTAATTGTACGATTGTATTATGCCAATAACCTCACCGTGGCCGACGTTGCACGCGCACTGCAGCTCGAACAGAAGCCGCTGTACCGACGTATTCCTAGGCTCCGCGAGTTGCTGCGGAGTCATCTAGAACGTGAGGGGATTTCCGCGCGAGAAGTGCGCGCCATGCTGGCAGGAGACGAGGTAACGGTTTGGAGGCGATTAGAGCATGACGAACTAAGGCGCAATGATGCAGGTGCAATAGTAACACCAACCGGTCCACACAATTTTGACCATCCTGGCATTCTGGGTCCTGACGGATATCCCCTTACCCGAGAGGAACTGACCGGAAGCAAGATCATCACAGACGTTATCAACACGAATGAGCAGATCTTGAAAATGCTCCGGAATAATCCGTCATTGTTGTATACTCTACCACCACGCAAGTTTGAAGAGATAGTGGCGGAAATTCTCGACAAGCTGGGTTATGATATCTCTTTGACTCCCGAATCCAAGGATGGTGGGTTCGACATGTATGCGGCCTGGAAAGATGGGTTGGGAGAGTTTTTGTATCTGGTCGAATGTAAACGATATGCACCCCATAAAACAGTGGGTGTGCAACTGGTGCGTGCGTTGCATGGTGTAGTTGAACAAAGACGAGCGAGTGCTGGCATATTGGTTACCACATCACATTTCACAAAAGAAGCTAAAGAATTCCAGCGGCAGCTACGTCATCGGCTTTCCTTGCGCGATTATGTCCATCTGCAAGAATGGCTAGCACTTACCGTTCCTGTAGCGGCTAAATAGTAACGTCCCATACGCTTAGACCGGGGTTGACCGGTTAATGAAACGGTCGCTGCCAGCACCGTCGTGGTGGTGGAGCACGACATGCACGTCATCGCCGACAGCGATTGGCTGATCGACATCGGCCTTGGGGCGGGCGAGGAGAGCGGACGCGTGTCGCCGCCGGCCGGCCCGCCCTCGTGGCGCAGACGCCGGAGAGCCGCACGGCGCCTTAGCTGTTGCGGGAGCGCAGGTTAGGGAGTGAGCGCAACGAAGGGAGCAGGCGCTGATTGCCGGGAGGGGCGGTGCCGATCACAGGGTGATCATCGGCTCCAATCGTCACCGCCAGAAACCTGCACCTGTTCGAGTTGCACGGCGGGAGAGCTGCTGGCCGGGAATCTGCTGCGCTGGATGATGCTCCGGACGCGCCTTCACGCGCGTATCTATCGGTTCCCCCGCACACCGAGAGGCCACCATGCAAAAGAAGAAGCTGACACTCCAGGTTGAAGAACTGTCCGTGACGAGCTTCGATGTGGAGACCAGGGCGGCGGCGGACGGCACGGTGAAGGCGCACGAAGACATGCCGCCCACCACCGACCCGTGCTACACCTGGAACACCTGGTGCTCGCGCTGCCTCGGGACCGACTGCTGCTGAGGCCATCCGGTGCCGGGCCGCGAGCCCGGCATCCTCGCTTTTGAGCGCGGTGCTCGGTTCGGCACCCGGATATCCACCGTTCGAACACAGCGCGCGGGACCAGCCCGGCACCAATGCCCTCGCATCGGGCGCCAACGCTCGTCCAGTGCTGACGCACCGCCAAACAAGGGTGGCGTACGTTCCGTCTGAAATACGTGTTGATCCCCGGCGGCGACTGGGTGATCGACGCGGCCCCGGGGCGGGGGAGGAGAGTGCCCACGTAGTCGCCGCCGGCCCGCGCGCCGTCGTGGCCCGCGCCGTGACGAGTCGCAGGGCGTCGTACTTGGCGCGCGAACTGGCACCTGCTTCGAGTGATGAGGATGCGATATGAAAAACCGCGTTGAGACAAAATCGATCAACGAATACGGGGATGTAGCAATCCGGGCTGTAGAAAAGATTCGGAGCGGAACCGTTGATTCGCCGCGTGCGGCGTGGAATGAGGCCGCGCGCGAGGTCTTTCCAGGCCGTATACATCGACAGCAGAAAGGATGTCCACGCGGCGCTTTCCTCGGCCTGTGCGATGAGGGCTTGGTGCGCGACGTGCCGGCGGGAAGCTATTCCAGGTCCATCGACAACAAGGCGTATGCGCTTAGGGCCGTGGAACTGCTTCGCGAGGCTCCGGAACTCGCCACAAAGGGGAGAAGGACGCTCTGGAATCGTGTAGAGGCAAAGGCCGCGTCGCACAATTCGCAGATGGACGTGGTCCTGGCGCTGCACCACAACGGGCTGCTTAAAACCGGCTAGCGTTACTCACGGCATCAACCCGCCCGCTGCAGAGGGGAAAAGCGCAAAGCGTGATTGTGCAAAAACGCAAAGTTCTAGCGACGGTCATCCTGGCCACACTAAATGGCGGAGCGGCGCCCTTGCATATTTAACAGTTTAAGCCATTAGTTAAGGAATGAGAGGCGGCGTCCTCTCCTCTTGTTTTCCCTGAATCGAGAAAGCTCCCATGGCCAAGCTGATGCTGGAACTCGACGCCCTGAAGGTGGAATCATTCGGCACCTCTCCCGCCGCGGCGGCGGTGCGCGGCACCGTGTACGGCCAGGCGGCCACCGGGACCAAGCCCTCCTGTGTCTCATGCTACGCCCCGACCGATCCCTGCATCTGCGACCCGATCAGGGTGTTGACCGAGGAGTGCTGATCGACGGCATCCCGTGCTGGTCGAGGCCGCGCTCCGTTGGACGGGGCGCGGCCTTCGTGCATTCCTTTCTTACCCGCGAGGAGCGACGCACGATGGCCTGCCTTACGCAGCAACTGAGGTGATGACAAAAGGCGGCGCCGGTCGCGTCCCTTCTTGCAAGGCTCAACGGTCCGCGCCTCGGGCCATGCACGCGCGGACGCAGCCCCGGCCGGAGCCGGCCTGCGGTACACATCAACCAGAACCGACCCTTTGACCCACAATCCGGAAGACGGCGGAAGGGCTGCGGCTGGCCAGGCCATTCGCGCTGCCCGCGCTGGACGCCTCCCCATCCAGCAGATGCTGCAGTCGATCCTGGCCGCGCAGGTCAGCATCCCCTTGGCCGAGCAGCCGGTGATGGAGGGTGCCCGCCTGATCAGCTGGAAGCCGGCGACCGTCTCCAAAGATGCGGATGGCGAGCAGTTCCTCGTCGTCTTCACCGACCTGGAGCTGGACGGAAAGTACGCCCACTTTCGGCCGGAGTACCCGTACCGGCTTCGTGTGGGGGCTGACTGGCTGATCACCGTGCTGCCGGCCGGCCACGGCATTGTCTTCAACCTTGGCGGCGGCGACATCATGTTCGAATGGCCCGCGAGCGGCATCCTGGCCCATCGGGCGAATCACGAATCCTGACACGCACCGCCGGCTACATGCCTCGTGGGCGAGCGCTGGATGGAGACCGGGGCCAAAACAGCAGGGCGGGGAAGAGCACGGCGAGGTAGATGACGAACAGGGTGCCCATCGCCGGGACGAGGACGTCCCGCCTGGCTCCCGCGCGATCCACGCAGTTCACCTCCAGGATGGAACTGGTGGATTCCTGGTTGGGATAGCGCACTCGCTGATACTCGATGCGCGCTTCCTTGCCGCACACGACCGGCTCCGCCAGGCGCACGGCCGCGGGCACGTACAGGGTTCCCGACGCGGCGGCCACGAGCGCCGCCATCGCCGCCAGGATCGCGGTGCGGGGTATCCGGGAGCGGACTGATGAGGGGGTGGACACGTTCGCCGGTCTGCCCTGGGGGGATAGGGATCGGTCCGGCCTGCCACGGGGGACCGTGATGCCGCGAGGGATCATACGCTCCGCGGAAGTTCGCGCGGGGGCCTGGGTGCAAGTTATGGGGGAACGGTTTTCGATCCAATGGTATTCTCACCAGAACGTGCGGGAGGGTGAGGCTCGGCTCCCGGCGCGTGCTTTTCTTTGGCAGTGTTGCGGCGGACGATCTTACCGAACCACAAGTCCCGTGGGTATGGGACGATCGCTGTCATTCTGAGCTCGACTTTGTCCAAGTTGACATCGTGACGCGGCGGGAGGTCTCGCCCAAACACCCGTCCAGTTTACATTGGGTGCATGTGCTTTCCTATCGCCGCCGCTGGATCCGGATTCGCCGAGTTCGAGGCGCTTGTCCT
>NZ_JBMDXM010000005.1:0-4763 GCF_048594345.1 Longimicrobium sp.
TTATCCGTAGCGCGGCGGTGCGTGTGTGCGAAAAACAAGCTTCCGGCGGAGTTATCCACAACCTGCTGCGGGGAGCAACGCGTGGGGGCACTCTCCTCGCAGCCCGTGGATAACTCCGGAATAACTATAAGGAACAGAGAAAGCCAGAGACGCAGAGGAAAGAACGGGGCCGCGGGTCCTCTGAACCTCTGGCCGTTCTCTGTTCCTCTGTACCCCATCCTCTGTTCAGCCGCCGGGACGGAACTCCGTCACGCGGAACGAAGGTCAGAGCAGGTGGTCGCGGTAGCGGCGGCTCAGGCGCAGCTCGGCGCCGTCGTGCAGCTTGACCAGGTAGTCGCCCGCGAACCAGGGGCGTACCTCCTTGACCCGGTCCAGGTTCACGATGGTGGAGCGGTGGATGCGCGTAAAGCGGCGCGGGTCCAGCTGCTCCTCCATCCCGCTGAGCGTGGCACGCACGAGGTGGGCCTCGCGGCCGCAGTGCAGCCGCACGTAGTTCCCCTCCGCCTCCAGCCAGTCGATCGTTTCCACGGGGACAAAGAACATCCGGTCCCCGTGCTTCACCAGCAGCCGCGTGGTCTGCGCGGGGGGCGGGGGAGGCGGCGAGCCCGCCAGCCGCGCGCCCAGGTCGCGCCGCTCGCGCTCCAGGTGCTCCAGCAGCTCCGCCAGCCGGTCCGCCGGCGTGGCGCGCGGCGCGGCGATCTGTTTGGCGGCGCGCTGCACCGCCGCGCTAAGCCGGGCCGGCGTGTACGGCTTGAGCAGGTAGTCCAGCGCGTGCACCTCGAACGCCTGGATGGCGTACTGGTCGTACGCCGTCACGAACACCACCTGCGGCAGCGCCTCGCCGCCCAGCGCCTGCAGCACGCCAAACCCGTCCATCTCCGGCATCTGCACGTCCAGAAAGAGCAGGTCCGGCTTGGCTTCGCGCACCGTCTTTACGGCGTCGCGGCCGTTGGCGCACACGCCCACGACGTCGACCGCCTCGTCCGACTCCAGCAGGCGGGCCAGCCGGCGTCGGGCCAGCGGCTCGTCATCCACCACCACCGTGCGGATCTTCATGTGTGCTCGCTCCGGCCAGGGAGGCGAGGCGGGGCTCGGGCACCTCGGCCCTTCCCGCCGGACGCCAGGGGATCTCGATCAGCACCTGCGTGCCGCGGCCGGGCGCGTCCGCCAGCTCGAAGCGGTGGTCCGCGCCGTACGCCTGCATCAGCCGCGTGCGGGTGTTGCCCACGCCCACCCGCTCGCGGCGCTGGTCCGGCGGCGGCAGCCCGCGCCCGTCGTCGCGGACGGTGATGCGCAGGCGGTCGCCCACGCGGCGCGCCGTCAGCGTCACCGTTCCCGGCGCTACCCGGGGGCTTAGCCCGTGGCGGATGGCGTTCTCCACCAGCGGCTGCAGGATGAGCGATGGCACCAGCGCATCCGTAACGTCTTCATCCACCTGTTTTTTGACCGTGAGCCGGTCCTGAAAGCGCGTTCGCTCGATCTCCAGGTACGCGCCCACCAGGTCCAGCTCGCGCGAAAGGGGCACTTCCTGCCGTCCGTCGCCGGCGATCGTCATCCGCAGCAGGTCGCCCAGCTGCGCCACCATCAGCTCCGCCGCCTCGGGCTCGGCGTGGATCAGCTCGGAGATGGAGTTCAGGGTGTTGAACAGAAAGTGCGGCTGGATCTGCATCTCCAGCGCGTGCAGGTGGGCGCGGGCCAGCTGCGTCTCCAGCTGCGACGCCTGCAGCTCGCGCTCGCGAAAGCGGCGGTAGATTTCCATCCCGTGCCCCGCCGCCGCCACCGCCACGTACGACAGCACCGCGTAATGCAGGCTGATCCAGTAAAAGCGCGGCCAGAACGGACCGTACAGGTACGTCTGCGTTGCCACCGCGTAGCTGATCAGCACGTCCGCCGTGGCCACCAGCAGCGCGGCGGCCACGTGCACCGGCAGCGAGCGGCGCACGGAGCCGCGCGTGAGCGGAAAGCGCCGCGCCAGCGCCAGGACGATCGGCGTGAGCAGGGTCCAGGTAAGGATGTCGAACGACGTCTCCACCAGCGCGCGCAGCCAGATCTGCTCCCAGGTGACCTCCGGCCGCAGCTGGGTCACGTAGCTCACGTACGAGCGGGAGTAGAAGAACAGGTTGATGATGCTCCAGGCGCTGAATCCCAGGAGCAGGTCCCGCCGTACGGCCCGCCAGTCGATGCGCCTCATGCGGAGGGGGCGTGGGGGTGGGGAGGGGGAGAGGTGGATGTGGACGGTAATCTAAGCTGTTTACGCGCAACGCACTACGCTTTTCTTTGGCCGGTTTTCAGCCCCGCCGTTCGTCCCTGGCCGGATGCGTTTCGTCCCAAACTCCCGCCCGCTCGTCACAAAACCATGGGTCTCGTGCGTTGCACGCCTGATCGTACGCATGCCCCAGAGCCGGGGTCGCGCGGCGGGGGCGGGGACGGATGGAGGTGGCGCCGCGCATGAAAAGGTGCTAATAATTCAGCAGCCCCTGCAACCTCCGGGCGCCCTCGTGCATCTGACTGTCGTTCCGCCGCCGCGGATGCCCGCTCTCCACGGTCGCGCGAGCCCCGCCGTTCCGGGTCCAGGCCACCGCCGGATCCGCTGACGCCACACCCGCCGCGCCGCGCCTCCCGTCCGGGGGCGGCGGCACGGCGGTTCACCCACCACCACGAGGAGGGCAGGATGAAGCGCACCCCCGTACTCGTTGCCGCCGCCGCGGCGCTGGGCCTGCTGTGGGGCCTGGGGCTGGAGGCGAGCGCCTCGGCCCTGACGGGCGAGGTGAGCCCGCACACGGTGAACGTGGCGTGGCTCACGCCGGGCGCGCCCTCGCCCGCCGGGGTGGAACTGGACGGCCCCGGCGCGCGCTGGGCGCCGCCGTCCCGGGACGGGCTTACCCGGCTGCCGCCCATGCGCGTCCGGGCCGCCGAGAAGGCGGCGGGCGAGCGCCCGGCACGCGTGCAGCTGCACCGCAAGCTGCTGGCGAAGCGCGGCGGCTGCCCGCGCGAGCAGGTGGAGCCGGCGGCGCTGGCCGTCTACCGCTCGTAGGCCGGACGCCCCCTTCCGCGCCCGGATCAACCGTTCCGCTGGGGGGTATGCGCCGGGCCCGCTTTTCGCGGGGATGTACAGCGTCTGTGCAATGTTGCAGAAGGCCTGATCCGCCGTCGTTCCGGGTGCGTCCCGGAGCATGGCGTGCCGGCGCCGCGTCCCTGGCCGCCGCGGCGCATCCGTCACCCGAATCCGTTCCGTCCCGCTGATGAAGCGAATCCTGATCGCCGTGTTTGCCCTGGCCGCGCTGGGGCCTGTCGACCTGCACGGGCAGGCGACGGCCGAAGACTCCGTGCGCGCCGTGGTGACGGGGCTGTTCGACGCCATGCGCACGCGTGACAGCGCGGCGGTCCGCGGGGCGTTCGTCCCCGGCGCGCGGCTGCAGACCGCGGCGGTGCGGCAGGACGGCACCCCCGTGCTGCGCGAGGACTCGCTCAACACCTTTGTCCGCGCGGTGGGCGAGCCCAGCGACGTGATGTGGGACGAGCAGCTTGACGCGGTGTACGTGCGCATCGACGGACCGCTGGCGGTGGTGACGACGGACTACACCTTTTTTGCCGGGCCGCGGCTGAACCACTGCGGCATCAATGCGTTCCAGCTCTTCCGCGGCCCGGAGGGATGGAAGATCTTTCAACTGACGGACACCCGCCGCCGTACCGGGTGCCGCGCCGAAATCGGAAGCAGCCCTCCATGATGCGCAGAAAGCCGTTCCTTTCCGCCGTGCGCCGCACCCGCGCGCCGGCTGCCCCGCCCGCGCGCCGCGGCCTGCGCCGCTCCATCGCGGGCGCCCTGGTCCTTCCCGTGGTCGTGGGCGGCTTTGCGCTGCAGGCGTGGGGCGGGCGCGACGGGGAGCGGATGTTCCACGAGGTGGTGGCGCGCGTGGCCACCATGGGGCTGGACTCGCTCACCGATGCCCAGCTGTACGAGAAAGCCGCCCGCGGGCTGCTGGCGGAGATCGGGGACCCGTACGCGGACCTGTTCTCGCCCGAGCAGCTGGCGGCGTTCTCGCGCGAGGCCCTGCGCAACTCCTACACGGGCGTGGGGATGCAGATCGGGCTGATCCGCGACACCGCCACGGTCATGCGCGTGTTCGTGGGATCCCCTGCCGCGCAGGCCGGCGTGCGGGCAGGCGACCGCGTGATCCGTGTGGGCGGCGAAGGGGTGACGGGGATTCCGCTGGACCAGGTGACGCAGCGCCTGCTGGGCACGCCGGGAACGTCGGTGGAGGTGCAGTACCACCGCCCCGGCACCGGCCCGGTGCAGCACACCTTCGTCCGCGAGCGGGTAAAGCTGCCGTCCGTGGGCTACGCGGTGATGCTGGAGGACGACATCGGCTACATTCCGCTGGACGGCTTCAACGACACCTCGGGCGAGGAGGTGCTGCGCGCGCTGGTGGACCTGCGCAAGCGCGGCGCGACCTCGTACGTGCTGGACCTGCGCGGCAACACCGGCGGCAGCCTGGACCAGGCCGTCCGCATCAGCGGGCTGTTCCTGCGCCCCGGCCAGCAGGTGCTGCGCGCCGACTTCCGCGGCGCGCCCGACGAGACGTACGACGCCCGCGCGCAGCCGGTGATGCCCGACGCGCCGCTGGTGGTGCTGACGGACGGGCCGAGCGCGTCGGCGTCGGAGATCGTGGCCGGGGCCCTGCACGACCACGACAGCGCCGACATCATCTGAACCACCAGCTTTGGCAAGGGGCTGGTGCAGGACATCTTTCAGCTGGAGGGCG
>NZ_JBMDXM010000050.1:0-1564 GCF_048594345.1 Longimicrobium sp.
CGGCGTACGCCGCCATCGCCTCGCGCCGCTTCTTGGCCTGGAGCCAGGCGAGGTAGGCGATCCCGACGAAGGCGATCAGGAAGAGGACGAACGCGATGGCGAACCCGGAGCCGGTCACGGGCACACCCTAAGGGCGCGCGGCTCACGTCCCGGTGAACTCCGGCGTGCGCTTCTCCATGAAGGCCCGCGGGCCCTCCTTGGCATCCTGGCTCATGAACACCCGCATGCCGATCTCCTGCACGGGCGGCATGGCGTACGCGGGCCGCTACTCGCGGTGCTGGTACCGCGCCGGCCACGGGTCGGTGGACCTGGCCCAGGCGATCGAGAATTCGTGCAACGTCTACTTCTATCAGCTGGGCATCCGCATCGGGCTGGCGGAGCTCACGCGCGCCGGGGTGCGGCTGGGCTTTACGCAAAAGACGGGGCTGGACCTGCCCGGCGAGCTTCCGGGCCGGTTCCCCCGCAGCGTGGACTGGTACAAGGAGTATTTCGGCACGCCCGCCGTGCCGTCGGACGTGATGAGCGTCGCCATCGGGCAGGGCCCCAACGACCAGACGCCGCTGCGCATGGCGTACGTGTACAGCGCCATCGCCGGCAACGGCACCGCGCCACCGCCGCGCCTGGTGGCCCGCGACAGCGCCGAAAAGGAGCAGGTGGGGATTGACCTGGGGCTGGACGCCAAGGGGCTGGAGGCGCTGTGGGAGGGGCTGCGGCTGGTGACGGAGCAGGACGGCACCGCGCTGCAGAGCAGCCTTGCGCGCTACAAGCTGTACGGAAAAACGGGTACCGCGCAGAACTCGCAGGGCGACGACCACGGCTGGTTCGTGGGCTTTGCGGGGCGCCCGGGGAGCAGCCCGGAGATCGTGGTGGCAGTGATCGTGGAGCACGGCCTGCACGGCGACGCCGCGGCGCCGCTGGCGGCCAAGGTCGCCAACTTCTACCTCGACAAGAAGTACGGCCATCCGTTCGATGCGGAGCCCACGCTGGGTGAGCGGTGGCGCGCGGGCCGCCCCGGCACCAACGGCCAGTGGGACGCGCCCAACCGCCGCCTGGTCCCGCCCACCAGCGTGGCCACCACGGCCCGCGGCGGCGGCCAGGGCGAGCAGCCCAAGCGCCGCCGCGACACCGGCGACGCCGAGACGCCCAAGCGCGAGAACGGCGAGACGGAGTAGGGCGGGGTACGAAGGTACGGGGTACGAGGGTACGAAAGTACGGATAGATGAACGGGCGGCGCCTCGCGGTTGCGGGGCGCCGCGTTCTTTGTGCCGGTCGGGCTCCGAGCTGGAGGAAAGATCACAAGATCAGGTTTCACACAGAGTTAGCAGAGTTAACAGAGTGATGCTCCATCGCGAAACCACTCCCCTGTGTGCCCATCCAGTTTCTTGAACGGAGGTCACGCGCTGATGCCGGTGGGAGGCACGAGAAAACTCTGAGTCCAGTCTAAAAAGCCTCTTGGGTTTCTGCAGATTCTTCTTGGATATTGCCTAAGTCAATGATATATTGTGATTTAGACATCGTTCCCCCTCTCCCCGCCGCCCCTGCACCTACCGTGTTTCGTCCGAAC
>NZ_JBMDXM010000051.1:0-89116 GCF_048594345.1 Longimicrobium sp.
ACCCGCCCGCGGATAGATGGCCCTTCGGGCGCGCGCGGGGTGCAGGGCGAACGACCAGGTTCCCCGCGGCGCTCCCACTGGATGACTGGGCTTCGTTGAGGAGTCCGAGAAACACCTTCAGTGGGCGACGGATCTCCGTCCGCCACCACTACTTTCAGGAGGGGATGACGATGAAGGATCTGACGATCGAGCTGGAGGACCGGCCGGGGGCGCTGGCGGACATGGGCGACGCGCTGGGTCGTGCCGGCGTGAGCATCGAGGGCGGCGGCGCCTGGGTGGTGGGCGGGAGCGGGGCGGCGCACTTTCTGGTGGCGGATGGCGCGGCCGCGCGCGCGGCGCTGGAAACCGCGGGGATCCGCGTGGTGCGGGAGCGCGAGGTGCTGGTGCAGCGGCTCAGGCAGGATGTGCCGGGCCAGCTGGGTGCCATCACCCGGCGCATCGCGGAGGCGGGCGTGAACATCGAAGTGCTCTACAGCGACCACGACCACCAGCTTATCCTGGTGGTGGACGACCTGGAGGCCGGCCGCGCCGTCTCCGCAGCCTGGACCCGGGATCAGGCGGCGGCGCCGTCACGGAGACGGCCAGACGCGTGATCCGCCATCACCCCTGGCGCGTTCCACGCCGCGGAACTCAACCGTTTCGCAGGCGCTCGTTCTCCGCGATGCGCGCCTGCACCAGCGCGTGGACCAGGGCGTCCGGCAGGGGCTTGTCCGCGGCGAAGCGGATGGTGCCCTTGCTGGTGTCGTAGCCCGCCAGCGCGTCGCGGTGCGCATCCACGGTGGAGCCGCTCATCAGGTACAAGGCGCAGTGCTTCGCCGTGGCGCCGTACCCGACCAGCGGCCCGTTCTGGCGAAAGGCGGGGAGCGAGTAGCTGATGCACTCCTCCGCCCGCGGGGCCGCCGCCCGGATGGTGCGCCGCAACTGCTCCAGCGCGTCGCGCTTGTCCTGCGGGAGGGCGGCCAGGTACTCATCCGGGCTCGTCGGCCTGGGCATCAGCGGGGCTCCGGGGTCAGGAGCGGAGGGGGAGCAGCGCCCGCAGCCGCGGCTCGCGCAGGTACAGGCCGGCCCACACCAGCACGCCGAACACGGCGGCGAACGCAAAGAACGGATCCTCCACCCGCACGTGCGACGCGGTGGCGCCGCCCAGGTAGCCGGTCAGCAGGATGGCGCCCAGCACGGCCGTGCGCGGCACCAGGTACAGCAGCGTGCAAACGGTCAGCACCACGCCGATCGTCGTCGCCAGGTGCTCGGGATATCCAAACTGCACGGTGCCGTCCACGTACGGCTGAAAGCGCACCGTCCGCAGCACGCCGTCCACCAGCAGGAACAGCGCGGCGAACCCGCTGATGATCCGCCCCGCCAGCACCATCCCGCTCCCGCCCGCCTTCGCCGTCGCGCCGCGCGCGGTGCCGGCCGCGCGTCCCTGCTTGATCGTCGCCGTGATGCTCATCGTCGCTCCTCGTGGTGTCGGATGGAGAGCCGGTTCTTCTGCCCGCCTCTACCTGTCCGACGAACGGGGCATCACGGAATCGACATCCGCGAAACAATCGGTTTCATTCATACCGCTTCTCACGGTTCGTGGTGCATTCGGCGCATCGCGTGAACACCAATTGCACCTCCAGAATTGGATAACTCACACGGGGTCAACGGGGTCAACGGTAAAGATCAAAACGTTGACCCCGTGTGAGACGAGTCTTTTCCATGATCCGGGATCGGGTCCCACGATGAACCGCGGGGAGTCGGGATCACACGTGCCGGATCCATTGGCGGATGATGTCCGCGAAGGCGGATTGCCGCGTCTCCACGTCGGCCCCGTCGCGAAACGTGATGGATGCGCGGTCGTCGCCGAGCCAGGTGAGGATGGACTCCGGATCCGCGATGGCGGCGCGGGCGCCGGACTTGTCGCGCACCTTGGCGCCAAAGTGCAGGATGATCTGCACGCCGGTTCTGGCGCGCAGGTGGAAGGTGGCGAACCACTCCGCGGCGCGAAAGCTGGGGGCGTTCCACTTGATTCCTTCCGCGATCGCGGGATCGGCGTCGAGGATGATCCGCCGCAGTGCCAGGACCTCCGGCTTGTGCGGATGATCCAACGTGTCCAGGAACGCCTGCACGTCATCCCCCGCCGGTGCACCGCGCCCGCCCTGCCTGCTGGCCGAAGACTTCACGATCGTACTCCCGTGTGCTGAGGATGTGGTGAGGCGGCGGGTTTGCCGCGACCCGCGGCGCCCCCTCCGGGCGAGCACCACTCGCCCACCTCCCCCGAAACTGCCGGGGGAGGTTGGTGTGGGGCAAAGTTCGAAGCGCTGCGGATGGGGTTGTGCGGGATGGTGAGCCGCCCCCCTCCCCGACCCTCCCCCGCAAACTGCGCGGGGGAGGGAGGTGCGACGCACCTTCGGAAACGCCATCGAAGTTCTCCCCTCTCCGTGAGGAACGAACGGGGAGGGGCCGGGGGAGGGGCACCGCCGCGTCAGGCCGGATCGTGCGTGGCGACCCAGCGGGCCATGAGGTCGAAAAGGCGCGCGGAGTCCGGCGGACCGGGCGGAAGCGCCGCGACGGCGGCGAGCACCCGGTCGACCAGCCGTTCCCGCTCCGTGGTGTCGAGCAGCAGCACGCGGGGCGGATCGGCGGCCTGCAGCGCTTCGAAGTAGCGGCGCTGCGGGCGGATGAGGCGCAGGTGCATCTCGTGGTTGCTGCGCGTGCGCGTGGGGTCGCCGGCGCGGCGCGCGCGAAGCTGTGCCTCCGTCGCCAGCAGTACCACGTACAGGTCCGGGAACGCCAGCGTGCCGGCGTCGACCCGCGCGCGGTGCAGCGGCACCTGCACGTCGATCCCGGGCCAGTCCTGATCGGCGAACACCCAGTTGAACCACAGGCCCTTGAACGGGTCGCAGTCCTTTACCACCAGCGGCGCCTCCCCCGCGAGCGCCCGCGCGCGCCGCCACTCCGCGGCGTGCGCATCCACGAACCACGCGGCGGATTCCGCGGCCGGCGGGGCGCCGCTCGCGTCCAGCTCCGGGATCACGGCCGCGCCCGTCCGCCGCGCCAGCGCCGCCGCCAGCGTGGTCTTTCCCACCGCGCTGGGCCCCTCCAGGCAGACGATCGGCGCCCGCGGGGAGGATGAGGATCGCTCCGAGCCTGTCGTCATCCACCCATCATCTCACCGGCACGCGCGACGGGCAAGGACGGAGCGGAGGGCTCAGTCCAGCTCGTCGCCGGGGCCGCGGGCGTTGCGGGGACCCGGGGCGACAGGCGCTGGGGGCACGACTCCCTGTGGCAGGCGTGGAGGGGCGAAGCGGGATGAAGCGGACGAGGGGACCGCGAGGGCGTCGGGCCACCCTTCCGCCTCTGCGCGAATGCGGTAGAGCCGCTGAACCAGCGGGTGCTCCACGTCCATCCGCTCCAGGCGCAGAAAGCGGCGCTTGCCCACGCGGCGGTCCAGCATGGCCAGCGCGCGGTTCAGTGGCCACGGGCTGGCGAGCAGGTCGTCGATGCCGTTGTGGAGGCAGCACTCCAGCGCATCGAGAAAGTCGCCGTAGCCAAAGAGCATCCCGCGCGTCCAGTCGCTTTCGGGAGAGCCCGGCTCGGCGGCGTCCGCCGCTTCAATCGCCCGGCTCTGCGCCGCCCGCGCGGCGTCGCTCTGGATGTCGGCCATGCTGTGGATCTGCTCGCCGTCCAGGGTGATCCACCCCCGCCCGTCGGTCGTGGCGGGTTTGCGGTAGACGGCGGCCCACACCTGCACCCGCCCCTGCAGCGACGGCGCGAACCGCGCTTCCACCTGGTGCTTCAACTGGCTCCACCGCATCCCTGCTTCATCTCCAGATCGTCAGACTGTGCTCCAGGGGCAGACCCCTGCGTGCGAAAGGCGCCGCGGGAGCCCGTACCCCGTCAACCGCCAGGGTCCGTCCCGCCGCACTTCCGCGTGATCCTGCGTGGCCGCGAGCCGGCCCGCACCGGCGTCGGACTTTTCGGTGTGGCTACCCGTCCACGGCGGATGCGTGGGCGCGGGCGGCGGCGAGGCCGGGCTCGCGCAGGGCGGCCAGCAGGCCTTCGAGCGCGACCGACGGGCGGTTGGGGCGGTAGGCGGCGACCACCTGCGCGGTGGCGGTGCACCCGGAAAGCTCGCGCACCACCACGTCGGGCAGCAGCAGCGTGCCCATGGAGCGCGGGATGAAGGCCACTCCGGCCCGGGCGGCAACCAGGCTGAACGTGGAGTGCACCTTGGCCACCTCGAACACCACCCGCGGGGTAAAGCCGGCGTTCTGGCACATCCCCACCAGCTGGTCATAGTAGACCGGCGAAAGGTGGCGCGGAAACAGGACGAACGGCAGCTCGGCCAGCAGGGGGAGCGGGATGACGGGGAGCTCCGCCAGCGGGTGTCCCTTCCACAGCGCGATGCAGAACGGCTCCTCCAGCAGCACCTCCACGTGCAGCACCTGGTCCACCAGCGGGCCCCGGGCCAGCGCCACGTCCACCAGGTCGCGGCGCACCGCATCAAACTGCTCCGCGGCACCGGCGTCCTCGCGCATCTCCAGGTGCACGCTGGGAAACGCCTCGCGAAACAGCCGCACAGCCTGCGGCAGCACGCTCAGTGCGGCCGCGTCGGCAAAGCTCACGCGCAGCGTCTCCATCTCGCCGCGGCTGGCGCGCTGCGCCACCTCCACCGCGCGGTCCGCCTCGGCCAGCACCCGCCGCGCACCCGCCAGGAACGCCGATCCCGCCGGCGTAAGCTCAACCCGGCGCGTGGAGCGGACGAACAGCTGCACCCCCAGCTTGCGCTCCAGCTCGTTGATCTGCTGGCTGAGCGGCGGCTGCGCCATGTGAAGGCGCCGCGCCGCACGGCTGAAGTGCAATTCCTCCGCGACGGCCACAAAGTAGCGGAGCTGGCGCAAATCCGGAGTCATTCATACCTCGATCGTCTCAATGGCCAATCGAACCGATATTTCCCCTATGGCTCCGTCTAACGTAGTGTTGCGGAGGGGCCGCGCACCAGCCGCCGTCCGTCATCCCTACGCGCGCCGCGGGCCGGGTGCCCGTACAAACTGAAGTGCTCCAATCCATGTACTCTGAACGTCCCACCTTCCCGTTCCCGCACACCCGCGCCGCCAGCGCGTGGACGCTCTGCCTGCTGGCCGCGTCCCTCGCCATCGTCGCCGGCGCGCGGCCGCTCGCCACGCAGGCCACGAGCGCTTATGCGGAATCCGCCGCATCCCCGCCGCGCGCGCTGCCGCCGGTGGAGTACGATGCGCTCCTGCGCGAGGCGGCGCGGCTGCGCGAGGAGCGGGACTTTGCGGGGGCCGCGGCGGCGTACACGCGGCTCGCGGCGGCGCACCCGGTGGACGGCGACCTGTGGGCCGCCCTGGGCGACACCCGCCGGCTGTCGGGCGACTGCGTCGGCGCCCTTCCGGCGTACCGCCGGGCGCTGCGGCTGGGTTCATGGAGGGCGGCGGACCACGTGCTTTCCGGCGCCCGCTGCTTCGCGGCGCTGGGACAGGCGGACAGCGCCCCGGCCTGGATTCGCCACGGGCTGTTCCAGCAGCGCTCGCTCTGGCGGCGCGGGCTGCTGCGGGACACCACCCTCGCCAGCCTGTGGCAGAACCCGGAGTTCCGGACGCTGGCCGGCGCCGCGCCGGGGGATTCGCTCACGCGGGACGAGGGGTGGCGGCACGACCTGGACTACCTGATGGCCGAGATCCGGCGCGTGGACGCCGTCCATTCCCTGGCGCCGCTGCCGGACAGCGTGGCCGCCGCGGCCGAGCGGCTGCGCCGGCGCATCCCGGAGCTGACGGACGCGGGGGTGCTGGTGCAGATGCAGCGCATCGTCGCCATGATCGGCCGCAGCCACGGCGAGGTCTTTACGCACCGCCAGCCCACGCGCGTCCGGTTTCCCGAGCCGCTCCCCATCACCCTGCGCGACTTTCCCGAAGGCCTCTACGTGGTGGAGGCGGACAGCGGGCTGGCGCACCTGGTGGGGCAGCGGCTGGTTTCGGTGGATGGAACCCCGGTGGACCGCGTCGCCGCGGCGATCCGGCCGCTGATGATGCGCGAGGGCAACCCCGAGCAGGACCTGCTGATCGAGCGCTACGTGATCCAGCCGCACGTGCTGCACGCGCTGGGCGTTTCGCGCGCGCCCGACCGGGCCACGTTCGGCTTCGTGGACGCGGCGGGACGCCGGCGCGCGGAGAACCTGGTATCCACCCCCGGCCACCGGTACGGCGACCTGCCGCCCTCCCGGCTGCCCGGGGCCGGGCCCGTGCCGCTGTACATGAGCCGCCCCGCCGAGCCGCTCTGGCTGCAGGCGCTGCCGGACGATTCCGCGCTGTACGTGCGCATCCGGGAGATCCGGGACCAGCCCGGCCTGTCGATGGCCCAGCTGGGCCGCCAACTCGCGCGCGCGGCGGACAGCACGGCGGCGACGCGCCTGATCGTGGACATCCGCGGAAACGAGGGCGGACGGACGCAATCGTACGCCGAGCTGGCGGGCAACATCATCGGGTTCCGCGCCAGGCCGGGGCGCCAGGTCTACCTGCTCATCGACCGCCACGTGTTCTCGGCCGCGCTGAACCTTACGCTGGACCTAGAGCGCTTCGCCGATCCGCTGATCGTGGGCGAGCGCACGCTGGGGCAGCCCAAGCTGCACGGCGACGCGGTGCTGTTCCAGCTGCCGTGGAGCGGCGCGTGGGCCATGCTGGCCGACCGCTACTGGCAGCTCACCACGCCCGAAGACGACCGCTCGTGGGTCGCGCCCGAGGTGCCGGTGCGGCTTACCGCCGCCGACTACTTCGCCAACCGCGATCCCGTGATGGACGCCGTGCGGGCGCTGATGCGTTCCCGTCCCCCGGCGCCCTGACCGCGATCCGCATCCGCCGCACCCGACTTTTCTCGCCGGTCGCGGGAATGCACCCGTCCGGCGACGCACGACCCTTCCATCGAATGACCACCCATGCATCTCAAGACCGCCGCCTGCGCCGCGGCCGCCGCGCTTCTGCACGCCGGAGCCGTGGGCGCGCAGCCGGCCGACTCCACGCGCCTGTCCGTGCCGCGCCCCGCGCCGGGGATGGAGTTGCTGGCCGCCCCCGCCGACGGGCCCGCGTACCTCCACCTGCGCAGCCAGGCGCGGCGGCTGATGTCGCAGCGCCTGTACGCCCAGGCCGAGCCGCTGCTGGACGAGGTGGCGCGCGCCTATCCGCGCGACGGGCAGAACTGGATGCGGCTGGGCCATACCCGCGCCGCGCTGGGCAGGCACAGGGAGGCGGCGGAGGCGTTTGAGCGCGCGGGGCCGCTGCTGGGCTGGCACTACGGCATGCCGGGAGACCCCGGGGTGTTCGCGGCCACCAGCCGGATGGCCGCCGGCGACCGCCGCGGCGCGCTGGACCTGCTGCGCCGGCTGGTGTTCCAGGAGCGCAGCATCCGCCGCCAGGGGCTGTGGGACGTCCCCGCGCTGCAGCCGCTGCGCGACGAGCCGGAGTTCCGCGAGATCGCCGGCCGGCCTGACGTGTCCGGACTCAGCCGGGACGAGGGATGGCGGCTGGACGTAGACTACCTGTACGAGGAGACGAAGCGCGTGAACCCCGACTACCACGCCGCTCCTTTCCCCGCCGAGGTCACGCGCCGCTACGAGCAGCTCAAGCGCGACGTGCCCACGCTGTCGGACGAGGAGATCTTCGTCCGGATGAACCACATGCTGGCCCCGCTGCGCCAGGGGCACACGCACCTTTTCATCACACCGGACGCACGTTTTCTCCCCGTGCGGCTGTACGCGTTTCCGGAAGGCCTGTTCATCATCGAAGCCGCGCCGGAGCACGCGTCGCTCATCGGGTCACGCGTCGTGGCGTTCGAGGAGATGCCGACGGAGGAGGCGGTGCGGCGGATGGGCGAGGCACGCAACCGCGACGGCGAGATGGAGGTGATGTGGTCGGTGAGCACGCTGGCCTCCACGTACTACCTCAAGGGGCTGGGCGCCATCCGCGAAACCGCCGCCGTCACGGTGACGCTGCAGGCGCCGGGCGGGGAAACGCGCCGGGTTACGCTGCCCACGCGCGCCACGGCGCCGGCCGGGCGGCAGGACCGCATGGTGCCGCCCCCGGGCGCCGCGCCGCCGCTGTTCCTGAGCCGGATGGACCAGAAGCACTGGGAGCAGGCGCTGCCGGAGCACGACGCCCTGTACGTGCAGATGAACAACGTGTCCGACGATCCCGACGAGACCCTGCAGGCGTTCGGGCAGCGGCTGCGCACGGTGCTGGCGGAGCAGAACCCGGCCAACCTGATCGTGGACCTGCGGCACAACAACGGCGGCAGCACCAACCTGTACACGGAGTTCCTGCGCACCGTGACGGCTTTCAGCGCGCAGCCGGGAAAGCGGGTGTACGTGATGATCGGCCGGCGCACCTTTTCGGCGACGGCCAACCTGATCACGGACCTGGAGCGGCTGGCGTTCCCGTTCTTCGTGGGCGAGGCCAGCGGCGAGTGCTGCCACCTGAACGGGGATCCCAGCTTTGTGACGCTTCCCTACAGCGGCATTCAGGGCGAGGTGACGGGGATGAAGTGGAACCTGAGCGGCACGGTGTTCGACGCCCGGCGCGAGATCAGCCCGCAGATCCCCGTGCAGCTGACCGCCGAAGCCTACTTCGCCGGCCGCGACCCCGCGCTGGAAGCCATCTTCCAGGTCATCCACGCCGGGGGTTGATGCGGCCAGGATGATTCCGGACCGTCAAACAACCGATCTCACGCGGAGACGCGGAGGGCGCGGAGGCGCGGAGACGCGGGATGCAATGCCACTGCGGACCGCATCCTGTCATCGTCATACCGAATCCGCAAAAGCATTGGGCACGCAGAGGAAGCGGAGGAAGCAGAGAACTGCAGGTAAAAACCTCTGCTCCCTCTGCGTGAGAACCTGCAGTTGGGGAATACGCAGTGTATTTGCGGATCAGGGATCAGAGAAGCCGTTGACGTTCTGAGGGAAGTCGGCCTGGTCTAGTTCAGGCAGTGTCAGCCGGCTTCGGCGTAGCGGGCGGGGGCAAAGCGGGTGGCGATCAGGCCGGTGGCGCTGCGCACGTCGATGGGCTGCACCAGCACGCCTTCTTCGCCGTACGGCAGGTACGCCTGGCACGCGCCGGAGGGATCGATCAGGCAGGTGGCGGATTCAGGAAAGCGCAGGGCGTAGTTGACGCTGGCGAAGTAGATGGTGTTCTCGATGGAGCGCATCATCATCGCGCGCTCGTAGTACGGCGCGGCGGCGCTCCCCCACTCCGTCAGCGCGGCGCCCCCGGTGTTGCTCCCCGTGTGCTGCGGATGAAAGACGATGCTGGCGCCCCGCGTCGCCGCCCATCGCACCGTCTCGGGATAGCGCCACCCCTCGTGGCAGATGACGACGCCGAACCGCACCCCATCCACCTCGAAGATGCGCCGCGTGTCGCCCGGGACGTAGAACGGATCCTCGCTGGGCGCCAGCTGGTTCTTGGTCTGGCTTCCCAGCATCCGCCCCTCCGCGCCATGGACGACGGCCACGTTCTGCCGCCCGCCGTCCGTGATCCGCTCCATCCCCATGATGGTCGCCACGCCGTACGTCCTGGACAGGCGCGACAGGGCCTGCAGCACACGCGCCTCGTCGCCGCGATCGAAGGGAAGCACGTCGATGTCGACGCCGTGCAGCCCCGGCAGGTACGCCTCGGGAAAGCACACGATGCGCGCGCCCTGCGCCGACGCCTGCGACAACAGGCGCTCGACGCGGCTCAGCCCGTCGTCCAGGCTGGTGGCGACGCGCGGTGAAGCGAGTGCGATAATCATCGGTCGGTTCTCATCCGCGTGAGCGGGCGGCGGGTGTGATGGCTCGGCGGCGTGGCGCGGACCACGCGGGTCGATGGCGTGCGGGACGGACGGCGACGCTTACATCATCATCGCCACGGCCAGGGTAGCCATCATCAGGACAATGATGAAGAGGATAAGCGCCACGCGCGACCAGGTCATGGGAGGCTCGGGAGGCGTATCCGGTTCCCGCGCCGGCCCGCCCGCCTGCACGATGAACACCTCCAGCAGCGGGAACAGATCCTCCGCCGTGAACTCCTGGCCGTATCCGCCGCGCTCCAGCGATTCACGCTCGTCCGGCGCGCCCGCGATCCAGCCGTCCAGCTCCCGCGGCGTGCGGGCGATGCCGCCGTCGTCCACCATCCGCATGGCGATGGTGCGGGTGGTTTCGCGGACTTCGTTGGAGAATCTGAATCGCGGCGGGCGCATCGCATTCCAATCGCAGGCGTGTCGCGGGTAGCTGCGGCGGAACGCAGAGGCAATTGATACGCCCGCGCCGCGGCGGGCACCGCGGGATCAGGAGATCGCGATGCGGACGACGATGCCGCACGGCGACACGCGCAGCGCCGCCAGCCGCATGGACGCGACCGCCTCGGATCACTCCACCCCCGAATCGATCAGGGTGGATCCGCGGAGCCGCGCCGCCATGCGTCGACCTCGGCTTTGGTCACGGTTGGGCTGGCGACGTCGGCGGCGACGTACGGGGCGAGGGATCGATACGTCGATACCTCGCGGTCCGCCGGCCCAAAGACGATCTCGAAAGACGGAGTCCCGTTGCGCCAGAAGATCACGCTCTCGTCGTCTTTTCCGTGGACGCCGAGCGAATTGTTTCCGCGCACCTGCACGTCCAGACCACGGTACGAGAGCCCGACCGTGCTGTCGATGCTCACCGCCACGGACCGGTTCAGCACGCGGCCAAACGCGTCCGTGAACTGCGTGCGCAGGTTGCGCCCGCGCGAAAGCATCGAGCACTCCACGGCGATAAAGTCGCGGTCGCGGTACAGCTTCTCCTCCATGGAGGTAAACTCCGCGAACGCGTACCGCGCCTTGCAGTAGCCGCGGTTCTGCACCAGCGCCGAAATCTCCGCCACCTGCGCCGCGATCGCCGTCGAATCCTGCTCCAGCGTGCTGAGGTAGTACTCCCGGACGAACAGATACCCGTTGGCGGGATTGATCTCCACGTACACCTCCGGCGACTCCACGCCCAGCGTCTGCGCGCCGGCGGGCGCCCCGTCCGCGGCACACGCGCCCAGCACGCAGGCCAGCGCGATCGTAAGCCAGTGGCCACGAAGCACGGTGGGAATGTATCGAAATTTCATTGCGGGTTGCTTCGCGTCTACGGTTCGGGACGGGGAGAGCAGGGACACGTGGCCACTACGGCCGGATCGAGCCAAACCCACACGAACACCTTCAGGGACCCCGGAACTTGGGCCATCGATTATACCCGATAGACGGATCATTAGAACGCAACGCCCTGATGAACTCAGCTTCCTTCAATGCTACTTCTGAATCGGATGCGGAGTCGGATTCCCAGAGTATCTCCCGTCGGACCGAGAAGTCTCGCCGTTGCTCCAACGTGAAGTCGGCAGCGATCAAATGATCAGCCGCGCTCCCGAAATAGTTGATGCTGTTGGTTAGATCCTTCCCAACGTAGATCTTCCCATTGGGGTACGTGATTTTGTAGATCACGCTGGTACGCGGCACGTCCGTCACAGCTCGACACCGTCCGTAGATTGCAAGTCGACGCTCAGCCGCGGAATGGCATCCCACCTCTCGGCGAGCTAGCGCAGGGCGGGGCTTGGGGGATAACCGGGAGATTGCGTGGGGCGAAGAAACGAGAAATCAGGCAGTCAGGCGGAACCGACTGCCGCCAAGCGGCGTCAGTTCAAAGTGCGGCGGCTGGTACTTGGGCCAGGGAAGTCGACCGTTTCGCCGCAACCAATCCTTGATGATTGAACTCCGGACCTCGGGACAGTCTACCCAAAAACCCGGTAAAAGCGGAAGGCTGTGAACCTCTCTGTCAATTTCGACCTGGATCGCCTTCCAAGTAGCGTCGAAATAACGGTTACGGTTCAATTTGCCGATCTTGAGCCCGTATACACCCCTTCCATTGTGCCATGCACTCACCTGCACATCATCTCCCTTGATTCTTCGATGTTGCCCTCATTGCAGTTTGCGAAGTCTGGCAACTTGGGCCTGGATGAGCTTTGCGCGCTTCTCCAGTCCATCGGCAAGCCGCGCGACGCTCTCCGGCTGGGGCGTGCGCGTGCCGGCCAGCCACGCAATGATCGCCGCGCGGCTCACGTCCGCGTCTTCAGCGATCAGGGTGCGCGGCAACCCGCTCTCCTCGATCACTTCACGGACGACGATCTGCACCTTATCCGGGTCTGCCAAGGCGTATTCTCGTAGTCATATTTGACAGCGAGTCGGAGTCACATTAGACTACGACGCAACCAAGAGTGCGGCTGGGTGTCAGCCCACCGATGCGGCAACCGTGGATTGTAGGCGTGCCGTGCGAACGGCGCAAACGCGACGAGAGGAGGATTTCGATGCCAGCCAGTACAGCGCACCATCAGCAGGCCTCGCCCACGCGGCTGCTGGAGATGCTGTCGGATCGATTCGGGGCGTTCGAGGCGCTCGCCTCCTCCAGCATCACGCTGGCCCGCGTGGCGCCGGACGAGGAGCGGCCGATGGAAACGCATGTTGCGGAGGCGGTGCTGGAGTTCGGCGAGGACCTGCGCGTTGCGCGCGATGCCGCTGCGGGGCGGGCGCGAGGGAACGCCTGACCCGGCAACGGGTCAGACGGAAAGCTCGGCGCTTTCGCCGGAGGCCTGCAGGGTAGCGCGGATCTTTTTCGCGACGACGTCGCGGTTGCGCGCGGCAAGGATGGCGGCGGGCAGCTTTCGCAGCGAGCGCTGGTAGGCCGGGTAGCGCGCGGGGTCGCGCAGGGTGCTTGCGATGTAGTGCAGCAGCACGCGCGCGTGACCGGCATCCACCGCCCACAATCGCGTTCCGCGCACGTTCCATTGAAAGTACGCGTCGGCCGGCCAGCGCAGCACGTGCACCGCCGCCAGGTGGCACGCCCGGCAGCGGACCACGCCGCGGTGCCACAGCCGGTATCCGCCGCCCGGGCGATCGCGGCCCGTGGTCAGGTACTGCTCCGGCCCACGCGGCGCGTTCCAGCGGAGAAGCGAGGGAAACTTCTCGCGCACGTGCCATCCGCCCCACCGCTTCACCTCATCCTGCGGCAGGCCCGCCGCGGCTCGCCCGCTGATGAATTGAAAGGGCTCGTCCCACGCGGCGCGCCCGCCGCAGCGCGGGCAGCGAATCTCCACCGAACCGTCGCGCGGCAGCATTGGCTACGCCACGCCTCGCGGGCGCGCGTGGCCGCCGAGGGCACTCCCGCCCACCGCGCGACCGGCGTTCCATGATGCGGGAGTGTGTATCATCATGACGCTCATGGTTCGTGGATCAGAAGCGCGCAACGCGGGGGAAGCGTCACCCGAACATACGGCGCGGGCCGACGCGGCGCGACGGGGTGTTCTCGCTCGTCTCCCTCCCGCGCGAACATGTTTCAGCGTGCGGCGGAGCCCGAGAGCGTCCTGTCAGCGCCCCGATGGCCCTGACGCGCGGAAGCCGCGGGGGGCACCTGCCCCCCGCGGCTCCATATCCTGCCCGGCTCTCGTGAGTCGTCAACTTGTGGCTACGGTAACCGAGATCCCCGAGATGTAGTTGATGGGCATGTAGGCCGAGTCGTTGCCCATGCCGTAGGTGTGCGACCCGTAGGCGGTGTTGCCCGAGAACCAGGGGCCGCCGCTGTCGCCGCCCTCGGAAAGGTTCACGCCGTTGCCCGCCACCTGCACCCAGGTGCAGGCCCCGCTCGCGCAGTAGGAGATGGTGGCGATGGTGCCGCAGGTGTAGCCGGTGGTCTTGCCCTGCTTGCACACCTGCGAGCCCACGGTCTGGCTGGTGCGCGAGCGGGTGCCGGTGATGGCACGGGTGGAGGTGCTCACCTTGATGGTATTGGGATACGTGTGGCCGCTGGCGTTGTGCCACTGGATGTCGTACGAGCCGCTGTACGCCTCGCCGCGGAAGGTGAGCGCGTAGCCGGAGAGCGACTGGCTGTTGCCGCAGTGCCCGGCGGTGCTCACGCCGCGGCTGCCGGAGGAGTTGTAGACGGTAAAGCCGGTGGTGCAGGTGGAGATCCCCAGTCCGCCGTACATGGCGATCTCCTCCTTGGGAAGATGGTCCACCTCGACCACCGCCGCCTCACCGGCCGCCAGCACCGCCCGTGCGGCGGCCGAGCGGCCGCGCTGCACGTGCACCTCGGCCCGGTTGGCGCGCACGTCAACGCCGCCCGCCGCCGGGATGCCGCTGTTGCGCACACGGTGGTAGCTGGCCTCAAGCCGGCGCTCCAGCTGCTGCAGCGTAAAGCGGGCCGGCTCCACGCGCACCACCTGCGCCAGCTCCGGCGTCAGGTACGGGCGGATGGTCTCCTCGCCCTTGCGGGTAAAGCGGGCGACCACGTGAAACTCCGGGGCGTGCTCGATGCTCAGCCCGGCAAAGGTCGCGGCCTGCTCCGCCGTGAGGCGGGCGTTCAGCGCGTCGACGGCCTCCTGCAGCTGCAGCCGGCGCGCGCCTTCCTGCGCGCTTACGCCAAAGGTGGCGGCGTAGACGGCAGCGTCCTGCTGAATGCCGTCCACGACGGCTTCGGAGCGGGCTTCGCCGTCCGGAGCGGGAACGGCGGCGTCGGAGGGAAGCCGGTCGCAGGCGGCCGTGAAGGCCATGGTGGCGACCAGCAGCGCGGGGGTCCTGAAGCGTTGGTGCATGAGGTCCTCCTTGGGGGTGGATGGGCTCTGGAGCGTGTCGCTCCGCACCCCCTATGAAGGCAAGTAATCCGCCATGAATTGCGAATTACTGCCCCACGCACCTACCTTGCTGCCACACTTCCGTTTACCTCGTTTCTCGTAAACAGATTGGGGATGGATGCCGTGCCTTCATCCGGTGCGGCGGGCTGCAGAATGGTGCACTCATGCTGATTGTAGAACCTGAAGAGAACAAGCGTACAAGGAACAGAGCTGGACAGACGGAGATGGGTAATGAGACTCGTTTCTATTCCTGGGTTTGGCTCTGTTCTTCTGTTGCCCAGATGTTGTTTTCCGGATTCGGAATTACTGTCTCTCTCGCGAAACACCGCTCCGAATCAGCCGATCCGCTCATAGTCCAACCGTCGAGCCAGCCATTGGATACCGTGACTTGTTTCAGCCTGTTACGTGCTCCGCCGTGTCGCGAGCGTTTTCCATCGTCTCCGTCACTGCCGATAGAGTCCGGGTGAGCCACAGGACCAGATCGTCATCCACCAGCACCTGATCGCGATACGCCACCGTGCGATTTTGCCACGAGATCCCGCGCCCGTCGGGAACGTACCCGCGCAGCGCGTACAGCCGCTGCGCAGGGCCGTAGTCCGGATCAAGCCCCACGCCGATCCCCACCACGCGGCTCCGCGCTCCCGCCGCCGCTTCCGCCGCGTCCATCAGCGCGGAGCCGATGCCGCGCCGCCGGAACGCGGGAAGCACGTTGAAGTCTTCGATCACCGGTATCCCCTCCGCGCGGAACGGCGGATACTCCGGCCGCCAGTTGAGCGTGACGTACCCGGCGAACGCATCCCCCATCCACGCCACGAAGACGTGGCGATCCCCCGCCGCCTGCTCCCCCAGGTAGCGCTCGTACTGCTCGCGCGGCTTAGCCCAGCCGATCGCCTCGAACGCCAGGGCGATCGGCGCGGGATCGGACGGCTGCAGCGGGCGGATGGTGTGCGGATTCACACCTAGCCACGCTCAGAGGTCAGCTTGTTCAAGATGATGATTTCTTCTGAGGAGAGATCAACCGCCACTATATCCATGGGTTCAAAGTTACTGTGGAACCAATTGCGCAGAGGCGCACCGCCGCGGATGCGCGCTGTGCCGTTCATGTTCGCGCGGCGATCAAGCTTCGCCTCGATCTCGACACCGCGCCGTCCTAAGCGAAGCCGTACCGCTCCTTCTGCTTTGCGCACGTAGCGATCATAATCCACGATCACATAGAAGAATCCTTCATTGAAGTAGGTTTGCCGCAGTGTTAACGGAAATGTCGGCATGTTTCTCCTCTGCGTCTAATGATTCGCCAGGTTGTGGGCGCGGCGGGAGCGGGGCTGACAAATAGAGCATGGCCGAAGTCGGCACTCACCACGACCGGCGGCACACGGTTCGCGGCCTCGCCGCGCATCACCGGCACACGGGCGCCGGCGTCATTCGTTCGTCGCGGGGCAGGGGGCGCACTTCCAGGAACTGCACGCCGGCGGGCTCCGTGGGGGCCAGGGTGATGGACACGCCCAGGTCGCCGCTGCGGCACCGCATCCGCCAGCTGCCGCGAAGCGCGTTCTCCGCCACGATCGGCCCGTCGGCGCGGCAGTCGCCTCCGGCCTGCGCAACCAGGCGGTCCATCGCCGCGCGCCGCCGCTCCTTCGGCTCGTCCAGGAACAGGTTCATCGCGGCCAGGCTGTCGGCGAGGGCATCGTCCCAGCGCGCCACCAGCCGCGACACCTGCTCCTGCCGCCGCAGCAGGATCGGCGCGGGCTGCGGCGCGCGCGCGGTCAGGGCACCGGTGCGGGACAGGATTCCCAGCGCCTGCTCGGTAACGCCGCCCCAGCCGGTGTAGGTCAGGTTGCCCATGGCGACGATCCCCACGCCGTGCTCCGGCAGCCAGCGCATCAGCGACCCGAACCCCGGCAACCCGCCGCTGTGCGAGACGACGGTGCGGAACAGGCACGTCTGCCGGATGCCCAGCCCGTAGCCGTACCCGCCCGCGCTCAGCGTCACCGTCCCCGCCGCCGTGTCGCGCGCGGCCGAGGCGCCGCTGTAGCGCCACACCTGCTGCATCTCGCGGACGGACGCGCGGCGCAGCGGCCCGCGCTCCGCCTCGTCACGCGAGGGAAACGCGTCGAGCATGAAGCCCACCCAGCGCCCCAGGTCGGCGATGGAGGTGAGCATGCCGCCCATGGGCCCGAACGCGCCGTCCGGCAGCTGCGGCTCCTCGATCCACTCGCCGTCGCGCAGCCGGTAGCCGTGCGCCAGCCGATGCGGCGGCACGGCCGAGGCCTCCAGCGTGGTCGAGGTCATCCCCAGCGGCAGCAGCACGCGCTCGGTGACGTACCGCGGGTACGGCATCCCCGACACGTTGGCCACAATGCGCCCCAGGATGGCGAAGCCAAAGTTGGAGTACTCATAGCCGCTCCCGGGCGCGGTAGAGAACGGAATGCCGCCGCGCATCATCGCCGACATCTCCGCGTCCGTGGCCGCGAGCTGCTGGTCGCCCCACGGGTTGTCCTCGGGAAAGCCGGCGGAGTGGGAGAGGAGGTGGCGGATGGTGATCTTCGGCGCGTCCGCCGTCGGGTAGCGCAAACCGGCAAGCTCCGGCACGTAGCGCTCCGCCGGGTCATCCAGCGAAAGCATTCCCGCGTCGCGCAGCTGAAGGATGGCCGCCGCGGTAAAGCTCTTGGTCATGGAGGCGATGCGGAACACCGTTCCCGTGTCCACCGGCGCGCGCGACGGCAGCTCGCGGTACCCGGCCGTCCCCACGTGCGCCAGCCGCCCGTCGATCACGATGCCGTACGCGATCCCCGGCACCCGCGACCGCTCCGCGAACTCGCGCATCACCCGGTCGATCTCGGGGAACGCCGCACTCAGCCTGGCGAGACGATCCGGGTCGGCGAACCCGGCGGGCGAAGCCGCGCCACCCGCGCCCGTCGACTGCGCCGAGGCCGTCGAGGGCGGCAGCGCGAGGAATGCGCAGAGCGTGGCGAGCAGGATACGCGGGATCATGGGATTTCTCTCCGCTCGGCGGGATGAGGCGTGGCAGGCGAAGCTGACGCTCGTTTCCATCCACCGCAAGACGTAATGCGGACGGCGGGTTACGCAGGTTGACGCGGTGGAGACCCGGATGCGCGTTGACGTGCAGGTCCACGACTCGCGGTAGTGAGCCCGCCCCCGGGCCCTCTCCCCCGCCGGGCCATTCGCTCGTTCCTCGCGACAGCCGGCGACCCCTCCCCCAACTTCGGGGGAGGGGTTGTGTGCACCGGGGGTTCAGCACGCTTCGGACGAGGTCGAAGCGGGATTGGATTCTCCCCTCTCCCGCGCAGTTTGCGGGAGAGGGGCCGGGGGTGAGGGCCCGCGGACGCCAGTGCGGTGCCCTTCGCCGAGCCTCACATCACTTCTATCAGCCGCTACGGACACTCCGGCGCGAACAGCTCGCGCAGCACCGGCGGGGCGAGCGCGCGGTAGATGGTGGCGTGCGTCAGATCGGGCCGGGGGCGGTACCACCAGCGCAGCCCGGCGGGTGCGTCGTCGCGCAGCACCTGCTGCAGGCGCGTGGTGGCGGCGACGATCTCCTCCTCGTCCGCGGACGACAGGTAGAGGCGGCCTTCCAGCCCGGGACGGGCGCGCAGGCGCTCGCCGGCGGCGCGTACCACGGCCTCCCGGTTCCACCACAGGCTGGGGCTGAGCGCGATGTACGTATCGAACAGCTCAGGCCGCATGAAGAACGTTTCCACGATGAACAGCCCCGCCAGCGACTCGCCGATGATGGCCGTCTCGTCCGACACGCGGTAGCGGCGCTCCACCTCCGGCATCAGCTCGTCGCCGATGAACCGGAGAAACGCGGCCGATCCGCCCACGCGCGGCGCGATGGCACGGTCCTCCGCCACCTCGGTGGGCCCCGTCATGTCGCGCCGCCGCTCCGTGTTTTCGATCCCCACCACCAGCATCGGCCGCATCTCGCCGGCGCGGATGCCGGCGTCCACCGTCGCGGCTATGTGCGGAAAGTCCTCCTGGATGCCGCCGTCGGGCATGTACAGCACGGGATACCGCGCGCCGTCGGCGTAGCCCGGCGGCGTGTAGACGTTGATGCGCCGCGTCTCCCCCGTCGCGTTGGAGTGCAGGGTGAACGTCTCGTGCAGCGGCAGCGGCTCCTGCGCCGCAGATTCCGCCGCAAAGCCGCCGGTAAAGAGGAGGGACGCGATCGGCAGCACCTGCTTGATTCGCCTGGGCATCATCATCGTCTGGTCGGGTGCGCCGGAGCGCGAAAGGGGTGGATCACGGAGCGTCGGCGGAGCGCTCCGGCGGCGGCGCGGCCGATGGCGATGCGGCGTCGTGATGCAGGATCTTGCCCAGACACACGCACTCGTCGCGGCCGGCGTAGCGCCCGTAGTTGTGGATGGGCTCGTACCCGCGGCGCGTGTAGAAGGCGACCGCGGCAGTGTTCACGCGCCGCGTCTCCAGCCACAGGGCCTGGTATCCCAGGCTCCGCGCCCGCGCCTCCAGGTCCGCGAGCACGGCCGAGCCGACGCCGCGGGAGCCCGGCCGCGCGTACATCCGCTTCACCTCCGCCACGCCGTCCGCGAACGGCCGGATCGCGCCGCACCCCAGCGCCTCGCCGCTGGCCGAGCGAGCCACCACGAACGCGCCGCCGGGCCCGCACACGTCCGCCACGCTGAACGAGCCCGTCCCACCCTCGCCCGTGATGCGCGTGAGGGTGCGCGTAAGCTCCTCCATCAGCGCCGCCGCGTCCGGCGAAAGCGGGTCTTCGGCGCTCACGCGCGGGCCGTCATCCATCCACAGATCCCCGATGATGGTGTTCTGGCGATCCACACGACCAGTCATCCGGAGCCGCCGCACAAATCGTTGCCCTTGCAGGATCTACGGCGGCGACCGAAGGAGCTTGCCGACACAACGGCTCGGCTGGATTTCTGCCTCGGAGCATGCCTTACGGCGGCGGAGAGAAGGTCCTTCGGTCGCGCGCAAGCGGTTGCGTGAAGGCTGGTTACCCGTGGTGCGCTCCCTCAGGATGACTGATACCATTTCTCGCAGTTCGTTGTGCAATCAGAGGAACGACGGAAAAGCATCACGCGGAGGCGCGGAGGAACTGATGAGGCACGGAGGCGTTTTGGGCGCTCCCTCCGCGCCTCTTCTGTTTTCTCCGCGCCTCCGCGTGAAAATCGTTCCCCTCACTGCACATCGAAATCCGGGAGATGGTATGAGCCCTGATCGGCGGTATCACGAACACTCCTCACAGCGCCCCTCGCACCCGTGCCACCGCCCGTAGCGATTGCGCGCAGCCCAGCCAGCGGCGCACTTCATCCTCATCCCGGTCTTCCGCGGCCCAGAACGCCGCCAGCACGGCCAGCGCGTACCCCCACCCGGCCAGCCGCCGCACGTCATCCCCCAGGCGCTCCGCCAGCACGTCCAGCCGGTCCGACAGCAGGGCGACGGGGTGCGGATGCGACAGGACCAAGCGGCGGGGATTGCGCAGCAGCGCCGCCGGCTCCGCCTCGCGCGGGCCGATCACGCCCTTGGGATCCGCCGCCAGCCAGGGGAGCCGCTCCGCGCGCAGCAGGTTGTGATGATGCAGGTCGCCGTGCAACACCGATGCACCGGACGTATCGGCCAGCAGCTCGGCGGCGAGCGACCGCGCCTCGCGGCACGCCGTCGCCAGCTCGGGAACGCCGTCACAGACGCCCGCGGAGCCCAGTGCCTCGACGGACGACGCGAGCGTCGGCAGGGGGTGGCGCGCGGGGCCGGGAAGGGCGCCGAGCCGGACGATCACGTCCGCCGCGGCCGCCGTCGCCGCGCGGTCGTCACCGGCGCAAAGCTCCGCCAGCGGCGTGCCCGGCACCGCCCGCTCCAGCAGCAGCGCGCCGCGCGACAGATCCGCCGCCTGCAGGCGCACGGCGCCGCGCCCCGCCCAGTGGGCCAGCGTGCGCGCCTCGTGCGCCAGCCACTCCGTCGCGGGCGCCAGCTTCAGGACGAGCGACGCGCCGTCCGGCCCGCGCACGGGAACCACGAGCGCCGCGCTGGCTTCGGCGTACGGTGCGCCATCCTCCGCCAGTCCCCACGCGGCCATCGCGAAGGCCCGGTGCTCCGGAAGCCGCCGGAGCCACGCGGCGCCCTCATCGCCGCGGGCGCCGACCACGCGCGCGGCCACGTCGCCGGGGAGGATGGAATCGGTCAACGCGCGGCTCCGCGGCGGGGAAATCGGAGCACGTACCCCATCACGGCGCCGGATCGCTTCGTTCCGCCGGCCGGATAGAGGCCCAGACCTCGATCACCCCCGCTCCGGTGCGCGGATCGTAGTCCGCGTCGTAGACCTCGAACTCCGGCGTGTTCGCCAGCTCATAGCCCGATCGCGGCAGCCACTGGTGCCAGATGGCGTCCCAGGTGGCCTGCAGTGCGGAGGCAGGGCCGCGGTGCTTGAACACGGCGTACTGCTGCGCCGGAACGCGCATCCGCCCGTACCCGGGCCCCACCCCGTCGAACCCCGCCACCTCCGCGGCGGTCATGTACTCAAAGGTCTGCGCCTGCAGGTCGGCGCCGCACATCACGCCGTACGCCGCCGTCCCCTGCTGCCCCGGCAGCGTTCCCAGCTCGCGGAACGCCCGCCACTGCTCCGGGATGCTTTCCCCCGCCCCGCTGAACGTGTGCACGCGGCGCAGCCCCGCCAGCAGCATGCCCCCGCGCTCCACGATGCGATCCGGCTCCATGAGTGTCATCGGTCGTCGAAATCCGGTGGGTCGATCCGTTCCACGGCGGTTCCTCCGCGCAGCGTGTTGTGCACCTCGGCCACACGGTCGGTGTGCTGGATCAGCGCGCGGACCGAGGCGCCGCGATCAAGCTAGGCGATGACCACGCGTCGCGCGATCCTGGCTGCGGGGCAGATCGTCGCCGATGAGCCCGGGCGCGGCGGCCGGCATCGAACTGGCGCCCGACGGGGTGCCCCTCCCCCGGCCCCTCCCCGTTCGTTCCTCACGGAGAGGGGAGAACTTCGGTCCCGCTTCGACAGCCGGTCGGGTGCACCCTACCTCCCCCGGCAGTTTCGGGGGAGGTGGGCCGGTGGTGCCGGCCCGGAGGGGGCCTGCGCGGAGCCTTCCGAAGCGTACCGCCGCCCGCCCCACACCCAACCGCCCCCAGTCTTTTTTGGGGGCGGTAGGCGAGGTTTACGAGCCCGGAGGGGGCGCCGCCCCTCGCCCCACGCGCTGCCGAGGCGCCCCGACGCCGGTGCCGTATATCCCCCCTCCCGCGCAGTTTGCGGGAGGGGGTGGCGCGCTCCTGGGCGCCGCCGGGGGAGGGCCCCACGCGCACAACATCCTTGACGAACCACCTTCGTGAAGGTAAATAAGAATGAGATTCGCATTTCCATCCATCCGCCCGCACCACCGGGGTTCCGTGGCCGATCCAGCATCCGCATCCACCCGCACCCCGCGCCAGCCGCGCAGCAGGCAGACCGAAGAGCGCATCGTCCAGGCGTTTGGCGAGCTGCTGGGCAGCGCGCGCTTCGAGGACGTGTCCGTGCAGCAGGTGGCGGGGCGCGCGGGCGTGTCGGTGGGCGGCTTTTACGCCCGCTTCGCCAGCAAGGACGACCTGCTGCTGCACGCCATGTACGCCGGCTACGTGCGCGACGCGCTGGCGCTGGCGGAGCGCGACCTGGATCCCGCGCGGTGGGCCGGCGCCGGCATCGCGCCCGTCGCCCACGCCTACTTCGCGCTGATGCTGGCCGCCGCGCGCGAACACGGCCCCGTGCTGCGCGAGATCGTGCACCGCACGCGCGGCAACCCCGAGACGGTGGCGCACAGCGCCGCGTGGGCCGCGTTCCGGCAAGGCGTTACCGAGCCGTTTCGCCAGCTGATCGCGGACCGCATGGGCGAGATTCGCCACCCCGATCCGCCGTTCGCCCTGCGCTTTGCCTTTAGCGCCGTGTCGTCGGCGCTGCGCGAAAGCCTGCTTTTTGGGCACATGTCTCCGTCCATGGGCCCCGTGGACGAGGGCGTGATGGCGCGCGAGCTGGCGCGCATGTTCTGCAGCTACCTGGGCGTCCCCTTTCCCGCCGGCGCCGACAGCGCCTGATCCATCCAACCGAGATCCCGACCATGAACGCCATCCCCGTGCGCGCCGGCCTGCGCACCTTGTTCGTCGCCGCCGCGGCCGCGCTGGCGCAGCCCGCCGCCGCGCAGCAGCCGTCCCCCGCGTCGCCCTCGTCCCCCGCGCCGGCGTCCGCCGAAGCGGTGCAGGTGCGGCGGATCGCCGACGAGTACCTGGCCGCGCTCATCCGCAACTTTCCGGGAATCCAGGAGTCGCTGGGCAGCGGCCCCGCGCCCGAGCGCTGGAGCGACAACTCGCTCGCCTTTCAGGCCGCGTGGAGCCGCGAGCAGGACGCCTACCTCGATCGCCTGCGCGGGGTGAACGCCGACGGGCTGTTCGGCCAGCCGGAGTGGCTCATCCACGGAATGCTGCGCGAGTCGCTGGAGGGCGCCGCCGCCACGCGCGTGTGCCGCTTCGAGCTGTGGGGCGAGGTGGACCAGATCTTTGGCTGGCAGATCAGCGCCAGCCAGCAGGCCGCCACCGCCCGCGCGGAGACACCCGAGGACCGCGCGCGCACGCTGGCCCGCTGGCGCGACCTGCCCCGCTTCGTCGGCGTGGAGATGGAGAACCTGCGCACCGGCCTGGCCGCCGGATACGCCGCCCCGCGCGAGAACGTGCTGCGCGTGATCGACCAGGTGCAGGGGCTGGTGCCGGATTCCGTACCGGCGTCGCCGTTCTGGGCGCTCACCACGCGTTCGGACGATCCGGCGTTCGTGCGGGAGATGACGGCCATCGTCCGCGATGACGTGTACCCCGTCCTGCGCGCGTACCTGGCGTTCCTGCACACGGACTACCTGCCGCGCGCCCGCACCGACGTGGGGCTGTGGTCGCTGCCGGACGGCGCGGCCTGCTACCGCGGCGTCATCCGCCGCAGCACCTCGCTGGACGTGGCGCCGGAAGAGCTGGCGCGCATGGCCCGCGCGGCGCGGATGGAGCTGGAGGCGGAGCTTCTTCCGCTGGCCACCGCGGCCACGGGCGAGACGGAGCTGGGCGCGGCCCGCGAGCGGCTGCGCATGGACCCGGCGCTCACGTTCGGCTCGCGCGAGGCCAAGCTGGCCGCCGCCCGCGCGCAGATCGACACCCTGCGCACGCTGATGCCGCGCGCCTTTTCGCGCGTGCCTACCACGCCGCTGATCGTGGAGCCGGGCGCGGCGTACATGGAGCGCTCGCGCCCCGGCGCCTGGTACGACGACGCGCCCATGGACGGCAGCCGTCCGGCCGTGTTCTACATCAACCTGGGCAACGCCGAGCGCGCGCCGCGCATGGAGCTGTCCACCGCCACCTCGCACGAGGGGTGGCCGGGCCACCACCTGCAGCGCGCGTGGCTGCAGGAGCGCCCGGTGCCGCACGACGTGATCCGGCTGCTGGGGACGTCGGCGTTCACGGAGGGATGGGGGATGTACGCGGAGCGGGTGGCGGACGAGATCGGCGCGTTTGGCGATCCGCTGATGCGGGCGGGCGTCTACGCGCACCTGGCCGACGCGCTGGTGGCGCTGGAGATCGACCCCGGCGTTCACGTGGGCCGCTGGACGCGCGAGCAGGCGGTGGATTCCATGATGACCATCTCCCGCCGCCCCCGCGCCCAGGCCGAGGTGTACGCGGACCGCCACGCCGCCACGCCGGGGCAGCTGATCACCTACATGACCGGCTACCTGGAGATCGTGAACCTGCGCGAGCAGGCGCGCCGCGAATTGGGCAGCGCGTTCGACCTGCGCCGCTTTCACGACGTGGTGCTGGACGACGGCCCCGTGACGCTCCCCATGCTGCGCGCCAAGGTGGAGCGCTGGATCGCCTCCGAAAAGTCCGCGGCGTAAAGCACGAAAAGCGATTTCACGCGGAGGCGCGGAGGGGAAAAGAGAGCCGCGGAGAACAGATGAAGTTCTCCGCGGCTCTTCTTTTCCTCCGCGTCTCCGCGTGAGCTTTTGCAGACTACGCGACCGCGGCGACGCCTTTCCACACGCCCGCGTGCTTCTTCCGGTACCCGGGATCGGGACAACACCCTCTCGTGCGGCGCCGCCGCGTCACCCCAGCACCGCGGGATTCATCTGCCACACCGCCCAGGTGAGCGCGGTGGCAAAGGACACCCACAGCAGGTAGGGGATGAGCAGCGCCCCCGCGAGCGGCTTTACGCGCCAGAACGCAACGATGGTGGCCGCGATCAGCACCCACAGCAGCAGGATCTCGCCAAAGGCCAGCGCACCGCGCCGCCACGCGAAGAACAGCCACGTCCACAGCGCGTTCGCCGCCAGCTGCACCACGAACAGCGTGAGCGCCGCGCGGGCGCCGCGCCAGCCGCGTTCACGCCACACCAGGAATGCGGCGATCCCCATCAGCAGGTACAGCACGCTCCACACGGGCCCGAACAGCCACGGCGGCGGCGCCCACCCCGGCCGCACGAACTGCTGGTAAAAGTCGCCCGCGTTGGCGCTGGCCACGCCGCCCACCGCGGCCGCCGCGAAGCTCCCCAGCAGCCACCCGGCCAGCCCGATCCCCTGCCTCCGCGCGGAATGATCCATGGATCTCGCGTTTGCGTGCGTGTGATGCCGTGCTGATCGCGGATCGCGCCGGCGATCTCGCGGTTGCGGACGCACAGGTGCGTGGAACGCCGCACACCCCCGGGCCTCCGAGTCCACGGAGGTGGACTTTGCCGATTTTCCAGCGGCGAATTCATCATTCGCACCCGCGGGCGGGGCACGTTGCAGGCCGAAGCCGCGGTGCGCCGTTCAGAGCACGATCTCCATCCGCGGCAGCACCCGCGGGACGTCGTCCACGTCCGCGCGCACCTCGCCGATGCGGCGCGCGCCCATGCGGCGGTAGAACGCCTCGGCGTGGGGATCGGAATCAATCTCCAGCCGCGCCGCACCGTGCGTGCGCGCGGTCTCCCGCGCGTGGCTCAGCAGCGCCCGCCCCAGGCCGCGCCCCATTGACTCCGGCTCCACCCACAGGTGGTCGAGCGTCGCGCCGGCTCCCTCGATCACCAGTGCGTAGAAGCCGCAGGGCCGATCCGCGGCATCCACCGCCACGACCACGATGTGGTCGCGGACGTACGCCGGCGCGAGGGTCAGCGCGTCACGCCATCGCGCAATCCATGCCTCGGGATATCCCCAGTGCCGCTTGGCTGCGTGCGCGATCGCCGTCAGCGCCGCCGCCTCGCCGGGGCGCGCGGGGCGGATGGCGATGCCCACGGGCTCGGGCACCGCGTTCAGGGCTCGACGTACATCGCGCGGAACTCCTCCAGCGCAGCCTCATCTTCGCCCACCGGATCGATCTCGCGCCCTTCCGGCGACACCAGCCAGTACCAGTCGTAGGAGCCGCCCGCCAGAAAGTTGCGGTGCTGCGAGACCAGCAGGAACCCCGCGTAGTCGCCGCTGGGGATCACCTCGAGGCTGTTGCCGGGTGCCAGAAACTGCTCGGCGCCCGTGGCCACGTCCACCACGTGCACGGCGCCCGACGTCGCCCACCCCGCGCTGAGGAAGTAGATCCGCTGTCCGTCCGGCGAGAATGCCGGCGACTGCAGCATCGCCAGAGCCTCGCTGGGGGTTTCCGAGGACCGGCCCCGCACCAGCATGCGCGCACCGCTTCCATCCACCCCGACGATCCACAGCGAAGTCCCTTCTTCCCGTCCCAGCACCGTATCCACGGAATCCCCCGGCGTGCCGCGGATGAACGCGATCGTCCGGCCATCGGGGGAAAGCACGGGCTCGCTGTCCAGCCCGGTCGTGGTGAGCTGCCGCGGCGCGGCGCTGGCGGATGGGCGGTAGAAGAGGTTGCCCGCCTCGGCCGTCACGCTCTGCGCGAAGAGCTTGCCGGGGGCGAGGAGGAAGATGGCAAGCATCGGCAGCAGCTGGACGAGCCGCACGCGCATCGGAGAGCGACGATCAGGCATCATCCGCCTCCAGCCGCTCGATGCACGCCGCTACGGCCGGTACCGGCGCAATGCGGCTTTCGAACTGCGCCGGCCGCACCGCCAGGATGCGCCAGCCGTTCGTCTCGGTGAACCGCGCCCGCAGCTCGTCCTCGCTCACCTTGCGCGGCGTGTTGGGCATGTCGAACTCCGTCACGAACTCCAGCAGGTACAGCCGACCGCCGGGGCGCAGCGTGCCCGCAAGCTCCGCCGCCAGGGCGTCGCGCTGGTCCTGCTCGAACAGGTGGTAGAACCCGGAGTCCACCACCGCGCCAAACCGCCGCCCCAGCAGCGTCGGCCGCAGCGCGTCGGCCACCTCGAACTCCAGCAGACGTGCCACCTGCGGCGGAAGTGCGTCCGCCTTGGCGCGTGCCTGCGCGATTGCGGCTTCCACCACGTCGATCCCCAGCACCTGCAGCCCGCGCCGCGCCAGCGCCACCGCGTGGTCGCCGGACCCGCAGCCCAAGTCCAGCACCGGGCCCGTGGGTGGATACTCGTCCAGCAGCGCGTCGATGGCGGGCTGCGCCGCCCCGATGTCCCACGGCGGCGTATCCCGGTAGATGGAATCGAAGAAACCAGGAGTGAATCGGGTCATGGAGGTGTGCAATCGGAGGAGACGGGATCAGGCGAGTCCCACACAAGCTGCATCGGACGCGCCCGGCTGTAAACGCTGGATGTCACGGCTCGTGGGCAGGAATCTCCTTGCCCATGCAGACGCTGGTTTCCGGCGAGTTCAGGTATTCGCCGTAGAGGGGGATGATGTCGAAGCCGGTGGCGCGGTACAGCGCGATCGCCGCCTCCTGCCGGGTGCCGGTTTCCAGCACCAGCCGCCGGAGGCCCAGCGCCCGCGCCTCCGCCTCCAGCGCGTCCACCAGCCGGCGGCCCAGCCCCAGCCCGCGCGCCGCGGGCGCCACGTACATCCGCTTCAGCTCCCCCGTCTCGTCATCGAGCCGCCGCAGCGCGCCGCAGCCAAGCGGCGTGCCGTCGCGATGGACGACCAGAAACGCGCCGCGCCCAGGCTGGACCTCGTCCGGATGGAGGCCAAAGTGGTTCGCGCCCGGCTCCGGATACATCCCGCTCAGCTCCGCGTTGAGCTCCTGGATCAGCGTGCGGCTCACGTCGTCCGTCAGTGCGGCGCCGGTGATGGTGATGGTCGCGGCCGGGGCTTTGGCGTCCCGCCATTGCGGACGCGGGACGGGAGGGCCGGGCAGCAGATGATCGCAAAACTCTGGATCATTCCCCAGCCGCTGAATGATCAGGGGATCTCGCCCACCATAGCGCAGCGCAGCCACACAGCACGATTCCAGCGCGCGGCAGGCCTGCTCCACTTCGTCCGGCGTGGCGGGCTGCCGTACAAAGTAGGTGTGGTAGTTGTCGCCCTCGAGGGGAGCCAGCAGGTGCGGCGCCTCCAGTTCCGGCGCGCCACAGGCCATGCAGTCCCCCGTGCCGTAGAACGGACCGGGGACGTTCTTCTCGAATCGGGCCGCGCCTTCGTTTGTCATGCAGATCCTCGTACGGATTGGATCGGTGCGAAGCGATCACAGGTTTCCGCGGCGACCGGACGGCTCCAGCGCCCCACGTCGCGGTCGTAGCGTTTCCGCTCGCCGGCTGTACTGAATCACCCTTGATCCATCGTTGTTCCCGGGGACGCGAGCGGCACGCCGTCAGCCCGCGTGCTCCGTATCCGCATCCAGGCGAGCCCGGGCCGTCCGAAGCTCCTCGATGAGCGTGGCCGCGAGCTTTCCGGAAGGAATCTCGAAATCCCCCTCGCCGGCGCCGGGTTGCGACGCGAGGTCGCGGAGCGCCTGCTCGATGACCGCGCGCAGTCGTTCGCGCAGATCCGGCTGCGTGATCCAGGAGAACTTCGCACGGACCGTCATCGCGAGCAGATCACCGGGATAATGGTCGCCCGACGTCCACCGGTCTTCCTCCAGCCGGCCGATCGCCACGGGCAGCAGCCAGGGCAGCCCGATGTTCTGGCCGATCATGATGCGCAGGTCTTCCGTATCGTACGCGCCGAGCGGCTTTGTGCGCAGCCGGTGGCACGTGGTGACGAGCCCGCTGTCGAGGGTGGGCGGCCCCCACGCGACGCCCTCCAGCTCATCCAGGGTCATCCGGAGCACCTGCCGCGGGTCTGCCTTCACCACACTCTCCAGGTTTCGTGACCACCACAAGCGGACGAGGACGGCCGTGTCGATCCGCGCCAGAACGAGCAAGACACTCCACTCACACTCCGGACTCAGAGCGCACTCAATAGTTCTCGATTGCCAGGTCGTGGTTACAATGAAGACTTGCACCGGCCAAATCCGGAAAAAGAGTCAGGGCATTCACATTCATACGATTCAAGACACGGAAGAATCTCGTCCGATCTCCCACTCGTTCAGGGATGACAATTTTGACAAGTATCAACAAATTTGACTCTCCCTTGAAGTGCGTCCGAATCCAGTCCTCCAGATCTTGCCCAACGGGCAATCGGGTAAACAAGCCCCGTTGGCTTACCAATCGGTTGTTTTCGCCCGCAAGCGGAGAGAAAACCTCCACAAACTCGGCGTTCCGTTGCGGGTCGGCGGAAGCAAGCTCCTTTGACCTTGCTATCAATGACACGGAATCAAGAGCATATATCGCTCTGTCGGGAAGGGGCTCATTGTCCGTTCCACTTGGCTCAGCGAAGGCAAAATACGCAGCTACGTAAGGGGATTCTGTCCAATCAAGCAAAGGGGTCGCCAATCCGAAATGCTGCCCCACTGCCCACCAGTGATTATCCCCCAAGTCCTCATGAAAGGTGGTCGGAAGGCGTCCTCGAGTGGAGTACTTGAATCGAAGGAGATGATCTTTCATTTCGGCCTCCGTCAAGGCACGTCCTCGAGCCTGCATGGCCAATCGGTCCAAAGTGGTTCTCAACGGCCAGTCTGCGCGTGATTGTCCGCGGTAAATATACTCTCGATAATCAAGCATCTCCGATTCGATAAACCAATGAAATTCCTCCCAGTCGTTCAGCCTGATCTCAGCCATTCCATTTTTCACTGCACCGAACTTCGGCCGTACTTTGACTTTCATCGGACAAGAGAAAGCTTGGGTGGTATGCGCAACCGGCTGCCAGCTACGTGGTGATAAGGCAGGTTCATTCGGGCCCGTTGCAGCCCACTACTATATAGAGTACTGCCAGAGGATGCAATACAGCCACACGAGTGAAGTGAATACTGTCTCGTAATTTGAGTATTATATTACAAGGTATTGCAAAGCGGCCGCGGCGCCTGATCAGCGCCCCGGCCGCGGTTCATCCCTCCGTGCCGCGATCAGTTGCCCTGCGCGACCTGCTCGGCCCAGCTGGGGGCGGCGGTGTCGCCGTTCAGAAAGGGGAGCGTGGTGGCGACCAGCGCGGGCGACATGAACATCTCGTAGTGCGTCAGGTTGGGGAGAATGGCCAGGCGGTTGCGCGACATGTGCTCGCGCTGCCACCCGGCGTCACGCTGCCCGCCGCCCAGCAACTGGTAGAACTCCACCACGTGCTCGGGGCGGTACATGTCGCTGTCGCCAAACACGATCATCGTGGGCATCGACAGCTTGCGCACGTCTTCGGCCCAGTTGTACGGCGTGCGCATCAGCTCGCCCATGCGGTCCAGCAGCCGGGGAAAATCCTCCGGACGCGGCGCGACCGCGGCGTACGACTGGTACATGGGGGTTTCCTTCATCATGTCGGCCAGGGCGGCACCCACCTGCGCCTGCTGCGGCAGCATCTCGGGATAGAACCCATCCCGCGAAAAGCCGGCGGACACCATCACTAGGCGCCGCACCATCTCTGGATGCTGCGCGGCCAGCCGGAACGCCACCCCGCCGCCCATCGAGTACCCCATTACGTCCACCTGGCCGTAGCCCAGCTCACGCAGCACGGTCGCCATGTCGTCGCCCATGTCGATCAGGCTGATGGGGCGGCTGCCCAGCTCGGTGCGGCCGTGGCCGTGCAGATCCACACCGATCACCTGGCGGCCGCGCGCCAGCTCGGGGAGCACCGGCCCGAACATCTGGATGGAGCCCAGCCCCCCGTGCAGCAGCAGAAGCGGCTCGCCCTGGCCGTGGATCTCGTAGTAGTAGCGGACTCCGTTGGCCTGCACGTAGCCGGTGCGGGCGGGGGCGGACGTGGCGGGCTGCATGGCGGTCCCTTCTCCCTGGGCGTGGATGGGCGCGGCCGGCGTGGCCGCGGCGGTGGCGACGAGCGCGGCGGCCAGCATTGCGCTCCCGGTGATCCTCAACGTGTGCGGCATGGGCGTCTCCTCCGTGGTGGTAGGGTCGCGGCGGCCGGCTGGCGCTCGCCGTCGTCTCTCTACCTCCACGTCGAACGAGGAGTCCCCGGATCGACAGACGCCCCGACCGCGATCCGCGCCGACCTCTCACGTCGCCCATTTCCGCTCACCCCGGGGACATCCGATGCGTCCCGAATCGGCCTGATGATTTCGTCAAGCACCCGCGGAGGCAGAGGATGGAATCGAACGTTTGCGGACGGTAAGGTGCGGTTGCGGAAGCACCGAGAAATGTGCATCCGCAGGTTAAACGTCTACATGGACGATTGTTTCGGGATCTAAGAACGGACAAAAACAAGACTCTAGGAAGTTCGGCCGTTAGCTCTTAGCTTGTCGGGAAACGTACCCACATCTCCCCACCCATCTCTCCCTGGAGAACGCCCCATGAGAGCAGTACTGCCGTTGATCGTGGCCGCTTCCTTTGGCCTGGCCGCCTGCCAGGGCGGCGACGACATCACCCCCGGCGATACCTCGATGAGCGCCGCCGCAGCGCAGCAGAACCTGTTCACGCTGGTGCCCGACCAGGCGCTGGACAACGTGCAGCAGGGCCGCCTGGCCACCATCCGCGGCCGGTCCAGCACCGCGTCGGTGCACCTGGCGCGCGTGGCCACGGCCCCGGGCCAGCTGATGAAGCAGGGAAGCGTGCTGCGCGTGCCGGTGGCGCCGGGCGTTCAGGTGGTGGCGGTGGGTGAGCGCGTGCAGCAGCGCGCGGCCAACGACATCTCGTGGAGCGGCGCCACGCAGGGGCAGCACGGCTCGGTGCAGCTGGTGCTGGCGGAAGGCGGCGTGGTGGGTACGGTGACCATCGGCACGGCGCAGTACAGCATCGAGCCGCTGGGCGGCGGGGTGCACGCCGTTTCGCTGCTCAACCAGAACGGCTTCCCCCCGGAGCACACCCCCGACAACCCCACCGGCGTGCTGGACCCCGCGCCGCCCCACACCCCGCTGGCCGCCCGCGCGCCCGGCACGGGTGAGGTGGGCATCGCGGCCACCAGCACCATCAACGTGCTGGTGGTCTACACCGCCTCCGCCGCCACCGCCGCCGGCACCATCGCGAGCAAGATCCAGCTGGCGGTGGACGAGACCAACCTGTCGTACGTCAACAGCGGCATCAACATCAACATGGTGCGCGTGCACACCGCGCAGGTCACGTACAACGAGAGCGGCCGCAGCTTTTCGCAGCACGTCACCGCGCTGCGCAACACCACGGACGGGCTGATGGACAACGTGCACACCCTGCGCAACACCTACGCGGCCGACGTGGTGGTGCTGGTGGTGAACGACAGCGAGGCGTGCGGACAGGCCGCCGGCATCGGCTCCACGGCCAGCTCGGCGTTCGCCGTGGCGCACTACAGCTGCATCACGGGCTACTACTCGTTTGGCCACGAGATCGGCCACCTGCAGGGCGCCCGCCACGACCGCTTCGTGGACGCCAGCACCACGCCGTACCCGTACGGCCACGGCTTCATCCCGTCCACCAAGACCTGGCGCACGGTGATGGCGTACGGCAACAACTGCAGCAACTGCACGCGCATCCAGTGGTGGAGCAGCCCCCTGAAGACCTACCCGCTCACGGGACAGGTGATGGGGACGGCGCTGTACGAGGACAACGCGCGGGTGCTCAACAACACCGCCGCGACGATCGCCGCCTACCGGTAGCCGTCACCAGCGGGACTACAGGAAACAGAGGTCAGGGTACAGAGGGACAGGAGAACAGCCAGGGGAACGGAGGAGGAATGCGGATCACCTCTGTTCCCCTGGCTGTTCTCCGTCCCTCTGTACCTTCCGATGTTGGTTTTCCGGATTCGGCGTTACTCGCCGGCGTAGGCGCGCTCCAGCTCGGCCAGGTCCAGCTTCTTCATCTGCAGCATGGCGTTCGTGGCGCGCTGGGTGGCCGCCGATTCGGGATCGTCGAACATCCGCTCCATGGCCGTGGGGATCACCTGCCACGACACGCCGAAGCGGTCCTTGAGCCAGCCACACTGCTGCGCCGCGGGGTCGCCCCCCTCGCCCAGCCGCTCCCAGTAGTAGTCCACCTCTTCCTGGTTGGCGCAGTGCACCTCAAGCGAGATGGCCTCGCTGAAGGTGAACATGGGGCCGCCGTTCAGCGCGGTGAACTGCTGGCCGTCCAGCTCGAAGACGACGGTCATCACCGAGCCGGCGGGGCGCTTGTGGATCTCGAAGCCCGCCTCGCCGAAGTACGTGGTCGCCACGATGCGCGAATTGGGAAAGATGCCCGTGTAGAAGCGGGCGGCTTCTTCGCCCTGGTCGTCGAACCACAGGCAGGGGCGGATGCGCGGGGTGATGGCCATGGTGTCTCCCGGTGGCTAAAGGTTGATCGGGAGGCGTCTGGCGGCCGGCGCCCTCCTCCCTCAGGGGACGCGTGCTCGCCTCCCTCACTTCTATGTCGAAGCAGCACGTGGGAAATCGACATCCGCATCCGGATACCGACTTCCATGATTTAACGTGCACTCCGAGTTCTACTGCCGGGCTCACGCGGAGGCGCGGAGGGCGGAGACGCGGAGAAATCACGCTTCTCCGCGCCTCCGCGTACTCCGCGCCTCCGCGTGAGATGTAGTTGTAAAGGCCAGAATGCACAGCGAATTAGCAGAAACGGTATGACACTCGAACGAACGCGGATCGTCGCCCGGCACACGGCGCGGATCGCGGCCCGTTGAAGATCGGCCCGAAAATCAGCATGCCGGTTGCGCCGCAGCCGCCCAGCATCTTCAAGCGCTGCCGGTTGATGCACGAGGGCATCCAGCGTCCGGGGTGCGAGAGGGTGGCCGCGCCTTTGCGCGCGGGCCGCCGGTCCAGCGGCCGAGGACGCCGCCGCCGCTGCTTCACCGCGCCGCCGCCCGCCGCCGGCCTACGTACACATATCCCGTGATGCCGTAGAAGTAGCGGCCCTCCCGGTCCAGCGCCTCCAGATCCGCGATCACGCGGCGGTAGTCATCCTCGCTCGCCAACCCGCGTTTGACCAGGCTGCCGAAATCCTGCACCCGCGCGTGGCCGTACCACGGCGCCGCGAACACCGTGTTGGTGAGCACGCGCGCGTGCACCGCGCCGTCAAACAGGCCGCTGGGCGCGAACGTGCCCCACAGCCGCCGCCCCATCCAGCCGTCGGCGTGCTCCATCCAGGGCTGCTTCCAGTCGGCAAAGGCGTGCACCAGCCGGCGGATGGCGGCCCGGTCGGTGCCGTCCAGCGTCTGCGAGTCGAAGTCCCAGTGCGCCATCACCGCCACGCCACCCGGCCGCAGCACCCGCGCAACCTCCCGCACGAACGCATCCCGGTCGCCGATGCACTCCAGCAGGTTGTGCGAATACACCGCGTCCACGCCACCGTCGTCCAGCGGCACCTGTCCGCCGACCAGGCGGTGCTGGCGGATGGAGATGCGCGGGTCGTGCGCGCTGCGCGCCGCCGCCGCCGCGACGCCCGTCTCCGCCGCGTCGATGCCGATAAAGCGCGCGGCGGGATCGGGATGCCGGGCCGCGAGCGCGGCCAGATCGCCCCCGCTGCCGCACCCCAGGTCCACGAAGGTGCCGCCGGGGGGCAGGTCGATGAACGACAGCAGCCAGTCCCGGTGCTCGCGAAGGTCGTCGTGCAGTTCTGGGTACATGATGGGGATTGTGAGAACGTCGGGCGCGGTACTCTCCCCGCCGCGGACGCGCCGGTGCTTGGGATTCGCCGTGCCGCCCGGCCGCCGAGTCTACGGAGGTGGACTTTGCGATTTTCCAGCGGCGAATTTAATTCGCTCCCGCGGGCGGACTCGCACGTTGCTGGAACGAAGCGCCACCCCCGGCGCCTCGGGCTCAGCGGCGGATCATCAACGGGGATCGCCGGCTCCATCGCCCTGGGCTTCCCACGATTCCGGCGCCTGCGCCTGGTCGCCATCGCCCGCGTGGTGCCGCGCGCCGGGAAGGCGCCCGCGCCAGGCCAGCACCGCGATGGTGCCCCACAGCAGCGCCCACACGGCAAAGGCCACGTCGAGCGCGTTGTTCTCCGCACCGGAGCACAGGCCGGCGTCCAGGCACTCCGGGGATACCAGCAGCGCCGCCATCACCGAAACCAGCAGAAACGTGCCCACCATGTAGACGGCGGCGATACCCGCGCGCCGCCACCCCGATGCAGGCGCGGCCGGCCCGGCGTCGGCAACCCGCTCCGTCGCGAAGTCCGCGGGATTGGCGCGCGACCGGTCGCGCACCTGCACCACCGCCGCGGCGGCCATGTCGTGCAGCGCCTGGTGCCGCGCGGTGAGCGCGATAAAGAGAAAGGAGATGAGCCCGAAGACGGTCTTGGTAACGAAGCGCACCAGCGCCCGGTGAAACGGCAGCCGTCCCCCGGTGCTGGCCGAAACCACCTTCAGGTTCAGGAGCGTGTGCCCCACCGTGCCGCCCCACACGCTCACCATCACCGGCTCGTACAGCACCACGCACAGGAGCACCGCGCGGTTCACGGTGCGCGAAGCGGCGGCCGGAAGCACCCCGGCCAGCGCGGGGCCCAGCAGCAGCAGGGACGCCAGGATTGCCCCGTCCACCACCACGGCCTGGATGCGCCGGGGAAAGCGTCCGTACCACACATCATCCGGCGCCGCAGCCGCCACCGTCAGGCCTGGATCACGCATCGCGGGGATTCGATGGGGATGGATCCACCGGCGCCTGCTGGCGGATGCGCTGGACAAAGGCGCTTTTCTCCTCCGTGTAGCGGGCCCGGTTGTCGGGATGCGCCTGCGCCAGGCGCAGCTTGAGCGCGTCGTACTCCGCCGCCAGCGCGGGGTCGGCGCGCAGCCGGTCGCGAAACCACAGGTTCTCGGTCCAGGTGCGGCTCGCGTGCTCCACCACGTGCAGCAGGTGCGTGCGGGGCTGGCCCTTTCCGAACACGTGATGCCCCGGCACCCCCGCGCCCGGCACGTACCCGTAGCCCAGCGCCCGCAATTGCGGACGCCGCTCCAGAACGTCGTCGCGCCGCCGGACGGCGACCAGAATGTCCAGGATCGGCTTGGCGTGGATGCCGGGGATGGACGTGCTGCCAAAGTGCTGGATGTCGATCAGCACCCCCTCCAGCGCCGTACGCAGCCGCGATTCTTCCTCGCGGTACAGCTCCGCCCATCGCGCGGTGTGCGCGGCCAGGCGCACCGCACCCTGCCGCAGGCCCAGCACCGGCTCGTCAGACTCCATCGGCGTGCTCATCCGAAAACGATGCACGCCACGCCGCCGCCCTGCGGTCCATCTCCTTGATGAAGCCGTCCTTGCCGTCCATGTAGCCGTTCATGTCCTGGGGATGCTCCCGCGCCAGCTTCTGCTTCAGCTCGCCGTACGCCTGCGCATCCGCGGGATGGGCGCGCAGGTAGTCGCGGAACGCCAGGTGCCGCACCACCTGCTCCGAACCGGCCTGGAACGCGTGCACGTGATGCGTCCGGATGCCATCCGGATCGTCCTTGCGATAGTACCGGCGGCCGGGGAGGCCGTACTCGCCCATCACCTGGTAGCCCAGCGACTCCATCGCCGGGCTGCGCGCGTCCGCCTGACCGACGTCGTTGAGCTCCACCAGCAGGTCGATGATTGGCTTTGCGTGGATCCCCGGAATGGAGGTGCTGCCGACGTGGTGAACCGCGACAACGTTCTCGCCCAGCGCGGCGGCGACGTGCCGGGCCTCCACCTCGAACGCAGCGCGCCAGCGGGGATCGTGCGGGACGACTTTCACGTTCTTCATACGGATGCGGCGCCAGGCGCGGTGTGGTGCGGAGAATCCCAACAATACAGGGCGCCGGCTGACGCAGCCAGCGCCCCGCGTGGCTGAAAGGGCCGCGTCACTCGTAGCTGCGGGCGTTCTCGGCCAGCTGGGTATCCGGAAACAGGAGGGGGATGACCTGCAGCATCACCTTCATCCCGTTGGCCCCGTTGGTCAGCAGCACGGCGCCGTCGCGTGTTTCCGGAAAGTAGAACGCCAGCGTGCTCTCACCCCAGTCGCCGCCGCTGTGCATCCTCACCGTCTCGCCCGGAAAGTCCAGGATCTCCCACCCCAGCCCCATCCCCACGCGCGGGCACGCCGTCTTGCCCGCGTCGCACGACGTGGTGGCGCGCGCGTTGACCACGTGCACGGAATCGCGCTGCGCGGCGTACGCGGCGGGCAGGCCGTCGCGGTCCATCACGCCGATCAGGAACCGCGCGTAGTCGGCGGCCGTGGTGTACAGGTCGTCGGACGCCATGGCCGAATCGGCGATCGTGGGTTCGCGGTACCGGCCCTCGCGCCCGTACGGCAGGGCGATGCGCCCCGCGAACCAGTCCCGCCACGTGTGCGCCGTGCTCGTCATCCCGAACGGCCTGAACACGTGCTGATCCACCAGCGCTTCGAACGGCGTGCCCAGCTTTTGCTGCGCGAACCGCCGGGTGTATTCAAAGCCTTCGCCGGAATAGCCCAGCTCCGTTCCCGGATCGCGCTCAAACGCCAGCACGCGGCCGGGCTGCTGAAAGCGCCAGTTGGGAAACCCCGTGCGGTGGCTGAGCGCGATGCGCGGCGTAAGGCGCGCGTGGCGCGGGTCGGCGGCGACGTCGGGGTCTACCCAGTAGCCCGCCAGCGGCTCGTCCAGCGACAGCTCGCCGCGCGCCGCCAGCCGCAGCATGGTCTCGGCAAAGACGGGCTTGGCCAGCGACGCGACGTTGTACAGCGTGGACTCCGTCGCCGGCACGCCCTCCGCCTGCTCGCCGTAGACGCGCGTCCACTGCACCCGCCCGCCGCGGATGTAGGCGACGGAGATGCTGGGCACGTCGTGCTCGGCCAGCCACAGCGGCGCCTTTTCGTCCAGCGCGGCGGCAAGATTGGGCTCGCGTGCCATCGCGGCCGTGGGCGCCTGGGCCGCGGACCGCTGCGGGGCGCACGCTGCTACGGCCAATCCAAGGGCCAGCAGCCTGCAGGAATATGCGTACATGGGGAAATCCCGTTATCCGTGGTGGATTGCGGAGGCCGGTGGGTGGCGCGCCCGCGTTGCCGGATGGGATACCGCGGATGGGAGGATGGTTTGGATTCAGCCCGCGCCCTGCGGGATGCGACGCATCGTCATTCCGAACTCCGCCCGCACTGACGCCGGCCCTTGCACCACAAGTCGCGGGGCCGAGGATCTACTCTCGGATCGCGCGAGGCTGACGCGGCAGAACACCTCGCCTCAAGTCGGGCTACTGAAAACAGAGGTCAGGGTACAGAGGAACGGAGAACCGCCAGAGGAACAGGGAAGGGATGCGGATCACCTCTGTTCCTCTGGCGGTTCCCGGTTCCTCTGTACCTCCCGATGTTGTTTTCCGGATTCGGTATCACCATCACACGGGAGTAACGGGGTCAACGGTTTTGATCTTTACCGTTGACCCCGTGTGAGATACCCGGTTCTGCAGGCGCAGCTGGTGTTCATCCGATCGGCCACGAAAGGACGATCAACCGTGAGAAACGATGGGCGCCCCGGCTGCGTGTTCCGCCAAAAGCCTGAATGCGGACTACGGCGTGGTCTTGACCGTGATGTACTTCATGATCTGGGTGCCGCCCAGCGCGCTGTTGGGCCAGAAAACCGACATCTTGTCGCTGCGCAGCCTTAGCTCCAGCGCCCACTGGCCCGGCTCGGCGTTCTGCGGAATCTGGAAGGTGGCCTTCCAGATTCCGTCCTTGCCGGTGCCGCTGGCCATGGCAAAGGGCGTGTAGCCCACAAACTGCTGCGTGGACGGACTGAACAGGCGAAAAACGCCTTCGAACACGTCGCCAAAGTCGTCCGTGGCGTGAACGGTGATTTCCACGGTGGCCGGACCGGAGGCCACGTTCACCTCGGCGGGGGAGAACGACACGCTCTGCAGGCTGATCCCCCAGCGCACGTAGCCGTTGAAGACGACCGACGGCAGGTGGGTGACCGTGGCCTCCGCCACCTGCTGGCCCAGCGGCATGGAATTGTTGCCGTTGCGGAACTCCCAGTAGACCAGGGCCACGCCCTGCGCATCCGTAAGCGTCTGTGGAGCCGACAGCGTTCCCGCGCTTACCCGCCAGCTCACGCTGACCCCGGCCACGGGATCGCCGTCGCGGTCCGTAACGCGCACGCGCAGCGGCTCCGGAAGGGGGCTGAAGGCGAGGGCCTCCTGCTCGTCGCCGTCCAGCTTCTGCACGGACGCGGCGACCGGCATCTCGACCGGCGAGCCCTTGCCATCGCCGCACGCGGCGGCGCCGTGGAGCAGCAGGCCCACGAGCGCGGCGGAAAGAATACGCATTGTTTCACCTTGCGGACACGGGTTGGGCTCACCGCCCGGCATCGTACCGCCGGCGGTTCGCGCCTTGCTGACCCGCCGGCCGCGGCGGGTCCGGGAAATACGAAAGATCCTTCGCGCGGCCGCAAATCCGGCCGCTTACCTGTCGAGACTGCCCGCCAGCGACGCCACGTACGCCTCGGTTTCGCGCGAAAAGCGGCGGGTGATCTCCGGATGCGCGCGGTACAGCGCGATGTACCGCCGAAAGAACTCCGCCGGCGGCTGCCGGAACAGCGCGCCGATGCACCGCGCGCCGCAATGGCGTTCGATCGCCTTCGCCATCTCGTAGCCCACGAAGTAGAACTCGGGGTTGTCGCCCGAGAACCCCTGGTCGCTGGCCGTCTTGAAGGGGATCGTCCCCTCCCGCAGCTCCTTGAGCGTGCGGTCGAACAGGGCGAAGTTGGCCGCGATCTGCTCCGGTGCCGCGTTCATCCGGTAGCGGGCCCGCGCGCTTTCGATGGCCGGGCCGCTCCCCGTCTGGCGCGTGGGATCGGCGACCAGGTTGGCGGTGCCCTCCAGGAGCGTGCCCGCCAGCAGCCGTTCGGCCGGGGGGAGCGCGTCGTCGCTGATCCAGGCGCTGAAGTGGCCGGACTGCCGCTGCGCCGCCATCTGCAGCACGTGATACGCCTCGTGCACGGTGTTCCAGATGACGCCGTGGTAATCGCCATCCGCCCGGGCCAGGTTGGCGTAGAACGCCCGCGAGTCGTCCTCGAACGCAAAGCCGGTGGATACGCCCCCGGCGACAAAGTACACGCCGATCGTCATCGGCCCCGTCTGGGGCGCGTACGGCTGCAGCTGCGCCAGCGCCTCGCGCACAATCCGCGGCTCGTCCGCCCGCAGCGTGGCGATCAGGGTGCGGATCCGTTCCTTCTCCCGCCACGGGGCGTAGAGCTGGAAGGGGTTGCTGCGCGCGGCTTCCTTGGTCCGCGCGAACGAGCGGACGTCCGTCCGGAACTGGGGAACACCCACGTGCGGGATGAACCGCGTCACGTTGTCCACCATCGCCCGCACCCCGGGCACGCGCAGCAGCGAGTCCACGTCCGCCTCGGACAGCGAGTCCCGCTCGATGGCGTGCAGGATCGCCTCGGCGCCCGCGTAGTCGAATCGCATGGAGAGCGGCGCCGCGACGGGCGCGCTCGCCGCTGGCGCCGGTGCACACCCGGCCAGCGTGGCCAGCAGGAGCGCGGAACAGAGCGACAGGATGTTTTTCATGGGAGCCCGGCGTGGCGTGTGGGTCCGTTCTACACCCGCCGGCCGGTCGCCGGCGGAAGAACGTCGCACACTGCGATGCGGCGGAAGGCGGCGGCGTTTAAACGCACGTTTCCCGCACGTGGCCCGCGCCGTGCCGATCCCCCGCTCCGCCTCTTACCGCCCGCGCACCCAGCCGATGGCGTGGTCGTCGGCCGGGTTGTTGGTCAGGTTGGTCAGGCCGGTGCCGTCGGCGTTGACCACGTACACGTCGCGCCGGCCGGGCTGCTCCCACACGCTGAACGCCAGCCGGTCGCCGCGCGGGGACCACCCGTTGAAGTCGGTGGCGTGGTCCAGCGGCAGCCGCCGGAGGCCGGATCCATCCGCGTTGACCACGTACATCCCGCTCTGCTCCGTACCGTCGCCGTTGTACAGGTGCCGCGAGAACACCAGGCGGGTGCCGTCGGGCGACCAGGGGTTGACCTCGATGGCCTGAACGCGGGGCATCAGCCCGTCACCCACTTCGTCGGTGGTCAGCACGCGCAGGTTGGAGCCGTCCGCGTTCATCACGTGCAGCTTGAGGACACCGCCGTGCCAGTCGATGAACGCCACCCGGGCGCCGTCGGGCGACCAGTACGCGGCGTAGGCGTCGTAGTCCAGCTGCGCCACGGCGCCGGTGCCGTCACCGGGGGCGACAAAGTAGCGGTAGCCCACGCCGCAGCGGTGGTGGTAGAACGTCACCCGTCCCCCCGGCACCCACCCCAGCAACCCGACGGTCGGCGGCTGGGTGGCGGTGCACCCCGCCGCCCCGGCCAGGGTGGCGGTGGACAGGTCACGCTGGCTGGTGCCGTTGGCGTTCATCGTGAACACGGCGACCCGTCCCGCCCGCAGGCTCAGGTACGCCAGGCGGGTGCCGTCGGGCGACCAGCGCGGAACGTAGTTGCAGTGCTCCGTGGTAACCTGCGCCCTGGCCGATCCGTCCGTGTGCATGGTGAAGATCTGGGCGCAGCCCGGAGTGGCGCGGTCGCTGGCGAACGCGATCCTGCCGCCGTCGGGCGACACGCTGACCGAGCTGTGGAAGTCCCAGTCGGGGCCGTGGGTCAGGTTCTGGACGCCGGTGCCGTCCGCGTTCATCACGAACACGTCCGTGGGCGGGTAGAGCACCGTGGCCGAGTCCAGGACCTCGCGATTGCTCACGAACACGATCCGGTCTTCCCGCTCCGCCCCCGATCCCACGCCCAGGTCCTCGCAGGCGGCGGCGCCCAGCGCGAACAGGCCGGCGATTGCCAGGCGGGCACCACGGCGGAACTGCGGTCGTACACTCATCGCGACCTCTCCACTCTGAATCGGGCAACGGACATGAAAGCCGAAAGCGGGAGCCGGTCTCCCGTGCTGGTGACGGTACACAACGATCGATCGGAAGCGGATCGGACAGCCTGTTCGGAAACCTCAAAAAGAGCGGTCCGGGCGCGCGGCGGGTGTTCGGATGCCCGCGAGGGACCGGCTTCGGATGCCGGATCTGTAAGGGATCGGGCTCACACGGAGTTAGCGGAGCCATCGGCGTTTTCCCGTGCCGTTTTCCATGCCTCGGAATGCTCCGGATCCGGAAACGGATCATCCACAGAAATCAAAAATCTCACGCGGAGGCGCGGAGGAACGGCGCAAACATCCGCCGCGCCCTCCGCGTCTTCGCGTGAGATCCAGTGATGTGTGAAGCTCCTTCTCCTCGCGTAACCGTGTCTATCGTTCCTCGCCGATTTGCTGGATGAGACGCTCCAGCGTGGCGCGGCGGGCGGGGTCGCGCGTGGTGGCCAGGATCGCGCGCAGCGCCGCCGCGTGGGCGGTATCGAGCGCGGCGCCGGCATCCGTCTCCACGTCCGGCCGCACGCCCGTGCCTTCCCAGTTGGTGCCGGTGACCGGGTTGATGGCCCGGCCCGTGGGAAGCCGCAGCGCCAGGTTGGGCCCCGCGGGGCTGAACTCCGCCGGGTGCGCGCCCCCCGCGGTGGTTTCGCCTACGATGGTGGCGCGCCGCAGGTGCTTAAGGTCGTACGCGAACGCTTCCGCGGCGGAGAAGGTGCGGCTGCTCGTCAGCAGGTAGACGGGCCGCTCCGGGCCGTAGCGCGTGCCCGGCAGCTCGCGCCGGGTCCAGAACTCCACCGTGCGGTCCCGCGGCCGCCAGTAGATGGAGCTCAGCTGCACCGGCTCCGGGCTGAACAGGTAGCTGGCCAGCAGCTGGACCATCCCCGGGTCACCACCCAGGTTCCGCCGCAGGTCGATGATCAGCGCGCCGGTGCCGGCCAGCGAGTCCATGGCCGCCGCGATTGCGTCCCTCGCCGGCCGCAGCTCCGCGGACCCGAACACGCGCAGGTCCAGCAGGCCCACGTTTCCCTCCAGGATCTCCACCTTCTCCAGGCCGATCTGCTCCCGCAGCATCTCGTCCGCCGCCGCCCGGAGAGCCGCGTCCGGGAACTCGGCATCGGCCGGCGGTTGGGGCGCATCGGGGATGAAGGTGACTTCCAGGTGCTTGTCGTGGCGGACGGCGCGCAGATGCGCGGTGAGCGAATCGGCCAGCGCCTCGCCCACCGGAAGCCCGTCGTATTCGCCGCGGGCGAGCCGTGCGCGCAGGGTCCGGCCCATCTGGGCGCCCGCATCCGGATAGACGTACAGGCCCTCCACCGCCTCCGCGATGTTCTCGATCATCGCCGCCGGTGTGGGGTCGGCATCATCGTCGCTTTCCACCTGCGCCGGCATGCACGCGGCCGCGGCCAGGGCAAGCGACACGAGGAGCGGAGGGCGGAAGGCTCGGCGCATGGAGGAGCGTCCGGTGGGGGTGGAGCCGCGCGAGGGCGTCAGTACAGCCAGCGGCGGTAGTCGGGGTGTGCGTCCTTCATCTCCCCGTACAGCCAGACCATGCGGTCCAGGAACCACAGCTTGCCGCAAAACACCAGCAGCGTGCCGAACAGCGTGGGCCAGATCTGGAGATGATACAGGCCCCACGCCAGAAAGGGCAGGCCCAGCGCCGCCACGGCGCTCAGCAGGTGCGGCATGCGGCGGTGGTGCGGCGGGACGGGCACCTGGCCGCGCGCCAGCCACACGCGCTCGCCCAGCACGGCGCGGGAAGCCCAGTTGTCCGTGGAGGCCGGCACCGGGAAAAGCCGCGGGTTGATCCAGATCCACAGCATCGCCAGGACCACGGCCGGCGCCGCCCACCCGCCCAGCCACGTACGGCTCCAGATGGCGAGGATCAGCAGCGGAAGCCCGGTGTTGCGCGTCCACACGCTCCACGGGTTCGCGTGGCGCGCCCAGGTGCGCTCGTCCATCCCGAACGCGCTGGCCATCGCTTGCTCGTACGCCATCCGTCCTCCGCTGCGGGGGTGTGGGAGGGGTCGGGCATCACGTCACCAAGACAGTCATCCTGAGGGAGCGCACCACGCCCAACCCTGACCCGCGCAATCGATTGCGCGACCGAAGGACCTTCTCTCCGCCACCGTGAGGCCTGCTCCTGGGCAGCAATCCAGCCCCGCGGTTCTGTCGGCAAGGTCCTTCGGTCGCCGCCACAGATCGTGCAAAGGCAAGGATCTGCGCGGCGGCTCCCTCAGGATGACTGGCTTTGGGCATTGGGTCGGACAGCGGACCATGTCCGGCGTCAGCGGCCCGCGCGCAGGGTGCGGAAGGTGAGCGAGTAGCGGAGCGAATCCACGCCGGGAATGCTGTGCTCCCACTCCGTGTGCGAAGGGCCGCGCATCAGGTACGCCGAGCGGGGTTCGGCCGTGAGCGAGTAGCGCTCCCACGTTGCCCGTCCTTGCGCCGCAGCCGCAACACGGCCGGCGAAAGCTGTTCTCGCCCGTACTTTCCGAGATCAGTCATCCTGAGGGAGCGCCGCGCAAAGCCCTGACACCCGCACCGCCGTCTGCGCGCGACCGAAGGACCTTCTCTCCGCCACCGTGAGGCCTGCTCCTGGGCAGAGATCCAGCCCTCCGGCTCTGCCGGCAAGGTCTTCGGTCGGCGCCAAGCCGCGTCGTACAAACAGGATGCAGCGCGGAGCCTCCCTCAGGATGACTGGCTGTGGCGTGAACGGGGCCGGCGACGCCCCGTACCTCAGGCCGCCGCGCGGAGGAGCGTGGTTTCCTCGGCGGATTCGCGGGCGGCGCGCTGCATCACCGACGTCACCAGCGCGTACGTCTCGGCCCAGGCGTCGCGCACCTCGGGGGTGAACGCCGCGCCCAGCCCCTGCTCCAGCGTCCAGAGCAGCGCCTGGCCCACCGTCTCGTAGTGCGCGTCCTGCACGCCGTACCCCACGTGCCTGCGGCCCAGCGCCTCCAGCGCGGGGGCAAGCTCCTCCAGCCGGTACAGCCCGCGCACGGCCACCGTGAGCGTCTGCATCAGCTTCTTTTTCTGATCGCGCAGGTCCGTCGCGGGAAACAGCGGACGCAGCGCCGGGTCCAGCTCGAACAACCGATCGTAGAACAGCGTGGCGGCCGTGTCGGCGATCGGCTCCACCTGCATCCAGCTTTCCTGCACCAGCTGCTTCACACGAACGTCCATCGTGGCTCTCTCCAGGCTCCGGTGGGGATCCCGCGTCGTGCGGGTTGGAGCGAAAGTAGCGTGCGGCCGGGCGCTGGAGATGGGTAGAATGACCCGCCGGCTACACGTGCTGGTCGATCAGGACGGGGTTTCCGTCGGGGTCGATGGCCATCAGGTACGCGGGACCCGTCGTCGTCTCGTCCGCCTCGGCCATCAGCTCCACGCCCTGCTCCTTGAGCCGGCGCTGCAGCTCGCGGACGTCGGTAAAGCCGTCGACGGGGCGCGCGTTGCTGTCCCAGCCGGGGTTGAAGGTGAGCATGTTGCGGTCGAACATCCCCTGGAACAGGCCGATCACGTGGTCACCGTTCTTCAGGATCAGCCAGTTCTGCGAGGCGTCGCCGCCAAACGCGGTAAATCCGAACTTTTCGTAGAACGCCCGCGACGCCGCGAGGTCCTGCACGGCCAGGCTGATGGAAAACGCGCCGAGCTGCATGGGTTTTCTCCGTTGGATGAAAGAATTGGGGGATCGGGAGATGCGGAGGCCGCGCTCCCGCCGGCTTACGCCAGGGCCGTCTCCAGCTCGGGCTCTTCGCTGCGCCGGGCGCGGCTCAGGATGCCCGCGGAAACCAGGGCGAACACCAGTCCCACGGGAAGCGGCTCCAGGAAAGTAAAGGCGATGTTGACGGCGGGATTGCGGTACATCTCCATGAAGCGCTCCGCTTCGGCAACCTTCTGCTCGATCACCGCCGGGCTCTCGCCGCTGGTCCGCGCCCGCTCGATCATCGCTTCCTGGATGCTGGCCGCGTACTCGGGGTTGAGCTTGAAGTAGATGACCTCCCAGGTGGCGACGTAGCAGGCCGACGCCACCAGCGCGATCAGCGCCCCCACCACGAACGCCCGCCCGAACCCCACCCGGCCGCCGGCCACGTTGTCGCGGTACGAGCGCACGCCAAAGAAGACGAGCAGAAAGGCGAGCACCATCGTCGTATAGCCGACGATCATCCCGCGGTCGTAGCCGATCTCGTGCATGAACGGCATCGTCAGCAGCATCATCGCCGACAGGATGGCGCCCGAGATCAGCCCAAAGGTCCAGACGGTTTTCTTCATCGATCGGTTCTCCGCAAGCGCAGATGGGTGAGGCGTTCCGTGTGCCGCAACGGTAGCCCCGGCGGGGAGAAGCGCGCGTCACCCGAACGGGTGATTCGGGCGCGGATGGCCCAAAATCACCCGTTCAGGCGATGAGCCCCGCCTTCTTGGCAATCTGCACCGCCTGCGTGCGGCGCCGGGCGTTCAGCTTGTCGAACAGGCGGCTGGAGTGCGTCTTTACCGTGTTCTCGCTGACGAACAGCCGGGCCGCGATCTCGCGCGTGCTGAGCCCCTGGGCGATGGCCTCCAGTATCTCCATCTCGCGCGGGGTAATGCCCAGCTGCCGCACCCGCTCCGGGTCCGCGACAAACGGCTCGGTCACGCGCACGGGCACCTCCACCGGCACGTGGACTTCGACGGGGACGTGGATTTCGACGGGCACCTCGACCGGCACCTCGCGGACGATGACGCGTTCCTTCGTCTTTGTAAGCTTGAGGCCCAGCCAGATGCCCAGGACGGAAAAGAGCAGCGCGACAAGGCCGCCGTAGATCTCGATCGAGTGCTCGATGACGAGAAATCGGTATTCGATGAGCTTGAGGCCGGCGATCAGCACGCCGCCCAGCAGGCCGTAAAGCAGGATGATCTTTTTCACGCGACGAATATGGCCGCCCGCCGCGGCGTTGTCACCACGACGGTTTCGGCGTCAGCTCCGCCGGGCGACGGCGAGGATGTGGGGGCTCATGCCGAGCAGCGATGGCTCGGCCTCCACCATCTCCGCGATGCGGATCATCCCGTCCCGGCGCTGGGGATCGCTCCACCGCTCGTCGAAGTCCGGAAGCATGCCGCAGGGACCCTCCAGGCCGTAGCATCCATCCACCCGGAACCCCGCGTTCCGCAACTCGTCACCCAGCTCGTCGGGTCGATGGAAGTAGGCGTTGGTGAAGAATCCGTCCCGCCCGGGACGGTGCACGCCGTCGCGCACGGACGCGTCGACGATCCGCGCAAACGCGGGGTCGGCGAGCAGGTCGCGCATCAGGCCGTACAGCGCGTACGCCCAGCGCGTGATGGCGGCGGCAAAGAGCACCCCGCCGGGCGCCAGCACCCGCGCCGCCTCCGCCAGCGCCCGCGCCCGGTCCAGCGAATCGGTCAAGTGGTACAGCGGGCCCAGCAGCAGCACCACCTGCGCGGACCCGTCCGCGTACGGCAGCGCCCGCGCGTCGCCCACCACGCACGACGCGGGCGGCCGCGCGAGCCCGCCGGAGCGGATGCGCGCCTCGTCGATCAGGCGCGGGACGGGATCCAGCAGATGCACGGTGTAGCCGCGCTCCGCCAGCCACACCGCGTACGCCCCCGCCGCGCCGCCCACGTCCAGCACGGTGGCCGGCGCCGGCGGTGCGTGCCGCTCGATCAGCTGCCGGGTGCGGTACGCCTCCAGCTGCGCGAGCCCGCGCGTATGGCGATCCTCCTCGGGAGACCGTGCGTAGAACGCGGCGATCGTGGGATCCACGGGAATGTGCGGGTGGTGGTGAGGTCCCCATGGACAGTCGTCCTGAGGGAGGCGCCGCGATGCATCCTGCTTGCACGAAGGGCTTTGGCGCCGACCGAAGGACCTTGCCGGCAGTGTCGAGGGGCTGGATTTTCGGCGTGGATCGGGCCGCTCGCGAGCGGAAAGAAGGTCCTTCGGTCGGCGCCAGAGGATTGTGTATGAGCAGGTTAGGGAGCGGCGCCTCCCTCAGGATGACTGGCACGATTCGAGGTTTCTCAACACCCTCTCAGCCTCAGGATGACACCGCTTCACTTCGTGCTTTGAGGTTCAGCAACCTCTCAGAATCAACATCTCACGATCGGGCGTTCACGCGAACGGGCGCTGGACGAGGTAGAGCGAGTAGAAGAAGATCTCCCGCCCCAGGAACCGCGCCTTGCTGCGTCAGGTGCGATACCGGCTGGTGGGGGTGGGCGCGGGATGCGCGTCGATGCCCAGGTCGCGCGCCATGGTGACGGAGCGGCGCATGTGCAGGGGATCGCTGACGATGAGCACGCGGGGCCTGGCATCTGGCGCCAGGAGCGCCCGCGCTTCGACCAGGTTGCCGTACGTGATACGGGAGCGCGTCTCCACCGCGATCCGGTTCTCGGGAATCCCCGCCGCGACGGCGTAGCGGCGGGCGACCTCCGCCTCGGCGTGGCGCTCGCCGGCGCCCACGCCGCCCGTGAATACCATGCGTCGCACCCGGCCGCCGCGGTACAGCGCGATGGCGTGGTCAATCCGCGCGGCAAACACCGGCGAAGGCTCCGCGCCCCACACGGCGGCCCCCAGCACGATCGCCACGTCCGCGGCCGCGGGATCGTGCCGCCGGCCGTAGCGGGTAATCAGCCACGCCAGGCACAGCGTCCACAGCACGACCGCGCACACCACACCCACCAGCATCCGCTTGATGATCCTTCGCGCGGTAGACAGGCGACTCATTCGGGAGATTCGTGATCCGACCGCAAAAGCCAGTCATCCTGAGGGAGGCGCCGCTCCGCAACCTGCTGACATGCAACACTTTGGCGCCAGCCGAAGGACCTTGCCCGCAGAACCAGGAGCCCTTGAACGGCTCCCGGTGGCTGGGCCTCGCGCGACCCGACAAAGATCCTTCGGTCGCGCGCAAGCTTCTGCGGCAATGAAAGTTGCGGGCGTGCGCTCCCTCAGGATGACAGTGTGCTTCCGTGGGGAGCAGAGGAGGTTTGGCAACACCCGCTCAGCCTCAGGATGACGGGTTTCGCGCGGGGGGTCAGCAACACCCGCTCAGCCTCGGGCAATCCCTTTCTGCACTGCTGGCCTCGGCATCCTGCACGGTCCCGATCCACGCCTTCACACCAGGCCAAACCGCAGGGTGACCTGGACCACGTCACCGTGCTCCTTGCCCGCGCGGATGTTCTTCGGGACGGGCAGCAGGGTGCGGCCGGAGCGTTCGCGCCAGACGCTCGTCTTCCACTCCCGCCCATCCACCGTCGCCACGACGGGCGTGCGCCCCCACCCCTCCGTCACCGGCGGCGCCAGGTGCTCGGGCACGGGGGCGAAGGTCCAGCCGCCCTTGCCGTCCGTCCTGAAGAGCGTCGACGCGAACTCCACCCCGTGGTTCATTGCGGCGATCCCGTGCGGGCGCTGCCTACCGCGGCCGCCAGGCGGGATCCAGCAGCCCGTCCGTGTACGCCAGCGGCAGCGCGTGCTGCCCGTCCACGCTCATCAGCATGAAGGTGCCGCTGATTGTGACGGCCACCACCCACTGCCCGTCCGGCGACCACGTGACGCCGTGCCAGTAGCCGGGCTGCGACAGGACCTTGAGATCCGAACCGTTCGGCCGGACGACCTTGATCGAGCTGCCGTCATCGAACGCGATCCACTGCCCGTCCGGAGACCATACGGGCCGGTACGCCTCCAGCCCCAGCGCCACCACGCCGCCCGTCTGCATGTCCAGAATGCGCAGGTACCCGTCGCCCAGCCGCCCCGCGTTATAGTCGCGGTCGCGGTTGGTGGAGTAGGCCACGTACCGCCCGTCCGGCGACGGATCGGGGTTGTGATCCTCGTAGAACCACTGGGTGGGATCCGGCGAGATGCGCTCGACGCCGGTGCCGTCCGGGCGTGCCCGGTACAGGTCGATCTCCTGCCGCTCGCCGCGCGGAGAGCGGGAGAAGTAGATCCAGGCCATGTCGTGCGAATACGCGCCGCCCAGGTCAAAGGTGCGGGCCGGCGGATGGAACAGCGGCCGCGCGGTGCCATCCATGTCCGCACGAAAGATCTTCAGGACGCCGTCGGGGGCGGTCCCGGTCAGGAGCAGGTGGTCGCCCTGGGGAGACCAGCGGATGGCGGGATGCCGGTCCAGCTCCACCGCCTCGCGCCGCAGCACCGGCTGGTACCCCGAGCCGTCCAGCCCGAACCGCACCACCGAGTACCGGCCGGAGAGGTCCGGCTCCGTGAGCTTGAGCGTGCGGGCGGCCAGGGTGCCGGTGGGCACCACGCTCACCCACGCGGTGTCGGCGAACGTGCCCGAGCGGGCGATCAGGCGCGCCCGGCCAATCGCCGTGCCGCGCACCGTGGCGCCGCTCACCACGACCGGCCCGCTTTCCTGTACGAACGTCACGGGATCGGGCCGCGGATTGCCCCAGATGTCGCGCGTGTGGCCGCGAAGGGCGTACGTGGCGTTCACGTACAGCGCGCTGTCGCGCGGCTCGGCCACCACGCGCACGGCGCGGCCGGGGAGGATGGTGAACCGGGCCGTGTCCTGGTACCCCAGGCTGGGGACGGAAACGACCACCTGGCCGCTGTCGGCGTACTGCCCAAAGCGCACGCGCACGGCGGCGCGGCCGCTGCGGTCCGTGGTGCGCGGCAGATAGCCGCCGAAGAAGTCGCCCGTGGCGGACTCACCGACAAGCACCCGCGGCACCGGCTGGGTCCCGGACCAGTGCGGGGGCTCCAGGGGACGCCCGACCGGCTGGAACAGGACTTCCACCCCCGGCACCACCCTGCCCAGCGAATCCCTTACCTCCACGACGAGCGGATTCTCCAGTGTGCTCAGCACGGTGTCGCTGGGAAGCGTGCCGATGACGTGCAGCCCGGGCGAGCCCGACTCCTTGCCGGGACCCGTAAGCCCGTCGCAGCCGGACAGCACGAGTGCCAGGGCAAGCCCCAGGATGGAATGACGGCGGTGCATGGAGATACAGCGAAGCGGGTGGATGGGAACGAGGACAAAGATACCACGCGCCGTGAACATCTGGCAGCCCCGGAACCGGACGGACTCACCCGGATCCGGAAAAGAACACGGGTAAACCCGGCGGAAGGTGTCATTCTGAGAGAGGCGCGCACTCGGTCCTCTCCAGACACACCGACGCCCGTGCGCCGACCGAAGAATCTGCCGGATGGGCGCACGGTCCTGTCGGCTGCGTGGGGTTCCGCGCGAGAACCCGCCCGTTTCCGAAAAGAGATTCTTCCGTCGGCGCACGGGACCGCCGCGCGTTTCCGCACGCTCGTGGCGCGCGCCTTCCTCAGAATGAGTGATCTTCTGGACGCGATCTCCAGCCGGTACCAGCGCGCGGGCGCGTACGATCGGTTTCGTAAGCACCGCGGACGGACCGGACCGGCTCGCCTGGAAAAGGCTCGCGATCAGCCTTTCACGGTAAAGCCGTACGGCCTGCCTATGAAGCTCACGTTCTCCCGGAACCAGTTCGTCGCGGTGCAATCGCTCTACAGTAGCCAGCCGGGGGATCGGCTTGATCCCGGCCTGCACGGAACTGCATGTGGCTGCGCCCGCCAGCACGTTTCCGTAAATGTCAGAAGTCCGCGCATCGTGATGCTGCCAGGCACCGCAAAAGGAGCAACGTCAGTCGGTCCCGGGCACCTGCTCACGGAAGATCGTCGGCAGAATCCACACGGCTTCGCGCGCGGGGTCAAAGATCATGCGTCCCAAAACCCTGAGAAACGAAGACCCGAGTTGCGCCGCCGGCTCACCGATCGTCGCGATCCCGCCGCACTCCCCCGAGCCTTTGCCTTTTCGCACCAGGTAAACGCTAGAGTGGCGATACATGGCGGCTCCATCGGGAGCCTCGATGCGGAGAAGATGGCCGGGTAGTACGTAGACCAGATCGGTCCGTGCAACCTTTTCGCAGTCCTCCACCGTGGTACTGGCCACCTCGACAAGCGGCAGGTTGGCCGCGATCAGCATTGCGTAGTACGCATCGTTGATGTCGACCGAATACGGCCAGACGGCATCTCCATAACCCGGGTCTATCTGTGCCCATGTCCTGGTTCCGATCGCGTTGCCACTCCAGCCGTTCTGAAAGTCGATGTAGAGCACCGGCACGTTCGCACGGCTCTGCCCCACGGGGTTCGCGCTGAAGAATCCCTTCTGATCGAACCGCCAGAAACCTCGCGCGCCAAGCCCATCCGTATCGCAACGTTCCGATACCACCAGGTGCTCGTCGTTGGCGTTCTCGAACCGCATCTCCACAACCATCTTCGACAGCAGATCGGTGCCGATCACACCCAGCTGGTCGCCAACTCCCTGCTGAACGACGTTTCGGTCATAGACTTCAAACCGGTTTCGTTCGGGGAGCCCGGGGAGTTCAGGTCCCGCCAGCGTCACCGGACCATCACCGTTGGCCAGCAACCCCTTCTCCACCGACGACGCCGTGGCTCCGTAGTCGATCAGAAAAGGCCCCCTTCTGCCGCCCACCGTCAGCTCGACGTACGGCTCACTCGAGAGCGGCGGTGTCTTGATCGAGAAGCGCTCACCCGGACAGAAGCTTTGCGCGCTCGCCCGCGGCACGAAGGAATCACCCGGCGAGTCGGGAGCAACGTTCAGCACTGGAGCCGCACGAGACGTGCATCCAATCAGCGCCGTGGAGAGCAGAAAGACACGCGCCGCATTCACCATGATCGCATCTCCGGTTGAGCAGGCGGGGGATGAACGCGGCGTCCGCGATTACCGGACGGCCAGGGTCGTATCCAGCACCAGCGCCGGCTGCGCGGCGTCGTCCTGAAAGGTGTGGAGGACGCGGAAAATGTAGTCGCCGGGCGGCAGGCTGCGCACCACCACGTTGTAGAACAGCGACCCGCTCCCCGCGTCGCAGGCTTCGCCCGTCGCGCGCGCCTGGACGGTCAGGGTGATGACGGAGCCCGTGCGCTCGGCGTTCCCGGACAGGTGATAGCAGAAGCTGGGCGTGGGGAACCAGCCGCGTACCCCCACGCCCCGCCGCTGCGCGACCGCGTTCACGCGTGCGTACGGGAACTCGGAAATCTGGTCGAAGACCCCCACCACCCGCAGACGGCGCGGACGCGCGGTAACCGTGACGGGCTCCAGCCGGTGCGCGACCGCGGCAACGCGCACGTCCACGTCTACCGTGTCGTTGGGTCCCACCGTGCTCGAGCGGCCGGCCTCGGCGTAGCCCGCGCGTACGACCTGCACCCGGAACGGCCCGCCGCGGCTGAGCCGAACCGAAAAGCGCCCGTCCGCCGCCGTGGTCGTCCGCAGCGCGCGCTGGCCGCTGCCGATCACCGCCACGCGCGCCAGCGCCACCGCCGCGCCGGACTCCGCGTCCACGACGCGCCCCCGGACGATCTGCGCGGCCGCCGGGGTGGACAGCGGGACGAAAAGGATGACCAGCGCGGCAGCCGCGGCGCGAAGCCACGAGCCCGCAAGGCAGTGTGCTACGATACCCATTTCACTATCTGGTGTGAGCCCGCGGCAACGCGCGGGCGGACCGTGTTCTTTCTGATTACGAAATGCCGGAGCGCCCGGAGCCGCTCCGGCATTCGCGTTTGGGACGGGTGCACACAGCCCAAAGGGAAAGAAAGCTGATGGCGTACGTCCCGGGCCGGGGCAGCTCAGGGGGCGGCGAGCTCAGCCTGCAGCGCAAAGCAGGAGAGATTTACCTTCGCGTTCGTGTTCCTTGCCCCGCCGGATCCCCGGGGCTCAACCGTCGCTTCGATGGTAAAGGTTTGCCCCTTCCGCAGGAAAAAGTTGTGCGCCGCCGACGCCATGAAGCCGATGTTCGACGACTCGCCTTCGAACGAGTCGTCCTGGGCGACCACGTTTCCACCTACCTTGAGCGTCAGCAGGATCCCGGCACCCGCGGGCGTTCCCTTGTAGTGCGCCCACCCGGACGCGGTGATGAGCACCATAGCCCTTCCCGCGTACGGCCCGATCTGCAGCCGGGCCTGGGCCGAGTTCACGCCGGACGCGGACACCTCTTGCTGGTTTTGCGCCGAGTTGAGGATGGTTACGGCACCCATTACTTCCTCCGCGGAAAATTGAAAGAAAAACCGCCTGGGATGAACCACGTCCCGGCCCATCCAGGGCCGGGACTTCTGATGAAGTAAGAACATCCGCACGGCGAAGCAATACTTTTCGCCACGGCCTTCTCCCCCGCCCTGCGGTCGCCGCTACGGCGCAACGTCCCGGTCAGGGGCGCACTGCGCCAGCAGGTGCCGCACGTTCTCCGGGGTGATCATCCGTCCCACCAGCCGAAAGGGAACGCGCTCCCCGCGGATGAGCGCAAGGGTAGGCACCGTTTTGATGCGCCGGCGATCGGCCTCCGCGCGTCCATCGTCCTCGTCGATGTCCCAGCGCGCCAGCTCCATCCCTGCCCGCGCCGCGATCTGCTCCACGACGGGCGCCTTCTCGTGGCAGACGCCGCACCAGGGGGCGCGAAAATAGGCCAGGTGCATGGGTTCGCCCGTTACGTCGCCGTGCGCTGGCGAGCCACCCGGTTCCATGTCAGCTCCGCCGGGCATCATCCGTGGGATTGCCGTGGGTTCCGTTCAGCGCGACGGCCTCCCGCGTCAGGCGGCGCACCGTCCGGGGATCGACCGTCGCTCCTTCGCGCAGTTCCAGCGTGGCCATCTCGTATTTTCCGCCGGGCTTCAGGCGGGGTTCGATCTCCCGCAGCCGCTGCCCCCGCCAGAACCCGAACAGCACCCGCTCCGCTTTCGCGCGGATGAGCAGGACGGGCCCGTTGGCAAGGTAGACCAGGTGCCCCCACTTGATGGCCTCGTCCAGCGGCGCCGCCTCCCGCACCGCCGCGCGCAGCGCTTCGACGCACGCCCGCCGCCAGCCGTCCAGCGCCGCGACGCAGGCGTCGGGATTGGCCGCGGGGGTGGATTTCTTCATCATCACGGACTGCGGAACTGGCGCCCCGACGCGGCGAGCGCATCGCGCAGTATCCCCAGCGCCTTGGGCCCCATCCCGTGCAGCGCCAGGAGTTCCGCTTCCGTGCGATCCTCCAGGCCGGCCATGGACCGCACGCCGGCCCCGTGCAGCGCCCGCAGCGACGGGCCGCCCATGCCAGCCGGGAACGCGGCGCGGTTGGGGTGCGTGGCTTCGGTCGGTTTGCTCGGCATCGGTTGGATGAGGGTGGAACGGTTCGGCGACGGCGTGCTCTCGCGGAGCCGCGGCGGTGTGGATCCCGCCCAATCCTTTACACTCCGGACGCGCGGAGCACCCGGCCGCGGCATCGTGCCGCCGAAGCCGTGAACACGACGGCGCCCAGCACGCCGCCGGCAAGGTAGAACGGAAGCGTGGACAGATCGAGCCGCGCACCCGTCAGCCCGATCCCGAACCCGCGTGACAGCCCCGCCGGGATGAGCGCCAGCGCAAGGAGCATTGCGGCGGCGCCCAGGCCGATGTTCACGGCATACCGCCACCCCGCCGCACGCCGCTCCATGGGGCCCTCCGCCGCCAGCACCAGCGCGGCGAAGGCCGCGATCAGCAGGATCTTGGCTGCCGGCCCCACCTCATCGGCCACCCGCCAGGTGGCGGCGAGAACGCCCTGAAGCCCGCGCGCTTCGCCGGGGCCGCCGCCCGCCACCCCGGCCAAAACCAGCAGCGCGCTGCTGCCGAACACCATGGCGACCCACGCCCAGAGCAGCGCGACAGCCGTGCACCGCACGCCGCCGCGGCGCTGGGCCATCACACCCTCGTACATCGGCGCCACCCTCAGCCCGGCCCCGGCGCATCGTCCGGCGGTGCGGTGTCGGTCTTTCGCGGATGTGCCGCCGAGTGAAGGTACAGCGACTCCACCTTGGCGCGCGCCCACGGCGTTTTGCGCAGAAACTTGAGCGACGAGCTGACGCTGGGATCGTGCGTAAAGCAGCGGATGCTGATCCGCGCGCCCAGCCCGTCCCAGCCGTACCGCTCCGCCAGGTGCTCCACCATCGCCTTGAGGGTGATTCCGTGCAGTGGATTGGTGTGCTTTGCCTCGTGCATGGGGATGGGCTCAGGGCTGAAGGACCACGGATTCGATCGCCCGCACCGCCGCCGCCAGGTCCTCCTCCGGCGCGTCGCTGAAGCTCTGCGCGTGCAGCATCACCACGCGTGAGCCGGCGATCACGCCGTAGATCACGCCGCGCATCCCGCGCCCGCCGCCGATCCCCCGCCATTCGGCGCGCGCCGCGGGCAGCCCGGAAAGCTCTATGCGGCCGCGGCTGACCACCTGAAAGTTGTCGCGGCGCCCCTCCATGCTCGTGAGGAACTCAGCCACCAGCGACTCCGTCGGATGGGCGTCTCCCGGCTCCGGCAGGCTCTCACCGGCCACGTCCAGGTCGATGGTCGTGACCTGCAGCACCGTGCCCCGCTGCGTGCCGGGGATGTCCCGCACGAACCCGGCGATCTTCCACCCCGGTGCGTTGCTCTGGACCTGCGGCCCTTGGAATCCCGCGGGAACGGCCAGCCGGATCGGCCCGTCCTCGTACTGCGCCGAGAGGGTGGCGGGCCGCATCACCAGCAGCAGGCAAACAATCAGGTTTCGCACAGGATCTCCCGGCAGGTACAGGGCTCAAGACGCGGGGACGCGTGATTCGCGCACCGCCGCAAGCAGCTCCGCGGGAGGGTAGACCCGTCCGCGCGCGATCACCAGCTGGATGTCGCGCGTGGCGCGGATGTCCGCGCCAGGGGAGGCGCCCCGGCCTCCGTGATCACCGTCGCGCCCACGATGGCCAGCGCCTCGTCCTGCGCCGCGGCCGGGGCAACGCCGCAGACCGCCGGCGCGGCAAGGACGCGGACAAAGGAGATCCGCATCCTCGCCAACGTTCCGGGAATGGTTATCGAGAAAGGAAGAACGGGACGCAGCACGTGCCCGGCAACGATAGTCGGCCCCTCCCCCGAGCGGCAAGGAGTACGGCGCCCTCGCGAAAGGCCACGGGCCCGGTGGTCCGCGCACCCGGGATGTGCGCGTTCGGTATCACGCGTGCGGAATCACGACGCCCGGATGCACGGCCAATCTCAGGTTGCTCGACACGTCGGGGGGACCATCGACGAACGTAGGGAGCCACAGGCGACGGGCTGCGCCTGGTGCAGTTCCGGGACGAGGGGGCACAGGGCAGGATGGGGGATTACTCGGCCGGCATGAACGTGCCGAGCACCGCAAGCAGAACGAAGATCGCGCCGCATACGATCGTGGCGATGTGCTTGCCTGAATACGTACGGTCGGGGGCCACTCCCCGCTGTCCGGCAAGGCCGTTGATGGTGTGTTGCACCGGGATCAAGGGGATGAAGCTGAACAGGCTGATGAGCCACCACGGATCGGGCAATCTCCACAGGGCCGTCCAGATCAGGAAGAGAGTCCCGAGAAGCCCCGCACTCCAGTTCACGGGCCGGCGGTGGCGTAACGCATAGTCGTCGATCTCGCCAAAGAGCGAGAATCCCCAGAGTGGAGCAAAGAACGCCCGCCAGAAAGGACTGAGATCCCGCCGCAACTGGTTCTTTACGAGCTTCCAGTTGCGATAGAACCAGTACACGTCATACAACCCCAGGGTACAAATCGAAAGAATCACCAGTTTCGTCAGGTCGAGCGCGTGAAATGGCACTGGCTCGACGGCGGAGCCGGATGCCGGCACATCAGCGCCAGAAGCCGGTCCGCTTCGCACGAACGAAGCGGTCTGCCCGTTGTCCTGCTGTACTGGAGGATCCGTCGCTTGACCTTGCGGTGCGGATCGCGGTCTTCCACAAAGGATGCATGCCGGATTTGCATCCGACGTTGATGTACCGCAGTCCGGGCATGTGATCAGCGCCATTGTTTCGATCGTTGTATGGGTTTCCATGAGAGCCTGACTGCTGTACAGATAAAGAAATCCGACTACTTCCGCAAGTATTTTCTCATTAGGAGCGGATGCTCGCTGGCGGGCGTCGCCCGCGGCGATTTGCGGGCCGGTTTCCCGTGGTCAGTGGCCTGCAGGCGGTTGCCGGAGCTCGACCTTGTTGCCTTCGCGGCTACGCGCCCGATTCTGCGTGAGGCTCTTTCGGTCCGGGGTACAGGGATGAGATAATCCCTCACATGACACCGGAAGATCCGAGGCCCGCCAGCTGCGAGGCGCTGGAGCCGGCCGCGCGCGCCGTGCTCAGCGAAGCAGCGTACCACTACTACGCGGGTGGCGCCGACGACGAGACGACGCTGCGCGCCAACCGCGCCGCGTTCGAACGCTTTTACCTGCGCCCGCGCGTGCTGCGGGACGTGAGCGAGGTCGACACCTCCGTCGAGCTGCTGGGTGAGCGGCTGTCGATGCCGATCCTGCTCGCCCCTACGGCCTTTCAGCGCCTCGCCCACGCCGAGGGCGAAAAGGCCAGTGCCCGCGCCGCCCGCGCGGCCGGCACGCTGATGGTGGCCAGCACGCTGTCCACCACGCCCATCGAGGAGGTGGCCGCGGCGGCGCCGGGGCCCCTCTGGTTTCAGCTCTACGTCTTTCGGCAGCGCGACATCACGCGCGCGCTGGTCGAGCGTGCCGAGGCCGCCGGATGCACGGCCATCTGCCTGACCGTCACCGTGCCCGTGCAGGGGAACCGCGAGCGCGACACGCGCACCGGCTTTCGCCTGCCGCCGGAGCTGGAGATGGCGAACTTCGCCGGGCTGCGGCAGGCCGCCTTTCCCGACGACGCGGCGGGATCGGGGCTGGCGGCGTTCATCGGCCGCGAGTTTGACCCCACGCTCACCTGGGGCGCGGTAGAATGGCTCCGGTCCATCACCCGGCTCCCCATCGTGCTCAAGGGGATCGTGACGCCGGAAGACGCGGCGCTGGCCGTGGAGCATGGCGCCGACGCGGTGATCGTCTCCAACCACGGCGGGCGCCAGCTGGACTGTGCCGAGCCCACGCTCCTGGCCCTTCCGCGCGTGGCCCAGGCCGTCGCGGGGCGCATCCCCGTGCTGATGGACGGCGGCATCCGGCGCGGCACCGACGTGGCAAAGGCGCTCGCGCTGGGCGCCCGCGCCGTGCTGGTGGGCCGGCCCGTGCTCTGGGGCCTCGCGGTCGACGGGCAGGCCGGCGTCGAGCGGGTGCTGGACATGCTGGGCGGCGAGCTGCGCCGCACCCTCGCCCTCCTGGGCCGACCGTCCGTTCGCGCGCTGGACGCAAGCGCGATCACCGAAATCCCGGGCCTCATCCTCCCGCCGCGGTAGCCTCGACCTCGATCTGCCCCCGGAGCACTTATGTCTGCTCCGCAATCCCGAGTTCACGCTCCAGCGAGGCGAATGCATCTTCGGCATCTTCGCCGGTGCCCTGGTACATCCCCTGGAGGCCCCGCTGAATCCCAGCGATCGCGGATGCGTGCGCCGCCGGATCCAGCAGCGTCTGGCAGGCGTCGGCGTGCTGCGCGACGAGCTCTGCCTGCCCGTGCACCGTCAGCACCTCATCCCGCTCGCGTCAACGCGTTCATTGTCTCTCCTCCGCCGCGAAAACGAGCCCGGTCCTGCGCGCCCTGAACTTCGAGCGGTCGCCATGGTGGAGCTTGATGGAGCCGAGCAGTTCGTTCTCGCCTTTAAGCTGGATCCAGCCACTGCCGCTTGCCGGGTCCATCTCGTCATTGCCCTCCCAGGTAAAAACGAACCGCTGCTTGGGTCCGGTGCGCTCGAGGTGTCCATCAAGCTCGCCGCTGACGAGGCCGAACTGAAACGAGCCGAGGTTCTCCGGCCGGATTTCGATGAATGCCTGCACCTCCATGTTGAAGTAGCTCGCGTCCCAGAGTTCCATGGCGTAGATGTGCCAGGTGCCGATGAAGGGGTGCTCATGCCGCGGCAGTTCGATCCGGTGTACGCTCACGGGACCTCCAAAGCAGATGACAGTGCATGGCCAGCAGGCATCGCGTGCGGTGAGCGCCGCTGCCCCACGACGCCCGCGCGATCGTACCGGTCTTCAGACACTTCATGACACGGTGCCCGCTTCCACGGAGCTTATTACCCGGACGGTACATTCGCCGTCGCCCTCGACGGTCACGTGTACGCCCGTGATGAGGCGGTCCAGGTGCGGATACAGCAACCTTCCCCGCGCGATCACCGCGTCGCAGAGCTTCTCCATATCCGGATCGCGGGTACCGCCCGCCGCCTGGTACAGCTTGGCGTAGAGTTCCGCGGTCCCACCCTTACGCGGACGAACGGCCTCATTCCAGAGCAGGCCGGCGATCTTGACCGTAGCCACGAACAGCTCGCGGTCCTCGGGAAGCGAAAAGTCGCGCAGCATCGGCTCCGCGAAGTCCAGCAGGACCTCCGACATCTTGATGCCGCCGTACCCGCTGCCGTCCATGTGTCCGCGGGATCGGCTGCCTTTCATCGCGCGCTTCAACCGTCGGCTGTTGCCCATGTCTCGGTGTGTGAAGGAAGTTCATTCACCACAAGAAATAGCACCCCCGAAGACCCGTGCGGGCCCTGGGACATGGAATCAAGTTGAACAAAGTACACGCCGCCCGCAAGGCGTGGGTGCCGCATGACGCGCCCTTGATCAGCGGCGCTCGCCCACACGGCTGCTGGTGATGCTGCCGGACCGCGCCGCCGCGTCCACGGCGCACACCACGGATATGCGGCCTTCCTCTTGCCACTGGGCTGGCGTGCCGCGCGGACAAGCTGCCGGCCCATTGCGCGGCCTCTCCCGGACCAACCATCTGCGTGATCCACACGGCTCCGACTTACACCCTCCCCCATCCCGCCGGCGCGCGTACACGGCACCCGTCCGCGGCACATGAGTAGCGCGATGCACGGAGCCGTCTGGTTCGTCGTCGTGGGCCTGCTGTTCGTGGTGATGGCCCTGGCGGGCTCGGTGCTCAAGCGGCTGCCGCTCTCCACGTCCATGCTGTACCTGGCGGCCGGCGCGGCGCTGGGGCCGCTGGGCGTTGGGCTGCTGCACGTAGACGTGTACGAGCAGTCGGAGATCTGGGAGCGGGTGACGGAGATCGCCGTCGTGGTGTCCCTGTTCGCCGCCGGGCTCAAGCTCCGCACGCCGTTCACGGACGGGGGGTGGATGCTGCCCGTGCGCTTGGCCACGGTGTCCATGCTGGTGACCATCGGCCTGGTGTCGCTGGCGGGCGTGTACCTGATGGGGCTTTCGCCCGGCGCCGCCATCCTGCTGGGCGCCATCCTGGCCCCCACCGACCCCGTGCTCGCGTCCGACGTGCAGGTGACGGATGCCGCGGACAGCGACCGGCTTCGCTTTGGCCTGACGGGCGAAGCGAGCCTCAACGACGGCACGGCGTTCCCGTTCGTGATGCTGGGGCTGGGCCTGCTGGGGCTGCACGAGCTGGGTGAGAACGGATGGCGGTGGATCGCCATCGACCTGCTGTGGGCCGTCGCCGCGGGGCTGGGGACGGGGATCGTGCTGGGGACGCTGGTGGGCAGGCTGGTGCTGTACCTTCGCAAGACGCACCGCGAAGCCGTGGGGCTGGACGACTTTCTGGCGCTGGGCCTGATCGCCCTGTCCTACGGGGCGGCGCTGCTGGTGATGGGGTACGGCTTTCTGGCCGTGTTCGCGGCGGGGCTGGCCCTGCGCCGCATCGAGCGCACCGCGGCGGCGGGCGACGAGCCGCCCGACGAGGTGCTGGCCGCCGCCACGTCGCCCGACGCGGAAAAGCTGGCCACCGACCCCGAAAAAGCGCCGGCCTACATGGCGCAGGCGGCGCTCGGGTTCACCGAGCAGTTGGAGCGCATCGGCGAGGCGGCCGTGGTGCTGTTGCTGGGGGGAATGCTCTCGTGGGCGTTTCTGCCGCGGGACGCGATCTGGTTCCTTCCCCTGCTTTTCCTTGTGATCCGTCCCATCTCCGTGTACGCCGGCACCGTGGGCGCCGGCGCCACGCCCGTGCAGCGCCGGCTGATCGCGTGGTTCGGCATCCGCGGCATCGGCTCCGTGTACTACCTGACGTACGCCATGCAGCACGGCCTGCCTGAGGCGCTGGGCCGCACGCTCGCGGCCCTGGTGCTTGCCGCCGTGGCCGTATCGGCGGTGGTGCACGGCATCTCCGTCACCCCGCTGATGAAGCGCTACACCCAAAGTTCCCCGGACGCGGCGTAGAGCGTGAATCGACGGCAGGCGAGGGCTCAGTGCGGCTGCTATCTCCTCAACCCGCCAAGTCCCGAAAGCTCATCCTCGCAGCCGAACCTCACACCGTCCAGCCTGAGATCAGTCCAGGAGCTTGATGAAATCGTCTCGGGAAATCTCGGTATCGCGGAGGATCTTGCTCATGAGCCCGGGACCGATGGTTTCACCGGCGTGCACGGGTACCACGGTAGCACGCCCATCTGGGTGCTGGAGAAAATGATGACTGCCTTTGATCCGGATCACCTCGAAGGCGGCCTTTCCCAAGGCGCGCACGACCTCGGCACCGGTTGCACGCGGCAGCCGGCTCACGCTGCAACGGAGATCCGCTGGACGCCGACGAACGTCATGGGCTCGATCTCCTCGCCCTCGACTTCCAGGCAGAGTTCGACTGCCTCACGCATGCGTTCCATAAGCTGGTCCAGAGATCGAGCCTGCGTATGACAGCCTCGGAGCGCGGGGACGGACGCCACGTAATAGCCGGCCGAGTCGCGCTCGATGACGACGTCGAACTCTCGCTGCATGCTCCCTCCAAAGACGAATGCTCCGTACCCCTTGGAGAATCACGCGAACGCGCTACAACGCGCAAGGGGGGTGGGGGCCATCAAGCAAGGAACGCCGCGCTGTTGCCGGATGGCTCCAGTACCTTACCGTTGATCTCGTCCGTGCAGGCATCCTCCTCCACCGCCAGACGCATCGCCTCATCGAGCCTCGCGAGCAAGTCTGCGGCCGTGGATCACGAGCGTTCCGCGGCCAGGTGAAGGCACAGGATGAAGGGGTTGCCGTCCACGTCCCCAAAGCGCGTGCTGGCGGTGATGCACAGGTCGCCGGTGGGCAGCGGCACGTAGGGCTGCGTTTCGAACGTTTCCGTGGCCGCCTCCAGCAGCAGGTAGTAGTACTCCTTCATGGAGTGGTCGGCGCCGCTGGAGGGAGGGCGAAAGATGATGCGCTTGGGCGGAATCGTCCCGGCGGCGTTCCACACCGTGTCCGTGACCTGTATCCCCGACATGTCCAGCACACAGGCCGAAACCACCAGCGGATCCTGGTGCACCAGCGCGGAGAGCGCGGCCTTGAAGCTCCGCGCCGGCTGGCCTGACAGGTGCTCGGCGTACTGCACGACGGCCTGCCGCCGCTGCTCGCCGCGCGACCGCTCGGCGATGATGTGGTTCAGCGTGCGGCGCTTGAACGTGTAGGCCAGCGACTGGATGCGCTCCCGGTCCAGCTGGATCGCCTCGCCGGGGCCCACCCGGTGCGGGCGCGAGATGAAGAACCCCTGCAGCATGTCCCCGCCCACCTGGAGGGTCGTGACCGCTTCCTCCAGCGTCTCCACCCCCTCCGAGATCACCCATCCGCCAATGCGCTCGGAGAGCTTTACCAGCGACTTGAGCACTTCCAGCTTGTGGAAGTCCGCGTCCACGTTCTGCACCAGCGAGCGGTCGGCCTTGATGATGTCAGGCTTTACAAAGGCGATGCGGTCCAGGTTGGCGTGCCCCGCGCCCACGTCGTCCAGCACCACCAGAAAGCCGTCGTCGCGGTAGCGCCGCACCGCCGCGTGCAGGCGGTCCGTGTCGCCGAACGCCGACTCCAGGATCTCCACGGCCACGTTGGGCGGGCTCACCCCGCTGCGCCGCACGAGCTGGCCCAGGCTTTCCACCTCCGTGTCGCCGGCCTCCACGGTGGAAACCGCCAGGTTCAGGAACAGGATCAGGTCCGGATCGGCCGCGTGCAGCGGGAGAAAGCTTTCGATGGCGCGCGCGCGGCACAGGTGGTCCAGCTCGGTGGTGAGCCCCTGCGCCGCCGCCGCGGCAAACAGCGGGATGGGCGCGATCATCCGCCCCTCGGCATCCACGCCCCGGCTGAGCGCCTCCACCCCGATCAGCGACTGCCGGCGGATGGAGGTGATGGGCTGAAAGTGCGTCTCGATCCTTCCGCCGTCGAGGATCGCGCGTACGTCGATATCTGCCTGGACGCTGGATTGCACGGAAGCGAGGGGGCTGGGGTGCCGGATGCGTTTCGCACGCTCTCCCAACGCACACCCCACGCCGTGGCGCACACAGTGAACGAAGGGTCCGGTGGCGGTGGGGTCCGGCCGTTCAGTACACCGGCGCACATCATCCACCCGCGAATCGGTCCCCCACGCCGTATCAGACGAGCTGATCCTTCAGGATCCGCAGCAGGCGATGATACTCGGATACGAGATCTCCCGGAAAGTAGAGCGCCACTTGCGCAGTGTCATTCGGAAGGGCGCTCCTGGAAAGTTCCAGACAAGACGTGCCTTCGGGTACTTTCGATGCGTCAGCGCCAAGCCCGCCCTGGTCGTGTTTGGTCGACACGCGAAACCGGGCAAAGCCAATATGGTCGATGTTGAAAAAGAAGTTTTCTCCGACAGGAGCGATCGTCAGTCCGTCGCGTACGAGCGTGTCAGGGTGCAACTGGATGAACATTGAAACCTCCGCGATGGTCAGAAGTGATCGAACACTACGACGGCGACCGCCTCTTCGGCCCTGGCACTGAACGGGGCCGGAGAGGCAGGCGTTGCGGCGTCACGCATGACGGATACTCAGCAACCCGGGTACTACGGCGAGTTCGGTATTGCCTCGCCTCTGACTGCGGCGACTCTCGTCAGGTGGATTGGGCCCGGCGATAAGCCACGAGCGCATTGGCGTGGCCGTGTCCAAGGCCGTGATCGGCCTTGAGCCGCGCCACCTGTTCCATGTGCTTCACGCCGTTCATCTGGTCGATGATCGTGAGCCAGTGTTCGACAGGCTTTCCGTACTTTGCTTCGATCGCCGGAAAGTAGGATGCGGGTCCCTTCACCGTTTCCTGCGCAGCCTTATCCGTCGCCTTCTTCGCCATTCTTCCTCCCGAGACGTGAGTGCGGGGCCTGCCGGCGCAAGGGCCGGGGCTACGGCCGGAGCCGCATCAGTGTGCGAACCTCTTCCAGACCCCTTCAGAAACCACTTCGACAACGCCGTCGACCACCTTGAGGGCGGTCGCGTCGTCGATCGCATACGCCGGACCCGCAATGTCGGACGCCCACCGTTCCGCGTGGGCGAGGGTGTTCCCCGGCATCATCTCGTGGTCCAGGTGCGGAAAGATGGAAAAGGGGACCACGCCCAGGGTCCGGTCGTCCGGTGCGGACCGCCACTCCTGGAAGTACCTGCCGATCCGCGGGGTCATCACCATGCTGCCGGCGCTCACGCCCACCCACACGGTCTCGGCCAGCGACGGCAGCAGCTCCGCCAGCCCCGACTCCCGCATCCAGTGACACAGGTACGTGGCGTCGCCGCCGTCCACCAGCAGAACGTCGGCGTCGCGCACCCACGACACCCAGCGCTCCTGGCCGATGGTGGGCAGCGCGGTGAGTTCCAGCAGTCCCAGCGACTTCCAGCCCAGGCCAGCCATGGTGTGCCACGGCGGCGCCCCGACGACAAAGCCCCGTGCCGAGGCGGGACCGCACATTGGGTGGCCCCATTGCGCCGTGGGGATGCACAGCGCGGCGGACTCGGCGATCGGCTTGCCCAGCAGGTCCACCAGCGCGTCGCGGATGCTGGCGTTGGTGACGCCCCCGGACGTGAGCAAAAGCTTCATCACCCTCTCTCTTCGATGATCCAGATGGACCGAAACACGTCTCCAGCCGTCTTCACGCCCGCGCTCGGCGCCAGCGAGTCGCCGCGCCCGGTTTACCCGGCGCCCGACGTAGAACCGGGGTTGTCTCTCCTTGCTACCGTGCGTGCACCGGCCTCGCCACGGCGATGTACGAGGCCCGGCTTCCGTGGTGTGCCAGGGCGGTGAATTCCTCCAGCTCCAGACCGGCGGCGTGGATCTGCGCCCTGAAATCGTCCTCGTAGGTCACGCGGCCGAAGTCGATGCTCGTGACCCGTTTCAGCATGGGCTTGAGGATTTCCATCCAGCGGGCCGGCTGTTTCTGAATGGTCTGTGTGAAGAACATCCGTCCGCCCGGGCTCAACAGCGCGCGACAATGCCGCAACGCCTGCTCGGGCTGGGGCAGGAGCATGAAGCTTCCCGAGAAATACACCGCGTCATACGGCCCGCTCCGGTGATCGTAGACGGATTCAAGACGTACCTCGGCAAGGCCGGCCAGCGACGAATCCCTGAAGCCTTTGCTGCGCGCGCGCAACGTAGTCGGCATCGATGTCGACGCCGACGACGCGCAGGCCCTTCCGCTTCACCAGATCGTCATTCGCCAGCAGCGCGCCCGCCGTGCCGATGCCCACGTCCAGCACCGTGGCGCCCTCGGGCACGCGCCGCAGCACTTCCGCGTACCACCGGGAGGTGAGTCGGAGAATCAGGGTGTCGTAGAGGAAACTGCGAATCATGCGAACCCGGCAGCCGGATCATGGGAAATCAGGGGAAATCGCGCCTCAAGCAGTGCGATGCAGCCCTCGTTCCGCGCGGATCCTTGCTGGCGGGGCGTGAACGACGAGACGGAATCACGTCACGAATACAGCCACGCCTGCAGCGGCGCCAGAAAGCCCTCAGGGCTGCTGATCAGGGGAAGAGTCACTCGAGCGAACGGCTGCCCGTTTCTCACGCGGCTGCTGTAGATGCTGGTGGACCGCTTCGCGCGATCGAGGCCATCGAACTCCAACATTAAACTCGCCAGAAGTTATGGGAGCGGATCTCGTAAGTAGCGGCTTACCACGCGAGCGCACTCCATGAAAACCCGTTCTTGTGCAGCGCCATTCTCCTCTAAATCCTGAAGCGTCTCATGAGGTGTGTTCACGGCTTGGAAATCTGCTACTTCAAACTCGTCGAACAAACAGGGGCCAGCGATTACAGCCACGACCTTCGCGCCACGTTCGGTTGCCATACGCAAAGCGTCCGGGTATTCGAACTCCATAACGAAATCCGATGCTAAGAAGTCAGCGCTGATGAGGAGGATGATGACGTCAGCTTTCGCCAAGTTCTCCTTGATTTCGTTCTTCCAACGATCCCCGGGCTGGAGCCGAGCGTCGTCCCACACGACAAATTTATACTTTTTCTCCAACGGCTTCAGATGAACACGCAAACGAGCCACGTATTCAGCGTCCGCACGTGAGTAGCTAATGAACGCCTGCTTGGCTGATGTCATTTCGAAAGCCCTCTTTCTGGTGCTCGAGATGAATTAAATGAGTTAGTCCCAAGAGTTCCAGCATAAAGCTCGCGCGCGTGGCTTCGGAGGAGGCGTTCGGGATGGTAGAGGTCGCATGACCAGATAGGAAGGCCGAATGCAATGCGGTGCCGCTGAGCAGACACCGTATTCACCCCGATCGGTAGGTCACGATGTGGGAACGGAAAACCCGATCCGCAGTCCGCCGGAACCAGACTGCACGGACAGCCGCGGTGCGTTGGCTGCGGGCTCAACGCGGCGCCACCGCTCGCGCGGAGACAGGAACCGGGCGACCGCGCCTGACGCAGCGCCCACGGGTGCGCCGACGACCACCCCCACCAGCGCCCATTCGCCCGTGCTGAAGCACAGCAGGTCCCCGCCGCTATCGCACTCGCCGTCGCCTCCCACGGCGTCGCCCAGCACGGCAACCGCTGCGCCCGCCGCCCCGCCCGCCAGCAGCCCCACCAGTCCGCCCTCCAGCGCCGAGGTCAGCCTGGGCGACGGGCCGCGGCTCACCTGCAGGCTGCGGATGGACGAAATGGCCAGCATGTGCTCCCGGCCACCGGCAAACACCAGCAGCGTGTCGCCGCGCACGCCGGAAACCGTCCCGACCACGCGGTCCGACCCGGATTCCACCACCCGCACCCGGGTGCCAGCCGCCAGATCCGCGGCGGAAGACTGCGCCGCGGCCGGCCCAGCCATCGCCGCCGCCAGCAGCACCACACCCAGGAGGGGCCACCGGATTCCCGTGCGAAGAAAATAGATCATCTCAGCGGAAGTAGATGTAGATGTATGACGGCACCGTCGCGCGGATCGCCTTTGCCTGTGCCTCGTCGTAGGTGTTCGCCAGTGCCGGCAGGAAGGCGGCGTTCCGTGAATCGTTGATGTAGTTGCGCACCCGCCCGCCCCATACGCCGTAGCTCCAGCGGTCCCACAACCAGTGCCCGCGAAAGTGCTCGTACTTCACTTCCACGCCAAGGCGGTTGTTGTGGACGTCCATGATGCGGGCGCCCCAGTTGGCGTTGCCCCACTCATTGATGTCCATGACAGCCTTGGCCAACGGTGCACTGATGTAGCGCCGCAGCATCACGTTCACGTAGATGTGCCGAAACGCGTCCCGCTTGGTGTCCCCGGCCGCAAGCGACGGATAGTAGCTCGCCGATGCACTCTCCGCGCGCCACTTGGAGAACAGAACCCGGACGGCAAAGACCGCCGCCACCCCGAGCGGGATGTTAACCGTGGGTCCCCACAACTGGATGGAGATCTCTCCCGGGCCGGAGTCCGCCGCGGCCATGCGGATCAGGTCGTCCCGCGACGGAGTTCCCTTCGCGCCCTGGATTTCGTAGCCTCCGTTTCCGAGCGCAAGGCTTTCGTAGTACAGCAGCCGGTCGTGCTCGTACGGGCTCGCCTGAAGGGTGTCTGCCTCTGCCGCAACGGTGGGTACCTGAGTCTGGTCCACCGTGAACTCCGCCTGCCCAGTCCAGCTGCCGTCGGCGTAATACTCAGTTGAGGGCGCCGGATAGGTGCTGCCACTCCCTCCGCCTCCACCTCCATCTTCGCAGTAGTCGGATGGCGAAACCGACGTAATCTGCGGATAGCACATCTGCGGCGAGATCTCGCCGTCCCCCGCTTTGCGGGTCTGCTCATACTCCGTCCACTGTCGGCGGTACTCCCGCATCTCCGCAGCCGCATCGCGCATCATGCCCACATAGCCGCGCTGCGGGTACAGCTCGCGAAGGCGCTTCTCCATGTAGCGCTGGTACTCGGGGTCGTCCTGGCTCAGGCGCGTCAGCCCGGGATGCTGGTTCACGTACTCGCGGTAAATGATGTACACCGCCACCGCGGGATAATGGGGAGTCCGCGACACCAGGCGCGGAGGCGGGGTCACCGCCTGGCCAGACGTGGCTGCCGGCTCCAACAGGTCGGGCGAAAGCGGCAGGCGGTCAGGGGTGTCCGCGCAGGCGCCGAACGCGAGCACCAGAGGAGTCAGTGCGACACACAGCACGACTTTGTGGAATGTGCTGGACATGATGGATGATCGAAGGGAGAATCAAGGAAGGTTCGGAAGGATACGCCACCCCCACGTTTGTGTCAATAAGGTGCGCAACCAGATGCTCGTTCGAGCAATCCATCCCTTTTCGCCACCCGACAATCCGCCATGCACCGGGTTACCGAACCACTCATCGGTCCGGTGTACGGGCCATGTGGAGAACCCGTCAGCGAGCCCCTGAATCTTTACTCGGGCGCAGATTCGGCCCCGGCTGTCGCGAGGGCTTGGCGATGATGGGGATTCAGCAGGGAGCCTCGCCCACACGGCTGCTGGAGATGCTGTCGGACCGATTCGGCGCGTTCGAGGCCATCGCGAACTCCAGCATCAAGCTCGCGCGCGTGGCGCCAGAGGAGGAGTGGGCGATGGACTTAGATCTGCCCCACACGCCGAACGTCAGCGCGTCAACCACGCTCGAATGGCGCTCAACCACGAAGTCGCTGCCCGCCCCGGCCCATGCATGGATGTTTCCGAGACCAGAAGGTCGCCGTTACGAAACTGGTGTTGCTCAATGCCGGAGAGCCCGATCCCCAGCGGTTCTGGTCCCACACCCGCCTCCTTGAGCACTTTGCGGAACTTCTGAATGGAGGTGATCTGAACAGGAAAGCGTCCAAGCGCCCCACGCAGAACCAGGTCGTCTCCCACTCGGACACGTCCGGATTCAATTCAATCCGCCCGGTCACGACAGGCCATCCGGGAGCGAGTAGATGTTGGCGACCACCATCCTGAATGCGTCTGCCATGTGCTGGCGCTCCTCTGGTGCGAACTCGCGGCCAGGTGTGCGGCGATCGCGCGGCATCCGCCGCAACGCCTACGCCCCGAACTGCCCTAGATGATGATCCGGGTGCTTGTATATGAGCTCGGCCCACTGCTGCGGGGTGAGCGGGCCGAAGAAGCTGTGCGGGTGAGTGGTGCAGCCCGCCGGGCAAACCGGTCGATTAACCCGGACAGGCGCTCGCGCTCGGCATCCAGCTCCCGCGCGTCCGCCACCACCATCTCCGGCACCGTGGGCGTGTTGCGGCGAAACGGCGCATTGTTCCCCAGCGCCAGCCGCTTGACGATAGGGCCGAAGATGCGGCCGGCGAGCGCCCGCCTGGGCCGCGTGTCGCCGAGCGCCATCTCCAGCCCCGCAACGCAGTGCGCGACCGCCTGCGCCGCGTTCATCGTGCCCCACCGCCGCTCGCTCTCCGGCCGCAGGTTTGGCAGCCGCGCCTTTATTTCAGCCGCGGCCGCCGGGTCGAAGAGGTTCTTCATGGAAGGTATGTGTGGAGTCCCGGGCGCCGGGCCCGGATCCTTCCCCGCACAGGGCGCCGGCGCCGCACGGATCACCGGTTGCGGGTAAAGACGTTGATGCTTTCCGTCGCGATCCCCAGGCCCACCAGCGTGTCGATCACGTAACGGAAGCACTTGGGGCCGTTGGGCTTGTAGTGCCCGGAGCTGTCGTTGAGCTCGATGTAGAGGTCCTGGCACCACAGCTGGCCAAAGTTGTTGTACGTCAGGTAGAACTCCCCCGCGCACGTCACGGCCTCACCCTGGTTCAGGTCGCTGTGGCGGGTGTAGTTCCTTTCTTCCAGGGCAAGCTGGGAGTTCCAGGCGTACAACATGTCGCCATTGGGCACCAGCACCCATGAATAGTGGCCCTCGGACTTGTCCCGCGGTCGCACTTCCTCGCACCGCTGCCGCTTGAGTTGGTTGCCCCACAGCTTTGCGCCGTACACTCCCATCAGCACACCCACACCGTCGATCTCTTCCGGGCTGTGGTAGCGATAGATGGGATAGAACGAGCGGACGTACCGAACCCAGTCTGCCAGGTACGGCATCCACCCCACCGGGTACCGCGGCGGGGTGTCACGCGCGGTCCGGGCAGCGGAGAAGCACTCGTCGTGCGCGGTACGGGTGTTGTCGGGCGTGTCGATGTACGAATACTTGTATTCGGTGTAGCCGTTCTCGTCGCCCGAATGCTTGCGGCCCACCATCACCTCGCCAACGGGGGCCATCTGCAGCGTGCCGCTGGATTCCCTTTCAGGGGTGCTCCAGGCCCCCGGCGTGGTAGAGGTCAGCAGCCCGTTGTAGCGCACGTCCGCGTACTGATAGCGCGTGTTCCCGTTCTCGTCGCCCTGGTGCTCCCGGCCCGTCATCACCGCACCGGGCGGGCAGATGAACTCCGAGTATCCCACCGAGCTCTTGCCAGACTCCTGCATCCAGCCGGTCCACAGGGCGGGGCCCACCGTAACGTCGTCCGCGTCCAGCACCAGGTGGCAGTAGCTGAACGCGTACGTGGTGGTGCCGTTCTCGTCGCCCTGGTGGCGGCGTTCCGTCATCACCTGGTTTTCCGGGGCAATGGCCCACTGACCGGAGGATTCCGTCACCGACACGCCCTCCGTCATCACCCGCGTATCCACCTGCACGCGCCCGCCGTCCTCCTGCAGAAACCAGAGGCGCGAGTAGCGGTAGCGGGTGTCGCCGTTCTCGTCGCCCTTGTGCTCCCGGCCCGTCATCACCGTGCCGGGCGGGCACACGAACTCCGAATACCCGCTGGAGCTCGTGCCGGACTCCTGCATCCAGTCGCTCCAGACGGGATCGCTGGTCATCAGCACGTCGTCGTTGTAGCGCAGGGCAACGTACTTGTAGTAGGTAAGGCCGTTCTCGTCGCCGTCGTGGCTGCGTCCCACGATGACGTAGTTGTCGGGGCAGATGAACGATGACTGGCCGCCAGAGCTCTTCCCGGACTCCTGGATTCCGGGGCTGGTTTCTACTTCTTCGTCGTTGTAGTACGGGATGAGCGCGGCGGAAAGGAGGCGGGCGTACCAGTATCGCGTGTAGCCGTTCTCGTCCCCTGAATGCCACCGCCCCACGATCACGCACTCAGGCGGGCAGACGAAGCTCGACGTGCCGCCCGAGTTCCTGCCGGATTCCTGGATGTTCTCACTGGGCAGGATTTCCACGGGCAGGATGCCACCGGTGAATTTCGCCATGATCTCCCCTGTCGAATTATGTTGATTGCACCGCATGAGTTCTCGGGTATCTACGGCCCCTTCAACACTCCCCGCGCAAGAGCCCGGGAGATCTCCTGGCTCCGCGCGCCGCCGGGCGTCCCGCATGGCCGCCGTCCGGCTCTGGAAAATTCACCCTCCCGTCTGATGACGAAATTCAGCACCCGCGAGATTATGATGACTGCCTTGCCCCGGGCACAAGCCTGAACGTTCGTGAGTACGCCGCACGCCCACGAATCGGCTCAAGGGAGGTGAGGTGTTCGATGTGGAGGGGCGCGTGCTTACGTAATGACTTCGCGGGGCTCGTCCAGCGGCTGGACTACGTGGCCAGCCTGGGCGTCGACGTCATCTGGCTGCTGCCGTTCTACGCCAGCCCGCTGCGCGCCGGCGGCTGCGAGATCGCCGACGAATGGGTTGGGTGACTCACTCTTCCCAATGAGAGAGACCATGCTGTGCACACCAGCTTCGGAAGCGTTCGCTCCCAACCCGACCGCTACTCATGATGTGTTGTGGAGAGCCTGGTTTCCATGCCAACTTTACAGAATGAGAGAGAAGCACGGATTCCACTACAATTGGGCGTGCCCGAGAATCATCTGACAGCAAATCCTCGGCTTGGATACCCAACGCCCCCGGGGATGGATCAATCCACCCCTCATGCGCGACCGCGGTGGCGCATTCCGGAGAGCGTAAGATTGCGACGAAAAGCCCTGCCACTGCATCGACCGCGTGTCGGAGTTTCGCCTGCCTGCGATTCGCCAGCCGGTCGTGCTTCACACTGTTGTAAGCTTGCCACCAATCGAGGGGTTTGTATGTGGCGGCGCCTGTCCAAGAGGCGAAGGGTTGGACGCGCATCCCCTGCTCACCCCAGAAAACCAACCAACGGTCAGCAACGTCGCTGCCGAAGCTAGCGAAATAGTCTGTTATCTTCGGGTCCTTAGAGCCTGATCCAGTCTGTCGGGACTTTGCTTTCCACAGGGAGTCAAGCTGGCTACAAGCCTCGAGCAGAATTGTTACGAGGTATGGGGACCATACATCCAAATGTTCATCTGAGTATGGAAGATCCTCGACAACATCGTTGAGCATCCGTTCAACTCGCCGAAACGAAGAAACGACTGACGAGGCTGGGAAATCTGGTTCCACTGAGATGTCCTCTTGTGGGGCTGCAACGCCCATCCTGCGATGGGAGAGCATGCCGTACACGTTATGCATAGGTCTAGGGGTAGCCCGCATGGACGACGAATCCCAACTATAATATCGGCACCACAAGGAGGGCGCTCCTAAGCTAAGTCCATTTCAGCTGCGGAGGATTTCCGGTGAGTTGTTGGATGCCTTTCGGTAGCGAACGCTGGAAACCGTCGGCGTGCCTCGACACCAAGCCGTGACAGGCTGTGGGAAAGGCAGTTGAGATCAATATGATCCCCGCATCGCGTTCAGCCGACGACTCGATATGCCACGACCAGAATCGTACGAACGAGAACAACACAGCGACACGGGAAAACTTGTCGGAACGTCGGTATCCTTCAACATGCTTCACGAGTGCATTATGCAGGGCAGTATGGGCTGCGCGGAACTGGTCTCGCACACGATCATTCCCTTCACGACTGATGAAGGTGGGATCGATGCCAAAAGCGTAGGTAGCGTCTACAGCAATGACAGCCGGTTGGGGCTTACCTCGAAGCTGGTTGGCAGCGGTTGACACTGCGCGCTTTGCACTCTCGCGGCTCTTGGGACACTTCACCTCAACTACGAAATCCATCGTTCCCCATTCGGCTAAGAAATCCGGACGAGTTTCATCCATTCGATCAAACGCTTCTATCCGTGGCTTGAGTCCAGACTGCGCTAAGAGCGTTCCAATCCAGAACTGCGCAATAAAGTCCTGGACCGAGCCATTTGACGGGGGTGCTCCACGGACTGTCTGTCCCAATTCTGCGCCGACTAAAGGATGAGGATCGTTGCCGAGCGTAGTTGAGATGTGGTAGAGATCCACGGCGAGGGCAACGGCTTCGGAGGTCTTCTTTAGATCTGCAGCGTTGAGATCTAACAAGGTGTCTCTGGTACCTAATTCCGACAACCATCTCTTCGCCTGCCGAAGAGCGGCCTGTGGAGGTATCCGAACACCCCAACTTCGAAAAGATGATTCGGCTTTCCCGAGCGCCTGAACGATCGATCTGCACGCAGCAGGAGTAAGGTCACGATGTGGTTGTAGGTCGGATTCCATACCGTCCAGACCTCAGAGTTAGTGGGAACCAAGAACAATCTTTCTGACGATCAACCCCGAACAAAAACTCATTCTTTCAGGTCTAGTTCATCCTTCATCAGCACGTCCGTGCTCACGCCAAACCTCCGCGCCACCTTCAACACTAGCGCCGCTGTCGGCACTTTCTTCCCGCTCTCAAGCTCGCTGATGTACGCGTGCGTGGCGTATCCGAGTTCCGCCGCCAACTGCTGCAGCGTGAGTTCGTGCGCGGTTCGCAACGCGTGTAGCTTCTCGCCAAACCGCTGCATCAGTTCGCCACCCCGCGAGGATTGACCCGAGAGGCAGAACCTGTTAACATTGTCTCCAATAGAGACAGGCTGCATCCGGCTTCGTCTCTACTGGAGACAGGCGAAGGAGGATACCTGAGTGCGAGGCAGTACGGGCGCGGCGGGTACGACGTGAGTTGCAAGGTGACGCGTGCGAGCGAGTGGAGAGATGGTGCTGCCGGCCAAGCTCCCATTCTACACACTTTCCGCTGCGCTGTCGACAGGGAGCCCACATCCCACAGCGAGGAGGAAAAGATGCGAATCAGCGATTGTGATCAGAAGCCCTCGCCCACGCGGCTGCTGGAGATGCTGTCGGACCGCTTCGGCGCGTTCGAGGCCATCGCGAATTCCAGCATCAAGCTCGCGCGCGTGGCGCCGGAGGAGGAGTTGGCGATGGACGTGCTCGTAGCAGAGGCGGTGCTGGAGTTTGGGGAGGATCTGCGGACGGCCAAGGCCGCTGCTCGTACGTGCGCAAGATCGAACTCAGAGGTGGACTAAGCAGGCGGGGGTTTTCCCGGCGATGGCCTCGGACCGCTTCGGCGCGTTCGAGGCAATCGCGAACTCCAGCATCAAGCTCGCGCGCGTGGCGCCGGAGGAGGAGTTGGCGATGGATGTAGACGTGGCCGAGGCCATCCTAGAATTCGGCGATGATCTACGCGCAGCCAGCAGACTTGCGGGCGAGAACCAGTGCGTGCTGGGTTGAAGTCGGCGAATGTTTGCCGGCCAGGCGAGAACGCATCAGTGATCCCCTGAATTTTTACGGGGATCAGATTCCGCACCCATTGCCGCGGGGGCTTGATCCTTGTGCACCCAGCCTCCGTGTGGCGGAGCAGGAGGAAGGGTGCGAATGCGGTACCGCATGAACTCTTGGTCGCCCATTGGTTCTGATCGGAACTCTAGGACGATTGCTCGGCCGCCATTCGCAACGCGAGCAACGATATCTTCGTCCCCCCAGGCGCCGTAGTCCCTCGAGATAGACACCCGATCGTCGTAGGAGTTGGTGAGGAAAACCGTATCTCCAACAGCAGCGTGGGTAGCAGGCGGCGCAAAGTACAAATCGTTCAGCTCGACTTGTACTCGCATGGGGCCACCTGTATCAGCATCTTCCCATTTTCCATGCGGTGCGTAGATCGCCCGGCCCGCGCTGTAGAAACCCGAGGCGCTGTCGCCCTCTCGGTAAGCGAACACCATTACGGCATCGGCGCCGGTTTCTGCTGCAAGCTTTCTCGCTGCCTGCTCCAAAGTCACCGTGAGCTCCCCACGCGTACGTCCCAAGGGCACTGCGATGCGCGATGAGAAACGGGAAACTCTGCCATAGCTGGTATTCTCCGGCGCCTCCACCTGCGTGTAGGACGTGCGGTCTGGGGGAAAGGAGTTGGACTGTGGGGCCGACTCGCAAGCCGTGACAAGGAGGACGTATAAGGCTCCATATACGATCATCGATGAAGAAAGCGGTTTGTTATTCATCTGCCAGTCGGTTTAGAATGATGGCATTTTAACCAAGGACGCGAGTCTCGCCCACGCGGCTGCTGGAGATGCTGTCGGACCGCTTCGGCGCGTTCGAGGCCATCGCGAACTCCAGCATCAAGCTTGCGCGTGTGGCGCCGGAGGAGGAGTTGGCGATGGACCTGCTCGTGGCGGAGGCCGTGCTGGAGTTCGGCGATGATCTGCGCGCAGCTAGGAAGGCCGTTACTGTGTGGTCAGCGCACTGAAACTCGGGCCAGTTCGACCGGAACGCGCGCGGACGGAAGCTGTACTGGAGTGGGGAGATACAAGCAGTTACACCATCGCAATCGACTACCCCAAATTACCCCATCTTAATGTACTTATGCACTACGTGCGCACGAAGCTTTGAGATCAACGACTGGTAATCGGGTGTATCAAAATAACTCAGCTGATCTGTCACCTCTGCGGGTAGGCTGGAGCAGAGATCGCGGGATGCAAATACGGGGGTTTTCGTCCACTTAGTCCAACCAATCTCAGCAATCCCACCACATGACAGGCCTAGCACAACGCAGGCGTTTGCTCTCTGAGAGATGTGCACCACCTGCTCAGGCCAAGTGATATCCTCAACCAACTGAAGTGTCGCGTTGGGGAACCGGTCACAGAGGTCCGCAACCCATGGCTGTGAGATAAGACACCCGTCCAAGACCAGTCTAGGGGCGAGGACAACGGCGGACGCGGCTGAATCGCGTTCTAGCATTGCGTAGAAGCATTCTCGTGGCAAACCTTTATCGGGCACACCAACAAAGGTCATTTGATTATCTGCCAAGAAATGGCCAATGTCACGCGCTGCATTGACATGATACGACGGATCAACGCCGAGTGCCCTAGCCGCGTAGATTGGTGAGGTGGGACCAAATACTGCGATGGCAGGCTCGTAGGGAGCGCTGACAGGAAATGCGCTTGGGGAGGAGCGTTTTCTGAAGATGAATCTTTCAATCGAGTGAGTGTGTTCACCTGATGGTGAGTGACTGTGCTTGAACACACGACCATCTCGCCTCTCGACTTGTAAATTCGCAAAAAGGCTAATCATTTCGGCTGGGTCCGCCAACGCAACGATGGTCTCGCTCGGCGTTTCGTCAGGTGAATCATTCGTGAATGCGGCAATCTCCAGAACGCCACCTTCCTTGAGGGAACGGCGGAAGGTGCGAGCGAGGGACTGCCAATCGGTCTTCGGCAGTGAGTTTATGAACCCGTGGCAGATAATGAGGTCGTAAACTGCGTCGGGAAGATTGTGTGCTCGGATGTCTGTACAATACGTCGTCACAGTGCAGTCAGACCCCGCAACTCTGCGTTGGAGGCGATCGAGTGCAACTCGTGAAACGTCTATGCAGTCGATGTGAGTTCCACCCGAAGCAAACAGGAGTGTGTTTCGGCCGGTACCGCATCCGACATCCAAAATTCGCTTGCCAGACCCAGTGAACTCAGGGACTAGATCCAACAGGAACCCAGATCCGCAATCACCCGCCCAATCTGGCCGCGTCAGATAAACATTATCCCACATTGTAGTCATTTTTAGGCCCTTCGGGTGAGTACGAGATCTTCGTCGGCACCGACTTCGCTCGAGACAGCCTTCAAGAACATAACGGCGCCCATAAGTGTGTCACCAGCGTCTCGTACTTGCAGGAGCACGGCGCCTAATCCAATACGTCCCGCCGTTCCGTGATAAGTGAGCAAAACCGACCCGTCGGAGATCATACCCTCGGCGACAAGGCTGTCAGTGAAGATACGTCCATCGGGGTACTTATCCGTCGTTCGCAACGTTCCGGACAGACGATGGCCGGTTTGACTGAGTGCTAGTTCGAATTTGAAGTTGCCGCGGCCGGGGCGATCCTGTTCTCCGACCCAAGTGCCATTCAGATCGACACCTCGATATACTTTCCTCTGGTAAAACGGCAACACTGTATTCCAAAATAATGCTGACGCCGCTTGAATTAGCATCCAAGACGCAATACCTCCCAATACACCGATAAAGATTGCCGACGCAAATGTTTCGCCGCTAACTGGCATAGCAGGGTGGGCGGTGCTCGAGGAATCTGGAGCTACTATTGCAAACATGGGGGCCGGTAGCATTGAAGTTGTTGGTCTACTGATGGGTGATGGCAAATGTAGTTGTCCTCCGTATTCGGAGGAAGGTCTGCCAAACGACATAAAGTCAGGGGGACAGGGGCTAAGCGCAAGACTGCCCTCGGACGAGCATGCGCGCAGATGTCACTGTCGATTATCTGCCCCCACCCCCGGCGCAGTTCCTGCAGCCGCGCCCGCAACCGCCGGGCCGGTCCTGCCACGCAAGCCAGCGCCCGCGTAGAGCTCCGCCCCAAGGCGCGGACCAAGCAGACACTGAGAGCCAGACACAGGGAGCCCCGCGTTGAGCGCCGACACGCTGTGGTACAAGGATGCGGTTTTCTACGAGTTGCACGTCAAGGCCTTCCAGGACTCGTCCGGCGACGGAGTGGGTGACTTCGCGGGGCTCATCCAGCGGCTGGACTACGTGGCCAGCCTGGGCGTCGACGTCATCTGGCTGCTGCCGTTCTACCCCAGCCCGCTGCGCGACGACGGCTACGACATCGCCGACTACTACGGCATCCATCCCAACTACGGCACCATCGACCAGGTGCAGCAGTTCTTGGACGAGGCGCACAAGCGCGGGCTGAAGGTGATCGCCGACCTGGTGCTGAACCACACCAGCAGCGACCACCCCTGGTTCCAGCGCGCGCGGCGGGCGCCCAAGGGCAGCCCGGAGCGAGACTTCTACGTGTGGAGCGACGACGACACGCTCTACAAGGAAGCGCGCATCATCTTTACCGACACCGAGCCCAGCAACTGGACCTGGGACCCGGTGGCGCAGCAGTACTACTGGCACCGCTTCTTCAGCCACCAGCCGGACCTCAACTGGGACAACCCGGTCGTCAAAGAGACGATGTTCCAGGTGATGGAGTACTGGCTGGAGCGCGGCCTGGACGGGTTCCGCGCCGACGCGGTGCCGTACCTGATCGAGCGCGAAGGCACCATCTGCGAGAACCTGCCCGAGACGCACGACATCCTCAAGGAGTTCCGCGTCCGGCTGGATTCCAGGTATCCCGGCCGCATCCTCCTCGCCGAAGCCAACCAGTGGCCCGAGGACGTGCGGCCGTACTTTGGGCCGGAGGGCGAAGAGTTCCAGATGGCGTTCCACTTTCCCCTCATGCCGCGGATTTTCATGGCGGTGCGGCAGGGGATCCGGAAGCCGATCGTGGAGATCATCGAGCGCACGCCGGCCATCCCCGACGACTGCCAGTGGTGCATGTTCCTGCGCAACCACGACGAGCTCACCCTGGAGATGGTGACCGACGAGGAGCGCGACTACATGTACCGCGAGTACGCGGCGGACCCGCGGATGCGCATCAACTTAGGAATTCGCCGCCGGCTTGCGCCGCTGATGGAGAACGACCGGCGCAAGATCGAGCTGCTGAACAGCATCCTCTTCACCATGCCGGGCTCGCCGATCATCTACTACGGCGACGAGATCGGGATGGGCGACAACGTGTGGCTGGGCGACCGCGACGGCGTGCGCACCCCCATGCAGTGGTCCCCGGACCGCAACGCCGGCTTCAGCCGCGCGGAGCCGGAGCGGCTGTACCTGCCCGCCATCAGCGACGCCGTCTACGGCTACCAGGCGGTCAACGTCGAGGCGCAGGAGCGGTCGCCGTTCTCCCTGCTCAACTGGACCAAGCGCCTCATCCGCGTCCGCAAGCAGCACCGGGCGTTCGGCCGCGGAACCATCACCTTTCTGCAGCCCGAGAACCCGCACGTCCTGGCGTACATCCGCGAGTACCAGGGCGACGTGATCCTGGTGGTCAACAACCTGTCCGCCAGCGCGCAGGCGGTGCAGCTGGACCTGGCGGGATACAGCGGATACACGCCCATCGAGCTGCTGGGCGAAACCGCGTTCCCCGCGGTGGATGGGACGCCGTACGCCATCACGCTGAGCCCGTACGGCTTTTTCTGGTTTGCGCTGCGGCAGGTGCGCGCGGCGGGGGATGAGGACTTCTGGCAGATGCCGGAAGAGTGGGCCGCGCAGGAGGCGGCGCTCCTGGGCGATCCGCAGGCGGTGGCCGAGGCGTTCAGCGCCCTGCCGCGCGAGTGGCTGCTGCGCCAGCGCTGGTTCCGCGACAAGGCGCGCGAGGTCCAGGAAATCTGCCTGCACGACCACGGCGTGCTGCAGGCGGAGCGCGCGCCCAACGTCATCCTGGCGCTGCTGGAAGTGCGCTTCATGGAAGGGGGGAAGGACCTCTACCTTCTTCCCTCCACCCTGCACCCCGTCGCCGCGCCGGGCACCGGGCCCGAGCCCATCGTTACGCACGCCACCCTGCGCGGCGAGGCGCGCGTGTACGAGGCCGTGAGCGAGCGGCGCATCGCGGGAACGCTGCTGGATACCATCCTGGGCGAGCAGACCATCGAGGGTCGCTCAGGCGCATTCCAGGGCCACGCGACGTCGGTGGACCTGCCGGATGCGCCGCGCGGCCCGGTGCGGATGATCGGCGCGGAGCAGAGCAACACCTCCATCGTGTTCGGCGACGCGCTGGTGATGAAGATCTACCGCAAGCTGGAGGCGGGGATCAACCCGGACCTGGAGGTCACGCGCTTCCTGGTGGAAAAAGCCGGCTTCCGCTCCGTCCCCGCGCTGGCCGGGTGGCTGGACTACACGCCCGCGGACGGCGGCGAATCGCACGCGGTGGCCGGCGTCTATCAGTTCGTCCCCAACGGCGGCGACGCGTGGAGCGTGGCGCTCAAGGCGCTCGATCGATATCTCAGCGCCGCCAGCCGCAGCGCCGCGGACCCCGACACGCTCAACGGGCAGGAGGGGATGCGGCGGATGGCGGGCGACTTCTTTCCCGCCATCGCGCGGCTGGGCGAGACCACGGCGCGCATGCACCTGGCGCTGGCGTCGGTGGATGACGACGCCGCGTTCGCGCCCGAGCCGGTGGGCGAGGACGACGTGCAGCGCGCCATCGAGGGCTTCCGCAAGCAGGTGGATACCGTGCTGCACGACCTGGGGCGGCAGCTGGAGGCCATCCCCGGATCGTTCAGCGCGAACGTGCGCGAGCCGCTGCGCGAGGTCGTCCGCGCCGCGCCCGACCTGCGCCACCTGGCCGAGGACCTGCGCGCGCTGAGCGGCGACACCGTGAAGGTGCGCATCCACGGCGACTACCACCTGGGCCAGGTGCTGCGCGCCAACCAGAACGCGCCGGACGGCAGCGAGTGGTACGTGCTGGACTTCGAGGGCGAGCCCGCCAGGCCACTGGCCGACCGCCGCGGAAAGCAGACGGTGCTGCGCGACGTGGCGGGCATGCTGCGCTCGTTCAACTACGCCGTGCGCGTGGCCATGAACGAGTACAAGACCGGCGACCTGCGCGTGCAGATGTCGGTGGAGCGCTGGGCCGCCGCGTGGGAGCGCGAGGCGCGCAGCCTGTTCCTGAACGCGTACGTGCAGACGGCGCAGGGCTCGCCCATCATCCCCAGCGACCCCGACGTGCTGGCGCGCGCGCTGGCCGTGTTCGAGTTGGAAAAGGCCGTGTACGAGCTGGGCTACGAGATGAACAACCGCCCCGACTGGCTGTGGGTGCCGCTGGAAGGGATCCGCGCCATCCTGGGAGGCCGCGCGTGAAGCCGCCCCTGCTCTACAACCTGTTCCAGCGCCTCGTAGGCCCCACCACGCGCTGGGCAGAGCACGCCCGCCGCGCGCGGGAGATGGAGTTCGAGTGGCTGTACCTGAACCCGTGGCACTTTCCCGGCTTCAGCGGCAGCCTGTACGCGGTCAAGGACTTCCGGCGGATCAACCCGCTCTTTCTCCCCGCCGGCGCCGACCCGGCGTCGCTGGAGCCGCTGCGCTACGCGTTGCGGCAGATCCGGCAGATGGGGATGAAGCCGGTGATGGACCTGGTGGTCAACCACACCTCCAAGGACTCGCCGCTCATCCAGCAGCACCCCGGCTGGTACGAGTGGGAGAACGGCGAGGTGAAGAGCCCGTTCGCGGTGGATCCGGACGATCCGTCGAAGCGCACCGTCTGGGGCGACCTGGCGGAGATCGACAACCGCAGCCAGCACGACCGCGAGGGGCTGTGGAAGTACTGGGCGCAGATCGTCCGCGAGGCCATCGACCTGGGCTTCAAGGGCTTTCGTTGCGACGCCGCGTACAAGGTGCCCGCGGAGCTGTGGAGCTACCTGATCCGCGAAGCGAAATCCATCGACCGCGAAGTCGTCTTCTTCGCCGAGACGCTGGGGGCGCCGGTGGAAGACGTGGTGGGCCTCAAGTCCGCCGGGTTCGACTATTTCTTCAACTCGTCCAAGTGGTGGAACCTCAGCGAGTCGTGGGCGCTGGACCAGCACGAGAAGTTCGGCCGCATCGCCCCCTCCATCGCCTTTCCAGAATCGCACGACACGCCGCGCATGGCGGAGGAAAGCGGCGGGCGCGAGGAGGTGCAGCGCCAGCGCTACGCCGTGGCCGCCGCGTTCAGCGCCGGGGTGATGATGCCCGTGGGCTACGAGTTCGGCTTCCGCAAGCAGGTGAACGTCGTCGAGTCCATGCCGACGGACTGGGAGCGCCGCCACTGGGACCTGCGCGCCTTTGTCACCCGCGTGAACCGGCTCAAGCTGGCGCACCCGCTGCTCCAGGGCGAAGGCCACCTGCGCCCCGTCGGCGACCTGCGCGGCGACACGCTGGTGCTGCAGCGCACGACGGACGATGGCGGCGTGCGCGGGTGGATCGTGATCAACAAGGTGTGGGCGGAGCCGCGGGAGATGGACTTCACCCGCTTTGTGGATGATGCGGACGGATACCGCCTGTTCCGCGTCTGCCGCGACGACGCGCCGGAGGGCGGCGAGCCTGTGCCCGACACGCTGCTGATGGAGCGCGCCGAGGTCATCTACGTCCTCCCCGCGCTGGACGCCGCGGCCGATGCCTGAGTCGGCGACCATCGGCGCGCGGGCCAGCGGCATCCTTCTGCATCCCACTTCCCTTCCCGGCCCCGGCGTGGGCGACCTGGGAGAGCAGGCGTTCCGGTTCGTGGACTGGCTGGCGGCCGCGGGGCAGACGTTGTGGCAGACGCTGCCGCTGATGGCGGTGAACGAGGGCGGCTCGCCGTACAACGCGCTCAGCGCCTTTGCCGGCAACCCGCTGCTCATCAGCCCCGCGGAGCTGCACCTGCACGGCCTGCTGCCGGAGGACGCCGCCGCCGCGCCGGACCTGGATCACGACCATCTGGACTTCCATGCCGCGCTGCGCTGGAAGGAGGACGTCGTCCGCGCCGCGTACGCCCTGCTGGCCGACGACGAGGAGCTGCGCGCCGACTTCCGCGCGTTCCGCCAGGAAGAGGCGACGTGGCTGGACGACTACGCACTCTTCCGTGCCCTGCGCGACGCGCACGGCGGCGCCAGCTGGGCGGAGTGGCCGGCGCCGCTGAAGGAGCGCCACCCCAACGCGCTGGAAGAGGCGCGGCACCAGTACTTTGCGGACATCGACCGGCACGCCTACGCGGAGTACCTGTTCGACCTGCAGTGGTCCGCCGTGCGCCGCCACGCGCACGCCAACGGCATCCGCATCGTGGGCGACGTCCCCATCTTTGTCGCCTACGACAGCGCGGACGTGTGGGCCAACCCGGAATTGTTCGAGCTGGACGAGCAGCTGCGGCCCACCGTGGTGTCGGGCGTGCCGCCGGACTACTTCAGCAAGACGGGCCAGCGCTGGGGCAACCCGCTGTACAGCTGGGACGTGCTGGAGAAGACGGGCTACCGCTGGTGGATCGAGCGGTTCCGCCGCACGCTGGCGATGGTGGACGTGGTGCGCATCGACCACTTTCGCGGCTTCGAGAGCTACTGGGAGGTGCCGGCGGAGGAGGAGACGGCCATGCACGGGCGATGGATGCCCGGCCCCGGCCGCAAGCTGTTCGACGCGGTGCGCCGCGAGCTGGGCGGCCTGCCGCTGATCGCCGAAGACCTGGGGATCATCACCGAAGAGGTGGAGGCGCTGCGCGACGATCTGGAGCTTCCCGGCATGCGCGTGCTGCAGTTCGCGTTCGGCGGGGACGATCCCAGGAATCCGCACCTGCCGAGCAACTACGTGCACAACGCCGTCGCCTACACCGGCACGCACGACAACGACACCGCCCTGGGCTGGTACGCCGACACCGGCCGCACCGAGCGCGCCGCCGTGGACCAACTGACCGGCGGCGGTGGCGAGATGCACTGGCGGCTGATCGAGACGGTGCTGCAATCCAACGCCGGCTGGGCCATCGTGCCGCTGCAGGACGTGCTGGGCCTGGGCGGCCAGGCGCGGATGAACACGCCCGGCGTGGCGGAGGGCAACTGGGCGTGGCGGCTTCGCGAAGGCGCCCTTACGCCGGAACTGGCGGAGCGCCTGGCGGAGCTGGTCCGCAAGACCGGCCGCGCGCCCGCCGCGAAGATCGTGGATCCCACGGAAGAGGAAGTGGGTTTCTAGGCGGGTTCCTGCGACGCCGCCCGGGGCCCTCTCCCCCGCCCGTCTTCGCCGCTCGTTCCTCGCGGCTCGCGGCGGCTCCTCCCCCCACTTCGGGGGAGGGGTTGTGAGCGAGATTTCTGCGCGTGGCGAGATGCCGTTGATGCGAGGCGGGCGGCGAAGCCCGAATTGCGCGATCAACCATCCATTCGCGCCACCCCTCCCCCGGGGTTGGGGGAGGGGCCGGACGCCGTCGCGAGGAACAAGCGAAAGGCCGTCCGGGGGAGAGGGCCCGCGGCGACGCGAACGAGCCTCTGCATCAACCAATTACCACGAGGGATCATGGAGCGTGTCGTGCTGGTCACCGGCGGGTCGGGCAGGCTGGGAAGCGCCGTAACCGAGGCATTCCTCGAGGACGGCTGGCGTGTGGCCGTCCCCACGCACGGCTCCGGCGCTTCCGACGCGCTCGACGACCTTGCCGCGTGGTACGGGGAGCGCCTGACGCGGTTCCGCGCCGACCTGGCGACGGAGGCCGGCGCGGACGAGGCCGTGGCGCGGACGGCCAGCTGGGGCGGGCGGATGGACGCGGTGGTGCACACCGTCGGCGGATACGCGGGGGGCGCGGCCCTGCACGAGACGGCGGTCCATGCCTGGGACGCGATCATGTCCATCAACCTCCGCAGCGCCTTTCTCGTGGCCCGCGCCGCCATCCCGCGGCTTGCGGAGGGCGGATCGCTGGTCTTCGTCTCGTCGCGCGCGGCGGTGAAGGGGCGAAAGGGACACGCGGCCTACGCCATCTCCAAGGCCGCGCTCCTCACGCTGACGGAAGCCATCGCCGAGGAGAACGGCGGCCGCGTGCGCGCCAACGCGGTGCTCCCCGGCACCATCGACACCCCCGCCAACCGCGCCTCCATGCCCGGCGCGAGCTACGACGCGTGGACCCCGCCCGCCGAGATCGCGCGGGTGATCCTCTTTCTCGCGTCGGCTGCATCGGGAACCGTCAACGGGGCGGCGGTGCCGGTGTACGGCGACAGCTGACGGGCAGGCCCCTATCATACCGGCAAGGAGAACGCGATGAACCCGGTCCCGTTTTGCGTGCTCGCCCTGCCGCTGGCCCTGGTGGCCTGCGGCGGCGGGGGTGATCGCGCGAATACAGGCAACGACACCACCTCCGTGCTGTCGCTCCCCGATAGCGGCGCCCTGCCCACCGCCCCCGGCACCGAGGCCGGCGCGGACACCGCCATGACCGGCGCCACCGGCATCGGCGGCGCCGTGACGATGAACGCGGTGGGGAACTCCGGCATCACCGGCCAAGCCCAGTTCATGGAGCACGGCCCGGGGCAGACGATGGTCACCATCACCCTGAACGGGCAGGGTGACGGCCCCCGGTCCGGCCACATTCACCAGGGCACCTGCGAAAGCCCGGGCCAGGTGGTGGCGCCGCTGCAGGACGTCGTGCTGGCCAACGGCACCGGCACGTCCACCACCACCGTGAGCGTCGGCTACCCGGCCGTGACGAACGGCCAGCACATGGTGGCCTACCACACCGGCGCCGGCGAGAACCCGGGCCCGCCCGCCGTCTGCGGCCAGATCCCGGCCCAGCAGACTGGCGGCTCCACCGGCCAGGCCATGTAGCCCACCGCTCGCGCTGAACGCGAACGCCCCGGCGGCCTCCGCAGGCTGCCGGGGCGTCGGTCGTTCCGGGTGCGTCCGGCGCCCGCCGCGAACACGGGGCCCTGGCTCGCCCCGAGGGCGTTGCGGAAGGTTTTCCGGGCGCGCGGCTTCACCATGCGGGAGCGGCGGGGCTCCCGTTCCGAGGGGCGGCAACGGGCGCATCGATGGAAACAGATGGATGAACGCACAACGTTTGCACAAACTTTGCACAGCCCCGGCGCGTCCTTCACGCCGGACGTCGTGCAGGGCGCATTCACCCATCACACACCGGGAAAAACGTATGAGACCGACTCAATTCTGGGCCCTGGCCGCGCTTCCGTTCGCCCTCGCCGCCTGCGGCGGCGGAGACGAGGCCGCGGAAGGCACCGCCGAGGGCACGATGGTCACGGACACCACCACCAGCATGACCCCCGCCGCGCCCATGGCCACCGACACCGCGATGACCGGCGCGACCGCCACGGCCAACACGGTGACCATGAACGCTGTGGGCACCTCGGGCGTCACTGGGCAGGCGCAGTTCATGTCCGAGGGCGAGGGAACGATGGTGATGGTGAACCTGACCGCGCAGGGCAACAGCACGCACAGCGGCCACATCCACCAGGGCACCTGCGACGCCCCGGGCGAGGTGGTGGTTCCGCTGCAGGACGTCACCCTGTCGAACGGCGCCGGGAGCTCCAGCACCACCATCCAGGTTCCGCTGGCGACGGTGATGAACGGCCAGCACATCGTGGCCTACCACGCCAGCTCCGGCGACAACCCGGGCGCGCCCGTGGTCTGCGGCCAGATCCCCGCCCAGACCGGCGCGGCGATGTAGCTCCACGCTGGTGCCGAACAACACGCCCCGGCGGCCTCTCTCGGCCGCCGGGGCGGTTTTGCTTCTGATACCATTTCTCGCAGTTCGTTGTGCAATCAGAGAAACGCCGGAAAAGCATCACGCGGAGGCGCGGAGGAACTGATGAGGCGTGGAGGCGTTTCGGGCGTTCCCTGCGCGCCTCTTCTGTTTTCTCCGCGCCTCCGCGTGAAATCGTTCCCCTCACTGCACATCGAAATCCGGGAGATGGTATGGGATTCGTGCGAGCCCCCGACGTCCTTACCTCTGCGGCGGAAGCGCGTCGAGGGAGGCTCGCAGCTCGGCCGCGATCGCCGCGTCACCGCTGACCAGCGCGGTCCACGAGATCTCATGCCCCTTCCGCTTCCCCTTCTCCACCACCTTCACGCCCTCTGGCGAGACGGTGACCATGTACGCCCTGCCGTCGATCTCCAGCTCGCGCTTGATCGGCTTGTCGAGTTTGGTAGCCATGGCGCGATCAGCCGGCGGTAGCGGTGGCGCGCGTACGACGCGGACGCTTGCGGGCAGGCTGCGCTTCGGCCTCGGCCGCCACGGCACGGACGGCCGTTGGGATCATTCCTTCGGCTTCCGGACGTAATTCCAAGGCAAGGATGCAACCAACAGCCTCCGCGTACCGCTGCAGCGTTGAGAGGCGGATGTCTTCCGCATGATTCTCCATACGGCTGATCGCGGACTTGTGCGTCCCAAGCCGGCTCGCGACCTCCGCTTGAGTCAACCCCGCATCTTGCCGGGCCACCTTGAGCATCACGCCCAGCTTGAACGCTCGCCGGCCGCGCTCAAACCCTTCCACGAACTCCGGGTCGCGAGCTGCTCGCTCAGCGACGTAACGATCCAGGTCATCCATCGTGACTTTCCCTGCTGAAGTAGTCCCGCTTCCGCTGATGAGCAAGCTCGATCTCCAGAACCGGAGTACGCCCGGTTTTCTTCGCAAACCCCGATACCAGGACCACGAGGCGCTTTCCATCAAAGAATCCTAGGAGACGAAAGTTGTTACCCCCTTGCTGGGCACGAACCTCCCATAGATTGTCTGTCCCCGACAGCTTCTTGAAGTACTCCACAGGTACCTTCTCCATCGTACGCACCATCTCGATGATCCGAACGATCTTGTCCGCCTGTTTGGGGGTCAATGCATCCAGGAACTCCTGCACTGGGCGACGCCCAGACCGCGTGCGGTAGAGCACAACATCACGCATATGGATGTTAACGAATGAGTGAACCCGGCGAAAGAGCGTCGCGCGGAATAAGTGAACGAAGTGGATTCGTATCACCGCCCGCGGCGACACCGCAAGGAGTGTCCATAAACCGGTTCGGCATCGGGCGAGAAAGGGGCGATTCGTCTGCGCCAGTGGCGGGAGAAAGTGGGCGTGGTGGCAGGTGCAGACGCGAAAAAGCCCTGCTCGGAGCGTATCCGGGGGCTTCGTTCTTCGGAGCCATCGATGGCAACGGCATGAAGGGGGATGAACCGGAAGACGTATACGATGAAATCTTTAAACGACAGTAATTGACAAGAAAAGATTATGGCACTAACCTCGACACAAGCGGATTTCCTCCATCCCCACACAACGGAGATTGCAATGCGGATTCGTGCCTTTCTGTTTGCCGCCGCCTTCGGCACCGCGCTTACGGCATGTGCCGACGCCGGCCCCGTTGAGCCCTCCGGCAAGCCGGCGCTGGGCGTCAACAGCACGCGTGAGATCTATGTGGACGCGGTGACGTACCGCGGGGGTGTGTACAGCTCGAGCAGCGGCGGGTACGCCAAGGGCTGGGCAACGCCGGTATCCAGCGGCACCGGGTACCAGATGGGCGACGTGGAGGCGGACGGAAACGACGGCCAGTACATGACCGAGAACACCGGCTACACCGGACAGCTGGACGCCTTCAAGTACGACAGCGGGTGCACCTTCCAGTGGCTCCGCGGGCCGCACACCGTCATCAGCACGGCCGCCACCATCTACCTGAGCGACTTCCCGACCGTAGACTACTTTACGCTCAAGATCAGCTGCCCGTCATGAGCCCCTGCTGACGGGGGAGTTCGCCGCATTCCCCGGACGGGGGGCCGCGCCACGCCCGCGGGCGCCCCCCCCCCCCGCGGCCAGCGCCCCCCCCCCCCCCGCCCCCC
>NZ_JBMDXM010000052.1:0-3399 GCF_048594345.1 Longimicrobium sp.
GCGGTTGGGGTTGTGCGGGATGGTGAGCCGCCCCCCGCCCCGACCCTCCCCCGCAAACGGCGCGGGGGAGGGAGGTGCGACGCACCTCCGGAACCGCCAACGAAGTTCGCCCCTCCCCGTTCGTTCCTCACGGAGAGGGGAGAATTTCGATCCCGTTACCGAAGGTGCGTCGCACCTCCCTCCCCCGCGCCGTTTGCGGGGGAGGGCCGGGGAGGGGGGCGGCTCACCATCCCGCCCCACCCCTTCCGAAGCCCGCGGTCGCCTGCCCCACACCCAACCTCCCCCGGCAGTTTCGGGGGAGGTGGGCCGGTGGTGCCGGCCCGGAGGGGGCGCCTGCGCGGAGCCCTCCGAAGCTCACCGCCACCTGCCCAACACCCAACCTCCCCGGCAGTTTCGGGGGAGGTGGGCCGGTGGTGCCGGCCCGGAGGGGGCGCCCGGCGGACGCCAGTTCGATGCATCCATAGCCGAGCCCTCCCTCTCCCGTCCGCCGCTCCCTACTCGTTCCGCAACGCGTCCATCGGCTGAATGCGCAGGCCGCGGCGCGCCGGGCCGGCGGCGGCGAGCAGGCCTACGGCCATCATCAGCGCCGCGACCATCGGCAGGAGGACGGCGCCGTTGCCGACGATCAGCAGCCCGCCGGACGCGCGCTCCAGCACGCCCGCCACCACCATCCCCACCAGCAGCCCCGCCCCCAGCTGCCCCGCCGCGCGCGAAAAGATGCTGCGCAGAATGCGGCGCGAATCCGCACCCAGCGCGGTGCGGATGCCGATCTCCCGCCGCCGCTGCATGACGGTGAACGACATCAGCGCATAGATCCCGGCGGCGGAAAGCAGCAGCACGCTCAGCGTCACCAGCGCGAGCGCCAGCGCCGCCACGCGCAGCCCCACCTGCAGCTGCCGCAGCACCCGGTCCAGCGGCAGAATCTCGTGCGGCCACACGCCGGGGTCCAGCGCCGTCGCCATCTCCCGCAGCCTGCCGGAGAACGCCGCCGGATCGCCGTCCGTCCGCACCGCCAGGCTCACCGGATAGACCTGCCCGGGCGCCATGGGATGATACAGACGGGCCTCCGTCCCGGGACTCATCGCGTTGGGAAAGTCGTCCACCACGCCCACGATCTCGTACCAGCGCTCCGGCTGCACCCCCTCCGGCGTGCGCGCGCGGCCGCCTTCGCGGTATCCCTCCACGTGCCGAATGCGGCGCCCCAGCGCGGCGCCATTCGCCAGGTACCGGCGGACGAAGCTGCGGTTGACGATCACGCCGGCCGACGCCGCGCCCAGGTCCACCGCGCCAAAGCGCCGCCCCGCCAGCTGCGGGATGTCGAACGCGTCGAAGAAGCCGGGATCCACCCGCCCGTAGAGCACCTCGTGCCCCGCGGTGGAGGGCGGTAGCGCCACGCCGTCGATCTCCACCCGCACCGTCGGCTCGCGGCCGGGAAGCTGCGCGGCGTAAGTCACCGCGCGCACGCCGGGCTCCGCCTCCAGCCGCCGGGCCAGCTCCGCCTGCACGCCCGCGTAGCGCGCGTCGAAGGCGCGGTCGTACGCGGCCGTGTCTGCCGTGGGCGGCACCTCGCGCTCCATGTTCAGCCGCACGGTCAGGAACTCGCCCGCCTCGAACCCCGGCGCCGCCATCCCGTAGCGAAGGAACTCCCAGGTGTTGGATACGGCCGCGGGGAGCACGGCCACCGCGAACGCCACCTGCGCCACGATCAGCACCGTCCAGGTGCGCCCCAGCCGCAGCCCGGTCGCGCCCCCCAGCTGGTGCAGCGTGGACTGCATCAGCCGCCCCGTCGCCTGCACCGCCGGCACCACGCCGGCGATCACCGCCGCGCCAATCGCCAGCGCCGCCACGTACAGCACCGTGGTGCGCGACAGGCCAAAATCGATCCAGAACGGGATCGCGCCGCTCCCCGGCGGCGGCAGCAGAAAGGCAAAGCTGCGCAGCGCCTGCCGCGCGATCAGCAGCCCCACCACCGCCGCCGCCGCGGAAAGCAGCAGCGCCTCCGCGAACAGCTGCGCCACGATGCGGCGGCGGCTGGCGCCCAGCGCGCTGCGCACCGCCATCTCTCCCTGCCGGGCGGCCGTGCGGGCGTACACCAGGATCGCGACGTTCACGCACACGACCACCAGCAGCAGCGTGGCCAGAAAACGCATCCCGTGCACCTGCCACAGCTCGTCCAGGTCCGCGAAGACGGCCGTGTACGGCAGGACGCGGGGCCGCAGCCGTGTGTGCGTCCGCGGCAGCTCCGCGCTCGCCCGCCGCCCCAGCGCCTCCAGCTCCGCGCCGGCGCTCTCCATCGTGGCCCCCGGCGCCAGCCGCCCAAAGACGTTCAGCACGGGCCCCTGGCGGCGCGCGTAGTCCGCCGGGTCCATCCACAGCGGCACCCAGAAGCGGTGGTCCACCGGAAAGGCGAAGTCCGGCGGCATCACCCCCACCACCGTGTGCACCGTGCTCCCCAGCCGCACCTGTCGCCCCACGATGCGCGGATCGGAATCGAAGCGCGTCCGCCACACCTCCTCGGCGATCACCACCACCGGCGGCGCACCCTCGCGCTCGTCGCCGTCCACCAGCGGACGGCCCAGCATCGGCGGCACGCGCGCCACGCGAAAGCCGGACGCCGTCATCTCGGCGACGATGACCTGCTCAGCCTCGCCCTCGGCCGTGACCAGGTTGCGCGGAACGGTGCGGAACGCGCCCAGGTCCTGCACCGACTTGAGCTGGCCTCGCCACTCGGCGAAGTCGTGGACGACGTGGCGCTCCTGATTGTTGGCCTCCGCGTCCCACTGCTCGACAAGCACCACGCGCTCGCCCTCGTCCAGCGGCAGTGTGGAGTAGAAGATGGCGGAGGTGACGTCGAAGATCCCCGCACCGATGGCGATCGCCACCGCCATCCCCAGCCCGCCCACCAGAGCCAGCCCCGGATATTTGATCAGCATCCGCCCGCCCAGCTTCAGGTCGAGCCAGGATATGCCAGCACTCACGTCGCCTCCAGGCGCTGTGTAGTCGTTCGATTGATGGTGCCTGTGCGCCAAAGTGGATTCACGGCAACACGGGCGATGTATCGCAAGGCGTCCGGGTGCGGGTTTGCCGACGGATCGAGGCTCGACGAATGGGCATCCGGCTGCGTCCGACGCGGTGCCCCTCCCCCGCCCCCTCCCCGCTCGTTCCTCGCGGAGAGGGCAGAATTCCATCCCGTTTCCAAAGGTGCGTCGCACCTCCCTTCCCCGCGCTGTTTGCGGGGGAGGGCCGGGGAGGGGGGGCGCTCACCATCCCGCGCCACCCCTCCGAAGCACCCGAATCCCTCCTCCACACCCAACCTCCCCCAGTCTTTTTTGGGGGAGGTGGGCCGGTGGTGCCGGCCCGGAGGGGGCGCCCCGCGGACGCGGTCGATGTGTGCGTAGA
>NZ_JBMDXM010000053.1:0-1063 GCF_048594345.1 Longimicrobium sp.
CGCAATATCGCCGTCGCGCTGGGCAACGCGCCGACCGCCCCCGACACCATTGCCGCCTTGCGCACGCGCCGGCATTCGGGCGATGCGCTGGTCGACGAGCATGTCGAATGGGCGCTGGCGCAGCACGACGCGCGGTGACGACGCCGCACATCGCATGCGGCGTTCGGTCGATCGCGGTTGGCGAACGACGGTTGTCTTGGCGGCAGGTCAGCGTTGGTGGAATGACAGGGCCGCAAAGCCGCCCCCACCCGGCGCGCTGCGCACGCCGACCTCCCCCGCACGCGGGGGAGGTGGCTTCAGCATGCGGCGCGCGGCCGACTCCCACACGCACGGATACGCTTTGTGCCCCTTCCCCCGCAAGCGGGAGAAGGCTGGCCTGTGCTCCTTCCCCCGCACACGGGGGAAAGCTGGCTTGTGCTCCTTCTCCCGCACACAGGAGAAGGCTGGCTTGTGCCCCTTCCCCCGCACACGGGGGAAGCTGGCTTGTGCGCCTTCCCCCGCACACGGGAGAAGGCTGGCTTGTGCTCCTTCCCCCGCATGCGGGGGAAGGCTGGGATGGGGGCGCTTTGTGCGACAAGCCATGCCCCACCTGACGCGCTACGCGTGTCGCCCCGAACGCGCGCGGGAGGTCGACGCGGATCAGGCGTTGCGGCGTGCGCGCAGTTCGTCGAGCAGGGCGCGGGTGACCGGGTCGGCGATCTCGACGTCCTGGCCCTGGACCGCGGGCAGCAGTTCGCCGGCGATGCGCTTGCCCAGTTCGACGCCCCACTGATCGAAGGCGTTGATGCCCCACAGCACCGACTGCGCATAGACGCTGTGCTCGTAGAGCGCGATCAGCGCGCCGAGGCTGCGCGGGTCGAGCCGGTCGAGCAGCAGCAGCGTCGATGGCCGATTGCCGGGGTAGGACTTCTGCGGATCCTCGGCGGAAAACCCGTTGGCCAGCGCTTCGGTCTGCGCGAGCAGGTTCGACAGCAGCGCGGCGTGGTTGTCTGCATGCGGGTGCGCCGGATTCACCACGCCGATGAAATCGGCCGGCACCGTCTGCGTGCCCTGGTGCAGCGCC